>JAGVKQ010000011.1 GCA_020050435.1 Candidatus Caenarcanales bacterium
CAATTCTCTCAGTAGCAGTCCTATGGAAATGTCTCCTTCTCTGTCTAGCTCTGCAAAGTTTAGGAGATCTAATGTAGGGAAAATTCCAAATTCAATGATTTCAGTACTACCATATAATTTATCTCTTAAATTGTTAACTCCAAATACAGTTTTAGGACTAAGCTTTTTGTTGATTTTTTGCATGTCCCTTACTCTTTGACTATACGAATGGTTATCATCGTCTGGTCTTTTATCGTAATCATTTTCTTGATCTATTAATGAATTGCTTTTAATAAATCCAGGATCTTTCGGGTCAAATAATTTTCTATTTCCTTCTATATAATCAGTGTAAATTATTTCTATGTCATTTCTCACAGCGTTTATTTTTCTTCTTATAGTATGTTGAGTCTGTGAAAGCGTTAAATCTGTATTCATTGAAAATATTCCAAATCTAGGGTCATCATTAAGGAGGCTAACTTCTCGAGTTGCAATAGACTCTGGAACTCTCAAGTGATATAAAAATAAAACAGCTAAATCGTCAAGCCTTTGTCTAAGTAAAGATACTCCTTTAACAAAACCATCATAGGAATTAGGATCTACCTCAGCATAATTAATGCTGCCCACTATGGAGGTTGGTGTTACTCCTTTAGAAGTTCTATCTACTGATTCCGATATAGTAGTTCTGATTGTTTCTCTTAATTCAATCTCACGTCTTCTAAACTCATCGTCAGTAATTCCTTCTGGTTTTAATTCGTCAAAACTACTTTCTACACCAGATCTAAATTCACTGACATTAATTTCTCCAATCGCAACTCCTTTCTCAAACATTGAAATATATTCAGGAGTTTGATCTTTAAGTATTAGATCAATTTGAAGTTTTACTTCTTCTCTTAGAATTGTTAGTTGAGTATTTGAATCATGGGCTATATTAAGATTAAGGTAATTGGCAATTATAAATCTCCCTGTTGGTTTTCCTCCATTTTCTTCACTTGCTGGGATTCCATTGTCATTTACTAATAGTTCTCTTAAGGCGTATAGTGAAGTTTCTCTGCTTGGCTTAGTAACTCTTCTAGAGATTTGATCAAATAGTCTTTTTTGTGCAGTTAGAACTTTTTCCGTATGCTCGTCTATATGAGGTGACACCCCAGAATCATTAAAAGCTAACACTTTCTCTAAATAAGTTCTTCTTTCTGCTGATAACTCAAGTTCTGAATCACTGATGCTTGCTCTAATTGATGCATAGTTAATACCCAAGTTAGGGTTACCTTGATCTGCTGCTTCTCCACATGAAACACAGTTAACGGTACTATGCTCAATGCCTGGACTAGTTGCAATATCAATGCCTGCACCAGTTGATGTACTGCTAGTAGCAACATACTCTGCTCCACTAATAGAAGATGCTGGGATAGATCCTGCATTAGATCCTGCACCAACTCCATCGGTAGGCCTTGAGTTAGCGGGATGTACTATAATTGCAGGTATATCAAACATTTTAATATTCTATTTATAATCCCTTTACACTTATATAGAGCTTAAATATGAAATCCTATATGTAAATTAGACCATACTATGTAAATTGGTCTTAGGAATATAAGTTTATTTTAATGATTAAAATGAAACTAATATTGGCTATTAACACTATTAGCTTATTTTAATTTTAAATTGTGTGCCGTACTTATAAAGACGTATAGGTAGTACATTTGATCCAGCTAACAAAGTTATGTACTTTTACTAATTAGATGGTTTAAATTCAGCATCTATTACATCATCATCAGAACTTGATCCGTTTGATGTTGCTTTAGTAGCTCCTACTGGCTCTTCTTCCTGTGGCTTTTCTTGAGTAGCTTCAGCTGATTTTGTAGCTAATGTATATGCAGCTTCCTGAAGATCTTTAGTTAAGGATTTTATTTTATTGATATCACCCTTATCTTTTAGAGCTGTCCTTAACTCATTTAAAAGCTGTTCAACTCTGGCCTTTTCTGTTTGAGGAGCATTTTCTTTTAACTCTGAAATTTGCCTTTCAACACTATATACCAAGCTGTCTGCTTTATTTTTTTCTTCTACTTCTTCTTTTCTTTTTTGATCATCTTGAGAATTAGATTCTGCTTGTTTGACCATCTTATCTATTTCATCTTTACTAAGATTTGTAGAAGCCGTAATGGTTATTTTTTGTTCTTTACTAGTAGTTTGGTCTTTAGCTCCTACGCTTAAAATACCATTAGCATCAATATCAAAAGTAACTTCGACTTTTGGAATTCCTCTTGGAGCTGGTGGAATACCTTCTAAGTGAAATTCTCCTAGAAGCTTATTATCAACTGCCATCGGTCTTTCACCCTGGAATACTTTTATATCCACTCTGGTTTGACTATCATCAGCTGTACTAAATACTTCTGACTTTCTTGTAGGAATCGTAGTATTTCTTTCTATTAATTTAGTGAAAACACCACCTAATGTTTCAATTCCTAAGCTGAGTGGTGTTACATCAAGAAGTACTACATCTTTAACTTCACCTGCTAAAACTCCAGCTTGAATTGCTGCTCCAACTGCTACTACTTCATCAGGATTGACTCCTTGATTTGGTTCTTTACCAGTTAACTCTTTGACAAGTTTTATAATTGCAGGGATTCTGGAGGAGCCACCTACTAAAACAACTTCATCAATATCACCAGTGGTAAACTTTGAATCTTCTAAAGCTCTTTTTACAGGGCCTTTTACTCTTTCAAAAAGATCATGTACTAAATCTTCAAACTTTGCTCTTGAAAGCTTCATCTCTAAATGCTTTGGTCCATTTTGGTCAGCAGTAATAAATGGAAGACTAATTGTACTTTCCATTAAACTTGAAAGTTCAATCTTTGCTTTTTCTGCTGCTTCAGTTAGTCTTTGTAGCGCTTGCTTATCTTTTCTAAGATCAATGCCTTCTAGCTTTTGAAATTCTTCTGCTATCCAGGTAACTACTTTTTGGTCAAAATCATCTCCACCAAGTCTGCTATCACCACTTGTAGATTTGACTTCAAAAACCCCATCCCCAACTTCTAGTATACTTACGTCAAAAGTTCCACCACCAAGGTCAAATACTAAGATGGTTTCATCTTTCTTTTTATCTAGTCCATATGCAAGGGCCGCTGCAGTCGGTTCATTTATAATTCTTAAAACTTCTAAACCAGCTATTGCACCGGCATCTTTTGTAGCTTGTCTTTGGCTGTCATTAAAGTAAGCAGGTACAGTAATTACTGCTGCCGTTACTTTTTCACCAATATATTTTTCAGCATCTTCTTTTAATTTTCTTAAAATCATTGCAGAAATCTCTTGAGGGGTGTAATCTTTCCCATCGACTTCTACAACTACTTCACCGTTTTTACCTTTTTTAGACTTGTAAGATGAGTATCTTCTTTCATGTTCTGTTTCATCAAAAGTATGACCCATGAAGCGCTTAATACTTGAAACAGTTTTTTCTGGGTTGAGTTCTCTTTGTCTTTTTGCAATTTGACCAACAGCTCTTTCTCCTGTTTTTAAAAAAGCAACAACAGATGGAGTGGTTCTATTTCCTTCAGCATTAGGAATTACGGTAGGTTTACCACCTTCCATAACAGCAACTACTGAATTTGTTGTACCTAAATCTATCCCCACTTGTTTGGCCATATCACTTCTCCTTTTTTACAAGAACTAAAAACTCTCTATATACTTATAAGATGAAATTCTTAAAATTCCCTGTCTATTCATGTTGTTTTAATCTTTTAACTTTTTTTTATTACAAAGCATCGTATTTCTTTAAAAATCAATAAAGTCATTACTCTTTCTTAATCTCAATTGAGCAAATTATCTGTAATTCACTTGAAAAAGCATGTATATCAAAAACATATATTTGTAATTGGATGAGAAATAAAACAAGTAACTAAGAATCATTTTCAATAAATAATTTCTAAGCAGCTTTTAGTTTATAGTTTTAAGGTTGGATTTTTTAATTGAAATAAAAAAAGATACGGGAGAATTATAATGTCTTATACAATTGTAAGTGATATATGTGAAGGAAAATCAGATTGCATTCCAGTTTGTCCAGTTGATTGTATACACTGGGTTGAAGGAAAAACAAATACTAAAGGTACAAAATATCCAGCTATTGATGGTGATACTTGTATTGATTGTGGTGCTTGTTTAGCAGCATGTCCAGTAGAAGGTGCCATTATTGATGAATGGAAACCAGAACTTCAAAAAATGTGAAAGCGAGGTTTGCAAACCCCGCTTTCTGAATATGACGAGCGGAGGCGAGGTTATTTAATCTTGCCTCCGTTTTATTTTAATAACGATCTTACTTCTTTAAGTCCAATATTATTAACTATTTTTACTTGACCGATTGATCCATATGGCAAAATAAATTTAAGTTTTCCATTTTCCACTTTTTTATCTAATAGCATAGAGTTTAAGATAGCGTTTAATTTTATTGGTTTTTTTACAGTGGTTGGTAGACCATATTCTGAAATTAGATCAATAATAGAGCAAGCTTCTTTCTCGCTTATTAATTTATGTTTTGCCGCTAGTCTTGAGGCTAAACAAGTTCCTATACTTACGGCTTCTCCATGCGTGTATGCCTTATAGTTATAAGCTTGTTCAATTCCATGTGCAAAGGTATGCCCCAGATTTAATATTGCTCTTAAATTTGATTCTTTTTCATCTTTGCTGACAATATTTGCTTTTGCTAAAGCTGAGTAATAAATAATATTAGTAACAGCTTTTGTGTCTAAGCTTAAGATCTTTTCTCTGTTTAGTTTTAAGTATTTAAAGAAGGGTATTTTTGAAAATTTTGTTTTTGAAGTCTTTTCTAAAAGTGCATATTTTATTACTTCTGCCATGCCGATTAGAAATTCTTTTTCAGGAAGTGTACTTAAAAACGTAGGATCAATGAAAACTGCTTCTGGTTGATAAAATGTCCCGACTAAGTTTTTACCTTCTTTAATGTTTATGGCAGTTTTTCCACCGATAGAAGCATCTACCATTCCTAATAGTGTGGTAGGAATGCAAATAAAATTAACACCTCTGTAATAAATGGATGCAGCAAAGCCAGTTAAATCACTAACTACTCCGCCACCTAGAGCTATGAAAGAATCTTTTCTTTCAAATTTATTTTTAACAGCAAAATTGACAATTTTAAGAAGCGAGTCAAGATTCTTATACTGTTCTCCTGAAGGGAGAGTTAGAGTGAAAACTTTAAATCCACTTTTTAGCAAGCTTTGTTTTACCGTTTCTACAAATCTAACAGGAATTCTATTTTGAGTAACTATGAGAATTTTCTTCCCAATCTTTTTTTCTTTTAAGTGCCTACCAATTTGTGTTTGAATATTTCCTTGAATGAAAATATCACAACTTTTATCTTTTAAATTAATTTTTATTTTTTTTAAAGACATTTTTAACTCATTCTAAAATGAATTTCTTTATTTGCGTTCAATAAACTAATTACTTCATCAGCGATTTCATTTATTTCTTTATTTTCTGTATCAACCTGAAAATGTGCCTGGGCATACATGCTTTTTCTTTCATTTGAGATTTCTTCTAGTGCTTTTACTGGGTCGTCATGATTTGTTAGAAGCGGTCTTGCTCTTTTTCCTGCAATTCTTTTATAAAGTACTTCAGGAGAAGCATATAAAGCTACTATCCAGCCAGACTCATTTAAACATTTAAAATTCTCAGGGTCTTTTATCGCTCCACCGCCCGTAGCAATTACGATACCTACGTACTGGGAGATTTTTTTTATTATTTCTTTTTCAAAGGCTCTAAATTTTTCTTCTCCATCCTGAGAGAAAATCTCTGGTATTGATTTGCCAGCTTTTCTTTCTATATAATGGTCTGAATCAATAAACCTTCTGCAAAGCTTTTTTGCAATTGTTCTTCCAACAGCAGATTTTCCTGAGCCCATAAGCCCAATTAATACAATATTTTTTGCTTCGTCAATTATTTCCATAAAGAAGTAGAGAGCTGAGGATAGAGGACTGAGGTTGGAGTCTATAATTCTAAGCTCTGTTTTCTGTCCTCTATCCTCTATTTTCTATTCTTTATAATAGCTCAAATTAGGCTTTTAACACAGAGTCTTACTATTTTTATAGTTTTAATAGGTTTTACTAACCTGTATCGGTAAGTTGAATGCATAACCTGATTCGATTAGAATATATAAACTATGGAAAATGATTTTACTTTAAGAGCTGGCAATAAGACCTTACCTTTGAATACAGGTAATGAAGATAATTATTTGCTTTTACCTCAATCTCAAGAAGCTGAACAAGCAGTAATTGGTGCAGTGCTCGCACAAAGTGAATGTTTGAATAAGGTTATAGAGGTTCTTAAAAATTCCAGTTCATTTTATAGACCAGCACATAAGATTATTTATGATGCTATTTTAAAACTTTATGAGAGAAGTGAGGCAATCGATCCATTAACAGTATCTGAGTATTTGCAAAGTTCTGGAAAGTTAGATGAAGTTGGGGGTAGATATTATATTGGTCTTTTACTTTCACATGCACCCCTAGCTATAAATGCTGAAAGATATGCAGAAATTGTTAAAGAAAAATCTATTCTAAGAGAAGTTATTTTTGCGGGAAATCAAATATCTAAAATAGGTTATGAAGAAAATGAGGCTTCATCTGCTCTTGAAAAATCAGAACAACTTATTTTTAACTTGTCTCAAAATAGAACTAATCAAAACCTCACTGTCATTAGTGAGCTCGTAAATGATACCTGGGAAAGATTAGAACAAAGAGAACAAAATAAAGGTTCATTGCTTGGCATTGATACGGGATATTATGACTTAAATGCTATGACGTCTGGCCTTCAAAAGTCAGATTTAATAGTTATAGCTGCAAGACCAAGTATGGGGAAAACAGCCCTTTGTTTGAATATTGCTGAGAATGTTGGCATTGGTCAGAAAAAAGTAGTTGCACTTTTTAGTTTAGAAATGTCCAAAGAACAAGTTGTTCAAAGAATGGTCTGTAGTAGAGCCAGTGTAGATGCAAATAAAGTAAGGTTTGGACAGCTCCAACAGGAAGATTGGACAAGGCTTGGTGAGGCTTTTGGTGATCTTGGTGATGCAAAAATATTTATTGATGACACTCCTGTTATGGGTGTAATGGAAATGAAAGCAAAAGCAAGAAGGCTTAAAGCTGAGCAGGGTGAATTAGGCTTAGTGATTATAGATTACTTACAACTCATGGAAGGAAGCCGCCCAGATAACAGAGTCCAGGAAATTGCTGATATTTCTAGAGGATTAAAAGGTTTTGCTAGAGAGCTTGATGTGCCAGTCATTGCATTAAGTCAGCTTTCTCGTGCAGTTGAAGCTAGGCAAAATAAAAGACCAATGCTTTCTGATTTACGTGAAAGTGGTTCTATTGAGCAAGATGCAGATATCGTTATGTTTATTTATAGGGATGAATACTATAATCCAGAGACTCAGAATAAAGGTGAAGCTGAATTGCTTATTGCTAAACAGCGTAACGGCCCGACTGGGAAAGTAACCTTACTCTTCCAACCCAACATTACTAAGTTTAGAAACCCTGCAAGGCAATTTGTTTAATTATTTGTGCAGCCTTGCACTCCTCAAAATGATTTCAACTAAATCATCATATTCAATTCCAATGTTTTTTGCCTGAGCTGGTAAATCGCTAGTATCAGTCATCCCTGGCAATGTGTTTACTTCTAACATATAAGGAGTTTCATCCTCTGAAAGGATAAAATCTACTCTGCTACATGAAGAACAACCTATCCCTGTGAATATCTTTAATGAATCTTCTTCAATTCTTTTTCTGGTACTTTCATTTAAGTTTGCTGGAAGAATAAACTCTGTCATCCCTTTTGTGTATTTTGCTTCATAGTCATAAAATTCATTTTTTGGCTTAAGTTCTAAAATTGGTAGAACTTTAAGTGTTTCATTTATATCAATTATGCTGGAGGTAAATTCCCGACCTTTGATGTATTCTTCAATAATATAATCAGTATTATTTAAATCAGTTTCATTTATTTTTTTCGACAACTCTTCAGAAGACTTTATTTTAAAAGTGTTTACGCTAGAGCCATCACTGTTTGGTTTGAAGAAAATAGCCCCATTTTTCTCAGATAGTTCTTTCCATATTTTACTTATATCAAGATTCTTTTTATTGTTTTTTGTTAGTAAGTATGATTTTGCACAGGATAAACCAATGCTGGTCGCTATTTGTTTTGTAATCCATTTATCCATTGAAAGAGCGCTAGCTAAAACTGATGAGCCTGTATAAGGGATCTGTAACCATTCAAGAGCCCCCTGTATGGCTCCATCTTCGCCATATTTACCATGTGTTGCAAGTAATACTGCTTCTATGTTTTTTGTTTTAAGTGAAAGCAAGTCTTCAAGAGATTTAATATCAATTAATTCAGTATTTTCATAATTTTTTCTTTTAAGGGCAGAAAAACAATTCTTACCAGATCTAAGTGAGATTTCTCTTTCATTGGAAATCCCCCCACAAAGTACAGCTATTTTTGATTTTTTGTCTAATAACATATAATAATTTTAACGTAATTGATAAAATATAAGTAATTTATGCGCACATTTGAAGAAATTAATGAAAAAATCAAAAATTCTAAGATAAAAGTTCTAACAGCACTGGAAGCAAAAAACTATATTAAAGAAAAGGGAATTAACTCTTTTTCATCTGATATTGATGTCGTTACCTGTGCTAGTTTTGAAATGCATACAAATGCGCTTCTCTACTTGAGTTTTGGTCAAACAGATCCAATGATTTATTTTCAGGAAGTTTCAGTTAATGGTGTTCCTGCTTACCCTACTGGTCCTACTGATATAGCCATATCATGTGTCTCTTCCTCTAAGGATGACATAAATTATAGTGGTGCAAATATTTTGGAAGACCTTCTTTTGGGCAAGAATCTACATTTGAAAGCTGTGGGAAAACATTCAGGAGTTTTTCCAAATAGAGAATTTGAGACTTGGTTTAATTTAAAAGATGTTAATCAAAGTAGATTACTTTTAAATCAATCGCTAAATCAAAACAATATCGTGGCTTGTAATTCCAGTGATAATGACATTAATTCACATATGGGCACTTTAATAGGTAAATTAGAAAATTCAACTTTTAACTCTTCAACCTTCTTGAATCCATTAATTAATGATCCATTTTGTAAAACAATCGGTGTTGGTACAAGTGTATGGATAGCTGGTTCTAGGGGAGTTATTGTAGGACATGGAAGTTCTCATAACCCTAATCAAAAAAGAAATGAATATGGTATCCCTGTTGGTCCTTCTATTACATTGTCTAGCATTGTAGATATCTCTTCAATGAATCCTAAGTGGGTGAAGCCAGGTCATATCCAGTCATTTGGACCTGTTCTATTTATTAGCGTTGCTATTGCTATTCCAGTTTTAAATAAAGAAATTGCAGAGTGCCTTTCAATAACTGATGATAAAATCCACACAACGATTGTGGACTTTTCTATCCCTAGAAGAACAAAACCAACTTTTGGTCAATGTACCTATGCTGAGCTTAGGACAAGTACAGTATCCATTAATAATAAACCTACATTAACAGCGCCGCTTACTAGTATGGCTTACTCTATAGAGTCATGCAATGAGCTAAAAAATGATATATTGAATAAAAAATTTATTCTATCAAAACCTACATCTGAGATTAATATGGGTGTGGAATTGAAAAAACTTGATGCAAAGCTTGGAGAGTTAGTCTAATGCTTCTTAAATTGAAAAAATCCATTTATATGTTTTTGATATTCTGTTTTTTTTACAATGTTGCTTATGCACAGGATCAGATTGTGTCTTCTGAAATATTAGGAATTAGAGCTGAAGATGAAATCTTGTTAATTGAGGTAGCTAAAAAATACCCACAATTAAAATTTAATCAAGCTCATAATCCTCCTAGATTATTAATTGAAATTCCAAATACTGTTTATCATCGTGACTTTATATATGATGAAAATGTTAAGGGGAAAATACTTCTAGGACTTAATTTTATTAATAATGTTGAAGTTAAGCTTCTGGGTGATTCTGAGCCAAATAAAACTGAAATTGTTTTATATTTAAATCCTGAAGTTAGCCTTTCCCCAAAAATTATTTCTACAAAGGATAATGTTGTTAGAATTTCACTCTTGAAACCAGAAGAGAAAAAAGATGTTTTGGATAGAAGTTCGCAGGAAATTTATAATAAAGCTGTGGAGGAGCAGTCTGCTGGTCATTTAGATTCAGCAATCTCTCTCTATAATGAAGCGATTTCAAAAAATCCTAATTTCTATTTGGCTCGTTTTAATATGGCTAAAGCTTATATAGATAAAAATAATTATAATGAGGCTATAAAGCTTCTTTTAGAACTTGTTAAAGAAATGCAAAAACTTCCTAGTGGAACGGTTGATAAGAATACAGTTTTAGTTGTAACTAATACTTTGGGGACTGCTTATTATCAAACTGGATACTATGATGATGCTAAAAAACAATTTTTAAATGTAGTAAAGTTAGATCCTGATTTTTATCAGGCTTATTATAATATTGGCTTAGTAGATGAAAAAAAGAAAGAAATTAAACTGGCAAAGGAAAGCTTTGTAAAATTTGTATCTTTAAAGTCTGACTTGCCTGAGCCTTACTATCATATTGGTGTTTTAAGTTTAATCTTAGATACTAAAGAAGATAAAGAAGAAGCAAGAAAAGCATTTGAGAAAGTTGTGGAGCTAGCTCCTGATACTAAGGTCGCCGAACTTAGTAAAAAAGAATTAGAAAAGTTAGAAAAAAAGGGTTTTTCTTTTAAAAGAAAATAGAATATGCTTGCTTTTGATAAATTGTATTTTATTGATACAGGCTTGAATTCAGGGTCTTTTAATATGGACTTTGATAATGATCTATTTGAAAAATTTACTAATGATGAAATTGATTTACCGGTTTTAAGATTTTATTCATGGAACGAACCTACCTTATCTATAGGATTTAACCAGAAGAGTGAAGATGGACCTTCTAATTTTCCTATTGTAAAAAGAATTACTGGTGGGCAAGCAGTCTTTCATGATGTAAAAGAAAATGAACTTACTTATTCTATTATTCTTAAATCTTCTCTTGGACCAAAGCAAATATATTTTGAATTAGGAAAAGTCTTTATTAGATTTTTAAATAACTATGGGTTGGATGCAAGAGTTGGATATAAAAAACAAGGTGAAAAAGATAAATACAGAGATTCATTTGACTGCTTTGAGTCAAAAACAGAGGCTGACATTGTAGTAAATGACATTAAAGTCATAGGTAGTGCTCAGAGAGTAAAAAGAATATCTAATAAAAATGATAAAAATCAATATATCTTACAGCATGGTTCAATTAAATTAGATAAAATAAGACAGCTATCTGGTAAAGATATCTCTTATGATGTTTCTAGTGTTGATTTAAGAAATGCTTTTAAGCAAGAGTTTGGTGTTGATTTTATAAGTGTAGAAAATTTAAATGAGGTCTTTAATGCAAAAAACAATATTAGATGAAAATATAAAAAATAAGAAATTCACAAAAGAGTTTGTTTCTGAAATCTATAATCTTCCTTTGCTTGATTTAGTCTATAAAGCTCAGACTGTTCATAGAGAGTATCAGCCATTAAATAAAGTGCAGCTTTGTACCCTTGGAAATATAAAGAGTGGAAATTGTCCTGAAGATTGTAAGTATTGCCCACAAAGTTCTAGGTATAATACTGAAATTGAAAAATATAAATTAATGCCTAAAGAAGATGTCATTAAAGAAGCTACACTTGCTAAAGAAAATGGTTCTACAAGATTTTGTATGGGAGCTGCATGGAGAAATGCTCCTGAAAATGAAGAGTTTAATCACATTCTTGAATTGGTTAAAGAAGTTAAAAATCTTGGAATGGAAGCTTGTTGTACATTGGGTATGCTTACTCAGGAACAGGCAAATAAATTAAAAGATGCAGGGCTTACTGCTTATAATCATAATTTAGATACATCAGAAGAATTTTATAAAGAAGTGATTACTACAAGAACTTACAAGGATAGATTAGAAACCATCCAGTATGTTGCTGATGCTGGTATTCAGGTTTGTTCAGGTGGAATTCTTGGTTTGGGTGAATCTGTTGAAGATAGAATTGAATTATTTAGGACACTTGCTAATCTGGATCCTCAGCCAGAATCAGTTCCTATAAATGTTTTAGTTAAAGTAGAGGGTACTCCTCTTTTTGGTAATGAAGAAATTGACCCATTTGATATGGTTAGAAGTATAGCTACTGCTAGGATTCTTATGCCAAAGGCTAGAGTTAGGTTATCTGCAGGCAGATTACAAATGACAGATGAACTTCAGACTCTTTGTTTTATGGGTGGTGCAAACAGTATTTTTACTGGAGAAAAATTACTAACTACTGATAATCCATCTTTCAATGCTGATAAAAAATTATTTGAGAAATTGAAGATAGAAGCGATGTAGGGGCTGGGTGACCCTGCCCTTACATTAAGCAATTTGTTTCTTGAATTGTCTGATAGCAAAGTACATGATAACTATTCCATATAGTAATAGAGGAATAACATCATGAATTACATCATTAAATCCTGCACCACGAATAATAATGCCTCTTAAAATATCTAGGAAATAAGTTAAAGGAATAAAATATCCTATAAAACTCATAATAGGTGGCATATTATCTCTGGGGAAAATAAATCCGCTTAGTAAAATAGATGGAATAATTACTAGTTGTAATAACTGTGTCGTTTGAGCAAGATTTGCTGATTTTGTAGAGATGAAAAGACCAATAGATAAACTGGTAAATAAGAAAAATGTAGAGAGTATTGTTAATAGAAAATAGCTTCCATGGATAGGAACCTTAAATAAAAATACCATTACGAACGTTATTAATAAATATTGAAAAAATCCAATTAGTCCATAAGGAATTAGTTTCCCAATAAGTAATCCTCCCTGACCTACAGGAGATACCATTAATTGTTCTAATGTGCCTTTTTCTTTTTCCTTAACTATAGCCAGTGCTGTAATAAATGCAGTGATGATTTGCATAAGTACACCTAAGAGTCCTGGAATCATAAAGTTTGCACTTTTTAAATCAGGGTTAAAAAGAACTCTTGATCTGGTTTCAATTAAATTAGGATTAAATCCAATTGTTTCCGTTAGTATCATGGAGTTGAAATTAAGAAGAATTAGACTCGCTGTGTTAGATGCTTGTTGTGCTACTGAAGATTCCGAACCATCTACTAATAGCTGAACTTGAGTAGGTCTGCTGTTTAAAATATTTGCCTGAAAATGTTTAGGTATAATAAAACCTGTTTTAACTTTTCCGCTTACTACACTACTTAGTAACTCTTCTTCACTTTCAGGATAATAATTTACCTTGAAGTATTTAGATGCCTGTAATTTTTCTATAACTACTCTTGAAGTATTTGTTTTATCAAAATCTAATACTGCTGTCTTAATATTTTTAACATCCATGTCTATGGCATAGCCGTAAATAATTAGCTGAACTGCAGGGATTAAAAGGGTGAGGGAAAGAGTGAATCTATCATTTAATATGTGGATGAACTCTTTATATACAATTGCTTTCATTCCCCAAAAGAAAGAGTTGTTTTTCAAATTATCTATTATTTTATTAAACATTATGTGCTAGTAAATTTGTTTGCTCTTTTGTTAGGCGTACAAATAAACCCTCTAAGTTTTCTTTAGATGATGCTAAATCTGACTTTAAACCATAAGCAATTAACTTTCCATCAAAGATGTAGCCTAATTTTGTACATCTTTCTGCTTCATCCATGTAGTGAGTGGTGACAAAAAGTGTTAGTCCTTTATTTGCAAGCTCTATGAATAAATCCCATATTTCTTTTCTGGCTACTGGGTCAATACCTGCTGTGGGCTCATCTAGAAAAATAATTTTGGGATCATGAATTAGTGCACAGGCAAAAGATAGTCTTTGTTTATACCCTCCGGAAAGTTTTGATGCTTGTTTATTTTGTTCTTTAGTAAGTTGTGTAAGGTCCATAATCTGGTTTAATTTAGATTCTAGAATGTCTTCATTTACTTTATAAAGTTTGCTATAGAAAATAAGATTTTGCTTTGCAGTTAAATCATCATAAAGGCTAAATCTTTGTGACATGTATCCTATTTCTTTTCTAATTTCTTCGCCATCATTGATTATGCTTAAGTCATGTATCCATGCATTTCCTGAGGTTGGGGCAATTAGTCCACACAACATTTTAATAGTAGTCGATTTCCCTGATCCATTTGGACCTAGAAACCCAAAAATCTCTCCCTTTTTAATTTCAATATTTAAATTATTTACTACGGTTACTTCTTTAAACTTTTTAGTAAGATTTTCAGTTTTTATTATTATTTCATTCATGTTACAGTTCTACCGTAATATACATACCGTCTCTTAATTTATTATCTTTATTCTCGATTTGTACTTTTACTGGATAAACAAGTTTTGTTCTTTCTTCCTGCGTCTGGATATTTCTAGGAGTAAATTCTGCTTGTGCACCTATGTAACTAATAACACCATCAAAAATATCAATTGGAAAGGCATCTGCTTTTATTTTTACTTTTTCTCTGATTTTAATTTTTCCAAGCTGTAAGCTTGAAACGTAAACTCTTACAAAAACATCACTTAAGTCTGTAACGGTAGCTAGTATTTGATTGGCTTTTATTACTTCTCCTTCTTTTAAATCAAAACTGCTAACCTCACCATCTAGAGGTGAGATGACAGTTAATTCATCAACATAATTTTTAAACTCTTTAGTTTTTGCTTTAGAGAATGATACATTTGCTTGTGATGCTTTTACATGGTCTTTTCGCGGACCTTCTTTTACAAGACTTTCATTTTCAATTGAGTTTATAAGGTTTTTTTCTCTACTAAAGACTTCATTCTCGTCAAAGTTTTTTTGCATTTCAGCCTTGTCAAAGGTTTGTTTTGACACAGCACCCTCATGATAAAGCTCTGAAATTCTATTATAGTCAAGTAAAGAGTTCTTATATTTTGCTTTTGACTGATTTAGAAGTTCTTGAGCTTTTTCTTTTTCTGACTCTGCCTGAATAATCTCTTGGACTCTGGCTCCCATGATTAGATCTTTTAATTCCATTTCAGCTTTTATTGAATTTGCAACACTTTGATCATATTGTGCTTTAATTTCTTCCCCATCTAAAATTAGTAACTTTTGTCCCTTTTTTACAATATCCCCTTCTTTTATGAGGATTGTGGATATTCGCCCACTTACTTTAGAGCTGATTTTTACATCTTTAGCTTCTAAAATGTTTGAAAGAGTAACTCTACTTGGAGAGCTTTTTAGCCAGATATCTTCAGCTGCCCATGCCACGAACGCTACTGCTATTATTGGCCAGGCTTTTAATATGTTCTTTAAAGGTTTATACATGTTTGGATATGTTCTGTCTAGTTAATCAAACTTTGAACTTAGTCATTTGAAACTCGTCAAATCTATAGATGCAAGTAAAGAAACAAGGTTTCATTTATTTATTAGTATTTCTTCTTTTACAAAGTACTACTTTGAACTTATTTTCTTTTGCAAATGAGAATGAGATTGAAAATACAATTTTACTTGATAAGCCTAAGATAAAACTTGAAGCAAGAATTGATGAACCGCTAGATATAGATCTAGAGAAGGCTCTTTCAATAGCTCTATTACAAAACCTTGATATTACTTCTGCAAGAATCAACACTGATCTTTATAAATGGAAACTCTATGAAAATTATAGTAATTACTTGCCAGATGTAAAAGGTGGTCTTTCAGGTCAAAGACTTGATGGTACTTTTTTAATTGGTGGCGTTTTTCCTATTATGACCTTAACTAGCAGTGTAAGTGCTTTTTTAAGATTTGACTATAGATTTTTAGAAGGTGGAATGGGTTTTTTTAATACACTTGCAGCCAATAAACTCTATAAATCATCAAAAGAAAATCTTTCTATTAATATGAAAGATGTTTTACTTCAAGTAACCGATACTTATTATCAGCTTTTAAAAGAACAAGCCCAAGCAGAAGTAGTTACTATATCTTTGAATGAAGCTAAGTCTGTTTTAGACTTAAATCAAAAATTACAAAAACAAGGAGTTGGTACAAAGTTTGATGTATTACAGTCAGAAGCACAATATGCAGAGCAAGAGCAAGCATTTATAAATCAACAGGCAAAATCTAGAGATGCATCAATTAACCTTGCAAGACTTTTAAATTTAGAACAGGGTACTCACATAAATCCTGATTTGAAAGATTTAAAACCAAGAAAAATATTTGATACAGATAGACCAATCCTGGAAATTATCACTTTAGCAAAAGAGAATAGATCAGAATTAAAAAAAGCACGATTAGATTATAATGCTCAAAAAAACTATATTGGAGTTGCATATTCGGGATTCTTACCAAATGCAAACTTTTATGGTCAATATGGTGGAAATGGAAGAGTCTTTTTTAACAGAACTAAAATTGCAGAAGTTATACCAGATGCAATTGCTTTAGATGGAAATGGAAATCCTGTAGTTTCAATGACTAGTAGGGTCTTGAATAGAAATGTTTCTGATGTTATTCCAAATAGCGGCAAGCCATATCTAGTGGCAACGAATGATTCGCTTATGGCAAGTAAATTTATTGGTGTTCAAGTAGACTGGGATTTTGGAAAAGGTTTAGGTACTTCTACTGTTTCACAAATTAATCAGGCTAGATATCAGGCAATGCTAGCAAAGAATAACATTGAAATTTCAAATCAAAAAATAGAGCAAGAAGTTAGATCTTCATACTTAAAAGTTCAAACAACAGAAAAACTTATAGATGTTTCTAAAAAGCGTTTAATTGCAGCTACTGAAGCTTTAAGATTAGCTAAGCTAAGGTTAGAAAATGGTGTAGGTTTAAACACTGAACTTTTAAATGCTCAAAAACAATATTCATCAGCTCTTGCTGCAAGTGCAAATGCAATTATAGATTACAATACTGCTCAGGCTGAACTAGTTCATTCGCTTGGCATTATTTCTGTGGATGCCCTAATTTCTCCGCACTCTTAACTATAAAAATATAAACAACAGGAATAACGAATAAAGTAAAAATAGTAGAGAATGCTAATCCACCTACGATGGCTGTTCCCATTGCAATTCTACTTTCTGCACCTGCTCCATGTGCTAATGCAAGTGGAAGACTTCCTAAAATCATTGCTAAGCTAGTCATTATGATTGGTCTAAACCTAACTTCAGATGCGTGTAAAACTGCATTTGTTAACTCATCACCATTGGCTCTGGATTGATTTGCCATTTCTACAATTAATATTGCATTTTTTGTTACTAATCCAACAAGTAAAATAATTCCAATTGCACTGTAAAGATTTAATGTTTGATTGCAAGCAAGAAGGGTTAACAATGCACCAAGTAATGCCAATGGCACGCTTAAAAGAATAGTAAGTGGATGTATAAAACTTTCAAACAATCCAGCTAGGACTAAATAAATAAAAATAATAGATAAAATAAATGTCAATAATAAAGAAGCAGAGGTTTCCGTAAACTCTCTTGAGACTCCAGAATAAGTATATGAAAATCCTTCTTTTAACTCATCTTTTACAATTTTTGTTACTTTTTCCAGAGCAGGACCAAGTGTAAATCCAGGTAATAAGCTAGCTGTTATGGTTACAGATCTTTGTAAATCATAATGGTTAATTTGAGAAGGGGCAACTACAGGTTTAATATCTATTAGGCTATCAAGTGAAACTAGAGCACCATTTTTAGATCTCAAATAAATTTCTTTTATGTTGTCTGGAATGCTTTTATATTTAGGGTATAGTCCTGTGATTACGTCATATTGTTTACTTCTTAAAATAAAGTCATTTGTTTTTCCCTCTGAAAGTAAGACCTGGAGACTCATTGAAATATCTGCTACAGATATTCCTAAGTCGCTGGCTTTTTCTCTGTTGAAAACTATATTTAATTGAGGATTGCTTATTAACAAATCGCTATCTACATTTATTAATCCAGGAAGTTGTTTAATTTTTGATATAACGGAATTTGTGATTTGCTCAACTTCTTCTATATCTGCACTACTTTTTATTACAACTTCTATGTCTTTTGTAAGGGCACTTCCACCTAGTGATGGTGGATTTATTGGGAATACAAATGCTCCTGGCAATCGCATAAACTTAGGAAAAAGTTGATTAACTAAATCTTGTTGCTTTACTTTTCTTTTATCCCAATCTATAAGTCTAGAAAAGACAAGTCCATTGCTGGGATTTGCTGGTCCACCTGCAGCTAGTCCAATAGCTGAAAAATAAACTTCTACTTCTTTAATCATTGTTATTTCTTTTTCAACTTCTATTTGTGTTCTGTTTGTATAGGCATTGGTGGATCCTTGTGGGGCTTTTACTATGGTTACAATTAATCCTCTGTCTTCAATTGGTGTAGAAGTTTTTGGGAAAGTGTAAACTAGTACTCCACTTGCAATAATATTTATAATAAGAAAGATTGAAATAACAGTTTTGTTTTTTATTGCCCATCTTAAGTTCTTTTGATATCCAATGTTAAGCCAGTTTATTGCTTTGTCAGTAATGTTTACTTTATGATTTTTTTCTTTTTTAAACTGAAGAAATTTAGAGCAAAGAGCAGGGATTAATGTAAGTGCTACAATTCCAGAAATTGCTACTGAAGCTGCTACAGTAAGAGCAAATTCTTTAAACTGTCTTCCTACTGCACCAGTAAGGGTAGAAAGTGGTATAAAAACTGCCACGAGTGAAACAGTTGTTGCTATTACAGGAAATGCTATTTCTTTACTACCATTAAATGCAGCTTTTAATTTATCTTCTCCCATTTCTTGCCTTCTGAAAATATTTTCCAGAACTACTATGGCATCATCTACAACAAGCCCAATAGCTAGAACTAATCCAAGTAAAGTTAAAACATTTGCGGAGAAATCTAGGGCGTACATTGCTGCAAAGGTTCCAATGATTGAAACAGGAATAGATAGTGAAGCAATGAGAGTGGCTGTTTTAGATTTTAAGAATATTAATGTAACAAGAATTACTAGCATAAAAGCAAAAGCCAAAGAGTTAGTTACTTCGCGAAGAGATGCTTTAACAAATCTAGAGTTATCAACAGCAATAACAAGATCAATGTCTTTTGGTATAGAATTACGGATTGAAGGGAGTGATTTCTTTACCTCTTCAGCCACTTTTAATTCATTTGCTTTTGACTGTTTTATGACACCTACAGCTACTACAGACTCACCATTAAATCTAATAATTGTGTCGTAATTTGTAGAGCCGAGCTCCACACTACCTATATCTTTTATTCTGACAATGTTTCCATTTTCTTCTTTAATAATCAAACTTTCAAATATTTTAGGATTAGAAATTTGCCCATCAGCAAGAACGTTAAATTGTCTTGTTTGACCTTTAATTTGACCTGCTGGGAGTTGAAGGTTATTGTCTAGAATAGTTTTTCTTATTTCATCAGGAGAGACATTTTTTGCTGACATTTTTTTTGGATCGAGCCAAATCCTCATGGCATATTTTCTTTGCCCACCAATTAAAATGCTCCCTACACCAGGAAGAATTTGAAGTGGAGTTTTTACCTGCCTGTCAGCAATGTCAGATAAAAGTTCAGGAGTGTATTTCTTTTTTTTATCTACTAGTACTATCCACATTAATGCTTGGGAGTTTGCTGTAGATTTAGCTATTATAGGTTTGTCTGCTGATTGAGGGATTTTACCTAAAGCACTTTGAATGACATTGTTTACGTCATTTGCAGCATCATCTATCGCTCTAGATGTTTGAAATTCTACATTTATACTGCTGACACCATTTGAACTGATAGATCTAATGGATCTAATATCTCTAATACCATTTAGTGCTTGTTCAAGTGGTTCAGTTATTGTATTTTCTATGGTTTCAGGACTTGCTCCTAGGTAGGTAGTAGTTATAGATACGACTGGTGTTTCAATATCTGGATATTCCCTTACTGCTAATTTACTTAATGCTGCAACCCCAATAATTATAATTAACAAATTTATTACTGTTGCTAAGACTGGACGTTTAATTGATAGGTCAGAAATAATCATTTATTCTGGGTGTCCATGTTCTATAAAGGTATTTTTTATAGGTACGTAATCGCTGGAAATGACCATTGCACCAGGAAATACTTTTTGGTGTCCGGATGTAATAACTTTTTCTCCTATCATAAGACCATTAGTAATTTCTACAAGTCCATCTTCCCATTTCCCTAAGGTTACTTTTTTAGGAAGAGCATTATTTTGTGAGGTGACCACATAGACTGACTTTCCTGATCCTTCATTTATTATTGCTTCTTCTGGGATTAAAATAGAGTTTCCATTGTTTTTTACTTCTAACTTTACTTTTGCAAAACCCCCTGGAAGAATATCTTGACTTGAATTGTTTACTTCTGCTTGTATTTTTATTGCTCTTGTATCAGCATCTATATACGGATCAATAGCAGTAATTCTAGCTTTTTTTACATTATCTTTTTTATCACTTGATGAAGGGTAGAAATTAACTGTTTGATTTAATTTCAATTCTTGAAGATACTTTTCTGGGATGGAAAATACAAGATTTAAAGGACTTATCTGAGTGACTCTTACTATTTCATCACCAGGATCTACAAAAGCACCTAAGCTGACTTTCTTTAAACTCAATATTCCTTGAAAAGGTGAAGTGATAATATTTTTTAATTCAATGGACTCTGCTCTTTCCGTCTGAGCTTTAGCTGTTTCATAATCTTCTAAAGAATCATCGTATGCTTGTCTGGATATGGCTCCTTCTTTGTATAAGCCTTCCATTCTTTTAAAGTTCTCTTTAGAGTTTTCTAATTTTGCTTTTTCTGCTTTTAATTCTGCTACGGATACACTATCTTCTATTTTTGCAATGATATGACCTTTTTCTACTTCTCTTCCCTCAGGTATATCTAAGTATGAAACTGTACCCATTATTTCTGTAGATAAAATAGTACTTTGTGGGCTGATAAACTCCCCAATGGTATCAATTGTTTTAGAGCTATTTTGAGCTTTTATTAAATAGGTTTCTACACCAATTTCAAGCGGTCCATGCCCATGTCCACCTTCACGATGAGAAGAGCAGCCAGTTAAGAACATAATACATATTAAAAAAGGTAAAATGTTTAAATTAATAATTATAGATTTTTTCATAAATGACAACAGCAATAAATTTAACTGAGAGCCCTGAAGTAACTAATAAAAGTAATTCTACTGAATTAGGTTGGCCTCAAAACCTAGATAATTTTACACCACTAATGAGGCAATTCCTAGAGACTAAATATAAATATGATTTAGATGTATTGCTTTTCTTTAGAGTTGGTGATTTTTATGAAACTTTCTTTGAGGATGCAAAGATAATATCCAAAGAGCTTGAATTGACTTTAACAGGAAAAGCAGAGTCCAGTTATCCTGGTGGAAAAATCCCTATGGCTGGAGTTCCAGCTAAATCAATTACAAATTATGTTTCAAGGCTCTTAGATAAAGGATTTAAGGTCGCTATTTGTGAGCAAATGGAAGATCCTGCTTTAGCTAAAGGGTTAGTAAAAAGAGAAGTAAGTAAACTTTTAACCCCAGGGACAATTTTAGAAACAGATTGGTTGCCTAAAACTAAAAATAATTATCTGGCATCAGTCTTTAAGGATAAGAAAAAAGAAAAATATGGTTTTTCTTATGCAGATGTTTCGTGTGGGGAATTTTATTGTACAGAATTAAATTATGATGATCTTTTGTCTGAATTGAGCAGAGTGAACCCTTCAGAACTATTAGTGCCATTTACTTTTGAGAAAAAAGAAAACTATATTGTAAAAGAAAAGATTTTAAATATTGATACTTCTATTAAAGAAAACTGGTTTTGTACAGGCTTAGATCTTGAATTTTATTCTGATACCTATGCTACAAATAGAATAAAAGATGAGTTGAAAATTAAATCACTTGAAAGTTTAGTTCCTGAAGGAGTAAATTCTAAAGATCTAAACCTTGGGCTTATTGCTGCTGGTTCACTTCTGGCTTATCTGGATAAAACACAATTGATAGAAAAGCCTTGTTTTGAAAGAATTACACCTTATTTCATTGGATCATATTTAAATCTTGATAAAATCACTAGGAAGAATTTAGAGCTTACGGAGTCTGCAAAAGATAAATCTTATGAAGGATCACTCTTTTGGGCTATTGATTATACGAAAACTCAAATGGGGAAAAGAAGACTTAGATCATGGATTGAACAACCTCTTTTAAATATTGATTTTATAAATTCCAGACTTTCCTGTGTAGAAGAATTAATTGCAAATAAATCAATTTTTTATGATATTGCTTCTTTGTTGGAAAAAATATTTGATTTGGAAAGAATTAGCACAAGACTTAGTGCTTCAGCGGTGAATGCTAAAGAACTTATTGCTCTTAAGGATTCATTAAAAGAAATACCCAGCTTAGCTAATAAAATTAGAAACTTTAAAACACCTTTTTTTGGAAAAATCATTAACTATCCGAAGGAAATAATTGAGGTTGTTAATCTTATTGAATCTGCTATTTTAGATAGTCCATCAAATACAATTACTGAGGGGAATTTAATTAGACCTGAATATGATCCTGCAATTAAAGAATTAAAAGAAATAATGGAGAACAGTGACAGTTGGCTTTTGTCATTTGAGGCTATAGAGAGAGAAAAGACTGGTATAAAAAATCTAAAAGTTGGATTTAATAGAGTTGCTGGATATTTTATAGAAATAAGTAAGGGAAATGCGTCTTTGGCGCCAGCTGAATATGTTTGTCGTCAGACGATGGTAAATGCATCAAGATTCATTACTCCTGAGCTGAAAGACTTTGAACATAAAGCACTTCATGCTGAACAAAAAATCAAATCTTTAGAGTATGAAATATTTTGTCAAATAAGGGAAAAGGTAAAAAATTATAGTTCGCTTATAAAAGAACTTGCATTTAATATTTCTAATTTGGATGCATTGTTTTCTCTTTCTCAGGCAGCAGTTATAAATAATTATAAGAAACCAATAATTGATGATTCTGGAATAGTGGAGTTGAAAGCTTCCAGGCATCCTGTGGTTGAAAAAAAAGTTGGCTTTAACAATTTTGTATCTAATGATGTTTATCTTTCCTCTAAGTCCTCAAAAAGTCAGCAACTAATAATTCTAACGGGACCAAATATGGCTGGTAAAAGTACTTATATGAGGCTAGTTGCATTAAATGTAATCCTGGCTCAGATTGGTTCTTACGTGCCATGTGACTATGCCAGAATAGGTGTTGTAGACCAGATCTTTACTAGAGTCGGTGCTACTGATGACATAGCTCAAGGTCAATCTACATTTATGGTAGAGATGGTAGAAACGAGCAGTATTTTAAATAGAATGACTGAAAAAAGCTTGATTCTTTTAGATGAAGTTGGGCGTGGAACGAGTACTTATGATGGTGTTGCTATTGCATGGGCATTAGCTGAATATTTAGTAAGTAACAAGCATCCTAGAACAGTTTTTGCTACTCACTTTCATGAATTAAATGGCTTAGAAGATTTGTATGAAAATATTATTAACTATCAGGTTACTGTAAAAGAAGAAGATGGACATGTGATTTTTCTCCGGAAAGTCATTCCTGGTGGAGCAGATAAAAGCTATGGTATTGAAGTGGCTAAAATGGCTGGACTGCCTAAAGAACTTTTAAGTCGCGCTCAAACCATCATGAACACTATCTATGATAAAAATAATAAAAAAACCACAAAAGATGGTAGAGATGTTATTCATAACGTCTCAAAGAAAGAAACTATAAAAGGACAGATTGAATCAGGACAGTTGAGCTTGTTTGAATTAGGCAAATAGTTCACTCTTAGTACGAATGTATTACACTCATACATTAAATAAAATTAATTATAATCTTTAGATTATTTTTAGTTTTCATCTATCTTTTATACATATCTTTTATGTATATTCAAAGTATAATATTTAGGTTTGTTTTTAAGAAAGGTATTTATGGCAATTAGACCCACTCATTTTTTCCCAGCTCAAAGCTACGTAAAAGGAAGACCTAGTTATTCAGTTTCATCTAAACTTAATAGAACCTTGGGTGTAGAGGTTGCTCCAGAGTTGACTATGAAAGACTTCTTGAAGACCTCTCTTCAATATTTAAATAGAGATGAAATTTTAGGTGGACGTATAGGGGACATTAATCATGTAATTGGCTCTATAGAAGGAAAATGTAGAACTGCTGGTTCAGTTCTTTCCCCAGTTGAAGAACAAATTTTATTATCAATGGGAATCTATGAAAGAAGTACTTATATGGATAGAGATACGACTGAACTTGTTCATAGAGTAGTACCAAAAGATGTAACTTATGATGAATGGGGAAAATTGATTGATTCAGAAAAGCCTATTTTAGCTCATGAAGCTTTTGATTTATTTGGTTCTTATAGTAATGCTGATAAAGCAGCTATGCTAGAAGTTGTTCACCGTGAAATGACACTTACTTCAGAAGCTAAATCTACATTAGCTGACTTAAAATCAACACCTATTCCAGCACCCATTGAATTGTTAAAAGCCCATACGGTTTTTAGAGCATTACCAAATGAATCTGAAATTGCTAAATATGAAAAACTTAGTGTTAGTCTGGGTGGGCTAGTAGCAGTTTTATCACATTATGAAAGTAGACATGCTGATCATAAATATGAACACGCTTTGCAAGATGTAAATGATATTTATAGAGACTTTGAAACAATACTTTCTCATAAGGCTGATGATTTTGGTTCTAGATTTGGTGTTGAAATCCATAATTTTAGAGCTGCTAAAGTTGAAGCTCACTTTAGTACATTGAAAGAGTTGCAAGCAAATTCTTTAGATAGTAAATCTATTAATAAGGCTGCTTCTGAAGCACTTTTAGCTTTAGAAGAACTATTTCATGAGTCTAAGACTTTACCGCCAGAAAGAAGACGTTTAAATGATGTATCTTTTGAAAGAATGAGAACTGCATTAACAAAGCTTACTCTAGTAGCTTAAAGCTCAGCAGCTAACTTATAGTGCTAATCCAGAAAATTGTCATTGCGAGGAGGATGAAATCCGACGAAGCAATCTTGCTTGACCGATATTGCTTTGTGAGATTGCCACGTCGCCACTTCGTGGCTCCTCGCAATGACACAGTTCATTAAAGCTCAGCAGCAGCTAATTCACCACGTTTAATAATTTCTTCTTTAGTTAGCTTTTCTTCACTAGAAACTGATTTGTAAAATTCAGAATCATATCTTCTAGTACGCACTACAATAGGCATTGGCATAGCATAGCCAAACATTAATACTTCTTGTTTAGGGTTTAGCTGGGAAAGAATAGCTTTTAATTCCTGTCCACCAGACTCCCCTACAAACACGGCATTGATATCATTCTCATCATTTAAAAGAAGAGTGGCTCTCGTTCCTATCTGAGACATTATTTCATTGTCGATTCCTGATGGTCTTTGATCTACGATTAAAAGGGTGACATTATATTTTCTAAGTTCACGAGCTATGATGCCAAAAGTTGAAAATCTGGCTACCTGTGGAGATAAAAACTTATGTGCTTCTTCTATAGTGATAACTAATCTCTTAGGCGGCTGGTATTTATCTGGTGCTAATAAATACTTTTCAGTCATATCTACATAAGCTGCATGGATGTGTCTGGTAATAATGTTTGCAGCTAGCATATAACTTTTTAAATTACTAAGTCTTCCAAACTGTAAAACTACACTTCTGCCACTGGTTAGAAAGCTAAGAATTTTTTTAATGCCATCAAAACTAGTGACTGATTTTAAGTATTTTACTGAATCTACTAATGTGTTTAATTTTCTTTGAAGAGCTAGTATGGAACCCTGATTAGCACCATACTGAGCACAGAACTCTTCTATGTGTCCTACTGTCATATTGCAAAGTTTATTAAACCAGTCTCTTTCATATTCTCTTTGAATCATTCGAGCATGATCTATCATAGCCTCAGATAAGCCTAGTTCGCTTTGAAGTAGTTCTAAGTCTTCTATATCTATCTGGCTAAATGCTATTTCTAATGTCTGTGCATCTTTAAATGTATAAGATTTATTGTCTGGATCTAGTGTGAAAACTTCTATCTTGTCGTTAAATAATTGCTTTAATCCTTTTGATGAGGCTTGTTTTTCATCTGTACCTTGCCAGCCGTACTCATTGTGCATGTCAAAAATTAATACACTGGCAGCATCTTTTTTCAATATTCCTGAAAGAAGTATTCTGCTCAAGAATGATTTTCCTGTTCCAGACTTTCCAAACACAGCATTTGATCTTTCTACAAACTTTTCAAGATTTATACAAAGTGGAATGTCCATTTCAGCAGGATAGCCAATGTGAAAGTTTTTATTATTCTTTTCATCTTTCCCAAAGATTTCTTCTATGTCATTTTCTGTGGCTTCATATACAGAGGAGAAGTGTGGTGGAATGGTTTTTACTTTAGGGACATCTTCTAAAGACTTTTTATTAGTTAAGTCGACCATTAAGAATGGAGTTAAATGTACTAATCCATATACAGAAGTACCCTTTAAAACCTCTTTAATAAAACTATCGTTAGGTGATGGAATATGATTTAAGAATTTAGCATTAGAAGATTGAAGTTCTATATCTGTAACCATTGAGAAAAATTTATTTCTTTCTCCTTGTATGACTACGAATTTCCCAATTCTTAATTTTTCAATATCATAGCTATTGTCTAATTTTAAAAGTAAGCCTTTAGTGAAGGATCCTGAGACCACCTGACCAACGAGGCTTTGTGCTAACGTGCCTACGTTCCCACGTTCCGACGAATCTGTTTTATAGTCCTTCATAGTCCTATATTGTCCTTTATAGTCCTATAACAGAGCTGCTAAACCAGCTGCAAATTTTTCATATTTGTCAGTGTTTAGTGGTTTTGGGTTAGGGACCATAGCTTTTACCATCTGAGCAAGCTCTACTGAGTCTGAATTATCGGATGGAACGTGAATTGTTTCTACGTTTGCTTTTATTTTACTTTTATCTTCGCATGTTATTGAACCAGTTTGAATAAGATCTCTTACTCTTTTTCCAGCTTCAACAACGAAATTTTTCCCATCAATGCTTTGGCTAAATGGAAGGATTGTTCCATCTCTTCTATATCTTCTGGCTACTTGTACTTCTTGTGCACATTTAATATTTGCATTTGTAGTAGCAGCCTGAATAATTGGTCCACTAAGACCCACAAGAGTAATCCATTTACTATATTCGCCTATTGCTTTAGCTACAGTTTCTGCAATTAAAAGATCTGTGTAAAGTTGTTTGTATAAGAATCCATGAGCTCTTACGTGACTTATTTCAAGCCCTTTAGCATGAACTAAACCATTTAATGCTCCCAGCTGATATAAAACCAATGCTCTGATTTCATCTACGCCTAGGTACATTTCTCTTTCCCCATTACCAGCTATGTCATTGTAACCAATGAGAGCTCCTACACTAATCTGGTGATTTTTTGCTGTATCAATAGATCTTGCCATGGTAAGTGGATCACCAGCATGTGCTCCACATGCAATGTTTATAGATGTTACATGTGGAATTATTTTTTCTTCAAATTGATTTTGATAAATCCCAAAGCCTTGACCGACGTTACAATTTATATCCAATGTGCGTTTTGGTGAAATTAAATCCTTGTCAGCTTGCTGAGTTGATGATGTTGGTCTGGTGCCAGGTCTACCATATTTTTTTGGACCAAATTTACCTCTATTATTGTTAAATCTTCTTTGCATACAATTTCCTTTTTTTAATGTACCGCTACTTTATCATGTAAAGTCTCTAAATAACCTAGTGCCATTGTAGCAGCTAGTGAACCATCAGCAGCAGCAGTAACTGCTTGTTTCAATGGGGTTTCTCTAACGTCACCTGCAGCATAAACTCCAGGAACATTAGTTTCCATCTTTTCATTTGTAATGATTCTGCCACCACTGTCTAAATTAACTAGATCTTTAAAAAACACAGTATTTGGTACAAGCCCAACATAAATAAAAACACCATCACATTTGAAATCTTTCTCTTCACCAGATTTAGTATTTTTCAATGTTACTGAGGTGACACCTAAAACATCACCGTTGATTTTAGGTACAGTAGTATCCCAAACAATATTTATTTTAGGGTTTTTAAATGCTCTGTCTTGAATAATTTTTTCTGCTCTAAATTCATTTCTTCTATGAACAATGGTGACTTTAGAAGCATATCTGGTTAGATATGTACCTTCTTCTACGGCTGCGTCTCCACCACCTATGACGACTAATTCTTTTTCTTTAAAAAATGCACCATCACAAACTGCACAGTAACTAACTCCTTTTCCTGAATATTCTATTTCTCCAGGTGCGCCAAGTTTTTTATATTCTGAACCAGTTGCAACAATTAGTACCTTTGCTTTAAAGGTCCCTTTATCAGTTTCAATAATTTTGTAATCACTAGTAAAACTAACGGTTTTAGTTTCTACATTGTTTATAATTTCACAACCAAACCTTTTTGTTTGTGTTTCCATTGCTTGAGCTATTTGTGGACCAGTTACATGATCCATGCCAGGATAATTTTCTACTTCAAGAGTGTTGTTTAGCTGTCCGCCTGGAATTAATTTTTCTAAAATAACAGTTTTTACATTTCCTCTAGCTGCATAAAGACCTGCTGAAAGTCCAGCTGGGCCTCCACCTAAGATGATAATGTCGTACTCTTTTATGTCTGTTGTCATACAATCTCTTTTCTCTGTTTATTATACTTGATGAAGATTTTTATTATATATCTGAGCTTCTAATAGTAAAATGATGCGCCCCAGATAAATTAATTAATTTATCTAATTTTTCTTGTCTTTCTTTTGTCGCTTTGGCGTATGCTGCATGGATATCTTTGCTATCAGTATTAACAGTACAATGCTCTTTTGTCTCTGGGTCAAAAATAGTTATATATCCTGCTTTTGGCAATTCATAATCAATTTCATCATAGATTTGAAATAGATAAGTGTTTTGTTTTGAAGCAGTTTCAAAAAATATTTTTTCAAAATTATACAGATTAATAAAGTCACTAATTATAAAAATAATTCCTTTCTTTGAAAAATATTGCCTGGTGAAATCAATTGCTTTAAAAATGTTTGTAGTTTCTCTTTCTCCTGTAACTTTTTGATCTAAATTAAAATAGTAATCAAGCAATGTTTCAAAGATTATATTTGTCTGAGCACTTGAGTGAGAAAGAGGGAAATGATACTTAATATCATCCTTGAAAAATATAGCTCCTACTTTCTCGCTAAATTTCGATGTTAGGTTTAAAACAAAAGCCACCGTTTTTATAAATGTCTCAAACTTTTCTCCACAAAACATTGAATTAGAAATATCTATGAGTAAAAGAGACTTAAATTCTTTTTCACTGAAGTATTCTTTTGTGTGTAGTTTGCCAGTTTTAGCTGTAGTGGACCAGCTTATATGCCTTAAATCATCTCCAATTTTATATTCTCTAATTTCATTAAAATCAAAACCAGGACCTGAAAGCGTGCTTTGGAAGTGTCCAGCTATAGAAGATTCAATCTTCTTTAATTTGTTTTTATTCAGATCGACTTGCCTTAAAAAATCCTTTAAGCTCAGATTTGGGTTAGAGGATTTCTCTTGCAATAACGAGCTGTTGTATTTCATTCGTTCCTTCATAAATTTCAAGAACCTTTGCATCTTTATATGCTTTTGCTACATAAGAATCTTCTATTAATCCTTTCCCTCCCAGGATTTGGACAGCATTTGATGAGTGTCTTTGTGCTGCTTTTGTACTGAAGGATTTACTCATGCTGGAAAGTTTATTTAATTCACTGCTGTTAGTGTCTTTTGCCCATGCTGTTTTATAAAGTAAAAGTCTGGCTCCATCTAGATCTTTACTCATATCAGCTATGTACCATTGAATAGCTTGAAAATCAGAAATTGATTTCCCAAATTGATTTCTTTTTACACTATGTTTTACAGCTTCTTCTAATACACCATTTAAAAGCCCGATGGCTTGTGCCGAACAGAAAATTCTTCCATTGGTAATAGTAGAAAGAGCAATTTTTACCCCATCTCCAGTAGTTCCTATAATATTTTTCTCGTCAACCTCTACGTCTTTTAAAATTATTTCATTTGAAGGTGTAGTTTTTATCCCTAGTTTTGGTGTACTTTCTTTTATTTCAATTCCTTTTTGTTTTGAGTCTATTAAAAAAGCGGTAATTCCAGACTTGTCACCTTTTTCTTTAGTTTGTGCAAATAAAATAATTAAGTCACATATTGATCCGTTGCTAGCCCAGATTTTTTTACCATTTATGAGCCACTTGTTTCCATTTCTTACTGCATTTGTTTCAATCTGGCTAATGTCAGATCCTGCATTTTCTTCTGTAAGGGAAAAGCATGAAATCTCTTTTCCGCTAATTAGATTTTCTAAGTGCTTATTTTTTATATCTTCACTTCCAAAACTCTTAATAATTTCAATGTTTGCAAAATGTGTAAGTAAAAACAATCCTATTCCTGGATCAAGTTTGCAAATTGTCTCAGTAAGTAAAATGTTCTTTAAGAAAGAGTTAGTGTTTGCTATGTAGTTATTTTTATATAATTCTTGCCAGAGAGATCTTAGGTTTAGTTCACCTTTCAAGCTCTTTTTTAAAAAATCTTCTAAATCTTTTTTAAAGTCAACGTTTTCTTTGGACAATTGAGTTTGCATAAGCAAATTATAACTTGTCCTATAGGTATAAACTCCTATACTAAATTGTTGATGAATCTTATGAGAGTAATAATCTTTTTTCTAATTCTTCAGAAATCTCATATAAATCAATAAGAAGGTTTCCAGTCAATGCAAAGTCTTCTGTTTCAGGGTCTAATCTTGTAATTTTTTCTTTAACTAAAATTAATCCACCAAGTAAAGTCTTAGTTTCTACTTCTTGCCAGCTTTGATATGTCTTTTTTTGATGATTTCTTTCCATTTTTTCCTTAAAAATCCTTATTTATATTGAAACTATTAGGGGTAATTATCTTCGTATAAGTTATCTACCCACTATTTGTTAAAAAGTGGTATATATATAATTAAATAGTCTGAAAAACTTAGTTGTTTAAAGGATATCCCTCAATGTCATCACTAATATATTTATCTGGTCCACAATCAAAAGTAAGTGATCCTTCTTTTCCTATTTCTACTGATTGGAAAACTTATGCAGCAAGTACTTTTATGAAATCAGGAATTAATGTTTCAAACCCAATTGAGCTCGATCTTTCAGGGTTTGTTAGTACTACTGATGATTCTGGCAATGCAATTAAATACTCATTGAACTTAATAGATAAATCAGATTCTCTTCTAGCTAATCTTTCTCAGGTTGCAGAGTCTACTACTATGGAAATGTTTTACGCTCATAATCAAGGTAAGAGAGTTGTAGTAGTAGGTAGTGAACCATTTAGTCCTTGGGTAATGTTTCATTCTGAAGCTAGATTTCAAAGATTGAGAGATGCTCTGGATTACTTAGTAAGCAATTCTCATGGTGTAGATAATGTTATGTGGGCAAGTCAATTTGAATCTCAGTTAGTAAAAAGATCTGAACAGTTTCCACCTCATGGCGAAGCAGATTTTGAGTATTATGGGGGTGACATTCCTGTTTTAGTAATTGCTCCTCATTCCACTAGTTATTTTAGAGGTGGGAATTTATACTCTCAGGAATCATTTACGGGCTCACTTTCAGTTTTACTTCATCGGTTGTCTGGTTGCCATAGTTTAATTAGTTCTTATTGTATGGCTGCAGACCCAGTTCTATACTTGAATTCCCCTTTTTCAAATTTCACATCTCAATTGATTAAAAAATCAAATGTAAAACTTGTTCTTGTTCTTAGAGGGCTTGAATGGTCAAATCACAACGACTTGATTTTAAATAACAGAAATAAAAACTCATTGATAAATAAAACTGAATATTTAAATCTTTTAACAAGTATGCTCAAAGTTAAAGAATTTAAAGATATTGGATTTGATTCACCAGACGTGGCTATTCATCCGTTTTTTGAAGATCTTCCTGTTCCAGTTTTAGAGATTCATGTAAATAAAAGGTATAGATTGCCTAGTTTACACCCCACTCAATTTTCTAATCTTTATACAGCTCTTGCACAGTATTTAATGCTTGTTGGTATTGGTTAGAACAGTTGATGGTTTGATAGTTGATGGTTTGATGGTTATTTGAACCTTCGCTTGAATTTAAATGCACTCTTGTAAATTGTTTTTAAATCTTTTTTTAAGACTGGATGAATCAATTTTTTTTCTAGTTCTAATAATGGAATTAAAACAAAATATCTTTTTTCAATTTTTGGATGAGGAATGATCAAGTTCTTAGTTTTAACAATTTTATTTCCATAAAAAAGAATGTCTAGGTCAATTGTCCTGGAGAAATACTGACGAGATGGCGAAACGCCCCATCTTTTTTCTCTCCCCAGCTTCCTCTCAACCCCCTTGCAAACTTTTAGCAATTGCAATGGTGTCAGCGAGGTCTCTATTTTAATTGCCCCATTTAAAAAATAACCAGACTTAATCCCTTCTTGTGGTGGGTTTTTAAGCATTTTTGAAATTTGTATAATTTTTATCTTTTTATTTTTGCTTAGTAGATCAAGAGCATTGTTAAGATTTTTCTTTCTATTGCCTTTATTTGTACCTATGCCAAGGAGGACGGTTGATGGTTTATGGTTTTTGGTTGATGATTTCATGATCTTATGGTTTGATAGTCTTATGGTCTCATAGCTTCATGGTTTTCTTAACCATTTAACCAAATTATGAATAATGAACTCCATTCTTTTAACAAACAGATAAAACGTACTACGTTTTACCAAACCTTAAGTAAATTTTAATGATCTTATAAAAAATGGCCTTGACTTTAAAAGTTAAGATTTAGTAAAGTGTAAGTATATAGTCAATGACTATAGTTCTAAAGTTCATATCTGATCTATATAAAATAAGCATATAAGATAACAATATTTAAGGAAGGCATACAAATGACAGCTATCAAAGTAGGTAATTACGACGCAAAAGTAAATATTACAGAACTTGCAAAGTTAACAAGTAAACCTTTTACTGACCAAACCCCAGTTCAAGAAGTTACCGCTGCAGTTGTTGGGTTAAGTGATGCTCAATTACAAACCCAAGGATTACTTACTAATCCTGATGATTCACAAGTAAATTTTCAAGCTTTTATTGCTCAAGTTACTAATGTTAGGCAGGCTATGGCTAAAGTCGCAGCTGCACAAAAAACGCTTGGTGCAACATTTAATATTCCAAAAGAAGGTGGAAGTCTTGATATTCCTGATGGAGTAAAACTAGAAGCTGCTTCATTAAAAGTTGATGATAGTAAAGGTTTCACATTGACGGAAACAGAAGGTAAATTAAATATTCAAATCACAGATGCAATTAAGTTAGCTAAGGGTCAAAATCATGAGATATCTTACACCATTGATGGTGTACCGCAAAAGGCTACTATTGGAGTGACTCTTAAAGCTGAAAATGCACCAGCAGCAACAAAATTAAATGCTAATTTAGAGAAGGATGTTGAAACGCCACTAGACAAGGTCCTTCCTGGATTTTCAAATGTAACTTTTGAAGGTTCACAAATTACTCAATCTACTAAAAAAGTAGGAGAGAAAGATGTTCCTCATATTAAGCATAGTTCTGATAAGGACTTTACCGTTAAAGGAAAAGGAACTAAGGATGGTAAACCTGATGTACCGTTTGAACTAACTATTAAAGCAAAAGCCGCAGAAACATCAAAGACTTGGTCACTTTGGGTTGGTGGAATTGCAGCAGTTCTTGGACTTGTAGGTGTAGGAGCAGCAGCTACTAGTGATGGTAGTGCTAAACCATGGGTAACATTGATAACTGGAGCATTGGCTGCACTAGGACTTAAATGGGCTGTTGATAGCTATTTAGATAAACCAGGAGATACTAAACCAGGAACTACTCCAGCAACAAAACCAGTAACAAATCCAACATAAACTTTTTAAAGGAGGAAAGTCCGGGCAATTCATGAATTGCCTCTTCAGGTTAGGAAATAAATCATCGATCATTTTTTTAATTAATAATATATTTTAAGTTCTTTTTTTTATAATTTTATTTTATGATTTTAATAACACTATCACCAATGCCAGCTATGTATACTACGACTAGTGGTCGTAGTAAATTAGCGACTCCACGTCAAAGCTATGTAGGAAAAGCTAATGATTTAATGGGTGATATGGCTACCCAAGGTAAAAAATTTGCTGGATATGGCTGGGGACTTTTTAATATTGTTGTTGCTACCTTAATGGGTGTAAGTAGCTCAATTAGTGCTACTTTTATGAAAGACAATACTGCCGGTGATGTAGTTGCTAAAGGTGGAATTGTCGGAGCTGTACTTTTTGCAATTGCTGGGCTTTGGAAAATTATTAAAGTAAGTTCAGAAAATACGAAAGCTGAAAAGAAACATGTAAAAACGACTCCTTGTGATGCTGAAGAGAGATTAAAAAAAGAAGCTTGGCATGCACTTGTAGAACTCAATAAAGAGGATGGGTCAGATTTACTTAAGCCTGCTTCTTCAGAAAACGATGTATTTGCTAAGACTCTATCTGGTCGAGAACTACCAAGTTCTTTACATTCTTTACACTGTGCAAGGTTTGATGTTTTACAAGACTTATGTCAAAAAGATATTTTAAGAATGGATAGAGATTATAGGAGTAATTATATTGTAAAAGGTCTTTTACCTACTGAAGAAGAGTTTATAGAGGTGTCAAAACTCAGTGATCAATATGCTTTTTCTAGAGCTATTCAGGTTGCTGTTAATAGTAGTGTTGGAACAATAAATTCTAGTGAAAGGGAATGTCTTCCTGCTGAGTTTGTACATGTTTATGAATCGATTGAATGCTATAAAGACTATGAAAGTCAACTTGAGCAAAGAATTAAAGTGACTCAGGCTGAATTAAAAACTTTTTCTGATGCTGGTAATCATGTTAATAGTGAAAATTTAACCAAATATATAGAACAGATTACTACTATTCATAATCGTTTGAAAATACTACAACAAGCAATGGTGTTTGCTTCTAATACCACAGATCCTGCTAGTAATGAAGCAGATTTAAGAAAAGCAAGTTTATATAGATCTGCAATTGTTTCAGGCTTTGAAATTAGAGGAAATTCATTAGTTGATATTACTAATAAAATAAATGAAGAATTAGTTAAGCCTGATGGTGTAAATGCTCGAGTAGAAGAATTAGATAAATTATTCAAATGTCTTGTAACGGATATTGCTGCTGTAAAAGAATTTCCATATGAAATTAAACAAAGTGAAAACCCTGATTATCTAGGATTGATTTATTTTGAGAAAAAACCTATTTCTGTTTAGACTTTTTATAATCGACAGTAACTGAAGTGCTTATTCCACCACGAGCAGTAAAATCACCTTTTACAGTAAGCTCTCTAGGTTTTAAAACTTTTACTAAGTCATCTGAAATCTTATTTGTAATAAATTCGTAAAAAATACCCTTATTTCTATAGTCTAAAAGATAATACTTTAAAGATTTTAATTCAATGCATAATTTATCGGGTATATAGTTAATTGTAATTGTCCCAAAGTCTGGAAGCCCTGTTTTTGGGCATACTGATGTAAACTCAGGGCAATTAATAGAAATGCTGTAATTCCTTTTTGGATTTGGATTATTGAATGTTTCTAAGATGTTTTTCTCTCTTTTATTCATATGATTTCTATTATATAGTGAATTATCGTATAGCGGATAGCGCATACTTTATAGAGGTGGTATCATAGAATGTTCAAGGTTTAGCATATAAAAGGTAATTTGAAGTACATGTCAGACAAAGATAAAAATAAAAGTGTTGAAGATGAAAATATCACTATTAAGGATTCTGCAAATAAGCTAGATCTTTCAGAAGCGACTGTAAAAAAATATTTAAAGGATTTTGAACTCCCATTTGGTAAAGGTCCAGCAAATAAAGCATTGATTTCTAATGATACTTTTCAGGCTTTAACTGAAATTGCAAAACTTAGAGCTAATGGTTTATCTATCCAGGAAATTAAAGAATTAAAAACAGAAGAGCCATCTAAGCACATTGCTGATGAAATTGAAGAAGTCCCAGTATTAGAACAAATTAAACCAAAAGAAGAAACAGAACTAGTAGAATCTTTAATTGCAGAAGAACTTACTGAAGTGTTAGATATTCCATCTTTAGAAGATTTATCAGCTTCTGAAAGTTCATCTGAAACAGCAGCAGATGCTGAAGAAGATGCGGCTGAAGGTACTCAAGATGAATCTGAAGGTGAAGAAGACGAGTCTACTCAAAGACGTAGAAGAGGCTTTAACTATAGATATGTAGAAAGACAAATATCTGCAGATTCAAAAAGAGTTTCATCTATTAGAATACGATTAAAAAATCCAAATCTCTCTGTTCAAGACAGAATGTTTTTTGATGAAGCGCTTGAGAGAAGAATCTTATTTTTAAACGGTTGGAAACATATCCTTAAATGGATTGCAAAGTAAATCAATGCCTATTCGCTTTCTTACAGCAGGGGAATCGCACGGACCAGAATTAAACATTATTGTAGACGGTCTTCCTTCTAACTTGGAAATATTACCAGAGGATTTTGACATAGACCTTAAACGCAGACAAGGTGGCTATGGGCGTGGCGGAAGAATGAAGATTGAGAAAGATAAAGCTATCTTTACTGGAGGTCTTCGTCTTGGTAAAACCATGGGTGGACCAGTTTCCATCAGAATTACTAATAATGATTTTAAAAATTGGGATGTTTCAATGTCTCCTACTCCACAGGATTTAAATGATCCTTCTGTAAGAGAAAAAATTGATGCTAAGTTCATCTCTAAAGCAAGACCAGGGCATGCTGATTTAACTGGTGCTATAAAGTACGGGCATGAAGATATAAGAAATGTGCTGGAAAGATCCAGTGCTAGAGAAACTACCAGTAGAGTGGTGGCTGGAGCTATTTGTAGAAAGCTTTTAAAGGTCATTGGAATCGATATTATTAGCTATGTTACTAGAATTGGATCAGTGTCTATTGAAGATGATGTTTTAGGACATGATTATCTAAGTCTTTATAAAAAAGCAGAATTGTCAGAGGTTAGATGCCCAGATGAAAAGACTTCAGAATTGATGAAAAAAGCAGTTGATGATGCCAGGTCTAAGGGCGACACTATAGGCGGTGTTACTAAAATCATTGCTTTAAATCTACCCATAGGATTAGGCTCTTTTACTCACTGGGATAAGAGATTAAACGGTAGAATTGCTGGAGCTTTAATGTCAGTTCACACTGTTAAGTCAGTTGAAATTGGAATGGGAAAGAAAGTGGGAGAACTTTTTGGTTCTCAAGTACATGATCAAATTCAGATAAACCCTGAGTGGAAAAATGATAGATCTAGATATAAAAGAAAATCTAACAATGCTGGTGGCATAGAAGCTGGAATGACTAATGGTGAACCTATCGTTTGTACCGTAGCTACAAAACCTATTCCTACTCTTATTAAGCCCCTTGATTCCGTGGATATTAAAACTAAAACAAATACTCAGGCTCACTTTGAAAGATCTGATGTATGTGTTGTTCCAGCTGCTGGAGTTGTACTGGAAGCTATGCTTTCATATGTTTTAGCTGATGTTGTTTTAGAAAAATTCGGTGGTGATAGTGTAAAAGATCTTGTGGATAATTTTAAGAGATATCAGGAATATACTTGGGATAGGTAATAATTAAATTCATTTCAATTAAAGGCGAACAGACCAATTTTTTGTGCAGCCGGACACTCGGATTGGAGGGCAAGCAAAAAATTTCGGTCTGTGAGCCAATTGAAATGATTAAAAACCGCCTATTTCTTTGCGATATGAATAGCCACAACACCACCAAAAATATTTTTATAAAAGCATTTAGTGAATCCTTTTTTTAATAATATTTCTTTTAATTCTTCTTGTGTATACCAGGTCTTTAATGACTCTGGTAGATAGGTGTAAGCATCTTTATCTCTAGCAAACAACTCTCCCATTTTTGGTACTAAGTTATAGAAGTATGTAAAAAATATTTTTCTCCATATGGGATTTACTGGATGACCTAGATCTATGCACATAAAAACACCATCTTTTTTTAAGACTGAATAAATACTTTCTATGCATTTTTCTTTATTTACTAGGTTTCTTAACCCAAAACCAATAGTTACTAAGTTAAAAGTACTTTTTGGGAAATCAATACTTTCCGAATCAATTTTTTTTACATTAATGTTTTTTAAATCATGATTGATTATCTTCTTTTCTAGGATTTGAAGCATTTCATCACAGTAGTCAGATGCAATAATTTCAGTTTTTGGGGATAATTTATTTAGTATTATGGACAGATCGCCAGTTCCAGTGCATAAATCTAAAGCTTTATTACAATCTTTTACTTCTTTTAAGGCTAACTTTATTCCATCTTCTTTCCACTTCAAATGTCTGCCAAACGTCATTAAATTGTTTAAAAGATCATATTTTTTAGCTATTTTAGAAAATAGGTTATTTACATATGTTGATTTGCCGCTAGTATTTGATTTTTGTATTGTATCTTGCATTATTATCTTTTAATATGATCTGCTTTAATAATATCTTATGGATGTAAACGCTGAAGTTAACAATTTAATTTCTAAAGCATTTTCTCTAGTTAATGAGGATAAAAATAATGAAGCTTTTGAAATTGTAAATGCCATTTCTTCTGATAAATATGTAAATAACTTAAATAAAGATCATTTCCAGGCAATTGGAGATATTTGCTTGTCTTTAGGCAAGTTTGAATTAGCTAAAGATTTTTACCTGAAAGCTGAAAATCCAGAAGCAGCAAGCCTGGCTCTAATTGCTCTTGATGACTTAGATGAAGCTAGCAAGTTGCTTCTAAAGTGTCCAAAGTCCCCACCATCAACATGGTGTAATTTTCTAATTGATGTATTTAATGAAAAAGCAATTAAACAATGGCCTTCTTTTTTAGAAATCAGACACTTTATGGAATTAACTGTTTATAGTCTTTTACTGGGAAAGAGGCATTATTTTATATCACTTCTTCTGAAAAGGTTAAATCGATTATTAGATATAAATATAGATTCTGAAAAGTTAATAGGCTATGCATATTTTCATTATGGTGACTTAGACAATGCAATTAAATTTTTAAAGTCTTCTATTCGTAAGAACCGTACGGATGGAGAAATATATTTTGTTCTTGGGCAGATAAGCTTAGAAAAAGGAGATTTAAAAGAGTCACTTTCAATGCTTGAAAATGCAAAAACATTATTGGCTAACCATTACCCTAGTAAGAAATTATATGAAGAGGTGAAGGCTGCTTTGTCATTGCGAACCCTGAAAGGGTGAAGCAATCTCACAAGCAAAATCGGTCAAGTAAGATTGCTTCGCCTTTGGCTCGCAATGACATTTGCATGTTGAATCCCCTATCTGGTTTCACCTTTAATCTGTACCTTGTAATTTACTCTATTATAATATTCAAGAATGTCATTCATTTTTGACTTTTGTTCTTCTAAATCAGAATAAATATACCTTGTCATTTTTATCATATGTGAAAAGCCCATAGCTATTGTATTTGCTAAAACAGTACCGATAGTAACTGCTGCAAAAACCAATAAACTGTTTCCTAGGGCATAATTCCCATTGTATAAGCTAGTGCCTATCATGATTAATTGTAGAAGCCCAAGTACACTGCCTAATGCAACTATAAAAATACCAGCGACTTTAAATGATGTATCCAGTGAGTCTATGCTTTTTTCATTTATAATCTCTTTTGAAAGACCGCTTGATAATTCTTTTTGATTATAATTTTGATTAAATAATGTTGTTTCAATGGTTTTATCAATCTCATTATGATTATTTTGTTCTTGTGGCATTCTGTTGCCATTGGTTGGTTTATAAATTTGTTTTTTCTCTTTTAAAGAGGTTTTTAAATTTTCTGTTTTAATGTATCCATCTAATAGAGGGCTATGTAACCTTTTAGGGTTCTGATTTTGATAATTTTGACTCATAAATTGAAATAAATTCCTCTAATGATTGATAATCAAAAATGTTATAGCAATGTAAATCTGGATTTATTTTTTTAACCAAGCCAGTTAAAACTTTGCCCGGTCCAACTTCAATAACTGCATCAACTCTTTGTTTGACGAGGTTCGTAATAGTTTGTGTCCAAAAAACTGAAGATGTCATTTGTTTTTTTAACTTGTCCAAGATAATATTCGAGTCAGTTGATGCTTGACCATCTAGATTTTGAAAAATGGGAATAGTTGCATTGTTTACATTGGATATCTTAGAAAGTGCTTCAGTAAAGGATTTTGAAGACTCATTCATGAGTGGTGAATGAAATGCTCCACTAACAGGCAAGATAATTGCTTTCCCGCCAAGTGCTTTTACTCTTTCTGGAATTGTTTCAAATGCAGACTTTTCACCTGATATTACAAATTGATTAGGACTGTTGTAATTAGCAATTATTATTTTCCCTTTGAAAATCTCCTCATTTAAAAGACTTTCTATTTGGTTTAAGTCTAAATTTAATATTGCTGCCATTGCTCCACTAGGGGCATTTTGCATAAGTTCGCCACGAAGTAATACTAAATTAATTGTATCTCCAAGACTTAAAACGTTTGAATACCATAGAGCTGTTAATTCTCCTAAGCTATGACCACAAGTGCCTACTATATCTAAAGATAATTTCTTTTCTTTTAACTTCTCATCTAATAACTGTGAAAGAGCAATTGAAACTGTAATTATAGAAGGTTGAGTATTTTTTGTTTGATTTAACTCATCTTGAGGACCATTTAAGAAAATATTAGAGAGATCTCTTTTTGCTAAATTGTCTAATATCTTAAATAGCTCTTTTGCTTTGGGTGATTTTTCAATTAAATCTAAACCCATACCTACTTTTTGTGACCCTTGTCCAGGAAATAAAATAGCAAACTTCATTCACGATCTCCTTTGTACGGACAATTCATGAATTGTCCCTCACTAAATCCATAATCTTTTGTAAGATGTCATTCTCTTCATCTACAGTTTTTGAGTCTTTTAATTGCTCTGTTAAAAATTTCATTTTTTGTTTGTTCTGTACCCACCACTGTATCCACTCTTTTGCTTCTTTAATAGCTCGTATTTTAAAGGATTTATCGTAATGCCCCTCATTCATTTCTAATTTTAATGCAATATCTGAAATTATGGACATTATATTTTTAAATTCATTAAATTCTAAAATCAGTAAATCGACTATTCCTTGAGCTGAATAATCTCTTTTTTCCATGTTGTCCAGATAATCTTTTATAAGTTTATGTTTTTCATCTACAAACTCTAAAGCTGAAAGCTCAATTTTTATCTCATCACTATAAGGAAAAGAGTTTATATATAACGTTAATAACTCTAGCTCTGCATGTTTAAATCTTTCTATCGTATGCATTTTAAACATAGTATCTTCTGATTCTTTGCGAGGCTGTTTATATGTTCTTTTAGGTCTTGTTTTATCCCTGAGCTTCATTGATATTAGTTCTTCATCTATCTTTAAGAGATGAGATGCATAATTTACATTTTCTTTCTGCTCAATAGGATCAGCTGTAGAGGTTATGACATCCATCAACTCTTCAAGAATTTCTTTTTTTTCAATTTCACTACCTGAATCTTTGTATTGGGTGGTGACCTTTTCGATAACAAATTTAGAAATAGGCTTACTGTTTTCTATTTTAGTCTTAACTTTTTCATATCCCTCTGTGTTAAGAGATTCGTCTAGATCTTTTGAAATTAAATCACTTACTACTCTTAAATCAAGAGTTACAAATTTAGATATTTCTTGTGAAATCTTAAATGTTCTTTCAGCTGCTTTCTGCCCTGCTGCATCTGTATCCAGACACAAACATATTTTTTTTGAGTTAGTGTATTTAGCGAGTAATCTGGCTTGTTCTTTTGTAAGAGCTGTTCCCAGAGTCGCCACCGTATTTGTAAGCCCATGTTGGTGAGCTGTTATAACATCTAAATACCCCTCAGTTAAAATTACATAATCTAAATTTTTAATGGCGTCTTTTGCATAATTCAATGCATAGAGGTTGAATCCTTTGCTAAAAATTAACGTTTCTGGAGAATTAATATACTTTGCATCTTCATTCGTAAGTGTTCTGCCACCAAAACCTATAACATTATTTTTTTCATTATAAATAGGAAATATTACTCTATTTCTAAATCTGTCATAGTAAGAATTTTGATTCTCTCTTGGTATAAAAAGTCCTGAAGCTACAATTAATTCCTGTTGATAATTTTTTTCTTTCGTTAGGTGGTGATATAGAGATTCCCAAGTGTTTTGAGCATACCCCACTTCAAATTTCTCAATGGTTTCTTTTGATAATTTTCTTTTATTTTGAACATAGTCAAGAGCAATTTTGGCATCAGAATTATTTGAATATAAGTTTTCTTTAAAAAAATTAAGTGCAACTCTATTCAAATCATATAGTTTTGTCTTTATTTCAATTTCAGCTTTATTTTCATCGCCATATTCTACTTTTAGTCCATATTTTGTAGCTAATTCTGGAATAGCTTCTGCCCATTTTTTCTTATTAATAAGAGCGTAAAACGTTATTAAGTCTCCACCTGTACCGCAGGAAAAGCATTTAAAAATTCCTTTTTGTGGATGTATCTGTAACGAAGGCTTATGATCATCATGAAATGGACAGATGGATACATATCCTCTACCTGATTTCTTCACAGGTACGTATTCTGCAATCAATTCCTGTATAGGGACTTGTGTTTTTATTTGTTCAACAAGCTCTTTAAAGTTCTTTATCATTTTCTTAGCTCAAGACAAGCTTGAGCTTCCTATGGTCAACCTGTTCCAACTGCTCGCATTTGCCGAGTAAATCGGACAAATGCTTTCCTCGTCAATTTGGATATTTATCCCGGCTTTTATATTATGGTATTTGACCGACGGTATCAAGCCCCATCTTTTCATTAAATCCAAGCATTAAATTCATATTTTGAATAGCTTGACCAGATGCGCCCTTAACCATGTTATCAATGGAGCTTACTAGGATTAATCTATTTGTTTTTTCATCTTTCAGAGGAGTTAAATGGCAGAAATTTGTATATCTGACATTTTTAGTATTAGCATACATGTTTTCAGGTAAAACTTTAACAAAGTACTCATTTTTATAAAAAGCTTTATATAAAGCATGAATTTCTTTTTGATTAATTTTAACTTTCAAGTCTGCATAAATTGTGCTCAATATTCCTCTGTTTATTGGTAAAAGATGTGGGGAGAAAGTAGCATTTATATTTTTTCCTGCTAATTTTGATAGCTCATTTTCAATTTCTGGTAGGTGTCTATGTTTTCCAGCTAATGCATAAGGTGAAAAAGATTCATTTACTTCACAAAAATGTGTCTCTGGTTTTGCTTGTTTGCCGGCGCCGCTAGTACCTGACTTAGAATCAATAATAATAGAATTAAGTTTAATTAATCCACTCTTTAATGCAGGAGCTAATGCAAGGATCGCTGAAGTCGGATAGCAGCCTGGGTTTGCTATAAATTGAGATTTTTTAATTTGACTTCTGTATAGTTCTGGTAAGCCATATGTAACTTTTATTTTTTTCTTGAAAGTTGTTTCTAGTCTGAAGTCAGCACTTAAATCCACTATTTTTAATTTACTGTTTTCACTTAAAAGCTTAGGAATGTAATCTTTTGAAAAGCCATGTGGAGTAGCCATAAATACAACATCACATTCATTTGCAATTTTTTTTGCATCTGTTTTTTTACATTTGTCTTCTAGAACTCCATAAAAAGTCGGATATATATCAGAGAATTTTTTATCAGCATGTTGCTCAGATGCTAAGTATATGATTTCTATATTAGGATGATTTAATAATAATTTTACAAGCACTACACCTGTATAACCAGTAGATCCTAAAATACCTATTTTTGTCTTTGTCCTTACCATTTGTTTCATTATATACCAAGCAGAGACGCCCCATCGGGGCGTCTCTCCAACTTGATTTAATATACTTTTTATATTGCTACAATACTGCTATGGATAATAAAAACCTCTACTTATCTGAAATTTTTTCTGCTATACAAGGGGAAGGCCCAATAGTAGGGGTAAGGCAAATATTTCTAAGATTTAGTGGTTGTGATATTCGGTGTGTTTGGTGCGATACGCCTGAAAGCCTTGTAAAAGTTAAAGGTTGTAATTGTGAAACCAAAGCAGGATCTAGAAAATTTGAAGTAGAAACAAATCCCATTTCAAATTTAAAGCTTATAAATTTAATTTCTAAACTGCAGCCAGAAATTCATCATAGTTTTTCTTTAACAGGAGGTGAGCCCCTTTTACAGAATAAAGCAATGCTTGAAATCATTCCAATTTTAAAAGAAAAATTTCTGCTTCCTATTTACCTTGAAACGGGTGGGCATAGAGATGATAAGCTTGCTAAAGTTATCCATTTGATTGATTATGTTTCAATGGATTTTAAACTCCCTACATCAGCTAGAACAGTCTCATTCTGGGATAAGCATAAAAGATTTTTGTCCATTGCACTAAAATCAAAAAATGTAAAAAAAATATGGGTTAAGGTCGTTATTACCAGTACTACTTCAATGGTTGAACTTCAAAAAGCAGTAAATCTTGTTAAAAGTTTCAAATCAGATATTGATATTTTTATGCAGCCAGTTAGCCCTATAAATGGAATAAAACCACCTGATGAACTTTCTATACTTTCTATTCAGTCTAAGCTTTTAAAAGTTTATCCACATATTAGAGTTCTTCCACAGGTACATAGATTGATGGGACAGAAGTAAATTAGTAATTAATTCCTCGGTGTTACACTAACTTCGAATTCTGTCATTGCTCCCATTAAACCTAATAAATATGGGGACTCTTGGATTTGGACTTTTATGGTTATTGGTTTGTCATTTTTATAGTCGTCTATAAACGTAATTTTTGCTTCTTTGTTTGAAAAAGGATCAGTTAATGATGTGGAAGAAAAATTTCCACTTATGGGAATATTCCTACTATCTTTTTTTAAAAGTGACTTTGGATCTATGTATATATTTTCTTCTTCATCCAAGATGTTAGGTGTTGGCTCAGCTGTAGCTTCATTAGACTCTCCAGTTTCAGAACCTTCGCCAGCATATTTTTTTGAATAAATAATAGATATTCTTTATCTTCTCGAAGTGTTGATTTCTTTAATTCTAAAATTGGCGGAGGGAAAGGCCATTTCTTTTCCCCATCTTCTGTATATGATTTACTTTGATCAAGGTATTTAATACATTTTAAAATATAGTAGATTTCTTCGTTTTTAGGTTTTCTTTTCCAGTTGATTTTGTATAAGTCTTCAGTTCTTTGTTTTGGCTTAGCAAAGTAATAAAGTATGTAGTCATATCCAATAACATCTCCAGTCGGTTCATAAATCTTAGGTTTTGTGAAATAAATATATGGTGAACTTTGAATAGCATCATCTGGAAATGGTACTCCATACACAGCAGACTCATTTGTTGATATTCTGTTTTTATTTGCATCTCTTAAATCCTCTGAAATCGATCTTATTGCTAGTTTTGCCTTAACCTGAGATAGTCCTCTGCTATAACTTTGGTAAAATAGTTTCCAGCCCTGATCAGAATAACCGTATAATAGACTAGTTACAATTGCTAAAACAGCAATTACTGTCATTGTTTCAAGAAGACTATATCCTTTATTATTTCTAAATTTTATAAATGAAAGACTCATTAAGAAAAAATCTAACTCCCTTGAGAAAAAGTATACTAGTTTTTTCTTTTTTAACTTTAATATATATACTTCTGCCAATTTTATCTATTAACGCTTCTACCAGTCTTGATTATCCTATTGTGCCCCAAAGACCTACACTTAGACAGCTTTATTTATCCTTGTTAAACATTCCTATATATAAGTATGAAAAATCAAAAACTATGATTAAAAAAGATGTCTCTCTTTTTGATTTAGATAAAAAAAACAATGATAATTTTGAAGTTAATGAAATATTGATAGATAAAAACTATTTAAGTGGCTTTTTAGTAGATTCATATGAGAAAAGTTATATGTTAGGATCAGAAACTTTATTAATGAATTCGTTGGACTCTGCTTTAGAATTAAAGCTTGCTCTAAAATACCTAGATGTTGATGAAAAGAAAATTATTGTGGTAGATAATATGCAAAACGCCCTTTTAATTAATATATTAAATGACAATAATGACACTTCATTGGTTAAAATTTTAGGTTACTCTCCTAAATCTGATAATATTTCTGTAAATGGAGTTGTAGAAAAATTGGCTACATTAATAAGTGAAAAAACGAAAAAATAAAGACTTTAAACCATATTTGGTGGCTATTACCGGAAACTTTGGATCTGGTAAAAGTGCTGTAGGGAGTCTACTAAAAAATGATGGGTTCTTACTCGTTGACACAGATGAAATAGTAAATGAAATATTAAAAAATATAAATCCTGTTACGGAGAAGATACTTGCTGAATTTGGAAGTGATATTAAAAATCTAAATAGTGACTATTTGATAAACAAAAAAAAATTAGCTTCAATTGTTTTTATTGATGAAACTAAACGGAAAAAACTAGAGTTTATTATTCATCCTGCTGTTGAGCAAACCTTATCTACTATATTTTCTTTAAGCCAATTGGAAAAAGTCATTTTTGTTTTAGTCCCATTACTGTTTGAATGTAATTTAGAAGGAAATTACCATGAAGTCTGGTGTGTGAAATGTGATAAGAATGTCCAGTTGTCTCGACTTGAAGGTAGAGGCTTTTCTATTGAAGAAGCTGAAAAAAGAATATCTTCTCAAATGTCTCAAGATGAAAAAGAAAGTCTTTCTGACTTTGTTATTGATAACTCAGCCCAAATAGAAAATACTAAATCTCAAATTGATAAAAGATTAAAGAACGGGTTCAATTAACCCATAATTCCCATCTTTTCTTAGATAGAGAGTGTTTATTTGAGTTGTGCTTGCATTAATGAAAACATAAAAGTCATGATCAATCATATCTAGGTGATGTAAAGCTTCTTCAGGGGTCATAGGATGAAGTTTGAATTTTTTAGATTTGATTATCTTGCCTTCTGAGTGATCTTTTCCATTTGAATTACCATTGACTAACGATGGACTCACTAAGTCCGTAGGTAGGTCTGGTCTGTCTGCATGTTGTAAGCTTCTATAATGTTTGGCTTTGTATCTTTGTATTTGCCTGTCTAATTTATCTACTACAGTGTCAATGCTTGCATACATATCGTCAGTAGCTTGTTCGGATCGAATAATCTTTCCATCTAAAGATATAGTTACTTCTGTAATGTTGTTTTTTGTGATTCTAGGATTTTTTTCTACACTTAACTTCACTCTGACTTCATGGTCTTTGATTATCACATCATAATGATTTTGTAATCTTGTAAGTTTTTCTGTTATATAGTCTTTGAGTGCTTCAGTCAGTTCTATATTTTTTCCTTCAATTATTATTTTCATATTTGCTCCTAATAAGATTAAACCATAAATAATTATAGTTTGCTTGCTGTTTTTAGACCATATAAGTTCATCCTTTAGCATGAATTACTTGTAAGCAAATGATTCCCACTGTAGAATTATGTTATGAAAAATGAAGTCTTTATAGGTTTGACATATGGTGATCCTGCTGGTATAGGCCCTGAAATATTACTTAAAACTTTAAGTAACTGGCGATTTAAATTTCTACCTTTAATATTTGGTAGTAATGAATTATCAATGAAAAACATTAAGCAAGGCTCCCCAAACAAAGCTTCAGGGCTTGACTCTTATAATGCATTGCTCCAAGCAGTTTCTTCTGCTAAAGAAAAGAAGATTATTGCATTAGTTACCGGACCAGTTTCCAAGTATGCTGTAAATCTCGCTGGGAAAAAATTCGAAGGTCAGACTGATGAAATAGCAAAACAGTGTAAATTATCTAGTAGTAGTGTGATTATGCTTTTTGCTGCAGCTGATTTTAGAGTTGCATTATTCACAAGACATATTCCACTGAGAAGCGTATTTAAACATTTAACTAAATCCAAATTAGAAGATTTCATTATTTTATTAAATAAAGAACTAAAACAAAAATTAAAAATTAAAAAGCCAAAGATAGCAATTCTTGGCTTGAATCCACATGCCAGTGAGAATGGATTATTTGGTGATGAGGAAGAGAAGATTATAATTCCAGTTCTGAAAAAACTTAAAAAGAAAGGAATTAATGTTTTTGGTCCTCTTTCTCCTGATGCTGCATTGGCAGATGCAGGGAAGTTATATCTTTCTGAAAAATCACAGCCCTATGATGTTTATGTTTCTTTTTATCATGATCAGGCTCTTCCTGTGTTTAAAGCAGTAGCTGGATTTAAAGGTGTTAATGTAACTTTAGGGTTGCCATTTTTAAGGGTTTCCGTAGATCATGGTACTGCTTTTGATATTGCTGGAAAAGGAATTGCTTCTAATGAAGGATTGTTGTCTGCTATTAGGTTTGTGGAAGATATCGTAAAGCCGTAGAGACGTTGTATACAATGTAAAATGTCATTCTGAAGGAGTGAAACGAACAAGAATCTATTTTCGTTGATGGATTCTTCGCTAACGCTCAGAATGACACTAGCCCCTAATCAGCGATAGTACTTCTGCTCTTGTAGCCTGGTTAGTTTCAAAAATACCTTTTAAAACAGATGTAGTTGTTTTAGCTCCTGGTTTTTTAATTCCACGCATAGTCATGCACATATGTTCAGCTTCTATGACTACGGCTACTCCCATGGGATTTAGTTTTTCAATTATTGCATTAGCAATTTGCATTGTTAGTCTTTCTTGTACTTGTGGTCTTTTGGAAGCGGTTTCTACCACTCGGGCTAATTTGCTAAGTCCTGTAATAATTCCATTTTTTGGTATGTATCCTACATGTGCTACTCCGAAAAATGGTACTAAATGATGCTCACACATACTATAAAAAGGAATATCTTTAACTAGAATTACTTCAGAGTGATCTTCTTTAAAGGTAATTGAGATTTCATCTTTAGGATCTTTATCTATTCCTGAAAATAATTCAAAATACATTCTGGCTACTCTGTTAGGAGTATGTAATAAACCATTTCTTTCTGGGTTTTCACCTACTGCTAGTAGGATTTGTTTCACAGCATTTTCTATGACTTCAATTTTCTCTTTTCCTGCTTTGTTTAAAATATGTTCAATATCGTTATTCATTGTTTAATTTTAACCCACTTGTATTTTTAGGTTTTCTTTAGAATTTAACCTTACTATTGTCATTGCGAGCCCTGAATGAAATGAAGGGCGTGGCAATCTCAGTTGACCAATATTGTATTGTGAGATTGCTTCACTCATTTCATGGGTTCGCAATGACTTTTATCCTTGATTTCTTCGCACATCTTTGCAAATAATGATAAACTGTAAAACACTAATTTAGAGGTCACATGCAAAGAGTATTATCAGTTTTAGTAGAAAATGAATCAGGTGTTTTAACTAGAATCGCTGGTCTTTTTTCCAGAAGAGGTTTTAACATTGAATCCTTAACGGTGGGACCTACTGAAAATCCTTCTTACGCAAGAATTACAATATCAGTTGCTGGTAGTAATCGCGCTGTTGAACAAATAACTAAACAGCTTCATAAATTAATCAACGTAATTAAAATTACAGATTTAACTGAATTAAGTTTTGTTGATAGAGAACTTGCTTTGATAAAAGTATCTTCTAATGCCACAACAAGGGCAGAAATTATTCAAATTGCAGATTTATTTAGAGGACATATTGTAGACGTTGCTGAAGATGTTTTTATTATAGAAGTTACAGGCGATCAAGGAAAAATAAATGCCATTGTTCATTTGTTAGGAAAGTTTGGAATTAAAGAAATAGCCAGAACTGGTAGGGTAGCCCTATCTAGAGGCGTGAAGATCGACCAACAATTAGCACCTAACAGGATACCCCTGAGAATGGTTACTAGCACTTAGGGAAGACCATTTAAACCATAGGACTATTGAGACTATAACGTTTTAAAGTATGGTCTTATCGTCTCCATAGTCTTTATTGTCTTTCCCTTAGTCTTCCCATAACAATCATTTGCTTTACTACAGATGTACAGATGTCCTACTGGGATACTATTTATTCTTTCTAAGGAATATTTTTTATGGCAGTTCCTACTGCAACAACTTCAGCACCAACACCATCATCAACTGGATCAGCTCCTGCTGTTCAACCAGTTGATCCAAATAATCCTCCAAAGCCAGCAGCACCGACTACTGGAACAGGTGTAGCCGCACCTGGAGATAAATTTGTTAAAGCTGATAATGCTGAGACTAATGACACAGGAAAAGAAGAAGAAGCAAAAGGTGCAATGGCTTCAGTAAAAGCAATTTTAAGTAGAATACATTTATTAATAACATCTACAGTAAGGATTGTTAATTCTATGGCAAGGTTTGCCATATTTGGTACTGTTGTAGGTTTATCTAGACAAGGTGTTGATTTACTTCAAGGATTACTAGGATCTGGTGATTTTAAGAATTCTGCTTTAAAAGGTAATCTCACAGGACTCTTGAGCTTAATTAATACTGTTTTAGGATCAGCTAAGGACTCTGCTAGTTTTTGGCAAGATGACATTAAAATTGTTAGAGATTTGAAAAAAGGATTTGATGATAACTCTAAACTTGCATAAATTCTAGGTAAGGGTCTTGCATTCAAGACCCTCTGTTTATCTCCATCGAATAGTTTTACGACACCCCTTTTTTCATAACTTTCCTTTAATAATCCTCTGCTTAACTACATCCACGTAGGAGAGAAGTCTCAAATTGTATTTAGAAAAGGGTGATTTATGTCAGATGGATTAAATATAGTAAGTCAAAATAATAAGAACTTAAGCACAGTTCTTGCGGCCGATAGTGTTAAATCAGACTTTCAAGGTAGTGACCAAAGAAAGCTTGGTGAAGACCTTATAAAAGAAAGCCTTAAGCATGCAGGTGATTCACAAGCACAAGCAGAAAAAGCAAGAGACTATTTAAATGCAGCAGATAATTTAGAAAGAATGGCTAAGGCTGTAAGATCTCAAGCAAAAAGAATTAAAGAAAATGATGTTAAGCCTGAAGATGCAGTAAAACAAATATCAGAAGTTTTTGGTAACCAAGTTCAAATGCCTCTTCCTAAAGATGCTACACCTGAACAATTAGAAAGTATTGCAGATGATTTAGAAGCAAAAGCAAAAGAAAATAGAAGAATTGCTGATGATCTTTTAAAAGACTCTGAACATAAAGAAGCATTATCACTTAAATTAAAAGAACAAGCTATGTTAATGGTAAAAAAAGAAACAGGAGCAGATTCTCTTAGGATGAAGTCTGTAACTGCTCACAATGAAGGACTAAGTATGGTCTTTAAAAAGTTAGGAATTTACAACGTAGATATGCAGTACAAAGAACAGGTTGCATATGCTAGTAGAAAGGCTTCAGAGAAAGGTTTAATGTAATTTCACTTAAAGGTGGAATTTAAATAAAGGAGAAAAGTTATGTTTATATTACAGATAAATAATCCAGCACAAGTACAAAAAACAGGCAAAGGAAATGGAATTACAGATTTTCCTAATGGACAGGCAGCATGGAATGGAACAACCTATGGTTCACGTAAAGAAGCTGAAGCTGCTTGGAACGCCAGCTTTAACTCTAGGGGTGGTATGAGGGCTCCCCAAAACAATGGTGGTGGTAATGCTAAGGCACAACAAAAAGTAGCTCGTGGAAACGATATGATGCAAGGTGGTCATGCAAAAATTCAAGTAGGTAATGATGATGTCCAAGGTGGAGGAGCTAAAGTAGAAAAAGGAAATGGAAATGTTAAGTCTGGTGGAGAGAAAGTTAAAACAGGAAATGAAAAAGTTAATGGAGGAAATACTAAACTCAAGTCAGGAAATGAAAAGATTGCAACAGGAAAAGGAAAGGTAGAAACTGGTAATACTAAAATAGAAGAAGGTAGTGCAAAAATTAAAGAAGGTCAAGAGAAACTAAATGGATCTCCTGCTAATGCAGATGCTCAAACTGGAATTAAAGAAGGAGAAGCTAAAATAAACTCCGGTAATGAAAAAATTACAGGTGGTCAAACAAAACTTACAGATGGTCAAGCAAAACTTACAGATGGTCAAGGTAAGGTAACCGCTGGACAAGGAAAAGTTACTACTGGACAAGGACTTGTTCAAACAGGTCAAGGAAACATACAGGCTGGAGGTGCAAAAGTTCAGGCAGGTCAAGCTACCGTTGCAGCAGGACAAGCTTTAGCTGGTCAAGCTCAGGCATTAATGGCAGATCCTAAAACTGCTGCTCAAGGTCAGGCAATGATGCAGCAAGCACAAGGTCAAATTCAAAAAGGACAAGCTGAAATCCAGGAAGGTCAACAAAAAATTCAACAAGGACAAAAAGAAGTTGCTGATGGTCAGTCTCAAATTCAAACTGGTCAAGCTGAAGTAAGTCAAGGGAATGCTGATGTTCAGAAAGGTCAAGCAGATATACAAGCTGGACAAGCAGATATTCAACAAGGACAGCAAGAAGTACAAGAAGGGCAACAAAAAGTAACTGAAGGTCAAGCAAAAACAGATGGTAGTGCTGAAGCTGGTGAAGCAAATGAACTTATTAATGCAGGTAAAGCATTACTTGATGCAGGAAAAACTGAAGTCAAAGCTGGCAATGATGATGTCAAAGCAGGAAGTGATGAAGTTGAAGCCGGAAAGAAAGATGTAGATGTTGGAAGTAAAGAGGTTGGAGAAGGAAATAAACTTGTAGAATTAGGAAATAAAGATGTGGGCGATGGAAATAAAGATGTAGATAAAGGTCAAAAGAATATTGGTGATGGAAATAAAGATGTCCAGGCTGGACAAGATTTGGTAAAAGAAGGTGACGCTGCAGGCGGTGGTGGTGGTCCTGGCGGAGCTGGTGCTGGTGGTGCTCAACCACAAACCCCAGATGCATCAGGTGGAGCAAGTCCTGGTGGTGGTGATGGAGGCGGTGGTGATGGTAAAGAAGCAAAATCCGGTGATGGAACTGCTAATGGATACCTTCAGGCTGCAAAAGCTTTATTAAAACAAATTGGACAAATCTCGCAAGCAATGTCTGGAAATGCAAATCCTATTATTCAGATAGCTAAAAATCTTACGAATAAAGGACTTGCTGAACAAGCAGTTGCATATCTTGAAGCTGCACAGGTAGATTCTACCATTGGTGGTCAGTCTATAAATCAAGATATTATTCTTACAAAGGCTATGGCATCTACTTGTAAAGGTGATGCAGATACAAACATAAACTTCTGGAAAGAAACTCTTGCAGACAACAAATCTCTTGGTAAGGCCACTCATGACTTAGCGAAGATGGCGTAGTCTAGCGATTAGATTATTAGAAATTGAAAAGAGAAGGCATTCATGGTCTTCTCTTTTTGTTTGTTTATCTTTTAAGACCATTTGACAATAGGACTATGGAGACCATGTCGTCTCACAAAAATGGTCTTATGGTCTCCATAGTCTTTATAGTCTACCCCTAGATAACGTTCTCTTAAATATGTCCCTGTTAAATGTCCTGTAACTAGTTCAAAACTAGTATAGGAATTTTACATTGTTATGAGACATATAAATTCAACAAACAATATTAATAAAAAACCTGATGTAAATAAGTCAGATAATGCTTCTCAGGAGTCTCCTGCCCTAAAAGCAGCTAATGCAAAACTCTTACAATCAATGCAATCACAAGCTCAATCAATAAGAAATTTGTCACAAGCCCCATCACAAAATAATCAGGATTTAAATGTAATTAAAGATAGAAATCAATCTTTATTAGACTTTGATAAAGCTAAAGTTGAATCATTAAAAGAAGATTCTACTAATACAAATAATCAATCAATAGAAACAGAGGATGCTTCTGGTGGTAGTGCTTATAGTGGTGGATTTTTATTAGGCAAAGATGATTCTACTGGATATAAGGGATATGACCAGTCTCGTGCAAATGATTGGAAAGAAGGTAAAGGAATATATTCTACTGGTGGAGCATATTCAACATATACAGGAAATGGTGCAGAAAATCTTAGTGGTTCTGGAGGAGCTGGTTCTGGTAATGCTGGAAATCAAAATGTAGGAGCTAGTTCTGGTAATGCAAATTCTGGTGGAGGAGTTTCTACTTCTGATAGCGGAAGTGCTGCTGGAAGTGCAAACGGATACTTGCAGGCTGCAAAAGCATTATTAAAACAAATCGGACAAATCTCACAAGCAATGGCTGGAAATGCAAATCCTATTATTCAGATAGCTAAAAACCTTACTAATAAAGGGCTTTCAGAGCAGGCAGTAGCATATTTAGAAGCAGCTCAGGTAGATACTACTCTCGGTGGTCAGGCTATAAATCAAGAAATTATTTTAACGAAAGCTCAGGCAAGTACTATTAAAGGTGATTCAGATACTAATATTAATTATTGGAAAGAAACTCTTGCAGACAATAAATCTATGGGCAAGGCTACTCATGACTTAGCTAAGATGGCGTAACGTAGCATAAATCGTTTTGTTAATTACCCTGTAGGGGCATTGCATTCAATGCCCCTACTCTCTTTTACACCAACATTTTTATTGGACATTGTTCTCCTTGTTCTGTTCTCCCCTAAAAGTCCTTTTTGCCTTTATTCTCCTTTGTTCTCCTTTGTTCTCCATAACTTTCCCTTAAATATTCCCCTGTTAAATACCCTTTAACTAGCTCAAAACTAGTATAGGGATATTACATTGTTATGAAGCATATAAATTCAATAAATGGAATTAACCAACAGGCCGATTTAAGTAAGCCAGGTAATAACGTTGAGGATGTTTCATCACAAAAAGCTGCTAACAGTAAATTGCTTTCTTCTCTTCAATCACAATCTCAATCAATGCGAGCTGCAGCACAAGATAATTCACAATTAAGTTCTAGTAAAATAAATGAAAGAGCAGAGTACTCTAAAGATTTTAATAACTCAAATAAAACATCACAAGAGTCTAGCGAAACATCAGTAAATAAAATTAAAGAATCTATTGATTTAATGAGTAGTTCATTTTTCAAAAAGACTGAATCAAGATTACTTAAAGAACAAGCAAAAACTGAACCTGGTGAAGTTGCTCAGGAATTAAAAAGACAATCTAAAGAAAAACTAAAAGAGGCAATAGCAGATTTTAGAGGTTCATTTAAGGCTTACAATAAATCACAAGAAGAGGATATGAATGCATTTCAAGCAAGCATGGACGCTTCTAATTCTCAAGACTTAGCTTCTGGTGCACAATCTCAATCTAATCAAGCTCAAGTTAAAGCGGTGACTTATAATAATCAGGCAAATAGAACATCAGCAGAAGCTACAACTGTACAAACCCAACAAACACAAAGTCAGTCAGTGCAACCTCAGTCATCACAAACTCAGTCAGGAGAAACTAAGGATGCTTCTGGTGGGAGTTTATTTGGACCTAATGCAGGATTATTTTCAAATCCTTCCCCTACTGCATACAATGGGATGGATCAATCTCGTGCTAATGATTCTCGTAATAGTAAAGGAATCTTTGCTACTGGAGGCGGAGTCTCAGAAATTACAGGAAATGGTGCAGTAAATTCTAACAATAATGCTAATGCTAATGCTAATGCTAGTGCTGGTGCTTCAAATGGTGCAGATCCTTCCGTTGACACTAATGGTGCTGATGGACTTAGCGCTGCAGGTAATGCATATTTAGATGCAGCACGTATGATGCTTAGAGTAGTTATGCAAGTAACGATTGGTGCGAGAAGTTCAAATCCAATTGTTCAAATATCAAAAAACCTAACTAATAAATCTTTGTCCGACCAAGCTATAGCATATTTAGAAGCAGCAAACGTTGACACTGCTCTTAATGGTACAGCAGTAAATCAACAAATAATTCTTACTAAAGCTCAAGCAAGTACTATTAGTGGTGAAGCACAAACAGGTATTAATTACTGGAAACAAGTTCTTGAAGGTAACAAACAACTTCAAAAAGAAACACATGATATGTCTAAGGCTGCAGGGTAATAGTAGATAGTATTTTTTTTGTCAAAAAATATGTTGTATACTATGAAACGTGCAATCAATATCTAAGTTTGGCAAGAACCCTTTTATATGGCTAGTAGAGCTGGGTGATTCATTTAGAATTTTCACCTTTGCCATTTATTACATTCTTCGTGGGAAATTCCCAAAAAAAGAATTTATTGAACAAGCCAGTAGATTAGGATTTGATACTTTGCCTGTGGTTGCTGTTGTTACATTTTTTATTGGATTAGCTTTAACTCTTCAGATTTCTAAACAGCTTATGGGTGTTGGAAACACTAGTACTCTTGGAACTTCAGTTGCAGTATCTATAGTCCGTGAAATTGGTCCTGTTATTGCTGGTGTAATGATAGCTGCTCGTGTAGGTGGAGCTATGGCCGCAGAGATTGCTACGATGAGTGTTACAGAACAGATTGATGCTCTCAAAATTATGAAAATTGATCCCATTAGTTTTCTTGTTGCGCCTAGAATATTAGCTTCAATGATAATGGCTCCTTTGCTAACCGTTTATGCTATTTATATTGGTAGTCTTGGTGGAATGCTTATCGCTATTATTTATGTGCAGCTTGACCCTTATATGTTTTTTGACTCATTTAGATCTGTTGTTGGAGATAGAGATATTCTTATTGCGCTTGCAAAAGCACTTGTTAATGGCTCTTTAGTTGCTACATTTAGCTGTGCATTTGGAATGCAAACTTCTGGTGGTGCTGCAGGTGTGGGTCAAACTACTACTAAAGCAGTTGTGTGGGCTATGCTTTGTATCTTCTTATTTAATTTCTTAATTACAAACGCTGTGTATTCTGTTGGAAAAGTTTTAGACCCATCTTTTATAAAGTAAATGAGAAGACATGAAATTAATAGAAGTAAATAATGTATTTAAAGCCTATGAAGATTTGAAAGTCTTAGAGGGTGTTTCTTTGTCCGTTAACTCTGGAGAAAGTCTTGCAGTTGTTGGTCCATCTGGAGTCGGTAAATCTACATTGTTAAAGCTGATTTGTGGGTTAGAAACTCCTGACAGTGGTGATGTGAAAGTTTTTACAGAAAAAGTTGGTATGGTGTTTCAGAGTGCAGCACTTCTAAATTCATATACAGTTTATGAAAACATTGCTCTGGCTTTGCATAATACAAAGCTAACTAACAAAGAAAAAAGAGAAAAAATTGAAGATAAACTTTCAATTGTCGGACTTGAGAAATATATTGATTATATGCCTGATCAACTATCTGGTGGACAAAGAAAACGTGTAGGATTTGCTAGGGCAATCGCTAATGATCCAGAAGTTATTTTATATGATGAGCCCACTGCAGGACTGGATCCTATTCTATGTACATTGATTGAAGATTACATAACTAACTTAGCTAAGAAATTTAAGGTTGCAAGTATTGTAATTACTCATCAACTTACAACTATTTCAAGAACATCTGAGCATGTTTTATTGCTTTACGCTGGTAAGGTTGTCTATGAGGGGAAACCTTCTGATTTCATGGTATCGAAAAATCCTTATGCATATCAGTTTGTAAATTCAAAAGTTGAGGGACCGATTCATATAGGCTTGGTAGAATAGATATCTCGAGATTACTAATCCGAGATCATGGTGGAAGCAAGATATAAAATATGAAGAATGAGAATGAAATAAAAATAGGAATCTTTGCAATGTCAGCTTTATTTCTATTGATAATTGGATGGGCCTTTTTAAGAGAATTAGCTCTTCATAAACAGACTACATTTTATGTTTCTTTTAAAGATACAGTGGGTTTAAGTAAAGGTTCTTTTATTAAGATCAATGGTGTAAGGGTAGGTAGAGTTGATAGTTTAACCTTAGATCTAAAAACCAATAAAGTTCTTGTTAAAACTAGGATTCAATTGCCAGACATTCGTATTCCTGATGACTCGAAATTTATTATTCGAACAAGTGGATATGTAGGTGATAAGTTTTTAGATATTGCGCTTGGCATGGCATCTAGCTTTATTAAGGATGATCAGGAAATTGCTGGAGAACCTGCTGTTGATGCATTTGCTTCTTTGGAAAAAATTAGTAAAGTTTTAGATCACATAGATCCTGAACTATTAGCTATGGATATTCAGAATACAGCCTCTAGTGCTGCAACTCTTACAAAAAATGCAGATAAAGCTGTATTAGTAGCCAGCCGAGAATTCTCATCAACTAACCAAGAGTTTTCATCAGCTTTAAATCAAAGATTTTTACTTCCAAAGTTGTTATTTGGAAAAGTATTACCAAATAGTAAAATTGATAAGAAGAAAAAAAATGCTAAGGATGATAAAAATTAAGTAAAAAATGATACTATTGAGAACTGGTAATTCTGGATTCTGATTCTATAAAATTAATTATTTCTAGTGCTGTGGACAGGTGTTCGAGTGGTTTATGAAGATAGTCTTGAAAACTATTGATGCCGTAAGGTATCCGGGGGTTCGAATCCCTCCCTGTCCTAATTTTAGTTTCAAGTTGTCAGTTACAAGTTGCAAGGAAAACTCAGAAAAAAATTTAGGTTACAAGGTTCTCCTTGTAACTTAAAACTTAAGTCTTGAAACTGTCGTCATACATAATTAAAAGTTTTCTATGTAAAACACAATCTTATAAGAGTATAAAATTTAGATTTATTTATTGTATTAACGTGTAATATCTTACTGATAAAATTTATATATTTATTGCACCTATCTAAGGATATTATTTTGTGTTTTTATTGTTTTCATCATCACTAGCTATTGATCCAACTATTAGTCTGAGCCCAAGACTTACTGACTTGTCTAAAAAAGCAAGTGAGCTGAAATCTAAGCTTACATATAAAGCTATAAAAAAAGGGGAGCAAAATCATTTAGCTCAAAGAGTTGGGATTGAAGCCATAGGTGTAGATTTGCCTACTATTGTTTGTGAGTTTTTTCTTAGAGGGTATAAATCTGCTTTAGGTTCTGGTATAAGAATTAGTTTATTTATTCTTAACTCATTGATAATTCCTACTTTAATTGTTCCAGTGTTAAGTTTCTTTGCTAAAAGTAAATTTGACTTACCTAAACACTTTAAAAATTCTTTTTTAAATCAATTTGAAGATTTAACTCCTGAGAAGAAAACTGATGAATCAAATGTTGAGTTTGTGGAAAGTGTTAAAAAAATAGAGAGTGAAGAAGCTGTTAAGAAAGAGTTCTATAAAAGTGATGGCAGTGTTGATCATGCTTCTGTATTAGGCTTTAAAGATAAGATATTAAAAGCTAAGTCATTTGTAATGAGGTGGGATGTTCAAGTTTCAGGACTTTTAACTTATTTAGTTCCATGGTGTCAAAATTGGTTTGAGCAAAAAACTCTAGGCTTAATAGGTTTCTCTGGAGAGGATAAATTTTTAGAAGATTCACAGAAAGATGAAAGTATGGAATTCCATAATAAATATAAAAATTGGAAGCTTGCTGCAGGTGTATTACCTACAGTTTTAGGTAGTCATTACTTTTCAAAAACAGTTCAGGATTCTGTAGGAAGTACTGATGAGGAAGTTAAGAATAAAAGTATAAAGGGGTTTGTAAAAAAACATATTAAACAATTTGATTATCATGAAGGTATTTATGCAAACAAATTAAATCTTGCCGGAATTATATTTTTTGGTGGTGATGCTGGTATGATTCTGGCTGCCAGAACCATTGGTGAGGCTTGTGAAAGAGTCGTAAGACTTAGTGCATTTTGGCCATCATTTGTCTATGGTATTGAATGGATGCATTCTAAATTTGCTTTAAGTAGCGATAAAAAACAAGATACTCAGTTGATTGATCATAATGAGCATGAAGAGTTTGGTATAAAGAAAGTAAAAACTTTAGATAAGTTAGAATTAGAATTTGATACAGCTGTTAAAGAAAATGATGAAAAGAAAGCAGGAGTTGCATTAAAGGGGATGGAAAATGGGGTGGGTGCTTTTGGGAAAGCATTCTTAGGAAACAGTGCATTTCTTGGAGTAATACTAAATCTAATTAGTTATGTGTTTATGAGAGTAAGAATTGCAAAGGGTATTTATTAATATTATTTTTATTTGATCAATAAAACTGTTAATTCATAGTAAAATTATTTCGTTTCTTTCTAATTTAAGGAAAAATTTATGTCAACAACTATAGAAAAAATACCAGCAAAATTTGGTGAAACAAAAAGAAAAGATTTATGGTGGTTAGAACCTCTTTTGTATTTTATTGGATTGGGTGGCTTTGTCGTCTATGCTACATGGGCAGCATTTCAAGGAAATCATTACGAATATGGTCCTTATCTTTCTCCATTTTATTCTCCAGAGCTAGTTTTTGACTGGTGGAAATTTTCGCCTGCATTTTTAATTCTTTGGATTCCAGCAGGCTTTAGAACCACATGCTATTACTATAGAAAAGCATATTACCGCTCATTCTTTATGGATCCACCTGCATGTGCAGTTAGTGAGGGATGTAAAAAATATACTGGTGAAACTGGCTTCCCATTAATTTTTCAAAATATTCATAGATATTTTTTCTACTTGGCAGCTATATTTATTGTTTTTCTTTGGATAGATGCATATAAAGCATTTTTCTTTGATGGAGTCTTTGGTATAGGTATAGGATCTATTGTTTTAACTGCAAATGTATTTTTACTTTCATGTTATACCTTTTCATGCCATTCATTTAGGCATTTAATAGGTGGTTTTAAAGATAGCTTTAAGTGTGGTATTCAGCATAAAGTCTATGAAAAAGTTAGTTGTGCTAATGAGCATCATATGCTCTGGGCATGGCTTAGTTTATTCTCAGTAGGCTTTGCAGATATTTATGTGAGACTTTGTTCGATGGGGATTTGGACAGATCTAAGGTTAATGTAAAGGCGTTGAGGGCGAGGTTTGCAAACCTCGCATTCTGAGAAACAGGAGAAAACATTGAATATACTAGATAGATTTGAAACGCATGAGCATGACGTTATTGTTATTGGTGCTGGTGGTGCTGGTTTGAGAGCTGCTATTGAAGCCTCAGCTCAGGGTGCTAAGGTTGCATTGGTTTGTAAATCACTTTTAGGAAAAGCACATACTGTTATGGCTGAAGGTGGTATTGCTGCAGCACTTGCAAATGTAGATAAAGATGATAATTGGCAAACACATTTCACCGATACTATGTTTGGTGGTAAATATGTAAACAATAATAAAATGGCAGAACTTCATGCTAAAGAAGCGCCTGAAAGAGTTCATGAGCTTGAGCATTGGGGAGCTGTTTTTGATAGAACCCAAGAAGGCAAAATCATTCAAAGAGCATTTGGTGGACATAAATATAAAAGACTTTCACATGTAGGAGATAGAACTGGACTTGAAATGATTAGAACACTTCAGGACAAAGGTGTTCATATGGGCATTGATGTCTACATGGAATGTACTGTAACTAAACTTTTAAAAGATGAAGGTAGAATCTCTGGAGCATTTGGTTATTGGAGAGAGACTGGAAAGTTTGTTATTTTTAAAGCTAAGTCTGTAGTTTTAGCTACAGGTGGGGTTTGTAAAATTTTTAAAATCAATTCTAATTCATGGGAATATACAGCAGATGGTCAGGCTCTTGCTTATGAAGCTGGTGCGGAAATTATTGATAGTGAGTTTATTCAGTTCCATCCTACAGGAATGATATGGCCACCAGGAGTTATTGGAATTCTTGTCACTGAAGCAGTCCGTGGGGAAGGTGGAATCCTTACAAATAGTAAGGGTGAGCGCTTTATGGAAAAGTACGATCCTAAATTAATGGAATTGTCTACTCGTGATGTGGTTGCTAGAGCGATTTATACAGAGAATAGAGAAGGCAGAGGATCTAAGCATGGTGGAGCATATTTAGATATTAGCCATAAAGGTGCTGAATATGTGAAGAAAAAGCTTCCTAGCATGTACCATCAATTTAAAGATCTTGCAGATGTAGACATTACAGCTGGTCCAATGGAAGTAGGTCCTACTGGGCACTATTCTATGGGTGGAGTAAGAGTAGAGGCTGAAACAGCTATGTCTTGTGTCCCTGGTCTTTTTGCCTGCGGAGAAGTTGCAGGTGGAATGCATGGCGCGAATAGATTAGGTGGAAATTCACTTTCTGATTTAGTAGTATTTGGAAGAAGAGCTGGCTTGGCTGCTGCTGAGTTTGCAAAGAAAAATCCTCCAGCAAAAATTGATGAAAAAGAAATTCAAGGTGCTGAAAAAGAGATGACTACTTATTTTGAAAATACCGGTGATAATCCTTATACAGTGCATATGGAGCTTCAAGAATTAATGCAAGCAAATGTAGGAATATTTAGACTTGAAGAAGATATTCAAAAAGCAATTTCTGGACTTAATAAAATAAAAGAAAAAGCAAAAAATCTTCGTATAGAAGGATCAAGAATGTATAATCCTGGCTGGCATATGGCTAATGATTTACAAAACATGATTATGTACGCTGAAGCTATTGCTAAGTGTGCCAGCATGAGAAAAGAAAGTAGAGGAGCTCATTCTAGATTAGATTTCCCTAATCCAAATCCAGAAGATGCTACTTGGAATAGTTTAGTTAAAAAAGGACCTAATGGTGAAATGATTGTTGAGAAAATTCCTACAATGCAAATGCCATCAGATTTAATGGGTGTATTGAAGAATGATCAAGAGAGGGTTTCAAAATATAGTAATTTATTAAACAGTTCTGTAGGGGCGTAATTATTACATCTCTAATTCCAAAGGAAAAATACATGAAAGAAGCAAAATTTAAGGTATATCGCGGTGATGACAAATCTGGAGAAGAAATTGCATATACCGTTCCTGTAGAAGAAGGCATGGTTGTTCTTGATGCTATGCATCATATTCAGAGAAATGCATGTTCTGACTTGGCTGTTCGTTGGAATTGTAAGGCTGCTAAATGTGGATCATGTAGTGCTGAGGTAAATGGAAAACCTAAGCTTATGTGTAAATCTAGGCTTGATGATTATGATCTCAGTCAAGAAATTACAGTTCGTCCTATGAAATCTTTTCCTGTAATTAAAGACCTTGTTTGTGATGTTTCCTGGAATTATGAAGTAAATAAAAAAATTGTCCCATTTACTCCTAAAGAAGGTACTGATTGGACTATGTCCCAAAGGGATGTAGAAAGATCACAAGAATTTAGAAAATGTATTGAATGTTTTGCCTGTCAAAATGTTTGTCACGTACTTCGTGATCATGATTTAAAACCAAAATTTGCAGGACCAAGATTTTTTGTACGTGTAGCTGGATTAGAAATGCATCCTTTAGATGTAGCTAATAGACTAGAGTATATTAAAGATGATATGGGAATTGGTTTTTGTAATATAACTAAGTGTTGTACAGAGGTTTGTCCTGAAGATATCCATATCACTGATAATGCCATTATCCCTTTGAAAGAAAGAGTAGTTGATGAATATTATGAACCAGTAAAAATGGTTTTAAAAGGGATTTTTGGAAAGAAGTAAATTAGTTATATTTACCTAGTTCTTTAGAAGTCTCATTAAAATCATTTTGCGCAGCTCTTTGAATCTTTTGCATCTCAAAAAAGTTTTTTATATAACCAAATGGTCCAGTACTATTTGAAATCATTGCACCATATAGATGTCCGTCTGAAGGTTGAACGTTTGGATCTACTTTCCCAAGCCTTTCATTGCTGGATATGATCGTTGATACTCTAATCATTTGAAACCCACCGTAAAGAAATAGACCGATTGCCATGATTAATCCAGCTAGTCTAATGTATGACTCCAGATCTTTTACAATATCTTGAATTGTTTTTTCTTTATATGGTTGAGATTGAGGTTGATCTTGATTTTCTTTTTGTTCAAACATAATTAATAATCCAATTGGGATTTACTAAAATGCATTGGTTGCATCTTTAATTGAGTTTTGAGTATTTTGAATATTTTTTTCTACTTCTTGTTTCACAACTTCTGGATTAATATTAGGCTTGAATATTGCATATGCTCCAAGAGCAATTAATATTGATAACCCTCCGCAACCCAATCCAATAAATATACTTTTGTTTCCCATAATTTTCTCCTTAACAAAATATTTTCCCTAATATGTTATTAAGTAAACTCTTATTTTTTATAAGATTTAACTTTGTAACAATTTAAAATAATAAAAAAGCAAGTGATTAAGCTTAATACTTCTAAATACTGCTTTATGAAAATAATTTATTTGTAGGTATTTCCCGGATATTAATTAGAAAAGCTTTATGCTCCAAGTGCTTTACTTTTTTCATCTTCAGTAAGACCACGCATTGTGAGACTAATTCTATTCTTTTCATCAATTTCTCTGACACGAACTGCGACGATATCGCCTACTTTGACTACATCTTCTACTTTCTCAGTTCTCTTATCTTGAAGTTGTGAAATATGAACCATGCCTTCTTTATTAGGAAGGATCTCTACAAATGCACCTATTTGAGCCACTCTAACCACACGTCCTGAGTAGACTGCACCTGGTTGAACTTTTTCTACAAGTCCTTGAACCATTTTCTTTGCTTTATAAGCTTTTTCATTGTCTGGAGATGCTATTAAAACTGTGCCATCTTCTTCAATGTCGATTTTAGCTCCAGTTTCTTCAGTAATTCTTCTAATCATCTTTCCACCAGGACCAATGATAGTTCCTATATCAGACATATCAACTTTCATTGTCAATATTCTTGGTGCCCAAGGTGACATTTCAGTTCTTGGTTTTGGAATTGTTTCAAGCATTTTTTCAAGAATGAAAAGTCTTCCTACTCTTGCTTGTTCAAGAGCAATTTTCATTATTTCAAGTGTAATTCCTTGAATCTTAATGTCCATTTGAAGTGCTGAAATTCCTTTTTTGGAACCAGTTACTTTAAAGTCCATATCACCAAGAGAATCTTCTAATCCTTGGATGTCAGGTAGAATTGCAAACTTATCGCCTTCTTTAATTAATCCCATTGCAACACCAGCGATCGGTGCTTTTATTGGAACTCCCGCATCCATGAGTGAAAGTGTGCTTCCACATGTACTTGCCATACTGCTAGAACCATTTGATTCAAGCACTTCAGAGATAACTCTTATGGTGTAAGGAAATGCTGCTTGGTCAGGGAGTACTGGTAATAATGCACGTTCTGCAAGAGCACCATGCCCTATTTCTCTTCTGCCTGGTGTTCTGCTAGGTTTTACTTCACCTACAGAGTATCCAGGAAAATTATAATGATGTATATATCTTTTTTCTGTAGCCGGATCAATGGTGTCTAATTTCTGAGCATCACCAGTGGTTCCTAATGTACATGTAGAGAGAGCTTGAGTACCTCCTCTAGTAAAGAGTCCTGTACCGTGAGTTCTTGGAAGTAATCCTACATCACAGGTGATTAATCTTATTTCATTACATTTTCTTCCATCACCTCTAACACCCTCTTCTAAAATTTTCTTTCTCATTAATTTTTCCTCAAGAATGTTTACTTGAGTAGAAATTGCTTTATTTGGTGCTTTAAGAAGTTCTTTTAATGGGTTCTCATCTTTTAAGGCTTCAATTACTTTTTTTACTTTTTCAATTGCAGCTTTGATGAATTTCTTATGTGTGCCTTTATCTTTTACATTGTCCATGGATTTTAAAACATCTTCTTTAGCATGTTTTTCAACAATGGTATTTAACTCTTTGTTTGTTTCTGGCGGAGTAAATTCTTTTTTCTTTTTACCATACAGCTTTGCAAATTCAAGTTGAGCTTCTACTTGTTCTTTGATTATTGTTTGAGCAAAAGCTAGTGCATTCAATATCACTTCTTCTGTGACTAAGTCAGCTCCAGCTTCTACCATCATAATTGAATTAGCAGTCCCTGAAACAATTAAATCCAATTCACTTTTTTCACTTTCTTCAAAAGTTGGATTTGCTACAAATTTATTATGAATGTAACCTACTCTAACTGCACCGATTGGACCTTCAAATGGAATGTCAGATAAAGTTAATGCAAATGATGCACCTAGCATTGCAAGAGTGTCAGGTTGGTTTACTTGATCAACACTTAAAGTTGTTGCTACCACTTGAACATCATTGCGATAATTTTCTGGGAATAATGGGCGGAGTGGTCTATCCATTAAACGAGCTGTTAATGTAGATTTGTCAGCAGCTTTCCCTTCTCTTCTATTGTAGCTTCCAGGGACTTTCCCTACTGCACACATTCTCTCTTCAAAATCACAAAGGAGTGGAAAGAAATCTATACCATCTCTAGGTGCATCTGATGCCACAGCGACAGCTAATAAAACAGTGTCACCACATCTAATAGTTACTGAACCGCTAGCACCTTTTGCTAGTTTCCCGGTTTGAATAATAATATCTTTCCCTGAAGATTTTATTATTATTTCTTTTTCATTTTTATTTTTTTCTTTTTCTTTTTCTTTTTCTTGTGACTTTTCTAAACTTTCTGAACCTTCTTCTTTAACTTCAACTTCGTTATTTGTAATAGACATTTAGGCCTCATTTCTTTGTATTGAAAACGACAGAGGTTTATTTCTTTTTCAAGTTTCTAGACTAAATTCTTAAAGCTTCTTATCCTCTAATAGACAATTGGTCAATTAATTTTCTGTAAGAATCCTTATCACTTCTTTTTAAATAATTTAAGTGATTTCTTCTCTTTCCAACCATCATTACTAATCCTCTTTGACATTGATAGTCTTTAGGATTTGTACCCAAGTGACCTGTTAATAGATTTATTTTCTCTGTAAGAATTGATACTTGTACTTCCGGTGATCCAGTATCTTTTTTGTTAACTTGAAATTGAGAAATTAACTCCTTTTTCTTTTCTTTTGTTAGTGACATATATTTTTTACCCTTTTTTCGTACTTTAATTTACCATAAATATGCATAAACTTAACATGAGTTTACGAATTTTAAATTGGATTTATACTCTTATCACCTATATTCAGTGGTATTTCCATGCAAAGCAATTATCTTACAATTTAAAAATTATTTTTTATGAGTATACGTAATCACAAATGATGTAAAAACTATTGTTATGTAAGACCTTGCTATTATTAACCCTCCCTGTTATTATAGTTGTCCGCCAATTTTATAAACGGCAAACGGATCCTGAAAAATAAAAAAGTCAATTACAGTAAACAAGAAAAAGGTTAATAACGGTAGAGGACTTTTCTCTACCGAAATGTAAACCTGTCAATAAATTGAGAGTTTGTTTTGATAGCCATGGAGAGTTTGATCCTGGCTCAGGACGAACGCTGGCGGCATGCCTCATACATGCAAGTCGAACGCCCCGCAAGGGGAGTGGCGTAAGGGTGAGTAACGCGTAGGAATCTGCCTTAGACTGGGGGATAACCTGGGGAAACCCGGGCTAATACCGCATATTGCCGAGAGGTGAAAGATTTATCGGTCTAAGATGAGCCTGCGTATGATTAGCTAGTTGGTAGGGTAATGGCCTACCAAGGCTACGATCATTAGCTGGTCTGAGAGGATGATCAGCCACAATGGAACTGAGACACGGTCCATACTTCTACGGAAGGCAGCAGTAGGGAATTTTGCGCAATGAGCGAAAGCTTGACGCAGCAATGCCGCGTGTAGGAAGAAGCATCTTGGTGTGTAAACTACTGTCGGCGGGGAAAAACAAAATGATTGTACCCGCAGAGGAAGCATCGGCTAACTACGTGCCAGCAGCCGCGGTAAGACGTAGGATGCAAGCGTTGTCCGGATTTATTGGGCGTAAAGAGTTCGTAGGCGGTTATTTAAGTCTAATGTGAAATCGTAGGGCTCAACCCTATTCCCGCATTGGATACTGGATAACTAGAGCAAGGTAGGGGTCAGAAGAATTCCTGGTGTAGCGGTGAAATGCGTAGATATCAGGAGGAACACCGGTGGCGAAAGCGTCTGACTGGGCCTTTGCTGACGCTGAGGAACGAGAGCTAGGGGAGCAAAAGGGATTAGATACCCCTGTAGTCCTAGCCGTAAACGATGGATACTAGTTGTCGCAGGTATCGACCCCCGCGGTGACGAAGCTAACGCAATAAGTATCCCGCCTGGGAAGTACGTTCGCAAGAATGAAACTCAAAGGAATTGACGGGGACCCGCACAAGCGGTGGAACATGTGGTTTAATTCGATGCAACGCGAAGAACCTTACCTGGCCTTGACATGTCAAGAACCCTGTAGAGATATAGGGGTGCCTTCGGGAGCTTGAACACAGATGCTGCATGGCTGTCGTCAGCTCGTGTCGTGAGATGTTTGGTTAAGTCCAGCAACGAGCGCAACCCTTGTAGTTAGTTGCCACCTATACTTCGGTATGGAGCACTCTGACTAGACTGCCTCGGTTAACGGGGAGGAAGGTGGGGACGACGTCAAGTCATCATGGCTCTTACGGCCAGGGCTACACACGTGTTACAATGGGTGCTACAACGGGCTGCAACACTGCAAAGTGAAGCGAATCCCTTAAAAGCACTCTCAGTTCGGATCGTAGGCTGCAACTCGCCTGCGTGAAGTTGGAATCGCTAGTAAATGCGGATCAGCATGCCGCATTGAATACGTTCCCGGGTCTTGTACACACCGCCCGTCACACCATGGGAGCTGGTAACGCCCAAAGTCGGTATCTTAACCGTAAGGAGAGAGCCGCCTAAGGCAGTGCTGGTGACTGGGGTGAAGTCGTAACAAGGTAGCCGTACCGGAAGGTGCGGCTGGATCACCTCCTTTCTAAGGAGAAAGTTTGTTGATATTCCTATTAGTTGTCATTAAATTGACAACTACTCACATCGGAATATCAGTTTATACAAACTTAGGTTGAAACTTTAAATGCTTATTAGTTTATACTCAATTTCTATATAAGCCTATGGGTTAGCAGGTTTGCATTTCGGTACAGAGAAGTTTAATTGTTACTGTAAGAATACTTTATGTTTATATACATAATTAAGAATTAGTAATAAAATACTTATGTTAGTCGTAATTTGGAAACAAATTACAGTGTAATCATGACTTAGATTATGTTGACCTTGAAGTCTTAATTAAATATAAGGAGAATTATTATGATCTTATGTTCAGTTTCAGAAGCAGTAGGTTTTTTCGTAGGTGGAACAGCAATCCTTTGGTGGATAAGTTCAAAGTTTGAAGAAATTATTGTTGAAGTTAAAAAATTACAAAAATAAATTCTATTTCATTATTGTTTGATAGAACAATAGAAATGTGAATGCTATATATAAAAGCAAACCAATGGCTTCAAAGGTTTGCTTTTTATATTTTTGTATTGTTATCTTGTTGTTGTTAGATACTATTTCATATTTGGGTGCAAGTATAAAAGCTAGTATAGCCCCACTTATCAAACCACCAAAATGTGCAGAATTATCAATATTAGGAATTAGAAAGCCAAAAACAATATTTATTATTAAAAGTGTGTACATTGATTTAAATCTCATTTCAGCACCAACAATTTCTTTTTTCTCTTTATAAAAGAAGTACATTAATGACCCTAATACACCAAATAACCCACCTGATGCTCCGATCGCTATTCCGTTTGAGAAGTTGTAGCTAGTAATGCCAGCAACTAATATGGAGAGTAGAAAGATAATTAAAAATCTTACATTTCCATAAATCATTTCTACTTCTCTTCCAAACACATGTAGAGCAATCATGTTTAATAAAAGATGAATAAGGTTTCCATGTAAAAAACCATAGGTAATTAGTCTCCAGTATTCCCCATCGTTGATAGCTGTATTCCATTTTGCACCAAGAATAATTAATGTCTTAGAGAAGTCATGCGTTTTGAAAGTCAGTATAATCTCAAGAAGAAACATACTTCCTAAAATACATAGAGTTAGGTCGGTGAATATTGGTTTGGACTTTGGAATTGTCAATGGATTACCCATGAGGACTAATTTCTTTCAACTATTTGATTAAAATCACATATTTTTTCGAAAAGCATCTTACCTTTTTTCAATAATCCTTGCCTGGCTTCTTTTATTTTAGGATCAGGGTCATTTACTAAAACTTTTTCAAAGAAAGAATTAATTGGGGTTGATAATTCTCTTAAGGTTTTGTAGTATTCTTCAATGTCTTTGTATGATGAATTGTTTTCTATCTCGTTGAAATGGTTTAATAAAGTTTTTTCTTCACCAGTTTTTAATTTATCTGTATCAAGGCTCCCGCTTGTATCATTACTAACAATTTTTATTGATCTTTTAGCGGCTACTAAAAATGCTTTTTCTTTTTCTTCCTGAGTAGTGAAATATTTACTAAGTAAATTTATATTTTGAGAACAGTCTTGAATGTTGTCTAGTGGATCTTTGGTGGCAAATACTGCATTTATATGATCTGGTAATGCGGTATGGGTTGACTCACATCTAAGTCTAAATCTTTCTTTTAAAAAATCTTTTACTTTTTGTCCTATTTCAGCATCTGCTTTGATCTTTTTACTGTGGCTGTCAATTATAGAATTAATATTAAGTGTTGTACTGTATTGATCTTGCAATCTATCAACTATATTAAATAACCAATTTGTCTGAACTCGTAATGCAAATGGATCTGTTGAGCTTGTGGGGATTTTACCTATGGAAAATAAACAGATTAAATTATCAATTCTGTCAGCTAAACCAATAATCATTCCAGCTGTATCAATGTTTGAAGGGTTGTAATGCCCTGCAATACTGCTTGATATTATTTCTGAGAAACTATTTTTAATTGCATATTCTTTTCCAACTAATCCTTGTAATTCAGGCATTTCGAAAACCATATGTGTTACTAGGTCTAATTTACACAGTTTAGCCCCATCTAGTAATGTATTTTTCTTTAGTTGGAATTTGCCATTTTTTATTTCATCCTTGCTTTTAGAAATTAAGTTGAAAATATATTCTGATAGTTCTACTACTCTTTCGGTTTTTTCTTGCATGGTTCCAAGACCTTTTTGGAAGGTGATTTTAGAAAGGTCTTTTATTCTTTCTTCATATGTAAATGGCCTTTTTAAATCTTCCTCATAAAAAAACTTTGCATCGTTGAGTCTTGCCCTAACTACTTTTTCATTACCTTTTTTTATGTTTTCTTCTTTTCCTGTGCCATTGGTGATAACTACAAATTTGTTTGTTAGTTTATTGTTTTCATCTTTTAAGACAAAATATTTTTGATGTTTCCTTAAAACCGTCTCTATTACGCACTCCGGTAGTTCTAGGTATGAATCATCAAACTGGCAAATTAAAGCTGCTGGGTCTTCTGTAATATTGGCAACTTCATTTAGTAATGACTCGTCAATTAATGGTTTTAATCCTATTTCATCAGCTTTATTGTTTAAGAGATTTTGTATTTTTTCTTTTCTTTTTGTTTTGTCGCAGATCGTGTTGTTTTTTGACAATAATTCTTCGTATTCTTTTGGTGACTTGATTTCAATTGATTTGTTTTTATTGAACCTGTGTGGTGTTGTTTTGTTTGAACTTGTTAAGCCAGCATATGTAAATGAAACAATATCTTTATCTAAAATAGCAGTTATCCATCTTATGGGTCGGGCAAACTTCTCTTCGTGATTTCCCCATTTCATAAATTTGTCACCAGTAGTTTTTTTTAGTGAATTTGGAAGTGTTTCAGAAAGTATTGATTTGACTTCCCCTCCTCCGATTTTTACATTTACAAAAACATATTCTGAACCATTTACTTCTTTTATCTTCAAATCTTTCGGTTCGAGATTGTACTTTTTCGCAAAGCCAATTGCAGCTTGTGTAGGTTTACCATCTACAAAAGCTTTTGTTTTATCTGGACCCTTTACTTCTAATTCTTTAATCTCTTGAATTCTTGGAAGATTATCAATTATTATTGCAATTCTTCTTGGGGAGTTGTAAGTTTTTACTTGCTCATCTTTGACTTCAATATATTTTTCTTTTAACTCTGAAGTTATATTATTTTTAATTTGATTAGTAAGATTTTCTATTAAACTAGGTGGTAATTCTTCTGTTCCTATTTCAAATAACAAGTCTGGCATTGTGTATTTCCTTCAAACTCTCTGAAGAAATTAGTATACATTAAAATTTTTTTTAAGTTTAGGTTGTCAATACGATTGTTGGATCTTCCTTATGTTAGAATATTTAAGCTCTAAACTAAAAAATATAGAGAGAATGAGAGATTTATTATGGCCTGTCCTAAAAAGAAAACGTCACATAGAAAACAGCACCAAAGAAGAGCAAAAAACTGGGATATTACTTTAGCAAGTATTGGTACTTGTTCAAATTGTAGTCAGCCAAAAGTTTCACATTTGGCATGTACATCCTGCGGTTATTATAATGGTAGAGAATATCTACTAGCCCTTCCTAGAAAACAAAGAAAAGCCACTGCTTAACTAAGAGGTGTTTTAATAAATGACGACAATAGCAGTTGATGCTATGGGTGGAGATAACGCACCGCATGAAATAGTGCATGGTGCAGTGATAGCAGCTAAAGAATATAAGATTGGTATTCAGCTTGTAGGTAATGAAAGTTTAATAAAAAGAGAATTAGAAAAACATTCAGCATTAGATCTTCCTATTGAAATTGTCCCTGCTCAAGATGTTGTTGATATGGATGAAAAGCAACCTGCTTCTGCAGTTAGAAGAAAGACTGACTCTTCTATCGTTGTTGCTATGAATCTTGTGGCAAGTGGAAGAGCTGGTGGCGTTGTGGCTGCTGGAAATACTGGAGCGGCGACTGCAGCTGCATTATTTTGCTTGAAAAGAATTGAAGGGATAGAAAGACCTTGTATCGGCTGTGTGATGCCTAGTAAAACTCGACCTTTTATATTGGCTGATGGTGGAGCCAACGTCGATGCTACTGCAGAACAGCTTGTTCAAAATGGATTAATGGGAGCTGCACTTTCTAAGGCTTTATTTAAAACAGATAATCCAAGAGTTGCTCTATTAAATATTGGTGAAGAACCAGGCAAAGGAAATAGTCTCTATAAAGAAACATTTCAACTTTTAGAAAAAGTAAAAGAATTAAATTTTGTTGGTAATGTTCAAGGGCGGGAAGTTACAGAAGATGCCTGTGATGTTTGTGTTTGTGATGGTTTTGTAGGTAATGTTTTCTTGAAAACAGCAGAAGGCATGGTAAAAATGGTTACATCAATGCTCAGAGAAGAGCTTACAAAAGATTCTTTAAGTAAGATGGGTGCATTGTTAGCTAAAGATAGTTTTTATAGATTGAAGAAAAGACTTGATTATTCTGAATTTGGTGGGGCTCAATTGCTTGGTGTAAAAGGGGTTTGTGTTATTGCCCACGGTAGTTCTAAGTCTATAGCAATAAAAAATGCAATTAGAGTTGCAAAAGAAGCTGTTGAAGGAAAGACTGTCCAGTTAATTGAGTCAATGGTAAAAACACACGCAATTAAATAATTCTCCCGCCGAAGGCGAGGCTCGCCATGGGCGGCAATTGTCAAATTCTTCTTATTAACGTTATACTGTATACGAAACTTTTTGGAGATTGTTTTGTGAAAAGAAATTACGGTGTTCAATTCTTAGGTATTGGGTCAGCTTTACCTTCTAAGGTAGTAAAGAATGCTGATCTTGAAAAACTTTTTGATACAAATGATGAATGGATTTATTCAAGAACTGGAATTAGAGAAAGAAGAGTTGTAGACAAAGATGAGTCTGGTTTAAGTTTGGCTCTAGAAGCTAGTAAGCAAGCACTTGAAAATTCTAAATTGAATCCAGAAGATATTGATTTAATAATAGTTTGTACTGCTACTCCTGATATGCTTTACCCCTCACTTTCATGTATGTTACAGGGTGAACTTGGTGCCTCTAAAGCTGTTTCTTTTGATTTGTCTGCAGCTTGTTCTGGTTTTATTTTTGGTTTAGTGACTGCTTCTCAGTATATTTATTCTGGTGCTTTTAAAAATGTTTTAGTAGTAGGCGTTGATGTTCATTCCAGATTCTTAGACTGGAGTGAAAGATCTGTTTCTATTTTATTTGGTGATGGAGCTGGTGCTATGGTTTTATCTTCTTGTGATGTAAATAATGATGAGCTTTTAGGTTTTGTAATCAAGTCAGAATCTGATAAAAAACTAGATCTTACCTTAACAAATAATAATGTTCATTTTGCGGACTTGTCAAAAAATATTGAAGCAAACTTTGTAAAAATGAATGGCAAAGCTATTTATCAATTTGCTGTAGACGTTGTTCCAAGTGTGGTTAATGAGCTTTTAGAAAAGACTTCCATGAAGTCATTTGATGTTGATTATTTTGTTCCACATCAGGCTAATAAAAGAATTATAGATATGGCTGCTAAAAAGCTTGGTTTTGAGGAGTCTAAAGTTGTTTCTAATATAGATAAGGTTGGAAATACTTCAGCGGCAAGTATCCCTTTAGCAATACATCATGCTATTTTAAATAAACAAATCAAGTTTCCTTGTACAATGGTTCTTGTTGGTTTTGGTGCAGGTCTTACGTGGGGGAGTGCCTTGGTTAAATTGAATCTTAAGTCCGTTTAAATGTATGAGTTTATTTGACCCAAGTAATTCACCTGATAAGAAGCAAACATTTTGGATGCTTATTTTTTTATTGTTTTTGCTGCCAATTACCAATAGCTTTTTTGTAAACATAAATAAACTTGTAAAGTCTGTAATAGCAAATAAAGAATATAAAAAAATGCTTGTAGATCTTGATTATGATAATAAAAAGCTTAAAAATAAAGTAAGATACTATAAGACTTCACATGGTATAAAAACCCTAATTAAGGAGCGTTTAAACAAAGTAGAAGATGGTGAGCTTCTAATTAAATTTGACGAGCCTAAAAACATGGAAAAACAAGACTAGGATAACAATATGAATAAAATTGATTTTAAAGTAGAGAAGAATGAAAAAGAAAATAAAAATGAATTACAGCTCATTATTGAAGCACCTTCAGTAGTATCTGATAAAGCATATACCTTGGCTTTGAGAGATATAACTAATAGTGTTGATATTTCAGGTTTTAGAAAAGGCAAAGCACCAAAGGAAATGGTAGAAGGTAAGGTAGGACAAGGATATATTAGTCAAAAAGCTTTTGAAAGTATATTTTATGATCTTTTAATAGATGTTGCTTTGCAAGAAAAACTAGATATTGTAGATGTTGTTCAAATTGAATCTTTTGAATTATTACCAGGCAAACCACTTAACTTTAAAGTTTCTGTTGAAATTAAACCTGAAGTTAAACTAGGTAACTATAAAAATTTAAAAATTAAAACTAAGAAAATTGCATATGATAAAGAGATTTTTCTAAATAAGACCCTAGATAAAATTTCAAGTAATCTTATAACTTTTAATAAAGTTGAAGATAGAGCAGTAAAGCAAGGTGATTTGGTTACTATTGATTTTGAAGCAAAGTTTGAAGATGGTTCAGAAGTCCCTGGTGGTAAAGCTGAAAATTTTCAAGCAATTTTAGAAAAAGATAAATTCTTGCCAGAATTTGTTGAGAAGCTCTCTGGTGTAAAGGTTGGTGAAACGAAAGAACTTGATGTTACTTTCCCAGAGAAAAGTGGTGAAGCTTTTGCAAATAAAATAGCTAAATTTAATGTAACTTTAAAAGCTATTGAGGAAAAGGTTCTTCCAAAAATTGATGATGAATTGGCTAAACAAGTTGGATTAGATAGCTTAGATGCTCTTAAATTAAAAGTTGAAGAGCAGATGAAATCAATGGAAGATGAAGCAAATCAAAGAGAATTAGAAAATAAATTAGTAGATGAATTGGTTGCTTCTTCAAAGTTTGATATCTCAGAAAGAATGATTAATAAAGAAATGGATTACTTGCTACAGGATTTAAGAGCCCAATGTCAAAAAGGTGGAATTGAATGGGATTCCTTTAAAAAGGATGGCGCAAATAAAGAAATCTTTGAAAAAGCAAAAGATGCAGCTGGTAAAAGAGTTTCAATTGATTTAATCTTAGGTGCTGTTATAAAAGAAGAAAAAATTTCAGCTCTTAAAGAAGAGTTAGATAAAGAAGTTCAATTGAAAGCAGCGTCTTTTGGTGAAAAGTATAAACATTTAGAAACAGACCCAAGGTTTAGGAGTAATGTTGAGCTTGTTATTTTAAGAAGTAAAGCTGTTGATTTTCTTCTTAAAAATAATACTCCTGAATGGGAGAAGGAAGTTACGATAATCACTCCTGATTAATTGTTATCGTTATTTGATATTACGAATAAAAGAAGTTATACTGGGTAAAATATAATTGAATATAAGGATGAGAGGATAAAAAATGAGCAAATTTACATATGAAAATTATTTAGGTGATTGTCTAAACAATAATGCAACTATTAGAAATTATGTGCCACATGTTATTGAACAAACTCCAAGAGGAGAAAGAGGATTTGATATTTTCTCTAGATTATTAAGAGAAAGAATAGTTTTTTTAGGTACTCCTATTGATGACAATATTGCAAATATAATCGTGGCTCAACTTTTACTTCTTGATTCTGAAGATCCAGACAAGGACATAATGCTTTATGTAAACTCTCCCGGTGGTTCAGTTACAGCAGGCTTAGCAATTTATGACACTATGCAGCATGTTAGGTCTCAAGTTAACACCATTTGTTTAGGACAAGCAGCTAGTATGGGTGCATTCCTTTTAAATGCCGGTGCTAAGGGTAAGAGAATGTCATTGCCACATTCAAGAATCCTAATTCATCAACCTCTTGGGGGAGCTCAAGGTCAAGCTACTGATATTGAAATTCAGGCTAAAGAAATAATTAGAATTAAGAAAATGTTAAATGAAATTATGGCTAAGCATTCAGGACAATCTTTTAAGCAAATTGAGAAAGATACTGACAGAGACTATATAATGACTCCTGAAGAAGCTAAGGAGTATGGACTAATTGACCAAGTTATCGTTAAGTTAGGTGATGTAAAAGAGAAAGCTTTAACCTCTGTATAATATATTGTAGGTATGTGTATTGATCCTTTGCATATTTGATTTTACTTTATTTTTTGTCGGTCGTGGAATCATAATTGAATTCTAATAGTCGTACAATCAAAAGGGCTTTAATATATGCCAAAAAATGAAGATACTAGACTTAAATGTTCCTTTTGTGGGAAAAGCCAGGACCAGGTAAAGAAACTAATTGCTGGCCCAGGTGTATATGTCTGCGACGAGTGCGTAGACTTATGTAATGAAATCCTTGATGAGGAGTTGTTTGATTCAAATTCACCCGCTTCATCGCAAACAAAAGAAGCTTCAGTACCAGTAATATCTAACTTACCAAAACCTGTTGAAATAAAGTCATATTTGGATGAACACATTATAGGTCAAGAAGCTGCAAAAAAAATATTATCTGTAGCTGTATATAATCACTATAAGAGAGTTAATCATAATTTTGAATCAAAGAATAAAGATTCTGTAGAAATTCAAAAATCAAATATTTTATTAGTTGGTCCTACAGGCTGTGGGAAAACCTACCTTGCTCAGACATTAGCAAAGATGTTGAATGTGCCTTTTGCTGTGGCTGATGCTACTACACTTACAGAAGCTGGATATGTAGGTGAAGATGTTGAAAATATTCTTTTAAGACTTTATCAAGCCTCAGACTATGATGTGAAAAAAGCTGAACGTGGAATTATTTACATAGATGAAATTGATAAGATATCTAGAAAATCTGAGAATCCATCTATAACTCGTGATGTCTCTGGTGAAGGAGTCCAGCAAGCACTTTTAAAAATGATAGAAGGAACGACTGCAAATGTCCCTCCTCAAGGTGGAAGAAAGCACCCACACCAAGAATTTATACAAATTGATACTTCAAATATTCTATTTATATGTGGTGGTGCATTTGTGGGACTTGAGAAAATAATAGAAGTCAGATTAAATAAAAATAAAGGAATTGGATTTGGATCTAATCCTTTGACTAAATCAGAAAAAGATATTAGGTCTACTCAAGAATTTAAACATTTAATCCCAGAAGATTTGATCAAGTTTGGGTTGATTCCCGAGTTTGTTGGAAGAGTGCCAGTTATGGCAGCTTTTGATTCTCTTGATGAGAATGCATTAAAGAGAATATTGGTAGAACCAAAAAATGCAATTGTTAAACAATATAAACAACTCTTAAAATATGATGGAGTAGATCTTGAGTTTGAGCCTGATGCTATTTCTTTAATTGCTAAAGAAGCGATAAAAAGAAAAATGGGAGCTAGAGGTTTAAGAAGTATAGTTGAAGAATTGATGACAGATATTATGTATGATGCACCTTCTAAACCAGAGATGAAAAACATATCAATAAGTAAAACTATGGTTGAAAATAGATCAAGTGCAGAAGTTGTAAATTTACCTTTAGAAATACGTAAGGATGAAATTGCGTAGAGACGTCCCATGTTTTGTCATACCCGCGAAAGCGGGTATCCAGAATCATGTGTAAGATCTGGATTCCCATTTTCATGGGAATGACAATAACCGTGATTGCGATATAATTTATTTTATGAAGATAGTCGTACCAAAAGAAATATTGGATCAAGAATATAGAGTGGCTTTAACTCCTGCTGGAGTTCATGCTTTGGTAAACACTGGTCACAGTGTTTATATTGAAAACAATGCTGGACTAGGCAGCAGTATTACAAATGAAGATTATAAATTAGCTGGAGCCCAGATTTTACCTACTCCCCAAGACATTTTTTCAACTGCCGATTTAATTTTAAAAGTAAAACAACCATTAGAACAAGAATGTAAGTATTTAAGACAAGGACAAATCCTTTTTACTTATTTGCACTTGGCTGCTGATAAAAAGTTAGCACAAGATCTTTGTAGTTCTAAATCTACTTGTATAGCTTATGAAACCATTGAAATGCCAGATAGATCTTTGCCGCTGCTTACTCCTATGAGTGAAATTGCAGGAAGAATGTCAGTCCAGATAGGTGCACATCATTTAGAAAAATATTATGGTGGACGCGGAATGCTTTTAGGCGGCGTTCCTGGAGTTGAGCCAGCTTTTGTAGTTATTATCGGTGGTGGTACAGTAGGAATAAATGCAGCTAAAATGGCAATTGGTCTAGGTGCTCATGTAGCTATCTTGGATAATAATTTAAAGAGATTGCGCGAATTAGATGATTATTTTCATGGAAGACTTTTAACGGTTTATTCTACTCAGCATAAACTTATAGAATTGGTTTTAAAAGCTGATTTAGTAATTTCTGGAGTATTAGTTACTGGAGCAAAAGCACCAAGACTTATAACTAAAGATACTTTATCTAAGATGAAATCAGGTTCAGTGATTGTAGATGTTGCTATTGACCAGGGTGGTTGCGTAGAAGGCGTTAAACATACAAAACATTCTGATCCTATAATGAAAATTGAAAATGTAAATGTTTATGCAGTTCCTAATATTCCAGGAGCAGTTCCAGTTTCTAGTACTATGGCATTAACAAATGCTACTCTTCCTTATGTCCTAAAGCTTGCTAATAAAGGCTTTCAGGCAGTATTTGAAGATACCTCTTTGTTAAAGGGTGTAAATGTTCATAATGGAAATATGGTTCATAAAGTAGTTGCTGATGCATTAGAAGTTGAGTGTGCTGAACTGAAGGCATAATGAAAAGCATTTTTTTATTTTTTGGTAATGATGAAGTTTTAATGTCAGAGAGAATTAGTGGATTGAAATCTAAGTTGGCTTCTGGTGCTGAGTTGTCTGTTGAAAATGTAGAACTGAATAAACTTGAAGATTTAGAAAATTTTTATAGCAGGGGGTCTAATCTGAGTTTGTTTCCTCAGAATTCTTTGCTTTCAATAACTTTAACTTCTAAGCTTTTAAAGTCTATAGAGAAAGAACCTGAAAGCTTCTCATCTCTTATAAAATCAATTTCTACTACAAAAAAAGTACTTATAACCTTATTTGCAGACAAAGCAGATAAAAATTTAAAAAAGCTATTATTGTCATCAGCTGTTTTTGAGCCTTTAAAGAATGATTTAGAGGTTGAAGAGTTTATAAAACTTAGGTCTTGGCAAGTAGAAGAAATTAAAGAGAGAATATTAGCTTCTGCAGAATTGCATAATTTAAAATTTCAACCTTCTGCTTTAAATCTATTTGTAGATTTCTTTAAAGAAAATCTGGACATGATTACTCCTGAGCTCAGCAAGTTATCTGTTTATCTATTACCAGAGAATTTAATAACTGAAAAGGTGGTTAAAGATCTTTACATGCCATCATCCAGTGTGGAAGATTTATATGATTTACTCTTGGGCATTTCTCAAAAGAGTCCTTCACTTGTTTTATCTGATTTAAGTAAGTCAGGAACAGTTATTTATAATTTTGCTGTTTTGCAGAACAAACTTAGAGAAGCCATGAAGATAAAATGCCTTCTTGAAGATAATATGGATATTTATCAGATCTCCAAACAAGTAGGCATACACTCTTACAGAGTGCAGCTTGAAGTAAAGAAGCTCTCTAAGGTTAAGTCAGAGACCTTAAAACAACTAGTTTTGACCTTGAGTGAATTAGAACAGAAGCTTAAGACTGGTTCTTTAAAAGAGGCTAATGCTTTGGATGTGTTGCTGTTTACCGCGTCTTGCAGGTAGATGCCGAACATTGTTTGACATCTACACGTTCCTTGCAATAACACCATTTGTTAGCAACTCTAAACTCTCTGTATCCTTCCATCTGATTTCAATTTCTGAATACCAAAACGTTACTGGTGCAGCCATGCATAAGTCTTCCAGCTTTACAGCATCTTTCTCTGTAGTTATTATGTCTTGAATATTGTATTTAGTAGCAACCTTTAAAATCTTTTTTATATCAGTGTAGTCATAGTTATGGTGGTCAGAAAACCCGATGTTTTCTATTAAGTTTAACCCAGCATTTTTTAGGCTTTCAGTAAACCCCTCTGGATTGCCAATGCCACAAAATGAAATATATTTGTTCTTTTTGGCTTCATTGATGTCTATGCTTTTCTTTATGTTTATTCCCCTAAGATTTTTTATTTCATATTTCATGTAAAAAATAGGTGCTGATGGATTTATTTGTTTTACTTTGTTTAAGTAAAATTCATCTGTAGTGAAATTAGTTGAATTGGTGAAAATTATAGATGTGGCTCTTTTTAGGCAGTCTATGTCTTCTCTTAGCTCGCCTTTAGGTAATGTGTGCCCATTGTCAAATGGTTTCTTAGAATCCAGAAGTAAAATATCCAGATCTCTATTTATTTTTAAGTGTTGATAGCCGTCATCTAAAATTAAAACATTTGCACCTAGCCTAATAGCTGAATATGCAGACTTTATCCTATTTGCTCCTGCTAGCATTATGGCTTTTCTAAGGGTTTTTGCAATTAAATAGGGTTCATCTCCACATATCTCATAGTCTGCAAGTATTTCATTTCCATCAGAGACTAGAACATTTTCATTTATATCGCTAACTCTTTTATATCCTCTGGATAAAACCCCTACTTTAAGTCCTTTTTTAATTAAATGCTTTCCTATTTCAATGGTCAACGGTGTTTTACCGGTGCCACCAGTGGTTATATTTCCAATGCTTATTACTGGTATAGAAAACTTTACTCCTTTTAAGTAAGCAGTCTTGTATAAAAATAATCTTGTTTTATACCCAATATTATAAAAAAATGAAAAAAATCCCATCAGCATACTGAAGAAAAAATTATTCTTGTACTTTTTATAAATAAGATAAAAGTCTATCTTTTGTATCATTGAGGACATTTTGATTCTCTTTAATTAGTTTAATACCATTCTCTATCTTTTTCTTCCTTAGATCTGGATTTGTGATGGCTTCACTAATTTTTTCTACTAACTCACCAGTGGTTTTAACCTGAACAAGTGCATCTCTTTCAATGAACGGTTTAGTAAGTGCTTTGATTTTAAAGTCATTTGGTCCAATTATAGTATATGAGCCTGCTCTAATTGGCTCAAGAATGTTATGTCCTCCTATCTCTGCAAAGGTCCCACATAAAACTGTTATTTCACATGATGTGTAAAAGTCTTGTAAGTCACCGATCGTATTTAAAATTAAAACCTCATCTTTTATATCTTTATTTTCAGTTTTTAAAACTGCTTTGAACCCATTCTTTTCTATAAGCTGTTTTATTTCTTCAGTTCTATCTATATGTCTTGGTGCTATAACTATTTTTATATCTTTAAATCTATTTCTTAGCTCTTTGTAAGTATTAATTGCTATTTCATCCTCGCCTCTGTGAGTGCTGGCGAAAATAATAGTTAATGGTTGATGGTTAATGGTTGATGGTTGGTTGATTTCATCTGAAACTACAAACTTTAGATTTCCAAAGGTTTTTATTTTTTTCTCTTCTAACCCTAAAAGTCTAAACTTATAAGTGTCACTTTCTGACTGTGAGATTACTTCAGTGAATAAATTTATGACCTGATTAAAGAAAATTCTAAGAGCAAAGTAATTTTTAAATGACTTGTCGGAAAGTCTAGCATTTATTAGTACTGTAGGGATTTCTCTTTTTTTGCATTCTTTTAAAAGATTTGGCCATATTTCTGTTTCAGTTATAACTAATAATTTTACTTTAACAGTGTTTAGTAAATTATTTACTACATTAGGAAAATCAAAAGGGAAAAATAATACTGTTACTCCTTTTTCTTTGCCTATTTTTTCTGCTAGTTCATATCCTGCTTTTGTAGTTGTAGAAAGCATTATAGGGTTGTTTGGTTTTTCTTCTTTAATTTTTAATAATAATGGTAAGGCTGCATTTATTTCACCTACAGATACAGCATGAAACCATATCCAGTCTGATTTTGACTGCCAGATTTTAATAAGGCTTTGTGGCCAGAATCCTAATTTTTGTTTTAAGCCTACTATCATAATTGTGTAGGTGGGGGAGAATTACTCTTCACTTCTCATCTTGTAAGCCTCTAATGTATTAGACATAAGCATAGCTATGGTGACAGGACCTACTCCTCCAGGCACTGGTGTAATTGCTTTACAGAGTGGGCTAACATTCTCAAAATCTACATCTCCAACAAGCTTTCCTTTATCATTTTCTAATATTCTATTTATTCCTACATCAATAACTACTGCACCTTTTTTTATCCAGTCTTTTTTTACAAACCTTGGCTTTCCTATGGCAGCTACTAAAATATCAGCTTCTCTGCAGACATCCTCTAGATTTTGTGTTTTGCTATGAGCAATGGTTACCGTAGCATTTTTGTCCAATAATAATAATGAAATAGGTTTTCCTACCAAGATGGATCTTCCAATTACAACGGCTTTTTTACCCTGTATGTCTATAGAATATTGCTTTAAAATTTCCATTACACCCAGAGGAGTACATGGTTTTAAGCATCTTTCTCCTGCGATTAATTTTCCTAAATTATAAGGATGTAAACCATCTACATCTTTGCTTGGATGTATGTTTCCTATTACTTTTTCTGTGTTTAAATGCTTTGGTAAAGGGAGCTGAACTAGGATGCCATCAATATTTGTATTTGCATTCAGTAAATTAATTATGTTGATTAATTCTTCTTCTGTTGTTGTGTCAAGTAATTTATATACTTCAGAATATATACCAAGCTCAATAGACTTCTTTTCTTTACTGCCTACATAGGTTTCACTGGCTGGATCATTTCCCACCAATACGACTGCTAATCCGGGCACTCTCTTACCATTAGCTTTTATCTCATTAATCTCAATTTTTACATTTTTAAGAACTTCATTAGCTACATGACGTCCGTCTAAAATGATTGGTGATGAGTTAATATTAATCATGGTTGTATATATGCCTTCTAAATTACCCAATGCTTTAAAAAAAGGAGACACTATAGGTTTAGTGTGTTCAGCCGGTGGCTTTGATGATTATAAACCAATTGAATTAGTAATTAAATACTTAAAGTCAAAAGGATTTAATGTAAAGCTTGGTAAAAGTCTAATTGTTAGGGAGAATGGTAAAAAAACTTTTAACTACTTGTCTGGACCAGATGTTTTAAGAGCTAATGATATAAATAATTTTTTTAGTGATGATGACATAAATGCAATATTTTGTCTTCGAGGTGGCTATGGATGTACAAGACTTTTACATTTATTAGATTATAAGCTTATATCAAAAAAGAAAAAAATACTTATTGGATATAGTGATATCACTGCACTTTTACTAGCTCTTTATAAAAAAGCTAATCTTATTTCTTTTCATGGACCAATGCTTGGTCTGAGAAAGAAAAAATTACTTAAATCAGCATGGGATGTTTTATTTAATAAGTCTTTTAATTATAAAACTCCTAATGCAAAAAAAATTAGAGGTGGTAAAGCGAGTGGAGTTTTACTAGGAGGAAATTTAACTGTTCTTTGTTCAATGATAGGAAGTCCATATATTCCTAGTTTTAAAAATTCAATTTTATTCTTAGAAGATTGTAATGAAGAGCCCTATAAATTAGATAGATTATTTACACAGCTTGAAAATGCTGGAGTATTAAATGAAATCTCAGGGCTTATTTTAGGTAGTTTTACTAATTGTAAGTTTAAAAATACTCAGGAATTAAAATCATTTTTTCTTGATAAAGTTGGTAAATATAAAATCCCGATTGTATATAATTTTCCTGTCGGACATGGAAAAGAAAATCTTATAATGCCAGTTGGAATGAAGGTTCTACTTGATGCTGATAAAATTGTGTTGAGGTCTTTAAAATAATGACAGTATATATTCTTCCTTTTGAAAAAATGCATGGTCTTGGCAATGATTTTATTATGGTGGAAAAAAGACATCTGCCACATAGTCTTGATGAAAAGAAGTTAGCAAAAGAGCTTTGTCATAGAAATTTTGGTATAGGTGCTGATGGGCTAATAATTGTTGACTTGTCTTCTACGAGGGATGCTGAGTTTATTTGGACATATATAAATAGTGATGGTTCAGATGCAGAAATGTGTGGCAATGGTATGAGGTGTTTTGCTAAGTATGTTTTTGAAAGAGGATTTACGGACGATAGAACTTTTAGAGTTCAAACAAAAGCAGGTATTATTACACCTACTATTGAAGATGATGGTTCTGTGACTGTTGATATGGGTGTGCCGAAATTACCGTTAGAGTTAAAAGAAAAAATAAATGTAAATGGTGAAGAGATCGAGTTCACTTATATAGAAACAGGGAATCCTCACTGCATAATTTTTCTTAAAGAAGATGTGAAAGATTCTTACTTCGAATTGTTTGGACCAAAAATTGAAAAGCATTTAAGGTTTCCTAAAGGAACAAATGTTGAATTTGTGAACGTGTTGAATAGAAATGAAATTAATTGTAGGGTCTGGGAAAGAGGTTGTGGACCAACTCTTGCTTGTGGTACTGGGGCTTGTGCCACATTGATTGCTGCTAGTCTTAATGGGCTTGCAGACAATAATGCAGTAGTTAATTTACCCGGTGGACCACTAAAAGTAAATTGGGATAAAAACTCTGGGCATGTTTTTTTAAATGGTCCAGCAAGCTTTGTTTTTACTGGGAATTATAATTTAGACCCGAAAAATGTTTGTATTGCTGTACAAAAGTAATTATTGATGGATATAGTTGAATATAATATTTTAAATAGAAGAAGGCAGTTTAAAAAGCGTAGAAACCTGATTCGTAGATTTATGCTTTTTTCTTTACTTTTAGTGTTTTGTTTCTTGTCTTATAAGATATATGAAATTGCATTGATTACAAAACCAAATATTAGTATTAAAAACAACTTTTTACTTTCTTCTTCTTTCTTGAATGATTTTATTGAACAAAAAGTCATAGATGAAAATTTCTTTTTTATGAATCCAAGAAGCTTGTCAAATGACTTGGTGGAGAAGGTTCCTCTTCTTAAAAACGTAGTTATTAGAAAATATCTTCTTCCTGAGAATAAACTCATTATTTATTTGATTGAGAAGAAAATCTGGGCAAAAGTATTTTTTAATGACTCTTCTTCTCCTCCTGAAGATGTTTTTTTAAGTGATAATGGTGATTTTATAGTTAACGATTATTTGTTGAAAGAAAATATTCCTCAACCACTTGTTAAAGTTTATTTATCTAAGCTCAATACCCCTGACAAAAAGGCTTTACTTCAGTTGAAAAAAATCTATGACATGGTTACAAGTAGAGTAGAGCTTCCTATTAGTGCTTTATTGATTGCTAAAAATAATGAAGTTAGTATTTTTACTAATTTTGGTTTTCAGATTAAGTGTGGGAAGTTAGATGAATTTACAAAAGAAAGAATTTTAAATTTAAAGAAAATTCCTAAGGTTTTAGACTCTCTTAAAACTGGATATTATAAGTCTGGTTATTTAGATTTGACTCTTGAAAATGCTGCAGTTTTAAAATCTAATAACATATTGCAGGAAGAAGATAAGAATAAAAAAAATCAAAAGAAAAACAGTATATTTAATATTATTAAAAGAGATAATACAAAATTGAAGTCTCAATAGAGCTTGATTTTATGATTTCACCTTCTGTATGTACTTTTTATGCATGTATAAAAGATCTTTCTTTGTGCTAATATTTATACCTTGTCAGTTAATTTATAAAAATATTCATAGGAGTTTATGAGATACACAGGACCAAAAGATAGATTATCCAGAAAATACGGCGAATTGCTCTCTGGAATGCCAATGTTTGAAATAAACAAAAGACCATATCCAGCAGGTCAACACGGTCAAAAAAGAACAAAGAATTCTGAGTATGGAAGTTTATTGCAAGAAAAGCAAAAACTAAGATTTAGTTATGGATTGACTGAAAAACAATTTAATAGATATTTTGTAAAAGCTACAAAGGCTAAAGGTCCTACCGGTGAAATATTAATTCAACTTCTAGAAACCAGATTAGATAGCATGGTTTATAGAATGGGTTTTGCATCTACTTTGCCAGCAGCTAGACAATTAGTTAATCACGGACATATTTTGGTCAATGGTAAGAAAATAGATATAGCATCATATGCAGTTAAACCAGGAACAGAAATCTCTCTTACTGAAGCTACTCAAAAGAATGAAACAGTAATTAATTCAATGAAAAACTTACCATTGGTTGTAGAATATATTTCTATTGAAAAGGGTAGTTTTAAGGGTAAATTAATTGAAGTACCTCAAAGATCTCAGATTCCAATAACTGTTAATGAGAGACTCATTGTAGAATTCTACTCAAGATAGTTCTAAATACGATTTAAGATAATTCCATACAAAGCTTAACAATATTAGGGCAGCTACTATTATTTATAAAATTTTGTCTTTTTTTGCTTATTAGCCCTGGATAATGAAGTTATTTATTAATTTTTACCCTTAAATTTAGTCCAATTTTAACCTGGGGACGTCAAAATACCCATGTCTTAACCTGGATAATTTATGCTAATAAAAAATGGGAATTAGGAAAAATGCTAGGCGAATCAGAACAAAATTTAAATTTATTAAAGCAATCAAGTGAATCCATTGATTACTTAGAAGAAGAAATTCTAAAGTTGAAACTCACTTTGTCTACTGCTTTAAATATCCCTTTTGAAGAAATAAAGACTAGTTTTCCATTACTTAAGAACTTTTATTATGTAAATAATGTATTTAAATCATCTTGGGCAATTTATTTAAATACAGATGGCTCTCCTAAGTTACTTTATACTGGAAATTTTTTAATACAAGGTGATAAGTTCGGAAACAGATCTTCAAAATCACTTTTTGGACTAGATTCTCTTTCCTCTTTAACTTCTTTAGCAAACACTTTTTCTACACAAGCATCCTTCTTTAAACAAAATTGGACATTGGACCTTGATATATTTGAGAATGATGAAAGCAAGTTAAAAATTACAAGAAAAGAATATCAGGATTTTCTTTCAAGTTTAAACAATATTAGAGCGCGTTGCTTGCTACATCTATGTGAAGAAGGGAATTTTGACTTTGCTATTTCTGAATTCTCTGAACCTTCAGACCCATTGTTTTTCATAGATTTAAGCAGTATAGAAAGCAGTGCAACTAAAACAAAAACATTCTTTAAGCCTATTTCTGAAAGAGCAATTAGTATATTTAAAGGACTTTCTAAGAATACTGAATTTGAAGGTAAATTTTCTAATTTCCAACCAGGGAGCTGGATTCGAGATGATGTTCTTTTTGAACTACAGCAGTTTTCTGCTTCTCGTGGCGAAGATGTAAATGAACCATTAATAATTTCTGAAGTAATCCAAGATACTCCATTTAGGATTCAAGCAATTAGGTCATAGGTTCTTCTTGAGTACCTACAATTATATAGTTTATTTGTTCTGCAGTCGTAATTGTCAGATCTGAAATTTTTTCTAATGCTCTTATTGTTGCTAGCATTTGTGCTTCTGCTGAGGCTTTTTCACCAGTAATCTCTGCTACTTCTTTTAAAATCAATTTATATAAAAAATTATGCGCATAGATAATCTCTGAAGATTTATTTTTTGTATTACTTAAAGCATCATTATTTAATGACAAGTAATATGTAAGTGTAATTCTTAATAAGTCCTTCACCTTATTTGCCATGTCTATTATTTGTTCTTTTAAAGAGATATCTATTGTATTTAAACTGCTTATAATAGGTAATGTTGAAAGATATTGTTCACTTGTTTTTTCGAGATTTAGAACGATTTGCAGGGATCCAATTACAAATCTTAAATCTTTAATTAATGGCTGTTGTAATGTAAGGACAAGAAAACATTGATTGTTTAGCATTTTGCTTTCGCTTTTAATTTCATTGGTAATGTCAATAAGTCTTTCTTCTAAGGGTTTTGAGTAGTTTTCCATTAGTGAGTTATACAGATCAGAAACCTCCATACACTTTTCGCCAAGTGAATAGACTCTTTCTCTTATGTCAGATAAATCTCTTCTTAGTGTGGTTCTTGTACTCATATTGAAAATTATTTTTGTATCTTCACTTTTTTTGCTGTTAAATCATCTTATAATTTACTTGTTGGTTGTTAACTAAATAGTTATCATATCTCAGTCAGTATTAGATTGCTAGCAATATTAGGAGAAAAAAATGGAAATTGATAGAATTCTTTCTTTTTTAATTATTGGAGGAGCAATATTAGCTATTGTATTTGGCTTAATGCTAAGTAAATGGGTAAATAATTTAAGCCCAGGAAATGAAAAAATGCAAGAAATTGCAAAAGCCATCCAAGAGGGTGCTAGTGCTTATTTAAATAGGCAATTTCAAAGTGTGCTTGTCGTCGGTATTATATTAGCTATAGTTTTGTATTTGGCTTTAGGATGGCAAACTTCTGTTGGTTTTGTCATCGGTGCTTTCTTTAGTGCACTTACAGGCTACATTGGAATGAATGTTTCTGTAAGAGCAAATGTTAGATGTGCACAAGCTGCTCATAATGGTTTGGCTGCAGCTTTAGAAGTAGCATTTAAAGGTGGGTTAGTAACTGGTTTATTAGTTGTTGGGCTTGGTTTATTAGGTGTTGCTGGATATTTCTTTTTCTTACAATATTTAGATCCAACTAGTGTTTCTGAAAATGTTAAAGCTCTTATAGGACTGGGCTTTGGTGGTAGTTTGATTTCTGTTTTTGCTAGATTAGGTGGTGGGATTTATACAAAAGCTGCTGATGTTGGGGCAGATCTTGTTGGTAAAGTTGAAGCTGGTATACCTGAAGATGATCCAAGAAACCCAGCTGTTATCGCAGATAATGTCGGAGATAATGTAGGTGACTGTGCTGGTATGGCAGCAGATCTTTTTGAAACTTATGCTGTGACTGCTATTGCATGTATGTTGCTTGGTAGTATTGTTTTTAAATCTTATATAGAAATGGGAAATTTAAAGCCTTTGCTTTATCCATTAGTCTTAGGTGCTATATCTATAATTGCATCAATAGTAGGTTCTTTCTTTGTAAAACTTGATAGTTCAAATAATATTATGAATGCTTTGTATAAGGGACTTATTTTTAGTGGTATTTTTGCTGGAATAATGTTTTATCCTGCAACAATCTATTTAATGAAAGATATAGGACTTAATCCTATGAATGTTTATTTCACTTCTTTAATTGGTTTAGCTATTACTGGCGCTATAGTTTTTATTACGGAATATTATACTTCTACAGCTTATAAGCCGGTGAGATCTATTGCTCAGGCATCTGTTACTGGACATGCTACAAATATTATTGCTGGGCTTGCTATCTCCATGAAATCTACTGCAGCACCAGTTTTAGTAATTATAGTTGGAATTCTTTCATCCTATTTTTTATGTGGATTATATGGAATTGCTTTAGCAGGGATGTCTATGTTATCAATGGCTGGGATTATAGTAGCTGTAGATTCCTATGGTCCGATCACTGATAATGCTGGTGGAATTGCTGAAATGGCAGGTCTACCTAAAGAAATTAGAAATATAACTGACCCTTTAGATGCAGTAGGAAATACTACAAAAGCTGTTACAAAGGGCTATGCAATTTGTTCTGCAGGCTTAGCAGCAATAGTACTATTCTCATCATATACTCAGGATTTACAAGAGCATTTATTTTCAGTTGGAAGAAATGCAGTAAGGTTTGAAATTGGTGATCCTTTTGTAATTGCTGGTTTATTTATAGGTGGAATGATACCGTTTTTATTTGCAGCTATGGCAATGGAATCAGTGGGTAAAGCTGCTGGTGAAGTTGTTGAAGAAGTAAGAAGACAATTTAAAGAAATTAAAGGTATTATGGAGAATAAAGCAAAGCCTGATTATGCTGCTTGTGTGGATATCGTCACTAAAAGCGCATTAAAAGAAATGATTATTCCTGCTGCTTTGCCAGTTCTTACTCCTATAGTTATTGTAATATTAGGTGCATTGTTTTTAAATAAAATTGACATTGATGCATCTGCAAAAATTATTGGTGGTGTTTTGGTTGGAAGTATTGTAACTGGAATGTTTTTAGCGATTTCAATGACTAGTGGCGGTGGTGCTTGGGATAATGCTAAAAAATATATAGAAGAAGGAAACTTTGGTGGTAAAGGATCTGATGCTCATAAAGCAGCTATAACGGGAGACACTGTTGGTGATCCTTATAAAGATACAGCTGGTCCAGCTATCAACCCTATGATTAAAGTTTTAAATATTGTTTCATTGTTAGTGATTAAATATATTTAGAACCAATGTTGTTGAAGCGCGATTTATTGCGTCTCTGCTTGTTTTTAAATTACCAAAACCGTTTAAGTTGAGTTTGTCGCTTTAATGATATTTATCGGAAATAGAATTCTGTAATAGTGATAAGTCTAGCGATGCTGATTTATTGGTATTTATCAGAGTTGATTGTTTTAATCTTAGTGAACTTGATTTTAGTTATTATTGTAATTTATCAGTGTCATAATATCTGTTTGTAATTAATATGTTGATATATAACTTAACGTCATTTATCAGTACTCCAAATTTTAGATTTAAAATCTTATTTATGTAGATTTATCAGAATACTCTTAATTCTCGATTTAAAATTCTGTAAATTTGATTATATTCTGATAAATACTGATAATTAGATTTATTTTAATCTAGAATAGTAAAGATGGTAAATATGACAAATCTCCCGAATATTAAAATTGAGCATATGTCTAGTTATCACCTAGATGATGTTTTAGAAATTGAACCAATTGCTTTTGGTAAGCATCATTGGTCTAGAGAGTCTTTTAATAATGAGATAAATAATCTCTATAGCTGTTACTTAGTTATTTGTATTGAGAATAAAACCATTGGCTATATTGGTGCTTGGCAGATTCAAGATGAAGGACATATTACAACTCTTGCTGTTCATCCAGAGTATAGAAGAAAGCACATTGCTGATATATTACTATATTCACTTTTCAAAGAATTTAAAGCTAAAAAGGTTAAATGGTTAACATTAGAAGTAAGAATATCAAATATTGCTGCTGTTAATCTATACAAGAAGTTTCACTTCAAACAATTAGGTGTCAGAAAGAAATACTATCAAGACAATAATGAAGATGGACTAATACTTTGGAGTCAAGACATACAGTCCAAAGAAACAGAAGCAAACTTTACACAGATATATGCCAAGACATTTGAAAAAGAGACAGTCTGATAAATTACAGTACAGAGAAGACTCAACTCCTTATCTAAATTTAGATAATATTCAAATTCTAGAAATAAAAAAGAGTGGAATGATCAAATAGGCAGTATTAGCAGGAATTCGACATATTCATTCTTCTGATAACTCTATATTATCTTAAGATTGAAGCTGTTGAACGGAGATTTGACAGCCGATATGAGACTAAAAAGATATACAGGTAATAAAGAGTTAGTCAGTCC
>JAGVKQ010000019.1 GCA_020050435.1 Candidatus Caenarcanales bacterium
AACTGATATTTATTGGGCAAGAAGTAGAGTTCTTGAATACTTAAATAGTATTAGAGGAAAACTTCCAGAAGGAGTAAACCCAATAATAGGTCCAGATGCAACTGGACTTGGCTGGGTTTATCAGTATGTTCTTATAGATAAAAAACATAAGTACAGCCTTGCTGAACTTAGATCATTTCAAGATTGGCATCTTAGGTATTGGCTTGCATCAGTTCCTGGTATTAGTGAAGTTGCAACTATAGGAGGATTTGAAAAACAATATCAGGTTGAATTAGACCCCATTAAATTAAGAGCTTATAAAATATCAATCCAAAAAGTAATTGAAGCAATTAAAAATAGCAACAACGATATTGGAGCAAGAAGTATAGAGCTTGCTGGGCATGAGTTTTTAGTAAATGTTTCTGGATATATTAAAAAAGTAGAAGATATTGAGAAGGTTGTACTTGGGACAAAACTTAATGGTGTCCCTATAAGAATAAGTGATATAGCTCATGTTCATCTTGGTCCAAATATGAGACGTGGTGTTGCTGATTACAACGGGAGAGGTGAAGCAGTCGGTGGCATAGTTGTAATGCGACATGGAGAAAATGCATTAAATGTTATAAAAAGAGTAAAAGAAAAAATAAAAGAAATTGAAAAAAGTCTCCCAGAAGGAGTTGAAATAGTACCAGTATATGATAGGTCAAACTTAATATTAAAAGCAGTTGATACTTTAAAAGATACACTAATTCAACAATCAATAATCGTTGCTTTAGTTATCATTGTATTTTTAGCTCACTTTCCAAGTTCTTTTGTAGTAATTGTTACTTTACCTATAGCAGTTCTTATGGCTTTTATTCCTATGTATTTTATGGGAATTACAATAAATATTATGTCTCTTGGTGGGATTGTACTTGCTGTGGGTGCAATGGTAGATTCTGGGATTTGCATGGTTGAAAATGCACATAAACATCTTGAAAGGTGGGAAGAAACAGGCAAAAAAGAACCAAGGAATCAAGTAATTTTAAATGCAGCAAAAGAAGTTGGGGAGCCGTTATTTTTTGCACTTTTAATTATTACAGTTTCTTTTATTCCAATATTTGCACTGGAAGCACAAGAAGGAAGATTATTTAAACCTCTTGCATATACCAAAACATTTTCTATGTTCTTTGCTTCGCTTTTATCTATAACATTAATACCTGCCCTCATGACAATTTTTATTCGTGGGAAAATAAAACCAGAACATGAGAACCCACTTAATAGGGTACTAATGAAAATCTATGACCCGATTATTCACTTGGTTTTAAAAGCACCAGTAAAAACTATACTTATTGGTGTATTGTTATTTGTTTTAAGTCTGCCCATCTTTAAAATAGTTGGTTCAGAGTTTATGCCACCATTAAATGAAGGAAGTATTTTATATATGCCTACCTCACTTCCAGGCATTGGGATATCTGAAGCATCTAGGCTTCTTCAAATTCAAGATAAACTAATCATGAAAGTCCCTGAAGTAGAATCTGTTTTTGGCAAAGTAGGAAGAGCAGATACACCTACTGACCCTGCACCAATGGACATGTATGAAACTATTATTAATTTAAAGCCAAAAGAAAAGTGGAGACCTGGTGTAACTTGGGACAAAATAATTGAAGAACTTGATAACCTGGTGAAAATCCCAGGAATAGTAAATGCCTGGATAATGCCTATAAAAGCAAGGATTGATATGTTAACAACTGGAGTTAAAACTCCTGTAGGAATTAAAATATTTGGACCAGATTTAAAGGTGATTGAACAAATTGGTGAAAAGATAGAACCTCTTGTAAGACAAGTAAAAGGGACAAGAAGTGTTTTTGCTGAACGTACTGTTACTGGCTATTACTTGAACATAAACATTGATAGAGAAAAGATTGCAAGACATGGATTAACAATTGAAGATGTTGAAACTGTTATTGAATCAGCCTTAGGTGGTGAAGAATTAACAACTACTGTAGAAGGAAAAGAAAGATATACGGTAAATGTTCGATACCTAAGAGAATTAAGAGATTCACCTCAAAAAATTGAAAACATTTATGTTGAGTCTCCACTTGGATATCAAATACCACTTTCTCAGCTTGCTGAAATTAAACTTGACACTGGACCAATGTTAATTAGGGATGAAGACGGCTCTCCAGTAGGATTTGTTTATATTGATTTTACTGGTAGAGATGTAGGAAGTTATGTAGAAGATGCTAAGAAATTAATTGAAGAAAAATTAGAGTTACCTGCTGGTTACGGTCTTGAATGGACTGGGCAATATGAATTTTTACAAAGAGTTAAAAAAAGATTATTTCTTATTGTTCCAATGGTTATCTTTGTGATTTTTCTTTTTCACTATGTTGTTTTTGATTCAGTAGCAAAATCCCTTATGGTCATGCTTTCTGTACCATTTGCAATTATTGGAAGTTTAATTTTCTTGCTTATGTATAAGTTTCATTTAAGTGTGGCTGTGGGGGTAGGATTTATTGCTTTAATTGGTGTAGCTATTGAAACAGCTATTGTTATGGTTGTATTTTTAGATGAATCTTATGAAAGAAGATTAAAAGATGGACTGATGAAAACAATTCAAGATTTAAAAGATTCTGTTCATGAAGGTGCTGTCCAAAGAGTAAGACCAAAACTTATGACAGTTGCAGTAGATATATTTGGATTTTTACCCATCATGTTTAGTACTGGTGAAGGTGCTGATGTAATGCAAAGAATTGCAATACCACTTTTTGGAGGGATACTAAGTTCAACAGTACTTGTACTAGTTATAGTACCTGCAATTTATTTCTTGTGGAGGAAGCGTCAGATTGCATGGTTAACAAAATAATTGATTACTGCAGCAGAAATGTTTTTATAGTTTTTACATTTACTATATTCCTTTTTTTTGGTTCAGTAGTTGCAATAAAAAATACTCCTGTAGATGCTTTACCTGATTTATCAGATGTGCAAGTAATAGTTTTTACTGAATGGAAGGGTAGAAATCCCAGGATTATTGAAGATCAAATTACCTACCCCATAACTATAAAACTTCTTTCGGCTCCTAAAGTTCGAGATGTTAGAGCACAGTCTTTTTATGGTTTTTCTTTTGTTTATGTAATTTTTGAAGAAGGCACTGATATTTATTGGGCAAGAAGTAGAGTTCTTGAATACTTAAATAGTATCAGAGGAAAACTTCCAGAAGGAGTAAATCCTGCTATAGGTCCAGATGCAACTGGTCTTGGCTGGGTTTATCAGTATGTTCTTATAGATAAAAAACATAAATATGATTTATCTGAACTTAGATAATTTCAAGATTGGCATCTTAGATATTGGCTTGCTTCAGTTCCTGGTGTAGCTGAGGTTGCAAGTATAGGTGGCTTTGAAAAGCAATACCAAGTAGAGGTAGACCCAAATAAACTAAGAGCTTACAAGATATCACTTCCTACAGTTATTGATGCAATTAGAAAAAGCAACAATGATATAGGAGCAAGAAGTATAGAAATTGCAGGACATGAGTATTTAGTTAATGTCTCTGGTTATATAAAAGGATTAAACGATATAAAAAAAATAGTTGTGAGCACTAAGCTAAATGGTGTTCCAATTCGAATAAATGATATTGCAAATGTACATCTTGGTCCTAATATGAGACGTGGTATAGCTGAATATAACGGAAAAGGTGAAGTGGTCGGTGGCATTGTAGTGATGCGTTTTGGTGAAAATGCATTAGGGGTGATTGATGATGTAAAAAAGAAATTAAAAGAAGTAGAAAAGAGTTTACCTGAAGGTGTTGAGATTGTGCCTGTTTATGACCGCTCTAACTTAATTTTAAGATCTATAAATAATTTAAAGGAGACATTAATTGAAGAGTTTATTGCTTCAGCATTGATAGTAATTTTATTTCTTTTTCACTTTCGTAGTGCTTTTATAGGAATTTTAACTCTGCCACTTGCAATGATAGCAACATTTATTCCTATGTATTTTTTAGGTGTTAATGCAAACATAATGTCACTTGCTGGGATCGGGATTGCTATTGGTGATATGGTGGATTCAGCAATTGTAATGGTTGAAAATGCTCACAAACATTTAGAAAAATGGGAAATGGAAGGAAAGAAGATTCCAAGAATAGAAGTAATAATAAACTCTGCTAAAGAAGTAGGACCAACACTATTTTCTGCCTTACTTATAATTGCAGTGTCATTCTTGCCGATTTTTGCCCTTGAAGCTCAAGAGGGAAAATTGTTTAAACCCCTTGCTATTACAAAAACACTAGCTATGTTTTTTGCTTCATTCCTTGCAATAACAGTTACACCAGCACTTATGGTCATATTTATAAAAGGTAAAATTGTAAAAGAAAAAGATAATCCTGTGAATAAGTTTCTGCTTGTAACTTATGAACCTATAGTAAGATTCGTTATTAAAAATCCCTATAAAATGATAATTATCTCTTTTTTATTTTTTGTTTTCTCCTTACCAATAGCTACAAAAATTGGAACTGAGTTTATGCCACCTCTAAATGAAGGGACACTTCTATATATGCCAACAACATTACCAGGCATAGGAGTTTCTGAAGCTACAAGAATAACTCATATTCAGGATAAATTAATAATGAAAGTCCCCGAAGTAGAATCAGTGTTCGGAAAAATAGGAAGAGCAGATACATCTACAGATCCTGCTCCGCTTGAAATGTGGGAAACAATTGTAAACTTGAAACCAAAGGAAAAATGGAGACCAGGGATTACCTGGGAAAAAATTGTTGAGGAATTAAATAATGCAGTTCAAATACCAGGCATAGTAAATGCATGGATTATGCCAATTAAAACAAGAATAGATATGTTAACAACAGGAGTTAAAACACCTCTTGGAATAAAAATATATGGACCTGATTTAAAAACAATTGAACAAATTGGACAACATATTGAGATGCTCATGAAAAAAATACAAGGGACAAGAAGTGCTTACTCTGAACGGACAGGTTCTGGTTACTATATTGAAATTGATATTAATAGAGAACTTATTGCAAGACATGGGTTAACTATTAAAGATGTTGAGCTTCATGTTCAATCAGCATTGGGCGGTGAAGAAATAACTACAACTATTGAAGGGAAAGAAAGATATACGGTAAATGTAAGATATCCTAGGGAGGTCAGGGACTCGCCAGAAAAAATCAAGAGTGTCTACTTAATATCTTCAAATGGCTATCAAATACCGCTGTCACAAGTAGCTAATGTAAGATTAGTAAAAGGTCCTTCACAGATTAGAGATGAAAATGGTTCTCTTGTAGGCTATGTATATGTTGATATTAAAGGGATTGACATTGGCACATACGTAAAAAACGCAAAAAAACTTTTAGATACTGAACTTAAGTTACCTATTGGTTATACAATTGAATTTGCTGGTCAATATGAATACATTCAAAGAATGTATAAAAAGTTAACCCTTTTAATTCCACTGACTGTGTTTATTATTTTTCTTTTTTGTTATTTCAATTTTAATTCTGTTGCTAAAACACTTATGGTTATGCTTTATATACCATTTGCCGTAACTGGTGGGGTCTGGTATTTGTTTTTAAATGGGTTTAACTTTAGTATGGCTGTAGCTGTTGGTTTTATTGCACTTGCTGGTATGTCTATTGAAACTGCTATGGTAATGATTGTTTTTCTTGATGAAGCTATTGAAAGATTTAAAAAAGAAGGAAGACTAAACACGATAAATGATTTAAAAGAAGCAGTTATTGAAGGTGCTGTAAGGAGACTTAGACCAAAACTTATGACTATTGCAACAGATGTTGCAGCATTTCTACCAATTATGTTTAGTGCTGGTACAGGAGCTGATGTAATGCAAAGAATGGCAGCTCCTCTAATTGGTGGAACTGTAACGTCCACAATAGTAGTTTTAGGAATACTACCTGCAGTTTACTACTTATGGAGGATAAAGGAACTTAAGCTAACAACGTAGACTAAATAGCTATATGGATAACATTATATTAAAAGAAAAATTTGATTTAGTTAGCAAAAAATTATGGTGGGGTTTTGATACCAATGATTTATGTTTGGAACTAAAAACAGATATTCAAAATGGACTTACTTCACAGGAAGCAAAAGGCAGGCTAGAAAAATATGGCTTCAATCAACTACCAGAGCAGAAACGAGTATCTCCATTTAAAATATTTCTTAGGCAATTTTCAAGTTTTATTATCTGGGTGCTTATTGTAGCTGCAATTATTGCACTGGCTATTGGTGAATTAGTTGATGCATCTGCAATTGGATTTATAATTCTTCTAAATGCCATTTTAGGCTTTGTTCAGGAATATCAGGCAGAAAAGTCTGTAATTGCCCTGCGGAAATTATCTACTCCAATCTCAAAAGTTATTCGTGATGGTGAGTTACAGCAAATACCATCAAATAAAGTAGTGCCAGGTGATGTTATTTTACTGGAAGCAGGAGATAATGTCCCTGCAGATGGAAGATTAGTGCAATCCATTCAACTGGCTACACAAGAGGCTATACTTACCGGAGAATCATTACCTGTTACAAAAAACATTAAAACACTAGATAAAAAAGAGCTTTCATTGGGCGATAGAAAAAACTTTGTTTTCCAAGGAACGATCACGGTAACTGGCAAAGGGTATTTTATTGTAACTGAAACAGGAAGTTCTACTGAGCTTGGAAAAATTGCATCTCTATTACAAGCAGGAACTGAAGAAAAAACTCCTTTACAAAAAAATCTTGAAAAACTAGGTCACAAGTTAGTTCTAATGTGTTTGTTAATTGTAATAGCTGTATTTTTACTTGGTCTTACAAGAGGCTATACATTTATCAGTATATTACTTATAGCTTTAAGTCTTGCAGTAGCAGCTATTCCAGAGGGATTGCCTGCTGTAGTAACAATAGCCCTTTCAATAGGTGTACAAAGAATGGTCAAGCGTAATGTTCTTGTACGCAGATTGCCTTCCATTGAAACACTTGGATGTGCTTCAGTAATCTGCACAGATAAAACAGGGACACTTACAAAAAATGAAATGACTGTATCAAAAATCTGGATAAATGAAAAGTTTATAAATGTTACAGGAGTTGGATATATACCAAAAGGTCAGTTTGAATTTGATAACAAAGTATTAGTTCCAAAAGATATTCCTGAACTTATGCTTGCTCTAAGAATTAGCATACTTTGTAATAATGCAAATCTGCAAAGAACTGGGGATCTGTGGCAGGTTGTTGGAGATCCTACTGAAGGATCATTATTAGTTGCAGCAGCTAAAGCAGAGTTAAAAAAAGAATTGCTTGAACAAGAAAATCCTATTTTACAGGAATTCCTTTTTACATCAGAGCGAAAAAGAATGAGCATGCTTAGAAAAGTAAACAATGAAAATATACTTTTTGTAAAAGGGGCTCCTGATGTTATTTTAAGCCTTTCAGAAAACATGCTGGTAGATGGAAATAAGGTTTCTTTAAATGAAGATATTAAAAGAAGAATTACAGAAGCCAATAAAACACTTGCTTCACGATCTTTAAGAGTATTAGCTGTTGCTTTTAGAGAAGTATCAAATAATGAAATAACAGATGAAACTTTTGAGGAAAAACTAACTTTTGTAGGGTTGCTAGGAATGATGGACCCACCGAGATCAGAAGTGAAAGAAGCAATTGAAAAATGTAAAAAAGCAGGAATTAAAACAGTAATGATTACTGGGGATCACAAAGAAACTGCTATTGCAGTTGCAAATGCAATTGGCTTAATGGAAAAAGATTCAATCTCATTAAATGGAGCAGAGCTCGACAAAATGAGTGATAATGATTTAAAAAATATTGTTCGTAAAGTAAGTGTTTATTCTCGTGTATCTGCTGAACATAAATTAAAAATTGTTAAAGCATGGAAAGAATTAGGTGAAGTCGTTGCAATGACAGGTGATGGAGTAAATGATGCCCCAGCATTAAAAAAAGCAGATATTGGAGTAGCCATGGGCATTACAGGAACTGATGTTACAAAACAAGCCTCAGACATAATAATTACAGATGATAACTTTGCTTCAATTGTAAATGCTGTAGAAGAAGGACGTGGAATCTATGACAATATTATAAAGTTTATAAATTATTTGCTTTCTTCTAATTTTGCTGAACTAATTGTAATTTTTGCTGCAATGGCAATAGGATTTAGTGATTCACAAGGACATCCTTTTCTATCACTTACTGCTGTACAGTTATTGTGGATGAATCTTGTAACTGATGGTTTTCCGGCTATTGCACTAGCAATGGACCCATTAGATCCAACTGCTATGAATAAATCGCCAAGAAAATCCTCTGAGCCTATTTTATCTTTTCAATTTGCTATTCGATTAATCATTGTTAGTTTAATAATAGCTATTGGAACAATAATAGCTTGCCACTCCAGGCTTTTTCAAAATGTAGCCATGGCTCATACTATGGCTTTTACCACTATGATTATGCTTGAGTTTGTAAGGGTTCAAATTATTCGTTCTCAATATAAAATAGGCATATTCTCAAATCCTTGGCTTGTAGCATCGCTAGGTACTTCTTTTCTTCTTCAGCTTGCAGTCATTTACTTACCACCGCTACAAAAGATTTTTAAAACAGTTTCTTTAGGAATTACTGAATGGGGTGTAATCCTTTTAATAGTTATTAGCGTTTTCATTATTAGCAGTCTGTTTAACAAACTTTTTAAGAAAAGCGAGCACTATGCAAGAAAATAAACATTTAAGTTGTCACATTAAACAAAAGCATTGGTATCAAGAAAACTTGTTTTTAATTTTTTGTTTTATGTTTTTCATCTATGTAACTAACCTTATACTTGTTAGTTTGGAAATTAACATACTTAAAAAATTAATCGATTCCTTTTTTGCATACCTGAATTTGATTTGGCTTTCAATTATTGCTGGACTTATCCTTGGTGGAGTAATTGATCATTTTGTCCCCAAAGAGTATATTTCAAAGTTTTTAGCAGGGAAAGATAAAAAATCTATTATCTATGCTGCAGGCTTAGGTTTATTAATGTCTGGTTGTTCACATGGTATCCTTGCAATTTCAATGGAGCTTTATAAAAAGGGTGCTTCAGTGCCTGCAATAATTACTTTTTTACTAGCCTCCCCATGGGCTAACATGACAGTTACTATTTTATTAATAGGACTATTTTCAACAAAAGCCTTATATATCATATCTTCTTCAGTAATAATTGCAATTATTACTGGATTTATTTATCAGTTTTTAGATAGCAAAAATCTTATAGAACGCAATAAATATACAACTGAAATTAATGAAGACTTTTCCATACGTGAAAATCTAAGCCTACGACTTGAAAATTACTCTTTCTCATTTCATAACATATTAAATGATATTAAAAAGGTTTTTCTTGCTTCATGGGAATTAGCAAAGATGGTTTTATGGTGGATACTTCTGGGTATGTTTCTAGCTTCTATTATTAGTGCATATGTTCCACATGATTTTTTTATGAAGTATTTGGGACCTACATTATTAGGGCTATTTATTACTCTAGCATTTGCTGCTGCAATTGAAATATGTTCAGAGGGATCAGCCCCTCTTTCATTTGAAATATTTAAACAAACTGGTGCTTTTGGAAATGCATTTGTATTTTTAAATGCTGGAGTAGCTACTGACTATACCGAAATAGGACTTATATGGTCTAACATTGGGAAAAGAGCTGCTCTTTGGCTTCCAATCATTGCTGTACCTCAAGTGCTTTTATTGGGGTATTTGTTTAATCGGTTTATAAAATGAGATAAAAGAAGGAGCTAAATTAATATGAAACTAACATTCTTAGGTGCAACAAAAACAGTAACGGGTTCTAAATATTTACTAACCATAGAAGGATTAAATGTGCTTATTGACTGTGGATTATTTCAAGGTTTAAAAGAATTAAGGCTTAGAAATTGGGATAAGTTTCCAATTTCACCAAAGACAATAAATGCAGTTATACTTACTCATGCTCATATTGACCATTCCGGTTATTTGCCTGTACTTGTCAGAAATGGTTTTAAGGGAAGTATCTATTGCACACCAGCAACTTTTGATTTGTGCAAGATACTTTTACCCGATAGTGCAAAACTTCAGGAAGAAGAAGCCAGATATGCTAATAAAAAAGGCTATTCAAAGCATAAGCCTGCTCTACCTTTAATGTCTTCAGAGGATGTGGATAAAACACTTAAATTATTTAAGCCAATTGATTTTGGAACTAGTTTTAGTTTTGAAAATAAGTTAACTGCTAAGTTTATTCCTAATGGGCATATATTAGGCTCAGCATTTGTTGAAATAAAGAATGAACACACTTCTATTCTATTTAGTGGTGACTTAGGAAGACCTAATGACCTTATAATGCAATCACCAAAAGAGATATCAGCAGCAGATTATTTAATCTTAGAATCAACTTATGGTGATAGAAACCATGATCAAACTGATCCATTAATTCAACTAGAAGAAATTATTAATAAAACTACAAATAGAAAAGGTGTGATTATTATTCCAGCCTTTTCTGTCGGAAGAACACAAAGTATTTTGTACTCAATCTGTCGACTAAAGAAATTAAAAAAAATAAAAGATATCCCAGTTTTTCTAAATAGCCCCATGTCTATCAATGCAATGCATGTTTATTGTAACCATAAGGAAAACCATAAACTTAGTCCTGATGAATGTAAAAGTATGTGTGAAGTTGCAACTTATGTAAATAGCATAGAAGATTCAATAGCTCTTAATTTAAAACATGGTCCTATGATAATAGTTTCAGCAAGTGGAATGGCAACAGGAGGAAGAGTTTTACATCATATAAAACAGTTTGGACCAGATTCAAAAAATACAATACTATTTGTAGGATTCCAGGCACCTGGGACAAGAGGAGATTCATTAGTTCATGGTGCAAAGAGTATAAAAATGTACGGTGAATATGTACAAGTCAATGCTGAAGTTGTATGTTTGGATAGTTATTCTTCACATGCTGATCAATCTGAAATACTAGAGTGGCTAAAAAACTTTAAAAAGCCACCCAAACTTACTTTTATTACACATGGAGAATTACACTCAGCAATAGCATTACAAGAAGAAATTAAAAAACATTTTAAATGGGATTCACATATCCCACATTATTTGGAAGCAAAGGAGTTGTTATGACAGAAAAATTAAAATGTTCTGGTCCTTGTTCTTGCAAATTAGAAGGTCATAAATCTAAGTTTGTAGTTCTTACTGGTGGACCAGGAGCAGGTAAGACTGCCATTCTTGAAATTGCTCAGAAAAGTTTTTGTGAACATATTTCTATACTTCCAGAAGCTGCAAGTATAGTCTTTAAAGGTGGCTTCTGGCGTAGTGACAGTATTCCAGCAAGAAAAGCTGCTCAAAGAGCTATTTTCCACATACAAAAAGAATTAGAAAATATTGTTAAAGAAGAGGGGGAAGTTGCAATTGCACTATGTGACAGGGGTACAGTAGACGGAATGGCATATTGGCCTTCTGATGAAAAATCTTTCTGGGCTGAATTAAACACAACAAAAGAAAAAGAGTTTGAGAAATATTCAGCTGTTATCCACTTAAGAACTCCTCATATTGAACAAGGTTACAATCATGTAAATCCAATACGTATTGAAACTGCAAAACAAGCCTTAGAAATAGATGAAAAAATTGCAAAAGCATGGAATGGGCATCCAAAGAGATACTTCATAGACAGCACAAAAGATTTTCTTGAAAAGATATCAATTGCAATTAATTACATAAAAAATGAATTACCTGATTGCTGTAAAGGTCATGTATTAATATCCGGTAAATAATTCCCGCAAACTGTTAAGTCGGGTATTTGTATTACAGGAGCTTTTTGGAATATTTTTGTTTAAAATATTGTAATTATGAATAAGAAACTAGTAGTTATTTCATTATCATTGATTTTTACTTTTTTTACCTTAGTTCAAATAAAAGCATATGTGGATGAAACTAAAAAAAGTACCTTTGCAAGGCAATATCCAACAAGCTCTTATGCTTATAATTTAGCTTCTCAAAACAAATCTCAAATCCAAGAACAAGATAAATATGTAGCTAGAAAAAACCTATTTACTTTATATTCATATGAAATTACAAAAAATCCTAAATATTCAATAACTGAAAAAGATAAAAGAATAGCAAGAGCAAATCCAAATAGCTTATTTGCTTTTGGTATTTTAAGTAATCCTAACTTTGAAATTGAAGCTAGGGATAAAGAAGCTGTAAGAAACAATTCTGGTTCTTGTTTTGCTTGGAAGCTATCCAGGAGTCCTAAATATCAGGTAGAGTCAAAAGATAAGCTTATAGCAAAAGGAAATCCTAATAGTTGGTCTACTTTAGAGCTTACTCAAAATAAAAACTTTAAAGTTGAAGAATCTGATAAAGATTTTGCAAGAAAAAATAGTAAGAGCTTATTCACAATAGGATTATTACAAAATCTTCTTTTATCTGAAAATAAAAAAAGTAATTTTAATAAAGATGAAGCTTTGGTAAAAGCTATACCAAATACTTTGATAGCTTTTCAGTTAGCATTAGATGAGTCCTTAAAACTTACTCCTGAATTGAAAAAGTTTATCAGGTCAAATATAGATAGTCTTTTCTCATCAGCAATAACTCAAACTGGTAAATATATCATTGAAAGTGAAGATAAAGTCATAGCTAGAAATAATCCAAGCTCTCTTTTTGCAAAAGGACTTTCTCAAAACTCACATTATATATTAGAAGTTGAAGATAAAAATATTGCAAGGAATAATTTAGATAGCGGTTTTGCATTAGGAATTACGCAGCAGCCAGGTTATGAAATAGAAGCAAATGATAAAGACATAGCCAGGAAAAATCCAAACTCTAGCTTTGCAATAGGGCTTGTACAGAATCCAAATTATCTTGTTGATAAAGATGACATAGCGTTTGCTAGAAAAAATCCTGATACTTCTTTGACAATAGGACTAGTATTAAATCCAGCTTATAAAGTAACAAGGGAAGATAAAGTAGTTGCTAGAGAAAACTCAAATACTAAGTTTGCTTTAAACTTACCGCTAAATCCTAGTTTTAAACCTGATAAAGAAGATATTAAACATATACGAAATAATCCTGATACTTTATTTGCAAGTGGTCTTACACAGGTAGAAAGCTATAAAATTACACAAGAGGATATTAATTGTTTAAAAAGCAATCCAAAAAATCATTTTTCACAAGGCATAATTCAAAATCCCAAGTTTGAAATAACAAAAGAAGACATCACTTATATAAGAAATAGTCCTGATAGTGAGTATTCTTCTCTACTTTCTAATACTAATTTATATCAAGTTGAAAAAGAAGATAAAATTATTGCAAGAAAAAGCCCAAATAGTAAACTTGCAGAGAGTATAGCTTTTAATCAGAGTTATTTTCTTGAAGAAGAAGATATTCAGTTTGCAAGAACTAATCCTGCCACCAAGCTATCTTTTGGTATTGTAAGCAATCCTGGATATAAAATTACTGAAGAAGATAAATTGATTTCAAAGAACAACCCGAACTCTTATTTTGCCTATGGTTTAACTGCTAATCCTTCATTTAGTTCTGAACAGCAAGCTCAGATAGTTCAGCAAGAAAATAATCAACAAAATCAAACTGCAAGTAATGGTCAATCTGGTTCTAAGGTTGGTAAATGGTTTAAAGGTTCACATCCAATAGCCAAAGCAACTGGGAAAGGATTATTTGAGCTTACAAAAGTTGCAATAGTTGGAGCTGCTGTAGGCTTGGCTGCCTATGGTGCTGCAAATGCTTCAAGACCTAATTATTATTACCCTCAACAACCAACATACGTTAGATTAAATAATGACAATAACTGGTTTGAACACCAACAAATTAGGAGAGAATTAAGACAAGTAAATGATAATTTAGAACATATAGACAGGCATCATCACTATGGGTATTAATTTCTAAATTGCCCTGATATATTAAATGAATACCCTACAGCAACACATTGACCACTAGAATAGCAGTAAGTAATTCCTTCATTTGTACAAACAGCATTAAATCTATCTTTTATATCCATGACACCTTGACAGGTAATGGTTGTTTGTTTCCTTGCAACGGTATTTCCATTGCTATCATTAAAATCAAAAGGTTCTGTCCAAGAAACAGCAAAATTACCACATGAATGTCCTACTTGAAAAGTAGTACCACTCCCGCTATAAGCCCATAAAACAGCACCATTTCTTGAGATTCTTTTTAAGAAATTGGTGAAGCTTGGTCTAGTACTATTTTTACATTGGATATCAAAGGTTGTAAAACCAGAACATACACGAGTAGTTCCAGTGTTTTCTTGTAGAGTACCTCTTTTCCCAGGAATATTATTACAAGTATTTGTTTGGTCTCTTACTTCAATATTGTTTTTCCCCTTATATTCTATAAGGTTTGTTTTCAAGGCTTTTAATAGAGAATCGTTATCTACAGCAAGTGCCTTAGTGTTTGTAGTAAGCAAAGCTAATAATGCAAAAAGTATTATTTTTTTCATATATTGCTTCCTTAAAAACTTGTCCCACTAAACTCGACTACTACTGGACCAATATTTCCAGACTGGTCGAATCCTGCAATAAAACATAAACCACCAATTTGATTTGTGTTTCCATTAACAAAAAATCCTGCACAATCCCACGTATCTAGTCCTATTAAAGTTGTATTTGGTACAGGGGCTTCTACTGGTAGTAAAAAATGAAATGTATCATAAGCTGATAGTCCAATTCCACTGTTAAATTGTGTTCCACTGGGTGAATGGCTTACCGAGTAACCAAAACTTGCTGATGAAGTATCTTTGCTAGTTACTTGAAATGTAAAAGTGTCTGTTTGACCTTGATAAAAATTCCCTTGTATTCTATATCTGTTTGCGAGCTTTGAAACTGAGTCTTCAAGACCTGGGCAAGATACACTTGGACATGTTGGGCAATTTTGTTGTGGACATGAGGGTTGAGTTGGACATATAGGACATGTTGAATCTGTTCCAAATCCGCCTTTAGGATTCTTTGGTTTCTTTTTATCTAAACGTCTATTAATGCTTCTGAAAGAAGTTATATCACCATTGTGTTCTATTTGACCAACTCTTTCTTTTAAAACTTCTACCGTATGTGAATCAAATGCTATTGCTGGAAATGCATATATCAAAATAGCTAAACTTAAAATTACTGCTTTCATAATCATATTCCTTTGTTTTATTTTTTGCAGGATTTTACTTTTGTTAATAAATCAAATTGATTTAAAACTTGAAAAACACCTACTGTAGAGTCTCACCGTTCAAAGGGTTATTATAATCTGAACGGTAGCACCGTTCAAGTCATCCTCTTAGCATTTATTGTAATAGCTGGAGTATTTACAATATGGCTAGATGGAATACAAGGTTAAGGAAAGCTCGTGAAGCTATGCATCTATCTTTAGCTGAAGCCGTAAACCTACTTAAACAAAGAGAAAGAATAACTGTTTGTAGGACATTTTTGGGACAAGTGGAAAGGGGAGAATGCGAAATTACAACCTCAAAGTTTAGGGCTTTATGTAAGGTTTATTGTACTGATGCTAATTGGGTATTGGACTTACAAGAAGTCTTAAATGAGAAAAGGCAAAGTAAGTTTCAATCATAATCTAAAGATTTACGTATAAAACTTACATAAATCGTAAGTTTGGTGTTGATTGTTTAAGATTTGGTGTATAATACTTACGGAAATCGTAAGTTCTATGCAAAGCAAAAATAAAACAAATAAAGAAAAAGAACTTATAGAACTAGCCATAAGTCAGGGTGGATACTTTACTGCTAAGCAGGCTCTTAAGTTTGGATATAGTTATAGGGCACAGAACTATTACGTAGAAACGAAGCAGTGGCTAAAAGAAGATAGAGCCCTCTATAGATTTAGCTTTTTACCTTTTTCAAAAGAGAATGAGCTTATAAAAGCTTACTTTTGGAGTAGGGATAAAAAAGATATTCCTCGGGCTGTAATTTCTCATGAATCTGCTCTTTATGTTCATGGAATAGGGGAAATGATATCAGACAAGATAAATCTTGCTGTACCTAAATCCTTTAGAAAAAAAGCACCTAAAAAGTACTTAATTCATAAGGATGACTTAGGAAGTAAAGAAATTGAAAAAAGAGATTCTTTTAAAGTTACTAATGTAGTAAAAACTATTATTGACCTTGTGGAAAAAATTGACCCTGAGCAATTGAAAAAAATAGTTGAAGATGCTTATAAAAAAGGTCTTATAAGTCAGCATGAAATAGAATTATCTAATAGTAATGTAGAAGTTAAAAGAAAACTTTTATCTGTTTTTGCACAAGTAAGAAGTAAAAGGTAATGAAAAATAGTAAGTATAAAACCCCAGAAGATTTTAGAAAGGCTCTTGAAGAAAGAATTAGAAAAACTGCTGAGTCTGAGAATAAAACTGTTAATGACATAATGTACAAAGTCTCTTTTGATAGATTTTTGGCTAGGATTTTTCATAATGGGAATGAAAACTGGATTTTAAAGGGTGGATATTCTTTAGAGCTACGGTTTAAAAATATTACTGGTATTTCAAGAACAACTACTGATATAGATTTTGCTCTTAGAGAACTGAAAAATACTACTGAAGAAGAACTTTGGGATTCTTTAAAAGAAATAGCAAACAGAGATTTAAATGATTGGTTTGTTTTTGAAGTGAATGCACCAACAAAAGAGCTAATTTTACCTACTTATGGTGGTTGGCGTTTTCTTGTGGTTTCAAAAATTGGACCAAGAGAATTTAATAGGTTTAATGTAGATATTTCTCTTGCTGAAGGTTTTGTTTCAAATCCTATATGGGAAAAAGGGAGTGATATTTTAAGCTTTGCAGGTATTGAAGCACCTAAGATACTCCTTATCTCTACTGAAAAACAATTTGCAGAAAAGATACATGCCTATACAAATCCATTAATAGTTAACAATTCAAGAACAAGAGATTTAGTTGACTTAGTTATTTACATAGACCAAAGTTTTCAAGATAAAGAACTATTAAAAAAGGAAATAAACTTAACTTTTAAGACTAGAAATACTCATGATGTTCCAAAAGTAATTTTAGAACCACCAAAAGATTGGGAAAAGCCATACCAAAATCTTGCTGGTCAATGGGGTGCTTCTAAGATATATTTAAAAGATGCTTTTGAATATTTAAGTGATTTCTGGAGTGATTTGTATAACAGTTAAATAGATAATTATTCTCATTCTTTTTCTTTCTTCTGCCTAGCTTGAACCAATTTCATTAAATCTTCTTCATGTTCCAGCCCTCTTAATCTCCCTGATAGTATTCCTAGCTTGTAATAAATACCATCATCTATCAATTTCCAGTTCGTTTCTAAAAGAGCTTTATTGATGACTTTTTTTAGTTTCATTTTTCTGTCATGTTCGTGTATACCACTTTTTGAATCTTGAACAGTGAATTCTATTTTTATATCTCTGCTCATTTGAGGATTCTCTAGCTTTAATCTAATAAATCCTTCTTTTTCTAAGGATTTAGCTACAAGTTTTTCTACGTCCGATATATTTAACTTTTTAACTTTTGCTACTGCATCATAAAGCTCTCTTTGCTTTTTTCTTTCCTCTGCTTCTTCAAATGACCTTGTGACTTGTTTTAGGTTATCTATGCCAGTAAGGTACTTTAATCCTTCCTCTTTAGATAGACAAAAACGTTCTCTGTCAGCTATAAAGTTTTTATCTATGTTTTCTTTTGTTCTCTCATTAAAGTCCCAGATTTCTTTGTCTGTAAATTTACATTGAGGACAAATAAGTTTTATTGTTACCTTATTACCTTTTCTTGAATATTTTCTCTGAACTGTATTTTGACATTTAGTGCATTTGTCTGGAGCTACCTGAAATTCTTCACCGTTATCATAGAATGCTCTATTTTCTTTACACTTCTCGCAATAAAAGAAAAAGAGTACCCTAGTATTGTCGCCCCAATATATTTCCTTTTCCTTGCAAGTCATTGGATTGTAGCAATGGATACACGCAATATCTTTAGATGGGCTAGTATTTTCTATTAGTTCATCAAGCATCTTATCTCTTTGTATCCACCTTCTAATAGTTTCAGATTTGCTTGCAAACTTATTACCTTTGAGAAAGCACAACGCTACATCTCCTATCATCTTTTTTACATTATTTTTTAAATCTCGTAACTCAAAAGATTCTGGTGGTATTGGTGGTTTTTCTTCTGAATATATTTTTATATGCTCATGGCATTCTTTAATAGTAAACTTGTCGTAAAGGTCAATGTAATATTGCTCGTCCTTTAGGTTTTTGGTTGCTTTGATGTCTTGCATAAATAAACCTCCATTGTTAATTATAAGAAAAAAGAATAAAATCCAAGATGATTGCTAAAAAGATTTGTAAAGAATATACTGATTGGTGGTGCAATGAGATTCAGCGTTTACATGAAAATAGCTATAGGTGTTTATAATGCTAATGTTTATTGATGATGTAGGAAATGTTTGTATAAATGATACAAATGAAAAAAAACGCTACTTTGGTTTTTTAGCTTTAAACATTACTGCACCTTGTGCTCATGACTTAACTATGAGCTATAGAGAGTTGAAAAAAAAGCTTAAACTACCAGACGAATTTAGGGTAAATGACAATTTGAATAAGTCTATCAGCGATGAAACAATAGCTGAATACAAGGAATGGTTATACTCAAAGCTACAAAAATATGAAAAAAATGAATTAGGTTTTATTGTAAATATTAGTGATAAGAAAAGTAAATCAGAATGGAATAAAATCATAGAAGATTTTATCAAAGATGTAAAAGAAGACTCAGGGTTGGATAAAGCAAAGCCAGAATGGTATAAAAACTTTGTACTTAAATCGGGGATTACAAAATATAAAAATGCAATGTTTAATTCAATACAACTTCATCATACTGTTTTTCAGTCATTGCTAATGCAATCACTAATGAATGATGATGGATATAAACTTACAATACTTTGTGATAGAACAAACGATGAAAAAATAGAAGCTTTTATTCAAATGGATTTTCATAAAGACTATTGGGGACTTAGGCAAATAGTTAGTAAATATGTTAAATATAAATATGATGAAAATGTAGAAATCCCTAAAAATTGTGTTCTTTCCTTTTTGAAAGGAAAGCATATACCACTTATACAACTAGTTAATAATGTTGCTTATTTATGCAGAGAAGATACTTTTGTGGATGATTTCAAAGATAAATTGCTTTATGACTTTAATGGTTCACATGGAGAAATTAAAGAATTGCTTAAACAAGGAACTATAACTATTAGTCATTAAAAGAGTGAATAAAATGAATAAAACATTTAAAAAACTACAAAAAAATAAATCATTTTTGAAGACTTTGTCTGAGCAAGAAAGATTAGCTTTTAACGAAGCCTGTAAGAGGTCTTATCAGTTAGATACTTTGTTTAAAAGAGTTAAGGTTCTGATGAAAAAAGAAGATACTTTTTTAAAAAAGAACTATAAATTAAAACCCTTAATAAGACAAGTTGTTGGCAAAAAAACTGATGAGGTAGATGTAAATAAAATACTTGAACAATGGCAAAACCAAATTACTAAAACATTTCAGGCAAAGGGCATTAATCCTAAATCTATAAATATTAAATGGGCAAAAATATTGTCCGAGTTAGAACTGGATGCAGAGTGCTATTATTTAATTGCTTTGAGATTTTTAGATTTGCTAGAACGAATCAAAGTCTTTAATAATATAAAAGATAGCTCACCTTGTAAGCCAATTATCTTAGTTGCTAATGGATTAATAAAACACTCAGAAAAAAAGAACATGGGTGGAACCATGGAGCTATCATTAGAGGTTAACCATAAAACTGGTCCTAAAATAAAAGGAGCAGCAATCGGTAAAGACGATAGCCGAAGAATATTTGACCCAGGACTTTATATAAGTCATAAGTCTTTAGAAACTAAAATATCTAATCTTGTTGCAGAAAAAATCTTTAAGCAAACCTAACATCCTTAATCACTTTGCATAATCCTGTCAAAGATTTAATCTTAACTTTTGATTTTCTGGACTTAGTTTTAGCAATGTACGTAAAGTCTTTTCTCCAAACAATTTTTTATCAAAAGTTTCTCCAACTCCTTTTAATTTATCTATTACGTGGCTGTCCAGTTTTAAGAGGTTAAGCATTTGTATAACCCTTACCCTAGATACCCCAAGGTATTTAGCAAACTCAGCTTTAGACTTGTATTGCCCACTGTCAAGCATTTTTTGCCACTCCATAGCTCTGTAAATCGGGTTCTGGTAAACTTTTTTAGACTTTCGTTTTCTCATATCTGCAAAATCTGGTAATATAAATTGCATTATAAAAGTTCTCTTATTGGTATAGTTCGGGGAGCCATTTAGATTTAAGTTATAAGTTGCAAGTTTCAAGGAAGCAGCAGGCGAAAGTTTGCTGCTTTTTTTGTTTAAGTAAATAATTTAAAAATAACAGTACGTGGTACCTTCCTTAAATTTAATTTCTTTTAGGCAACTGGATTGCTTTTATCATTTCATCTTTCAAAGAATATAACTCTTGTCTGAAGATTTGAAGCTAACCTAACTAGAATTCAAATTCAAAACTCTCAAATTCAACAGCAACTACAACAAATACAAAGGCAGCAACAATGGGATGCTATTAGGCACTAAAAGTAATATCTTTTCTTTATGAATTAAGGTAAAATTGATTCTAAATTAGGATGAAAATTAAAATGTTTGAATGGCTTTCTGCAAACTTTCATGGCATATTTACTTTTATAGAAGAGCATTTACCTTTTCTCAAAGGAATCTTTTCATTCCCATCTCGCAAAAAAAAGTTTCATGTAGTGCAAAGACATAAAGGTTGGTGGCATCTAGGTTCTGTTGATAAAAAACCAGCTACTCAACTTTGTGCTGATTTTTGTGTAACAAATACAGATGATAAGCCAATCATATTACTAACTGCTAGGATTACTCGTTTTATATGTAACAATGAAAAAGCAAAATGGCTACGTAAGATACAGCTTTTTTTTATTAACAAATTTAGATTTCTACAAAAGACTTATGATGGGCTTGTTTTATACAGAGATTTTTACGGTAGTACTTATGGCAAAGAACCAATACCTCCTAGTGGTACAACAGATGCCAGAATAGATTTTTTTATTGAGCCTCCAATTTGTAAGGAAGGAGAAGAAATTATAGCTACCATAATCTTAAGAGACCAATATAATAATAAATATATAGAAAAAAATATTTCATTTAGACCACCAGTTAGTAAACCTGAAAAAGAAGAACGGATAGAACAATTAATTGAGCCTATTCATTCTTTATCCAACAGTCTAGAAAAAAATGTTGTTTCAATTCTTCAAGCAGAAATTTTCAGGTATAAACAATGTGGAAGGCGTGTAGGTGGACTTGGAAGTATTCAAATGTCTTATAATGGTCATAAGTTTACTGGAATGGGTGCTGATGGCAGAAAAGCAGATTCACCTGAAGTTCAGGTCTTTGTTAAAGATCCTGAAAATGCTTCAATAATTTCTGATAACGCAGATGCACTTTTAAATGTTTATAATCAATTAACCACTGATAAAGAGAAACAAAGTTTTGTTAAATACTTGCTAAAAAGACTTTCTAAGGATACTGAATATGCTTCTATAGGATATTTAATTTTATACGTCCTCATGAGAGTTGATAAATTTCCAGAGGCATTAAGTAAAGCAAAAAGGGATTTACAGAATGATGATAAATATGGTTTTAGTGATTTATTGATTTTCCTTGATAGGTCATTAAAATATAAACATGAAATGTTTACAGAGAGCATGCTTGAAGAAACAGAAAAATTTATTGATAAATTACAAGAACACACATTTTGTATAAAAGAGAGAGTAGTTTCAATAAGAGCAAGCCGGCTTGCTTTAAAAGTAATAGCTCCTAAGATTCCTTCAGCCCCCGTAAAAATATAGGACTTTCTCTAAGTTTTAAGCGGTAAGCGTTAAGTCTTGCTGCTTTGTTTGTTTTTCAATAAACAAAGTTCGACTCTGTGCAATCTAGTTTCTTTTTCCTAAAAACATAAGGCTTTTCTTGGGGGATATAAGTTTTACATCTTCAAATCATACCTAGTGCCCTTAAGTTGTCCTTTTTTATCTAAAATCTTTTTATCAACTAAATCTTGGAGATCTCTTGTAGCTGTTGCTCTAGATGTTTTAGTAATAGAGATATAATTCTCAGCACTTAAACCTCCTTTAAAGCCCTCAATTCCTTCCTGGAATATGCGAGTAATAACTTTTTCTTGTCTGGGATTTAAGACAGTTTTATTTTTCTCATAAAATTTAGCTTTCTTGATTAGGAACTCTACCATTTTTTGGCTATAATTTTGAGCTTCTAATATGGTTTCAGAAAAATACTTTAGCCAATCAGTAATTTCAAGGCTTTTATTTGAGTAGTCAAGAGCATCATAGTATTTCTTTTTTTGTTTTTCAATTGCAATGGATAGTGCAATTAGAGTTGGTTGTCCTAAGCATTGAGATAGAGATTTTTCTGCAAGAGCTCGTGCAATTCTCCCATTCCCGTCTTCAAATGGATGAATGGATACAAAATATAAATGTGCTATGCCTGCACGTATAAGTGTTGGTAACGGCTCTTTGGCTTTTGGTTGAGATTTATTGAACCAGTCAATAAATCTATTCATCTCTTTAATCATATTTTGTGATGGTGGAGCCTCGAAATGTACTTTAGGATTATGAATAGGACCTGAGACTACTTGCATGGGAGATTCATGAGTTCTATAGGACTTTATGTTATCTAAGTCTTTACGTCCACTTATTATCATGGAATACCATTGTTTTAAAGTTTGACTTGAAAGAGGTTTGGAGTAATTTTGGTAAAGATCTACCATTAATTCTGATATTCCTTCTTCAGCTAAAGAAGATTTTTTTTTATCTGCTTTTAAACCAAAATTTTTACTAATTGATGAGTGTAAGCTATCGCGATTGAGATATTCTCCCTCAATAGCTGATGTTTTAAGTGCCTCATCACAAATCAAATTAATACTTAGGTCTAACTTTTCATTAGAATCTATGTGTTTAAATGTACCTAGAAACACCCCACTTTTATGAGTGAAATCTAGTTCAAGCTCATCCAATAAAGCCTTGTTGTACTTAAAATGAGGCCATTCTTTTTGTTGCCAATTCCATTTCATGAGTTATAAACCTTAACTTTATAACTCATATTATACCCTTTTCTGAGCTATAAATCTTAACTTTATAACTCAGTTACCCTTAAAAAAAGGTGTTTTTTATTGAAAACATAAGGCTTTTCTTGGGGATACAGTTACAAGCCTCAAGTTAAGTTATAAGCTTTAAGTCTTGCCGCTTTTCACTTTTACAACTCTTTCTCAAATTTATAATCACATTCATTATCAAAAAGCTCATTAGGTTCTGTAGCCACCATTTTAAAACCATTTCTTAAATAAAATTTGTGACCAATTTTATTTTCGCTTTGAGCATAACAATATATTTTCTTTATTTTTTTTGAGATTAAGAATTCTTCTCCATTTAGCAATAATTTCTTTCCAATTCCTTTTCCAATATGCGATGGCTTTAAATAAATACGAATGAGTTCAGCTTTTTCATTATCTCTTACTTGAATATTGCAAAAACCTAGAATACTATTCTCTTCCTCTGCAACTTCAAAAGAAGTTTCTCCCTTTTTAATGTAGGGTATGTGTTTTTGTAATTCTTCAGCAGTGTAAAACTTATCAACATATTCTTTTATTTTAGATGGTATATAAATATCCTTATAAGTATAATTCCATGCTTCAAAAGCAACATCATAGATTTTTTCAAAATCGTTTTCACATAACTGTCTGTATTTAATATCTGACATAGTTTATATTATTGCAGGATTAGGCTACCTTTCAAAGGTATAAGTTAAAGAATTTTTATTGATCAGGAATTTCGGGTTCGACGAGTTTGGACAGAAGCTCTAATGACTCTTGCCAGCCGAGGTAGCAGGACTCTGGCGGAATCATACTAGGAATGTTTTCCTGCGTGATATTTACTTCTGTACCCACAGAAACTTTAGTTAATGTGTAAGTGGTTTTCATTTCACCAGGAAGATTTGGATCATCAAACACATCAGTGGCAACAATGCGCTCTGCAGGTTTGAGCTCAACATATTTGCCACCGAATGAATGGCTTTTTCCAGTGGAAAAGTTTGTGAAGGACATCTTAAATGTGCCGCCCACTTTAGCATCTAAATGATGGACTGTACATGTGAAGCCATGAGGCGGAAGCCATTTGGAACATGCAGACGGATCAAGAACTGCTTTATAAATACGCTCTGGTGGTGCCTTGAGCACTCTGTGGAGTCTTATGGTGTTTGTATTCATAGTTTGTTTGGTATTTGTTTCTTCTGTTTTGGTTGACATGGTTCTTGATCTCCTTAGGTATCAATTAATAATACTCAGACTTGAATATAAAATCAACTCTTAAGATACTAAGAGCTTCAATTAGTGAGAGAATTTAAGTTTTAAGGAAAAAAGCGGTAAGCGTTAAGTCGTTTCTTCTTTTAGTCTTTTTAAGTCTTCATATAAACCTTCACATGCAGAGAGATATGCTCTACTTAATAGTGGAAATTCAGGTGATTCTGCAATTGAAATAACACCATCAGCAAAATCCTTACTTAATAACTCACATTTATCTATAAATTCTCTTGTTTCAGCAATAGTGGGTTGAACTTCTTTTCTGATTCCTAAAAAAGGGTCTCCATTCTCTTGAGCAATTGATTCTCCAATTAAAGAATCACCTCTTATAAATGGTTGTATTCCAGTTGCAAGAATTTGCTCTTCTTCTTTTGATAATGGATTTGCACAGTATAAGTTTACTGAGTCATGTCGTAAAGGGTAGCTTTGTACATCAATCTTATATTCAATTCTTTCTGGATACTTTATTAAAAAATTATCTAAAGCCCTTATAAGATCAGCTCTGATCTCTACATTCATAGAATACTTTATTATGTTATTTTCATCAGCTCTTTGGCTTAAATAGGTAGTCATTTTATCTGACATTCTAAAAACAAAATCATCGTAACTTGACTTAACCCCACCGTTTACTGTTTTTGCTCTTAGCAAAACAGGCACTTCTTTTTCAGTGTCGGAGTATAACTCAGATGCATATCTTATATTCTTATATCTTTTCTTGCATAAAATAATAAACAAATCAGTTGTTTCATTGCCAGTTTTTACTGGAATTCTTTTGCCGGGTCTTTCTTTTGCATGCAGAGCAAATACTTTATCTAACCATAGTTGTTTGGATAAATTTGTTCTTGCTAAGGCAGAAATGCTATTAGCATTGACTAAAGATTCACCACCTTGGGAATTGTCCACAATTGGTGATGGATTCCCTTTTGTAGCTAAGGACCTTTGAGGTGTCCAAAATAACAATACAAACTTTTGAAGGTGTTGATATAATTTCATCTTTTAATTTAATATAAGCATATATTAAGGATATAAATCAACCTTTTGAAAGATAAAATTTTTCTCATAAAATATATTAGCCTTTTTACTGAAAACATAAGACTTTTCTTGGTTAATATAAGCTCGAGCATAATTAACCATTAAAATAAAAATTATGGTATTTCACTAAGCCATTGTTTTAAAATATCTGTATTTGCTGTAGAGCTTAATTCTCCCCTATCAATTCTTCTATTTAATTCAGCTTCGAGCTCTCTAAAAAATCTTGCTTGGTCTAACCCAGTTAATCTTATTATTTTAGGTTCATGTGCTTTTAAAACATCAGAGGTTAATTTGATACTTTGAAGCCTTTCTTCTTTACTTTCTAATCTACCTTTAGAAATTGTTCTTTCAAAAAAATTTGCAGGAGCAGAATGATTAATTAATCTATTGCTTTGGAGAAGAGTCTTTTTAGATGTTTCATCTAGCCTTTGTATAGGAAAACTAAATCCATTAATATTTATAGTATTTTGTCCGGAAATTAAAATATTTACATCATCTGTTAAAACTTGTATAGGGGGATTTGTAGAAAAATCTATACCTCTCCAAGTTGCTCTTATATAGGAGCCGTCTCTGGCTGAATGTAATGTTCCTAATGCAGGAGGTTGGCTAGAACTAGATGACCTATTAAAGTTAGATTCATCAAATACAAATACACAAACCTCATTTCCTACTCCATGTTTTGCTGTGCTTTCATATAGTTTTTGAGAGTATAAATATACACTGTAATCTCTTTGTTTATCTGATTGCGAAGATCTTCTTAAATCATCTATAGTTTGAGTCCAAGCAGGGTTTTCAAAAAGATTTTTTTGAGTAGTAGAGCGATTACAAATATTTTGCCATTCGGCCTCTGAAATAGAATTTAAAATATCTATTACTGGATCATTGCCACTTCCAGTATGGACTTGTACACCATGTGAAGGTGTTATGCCTCCTGCACCAAAACTACTTGCCCCATTAACATTCATAAATATATAAAGTGTTTTTAATGCTATTTTTTATAATCTTTAATGAAAGCTTAAGTTTATTAATGGAATTTAATGTTAGTCAGTCTATTTCCCTAAAAACATAAGGCTTTTCTATTTAAATCTTTTTAAAAGGTATAATAAATCCAACATGAAACTAATAGATTTAAGTCATGAGTTTAAGGAAAATATGCCTGTTTACCCAGGAGATGAACCGCCCAAGTTTGTACAGGTTTCTGACTACTCTAAAGAAGGTTGTTTTAATTATAGAATCAATTCTGGTTTTCATGTAGGTACTCATATCGATGCGCCATTTCATATGATTCCAGGTGCAAAAAAATTATCTGAAATTAATGTAGAAAGATTTTTTGGTAAGGGAGTATTAATTGATGCCACTGGAAAAAAAGAAATTGATGTGGATTTACTGGAGAGAAAAAATGTTTTAAAAGATAGTATTGTTTTAATTATGACAGGATTTTATAAAGATTTTGGCAGTGAAGAATACTATAATAACTTTCCTGAAATTACAGAGGCATTTGCAAAAAGAATGGTTGAGCTTAAAGTAAAAATTGTGGCAATGGATACACCCAGTCCTGATAAGCATCCTTATAAAGTCCATAAAATCTTATTAAAAGAAGAAATATTGATAATTGAAAATTTAACTAATCTAGAAGAACTTCTAGGAGTTGATGATTTTGAAGTAATTGCACTTCCTGCAAAATTTCATAGTGATGGTGCACCCATTAGAGTAGTGGTACAGGTTAATAATTCTCAATGAGTGGCTGAAGATCTTGCCATAGCTTAGCAATTAATTCATCTTTCATTTTTATGTCTTGCTCTGCCTTAGCTGCTTTTAACATACAAAATTCATCATAGTCCCAAGTACCTGGTGGTATTGCTGGTGGATTTTTTAGTGGTTGCTTATATACTTCTAAAAAATCTCGTCCTTCTTTACTAGCCCAAGTTAAAGCTATTTCTGTTGCACGCTGGGAGAATCGTTGTAATTTCATGTATTCCTCTAAAATCTTTCCTTGAGGCAAATACAATCTTCCTTTATAGACGATTCTATATAACATATTTTCAAGGTCTGATGGATTTAGATCTCTAGGATTAATTACACACTGCTTACCACAATAAATATCTTGACAAGAACCAGCTGGAGACATAATATCTTCTTCAATTTCATGTCTTTTTTCACGTGGTATTTTTAGTATGGTTTGAAAATCAATTTGTTGTTGAAGTATTAGGCTGGCTTTATCTTCCCTTATTTCAGCTTTAGTTTCTTGCAATTTTTCAGCATATTCTGAAGCTCTTGATCGCTTGGTGCTAAAGAACTGGGCATTAACACATTTAGCTGATTCTAAAAGAATGTTTCTAGTTAGTTCTCTTTCATTTTTATTATTATCTTCTTGACACTTCTCAAGATATTTTGCTGCATAATAGCAAGTCTGATGAAGTGGATTAGTTGTATCAAGTCTATTTGCCCTAATCTTATAGTATCCGGGCTCTAATATTATTTCTGGTGAATCGTGAAATTGAGGAGGAAGAAAAACCATTACTGATGTTAAGCCTCTGAATAAATGTGGATTTGCTAAATCAAGTGGGAAAGAAACTATATCTATAAGTTTTAATGGAAGATGTTCAACAGTATGCTGTTTTAAACGTTGTAAGAGATTTAGCTTTTCGGTATTACTCTGACTATGTTTACCTGAAGCAGTAGGTATCGTTGAATCGTTTGTTGAAACACTTTGAATATTATTTGATGCAGCAGCAGTAAATTGTGTACCCATACTAGAATCAGGAAGTTTGCAATTACTTCTAACGGTTGGTTCTAATCTATTTAAAGTAGTCATCTCTAATTCAATTATGTTAAATTTTAATTTGAAAATCTACCCTTTCTGATTAAATGCCTCTCATAAATAGCCTTAACCTCATTTTCTTAACTAAGATTGTGTTTTTCATATAGGTTTTAGTTAAGTAGAAGCCATATTCCACTCCCTTTCATCGTGATGGTACGACGATTAGGGTAATTGCACAGGTATTATAATAAGGCTATATGCCAGCGCTATTAACAATTACTCAATTCGATCCTAAATATACTAAACAAGTATCAGATTTGATTTTAAATATTCAAAGAGAAGAATTTAGTGTTGAAATTACTTTAAATGACCAGCCTGATTTGTTAGACATAAATGATTTTTATATTAAATCAGGTGGTACCTTTCTAATTGCACTTGATAATGATATTGTCATTGGCACTGTTGGACTTTTAAATATTTCTAATGATGTTTATGCATTGAGAAAAATGTTTGTCGATTCTAACTATCGTGGTAAAGAAACTGGTGTTGCCAGACTTTTATTGGATAAAACCCTACTATGGTCAAAAGAAAAAAAAGCTAAAGAAGTTTATCTGGGCACGATAAGTAAGTACAAAGCCGCACTTAGATTCTATGAAAAGAATGGTTTTGTAGAGGTGGAAAAAGAAAATTTACCCAAAACCTTTCCATTAATGAAAGTTGATGATAGGTTTTTTAAGTATTCTTTTGTGTAAAATGTTTACCCGAATTTATAAATATTCATCAAGATCTCTTTGTTCTACTTTAGCCTTTTCAGTTATATAATCCCTATTTTTATCCAGCCCAACTCTACCTCTTGCTCCCAATCTTTCTAGAACTACTGGTTCATCCATGTCGCTACCTTCTCTCATAACACTTCTTAGTTCAGCTAATTCAGTTTCTGGAATCTCTTTATATCTTCCTTCATTTATCATGTTGAAAACTTTTTCAATTCTGCTATCTTCATGAGTTTCTTTTATCCCTGCTTTAGCAAGGTAATAGTAGTAATCAGCTTTAACTTGCTCTCTTGTTGGATCTTTTGGATTTCTTTCTTTTATTTGATGTTCAAGTAAAGGAATTAAATTCCCATCTTCATGTAGTGCATCTTTCACCTTACGACTAAATTCATAATTTTCAAGATAACTATAATTACCCGTATGAATTACAACCATAACCATATTTTTAATTGTTTCGCCAACTATTCCATCTAAGTTTGGACAGCTTGCGTATAATCCCATTGCTGATTCAAATATTTGGCGTGGAGAGTCTGAAAACGTTTTACTTAAAACCTCTAAATTTGGCGTCGAGTCTTTTGCAGATAGATCATTAGGAATTCCTAAATCTATCTTGTTGCGTATTCCTAACTTTCTAATTAGTTCTTCAAGAATATGTTTATCCTCACCTTCTGGTTTGCCAGCCTCAGCAATTTGTTTAATTAAAAGAGCAAGCCTGCTATTAGGGTAAGTGGCATTTGGATTTTTCATTATTAGTGATGCAGCTTGTAAAGCTTTTTTTCTTCTATTAGCATTTATTTCATCTCTTCGTGTAGGAGACTCCATGTCTTTTTTCATTTTTTCTTTTGCATTGGATAATCTTCTATATAATTCACCTCTGGTATGATACATTCCGCTTTGTATAGCCAACTCAAGAGTATCTACTAAAGTGCCTTTTTGCTCCATTGCAGTAATAGCATCCATTCCAAATTTCCCTTCAGGGATTCTTCCACTTAATATTGCTGTTTCACATAGTGAAATTATAATGTCTCTATTTGGTGGGTTCTGTAATCTTCTTTCAAGATCCAGTCCACCATCCATTTTACTCAAATTAAAAGCAAAGTCTAATGGAATGCTAGGCCATGCAACGACCTCACCTCTTAGTAAATTTTCATTTGTTACTTCAAGAACATGTAATAATCTTCCCTCTTCTTTGAGCTGTGTCATTTCACGTGCGCCTAATGGTCTTGAACCTAAAGAACTTAGAGTTTCAAAACCTTTAACTGGTCTAAGCTCAACATCACCTAAAATCTTTTGAGGATTCTGCATGTAATAAACAAACATGTTTAGGTCAGTAAAATAATATTGATTTAATTCATCTGGGGTTAAGTAACCACTACTTTCTATTGGTACGCCTTCATTATCTAGTTTAGTAAATCCAACTCCACCCTCAGCTATGTTTATTCTAACAAGAGGACAAGTTCCAGCTCTATTAAACATAATCATATGAACTTGATAACCTGCAACAGCTTCTTTCATACTTAAATCACTTGAAATAATATTAGGCCACTCTAAGAAAAATGCTTTTACTGCGTCGTCATTTAGGTATTCACTAAGCAAAGCTTCAGGTTCAATAGGATTGCTTTGTATGTGTGAACCTAATTCAGGAGAATATCTAATTAGTGAAACCTTTCCATCATTATGTGAAACAATTCCAACCATACCTCTTCCCTCTGGTCCATGCGTTTCACAATTTCTATGAATCTCTGCAAGCAATGGTTTTCTGCTTAAATTTCCAGTAATTAAACCGGGGTGATCTAAATATAATTTAGGATCATTTGGTGCATTAAAATAATTTTGGACTAAAAAAGCTGGTGGAAGCGATGGACTAGCTCCTATGATTCTTTTAGTAGGATCTAACCTAACAACAGCTACGTTAGCACCATCTTTTATTGGAAGCTTTACAACATCTTCTAATTCAAACTGTTGAATCAAACGTCTAATTATTTCATCCCCATAATAAAAGCCTGGATCTCCAATGGAAGATTGTGGAGAATTAATTGCCGATTTAGTACTATTAAAATCATGACAAATTTTTCTTAAAACTTTAGGATCAATATATGGAGTTCTGTATATTAGATCACCACTTGGTGTTCTTCTCTCAATTGAGACTAGTCCATCTTCTTTTTTTTGATTGAAAATCACATGTTCTCTATCTTCAACTCTTCTTACTAAACTACGTAAAAGTTCTACATCTTGAAATCTTTCATTTAATAAATTATGAGAAGGTAATTCGTCCTCTGCTCCAGATTTATTTCTTTTCTTTACGCGAGAAGTATTAGGGGCCTGCCTAATTGCAACCTGAAATACTTCTACACTTTTTTGAACACCAACAGCCATAAAAATCCTATAAAGAATTACGAAATGAAAAAATATGAATTTTTAACCAATGAGATTCTCTGTTTTAATGTTAAAAAATTGAAAAGTGAAAGTAAATAGATTTAGATTAAATTCCTCTCATAAACCGTCTTAACCTTGTTTCCTTAACTAAGATTGTGTCTTTCATAGAGGTTTTAAGTTAAGTAGTTAGCTGTTTAGAAAAGTTTAGATATTAGTTTTATAAAAAAATAAAAGTGCATATTTATTTTTTAAGAGAAAAACCCAAAGTATCCGAAAAGAAGTCCTAAAGCAAGAGAAATAATAGCAAACCCATTTATATTTTTAGGTTTATAAAAAGGTTTAATAAGAGGCAAATATTGATTTGGGAATATTAGTAAAACTATTCCTTTAATTAAACTAAGCCATCCAATAATGGTTATAAGCACTGTCCAATTGTTTACCCAAAAATTATGACCTTCAATAATTAGCGAACCAAATACAATGCCCATGAAGCCGCCTAAATAAAGTACGCCTGCATTGTTCACAATTCTTTCAAATTGATTTTCATAATAGCTTTTACTAATAATAAGTCCAAAGCCTATAGATAAATAGGCTATGGCTATTATTCTTGCAATGGCTATTGATGTTTCCATATACGTTAACGATGATTCACAATTGTTTACTCTATATTACTAGTCCTTAGTATTAACTTCTACATTCAAGTTTGGAATTTTATCTATTTCAGCACTTGGTTCATAAATTACTCGTTCTGTTTTTGTCGTGTTGTAAGTGTTTGTGTTTGTCATAGGTGTAAGATAGCCTTTTCCAAAATAGAAAACTGCGAAAGCTATGATTAATCCTATTACAAATAACCCTATCATTAGAGCCGTACTATCTGTGTTCTCTGTTTTATGTACTATTGTAGTCATTGAAATACCCTTCCTTTTTTTTCTTCTTTCTTTTTACATAAGTAAATTATAAAGTTCTTTCAACTTTTTAATAAGATGATTACTCCTAGACTTTGTTTGACAATTACTTGTTTAATCATTATTTAATGAAGCTTCATTGCGGCTTTTTTAAATCTCATTATTTTTTATCTATACTCCATTTTCCACCACCGCGACAAGCAATAAAAAGGAAAATAAAAGAATAAAGAGCAGCTAGCTCACCTTTATTTATAGCTGGGAAAAACGCAGGTCCACCTTGGAACTTCCAATGAAACTGGAAATAAGCTACAGCCATCGTACCGCTGCATAAGAAAGCTATTAAGTGTGTTTGAAATCCTACCATTACAGCTAGTCCACCGACTAATTCTATAATTCCACCAATCCAGGCTTGAGATCCTACTTGTGGTTGAAACTCTGAATACCATCCTAAGATTTTTTGAGCGCCATGAAATGAGAATAAAAAGCCCGTCACGATTCGCAGTAATGCATAAGCATGTTCAGTGTATTTTTTAAGTTGTTGCATAAATTTATTCTCCCGCCTGTAATTCTATCAACCTTTACAATAAAGCAAAATTTTATTTAACAATTAGGAGTTCTCTCTTTAAATTTTTAATCAAATCTCTCAATTATTGTTAAAATGAAATTACTAAAAGGAGATGAAAATGACTAAATCAACACCAGAAGGATATCATTCCGTTACGCCAAGTTTCATATTTAAAGATTCAAAGAAAGCAACAGAGTTTTATAAAAAAGCTTTCAATGCAAAGGTAATAGATCTTTTACCTAGCCCAACTGGAAAGGGCATCATGCATGCCACTATGCAAATTGGTGATTCTATTATGATGATGGGTGATGAGAATCCAGAGTGTGGTAGTAGTGCTGAAACATTAGGTGGCTCTCCAATAAGCTTCTTTATATATGTGCCAGATGCAGATGCAGCATTCAAGCAAGCTATTGAAGCTGGTGGAATAGCGGTAATGCCAGTGGCAGATATGTTTTGGGGAGATCGCTGTGGTCAGTTAAAAGATCCCTTTGGTTACTCATGGTGGATTGCTACTCATAAAAAAGATCTTACTCAAGATGAAATAAAAAAAGGTGCCGAATCATTTTTTGCTGAAATGGCGAAAAGATAGAGTTAGTAAACAATACAAGTCAAATAATTTAGTTTTTCGAATAACCAAAAGGATGAGGCGTCTTTTAGAGCATTGATTTATAATGGATATTCAACAATAAAAGGATAAAATATGCGAGTATTAAAAAATAATGTAAATGTTTTAATGTCATTAGTTTTCTGTTTAATCTTTATACTGGGCATGACACAAGATTCCTTTGCTGCAACGGGTGGAGAAATTGATGCAAGTGTTGATGCTACTTTACAGCGCTTTTATTCTGAAGTTAAAAATGGAAGAGATGTTATTAAGGATGCTAAGGGTGTACTCGTTTTCCCAAATGTTTATAAGGCTGGATTTCTCATTGGTGGTCAATATGGTCAGGGTGCATTAAGAATTAATGGTAAGACTGTTGATTACTATAGCACCACGGCTGGTTCATTTGGTTTTCAATTTGGTGCACAAAAAAAATCTATTATTGTATTGTTCATGGGAGATGAAGCATTAAATAGTTTTCGTAAAGCTCCTAATTGGGTTGCTGGTGTAGATGCTTCTATTGCAGTTATCAATATTGGTGCTGCTGAATCAATCGATACTGCTAAGTTTAATCAACCCATACTTGCATTTATAATTGACCAAAAAGGTCTTATGTATAACTTGACATTGGAAGGTTCAAAGTTTACGAAATTAAATAAGTAATTTTTAACTTGTTATAAAATTTATTCATTACAAGTAGGGAGCTCTATTTTATCTAGGTTTCTATTACTTACAAATGGAGCAAAATGATTTTTTCTTGCTAGCTCTATAAATTTACACTGCTTGCTTTTTTTAGTAGGATAATCTATTGCAAGAACAAATTTCCCCTCATCAGTAATCTTTTTTAAGAATCTGAGATCTCTGTTTACTGTTCTTTTCTTGACTTTTCTATTATCAAAAAAGAAAGTATCTTCTTTGCCAAGCCCATCAATAACATTTAAATATTCACTATCATTTACGAGTTCAGGCGAATTTTGTGGGATTATAAGAAATCCTGGCTTTCTTTCTCTTCCCCTTCTAGCAATTTCTATTACAAAATCTTCCATTTCTTTTCTTGCTGACGTTCTCCCTTTCTCTTCATAGTAGAAATAAGCATCAATAATATCTAAATAAACCCCATCATATCCAGCAGTTATAATTTCATCTAGTCTATTAAAAACAATTTGTTGCCATTCTGGATCCCAAAACTCAACTTTGTAATTATCAGGGAAATCAGGGTTTCTTTCATCAATAAAACTTGGTGGATTATTGTCAAAATTACCCTCAATCCAGTAGTCCCTATAATTTTCAGCTTCACCAATGCTTAAATATGAAACAATAGATTTGTTTTGATTTTTTAACTCTAATACTTCGCTAGGTGAAAAATTTGCATCATCAATATCAATTACTCCTATATCAAAACTTGTGTTTGAAAGTGTCTTATGTTTTACATCCTGGAGCTGGTAGATAAATGAATTAATATCTTCCCCGTAGGATTTTAATGGGAAAACCATGGTTAAGATTAAGAGAGCTAATAATAATTTTTTGTAACTTAGCATAATTTAATAAATTTATCCTACTTATAAATTATAATCATAAAAGAGAAAAGAGAGGTACTCATGAAAGAAAAAATAAAACCATTATGGATCTTAATTGCTGGTCCATATCGTTCAGGTACAAATGATGACCCTGAATTAATGGCTGAAAATGTACGTATAATGAATAGAATTGCTCTAAAGCTTTTCCGTGCTGGACATATGCCAGTTGTCGGTGAATGGTTTGCTTTACCTTTAGTTGAAACTGCAGGATCAAAAAAAGTAGGTGATGAGGCTTTTAATGAGATTTTCCATCCTAGTGCAGTATTGCTAGGAGAAAGATGTGATGCTTGTTTAAGAATTGGTGGTCCTTCTTCTGGAGCTGATGAAATGGTGAAATTAGCCAAAGAACGTGGACAAAAAGTATTTTTTAAACTGGAAGATATTCCAGGGTGTGAGTTGGAAGCAGTAAAGTAGAAAATAAATGAGTTAGACACAATGAGTGTTTGTAAGATTCTTGTATACATTAAATTTATTTAATCTTAAGTAGAATGAAAAACTTTTTATAAAATTTATTTTATGGAAGAATCTTTACAATCTTCTACTGTATAATTCTTATACTTAAATGACTTTTCATATCCCACAAATTACTCGAAAAACCAATTTAGCTGAGGCTGCTATACATTGGAGAAGACATTTTGATTACAGGCGAGATCGGAGTCTTTTAAAACATGAAAAAATTAACCCCCCTAATGTTGTTGGAGATTTAGTAAATAGAATCCATGGAAATGGAAATGAAGTAAATATTGCTATTCAAGGACTTGGATCTGTAGTAGAAAGATTAATTGTCGGTGCTTATTCAAAGCTTAAGGGAAAATATCCAGGCGGAAATCTTCCTATTAAATTTGTCCCTGTTGATGTTCATAAAGCTGGAATACAATCACCTAGATTTGGAGAAGATGGGGGAATTGTTGCAGCCAGAAGAGTGGCACAGCTTGCAGAAATGGGATTGCCTTTTCATGAATATGGTTATGTGGATTTTGATAGTTTAGCTGATCAGATGCAGACACAAGGAAATAAACTTACGGGATATGGAAGACCTGCTCTTAATATTCATGGTGCATATGTAGCTTCTGTTCCGACTCAACATGTAGATAATTCTATTGTTTTCGCTGATGCTAAGATTTGGACTTTTCCTGATAAACCCATCTTTCCACCTGGAACAAAAGCCACTGCTAGCCATGTAAGTGAAATAAGAAAGCGAAAAAAAATCTTAGCAACTGATTTCTTTTTACATAGTGCATCTAGAAACTATGCTAATCAAGAATGGCAAGGAAGAGTAGAAGAATTAACCAGAGGATTTGGAGATATAGAGGAAGTTCATATCCATTGTGGAGAACCCTGGGGATTAGATCGACCTTTACTAGATCCAGAAATTGCTGGGTCTGGAATTTTTTCTGATACAGGCGGTTCACATGGAACAGCATTTTATAGAGATTTAATGTCTTGGAAAGGACTTGATTTAGGAGATACTGCTATCTTTAAAGACATCCATAGATTTAGATTACATTCTGATAATTTAGGGGCTAATGCAGGTGACCCTAATTATGAAACTGATGCAGTTGCATTGTGGGAATTAAATAATAGCCAAAATACTGATTTGGTTATAGGGGGAGGAAAAGGTATTGGTTTTAGATATGGTGGAACAAGGAATGAAGATCTTCCTTATTTAGGGGCTACTTTTATTTATAACAATGGCTATGTAAAAATAAATTTTGGTTACGATAATCATAATCCATACGTAGAAGTAATTCCACAAGATTTAGATAAGCCTATTACCACCATTGAATTTGAAAACAGCAAGCTTAACTATGAAGAGATTTTAGCTCTTTGGATATTAATCTGCCAGGGAGACAGTGATGGAGTTGCATTAAAAAGATTGAGTGAAGTTCATAATTCTTGTTTAGAGGGAATATTAATGTGTCACGAAGCATTAGAAGTTGCCCGTACAGATGACCTGACAACTTACAGACATGGAGAGCTTCCGCCTTCTTGTGTTGGCTGGGATCAGGGTGTAGTAAGTCATCAAATAGAAAGAGAATTGACAAAGTCTACCTTGGAAGGTTTAGTAAAGTAATAGGCACTATCATTGATGTGGATGTAAATAGCACTGATGTTTATCAAATACTTACTAGTTTAGGGTTTGAGATGGCAGATTTGTCTAACCCTGTACAAACCTAGCAATTAATCATCCTTTTGATTATCTTTAGATGGATGTAAGTTGTGAATAAAACAACTATGCTTATAAGCTATATAAGTCTAAAAAAGGATGAATTAAAAATATGCCTGATACAAATGTTGAATCTAAAATAGCTTCAGTTAATTATGATAATGGAACTAGTAATTTTAAAAAAGTAGAAACTCGAAATTCTAACATAGGCAATTTAGGGTTTTTATTTGTAACAATGATAATAATTCTATGTGTAGTAGTTTTTACACAAAAAGCTTTTATATTTAATACAATTACACCAGCAGCAGTCACAAATACACCAGAAGTAGTTACTGAAACAGAAACCACTTATGTGGAAACTGAAAAGCCATCAGGTAATTCTGACACAAGTTTTATACAAACTGAAACTACAAAAACTGTTACTGAAACTGAAGTTGATTAATCACTTCTTTTAGGACTTAATAGCTCTATCTTATAGCCATCTGGGTCTTCCATGAAAGCTAATATGGAACCTCCATGTTTCATGGGACCTGCTTCTCTAGTGATCTTTGCACCTTTAAATCTAAACTCTTCACAGGATTTGTAAACATCTTCTACTTCTATAGCTATATGTCCAAAAGCATTACCAAGATCATATTTATCCGTATCCCAGTTATAAGTCAGCTCTATGGCAGTGTGTTTTGATTCATCTCCATAACCTAAAAATGCCAACGTAAATCTGCCTTCAGGATATTCTTTCTGGCGAAGGATAGTCATACCCAGAACCTCTGAATAAAATTTAAGAGATCGTTCCAGGTTCGTAACTCTAAGCATGGTGTGAAGAATTCGCATACTAAGATTTTAGCGGATTTTAAATAAAATCTGACGTTTTTGTATTATGAAATCAAGCTTCTTAACATCCAAGCTATTTTTTTCATGAGTTTTTGAGTGAATGAAAACTAAAAAACAGGAAGAGTTTCAATGTCTTCAGGTTTGATATTTTTAGCTTTACCATCTAGCTCATCTATACTTAAGCACATTCTATCGGCAGCATCTCTTAAAGCATGTCCCACTTTTCTAACTTTATTTACTCCAACATCTTCAAGTTCTTCAAGCTTTTCTTTTGTTAGCTCTTTAAATTTTAAAGTTTTATCAACTAAATCTTTTCTTGTCTCATCTCCTGACTTTGTAGTCATGAGCACTCCTACCAATACACCCAAAAATAAACCGGATGTAAAAACATTTGCTGCTTTAATGGTACTTGCTAGTTGCTTAAACATATTTTCACCTTCTTTATTGTAGTAGCTTGTTAATTTACAATTAAATAAATTTTTCTCTACATTAATAAGGTTACTCTTCAACTAAAAAAAATAAATCCTTCTTATGGTTAATCAAAAGAATGATTTAAGCTAATTGCTTTTCTTTAAGTAAACACTTTTCTAAGTCCTCTGAACCACCTATATATTTCCCACCAATAAATATTTGAGGAACGGTGGTCTTTCCAGTTATAGCAAGAAGTGTTTTGACCGTAATATTTTTCCCTATAGAGATTTCTTCATACTTCATGCCTTGTTCTGTAAGCATTGCTTTTGCTTTAGTACAGAATGGGCATCCTTCTTTTGTAAATAATGTTACTGGTTCAGGTGATTTTTCTTTAGGATTTATGTACTTTAACATAGTTTCAGCATCTGATACTTCAAATGGATCACCTTCTTTTTCAGGCTCAATAAACATTTTTTCAATCACACTATTTTTAACAAGCATTGAATAACGCCATGATCTTTTTCCAAAACCAATAGCTTCTTTGCCAACAAGCATGCCCATTTTGTCTGTAAATTCACCATTTCCATCTGGAATAAATCTTATCTTCTCAGCATCTTCATCTTTTTTCCAAGCATTCATTACAAAAGCATCATTTACAGAAACACAAACAATTTCATCTATGCCATTTTTTTTAAATGTTTCTATCAGATTATTATAGCCAGGTACGTGTGCTGAAGAGCAGGTAGGAGTAAATGCTCCAGGAAGTGAAAACACAACTACAGTTTTATTTTTAAAAATATAATTACTTGTAACCTCAGCCCATTTATTATCTTCACGAATTTTAAATGTTACATCAGGTACTTTTTGACCTTCCATATTTTTTAACATAATGATCTCCTTGCGTTTATATTAATTTTACAACGATTGTCTTTTTATTGCTAATAAATTTAAATGACATTTTTAGGAGAATTGATAGTAAGCTCATCTAAAGGATGATTCTTAGTGGTAATACAGAGCAGGCATTTTTTTTAGGAGTATGCTGAGAGTGTAAACTTTGAAAAAATATTTGGAGACAATATGAAAAAAACGCTTAATCTCTTACTAATAGTGGCATTACTTCTTCCTTCTACCTTTTTGGTGCCTTTAGCTTCTTTGGCAGAACATGAGAAGTTAAAAGTCCCAAGTGATTTATCTATTCCTATAAGCTTTGCTGAACCTGTTACTAGTAATAAAATTGCCTCTGGTGATTCTATTCCTGTAATTATAAATAAAGATATTTATGTAGAAGAAACCTTGGTTTTTAAAAGAGGAACTGATGGAGTTGTTTTTGTAGACTCGAGTAAAAAAAGTGGACGTTGGGGAAGTGCAGGAAAAATTAAAATTACCAGTGGAAAATTGACAGATGTATTTGGAACTCAGCATGATGTGAAAATATCTGAAAAAGAAAAAGGTGACGGTAAACCTTCAGCAAAAATATTGCCAGTTGTAGGTTTAGTTGTTTTTTGGCCTTTAATTTTATTTGGACTTAAAAAAGGTGATCAGGCAGTTATTCCTGCTGGAAAAATAGCTTATGCCTTTACAAAAGATTCAGTAAGAGTTGATACTTCAAAAAATTAGACAAATCAGTGCTTTTTACTTAGAAATAGGTTTATAATTTAACTTATGACAAATAAATACGATTATATTGTTATTGGTGGTGGAAGTGGTGGAATTGCATCAGCAAGGAAAGCCGCTTCCTTTGGTGTAAAGGTTTTATTGGTTGAGGGAAAGCATATAGGTGGAACCTGTGTAAATGTAGGCTGTGTCCCTAAGAAAATCATGTGGAATACAGCAGAGTTGGCAGAATCCATTCATGATGCCAGTGACTATGGCTTTAATGTTGAATATAAAAACTTTGACTTAAAAAAATTAAAAGGTGACAGAGATGCATTTATAGAAAAACTCCATGGTATATATGAGAAAAATTTAAAAGGGTCTGGGGTTGAAAGAATAAATGGATTTGCAGAGTTTGTAAACGAAAAAGAAATTGAAGTCAATGGGGAAAAATATACAGCAGATCACATTTTAATTTCAACAGGTGGCTATCCTGTTATTCCTGATTTACCTGGATCTGAGTTTGGGATTACCTCTGATGGAGTTTTCAATCTTGAAAAAATCCCTGCTAAGGTTGCAATAGTTGGTGCAGGCTATATTGCAGTTGAATTTGCAGGTATACTACAAAACCTGGGTTCGAAAGTAACTTGCATTATAAGAAAAGACAGAATGTTAAAGGAATTTGATAAAGACATTCAGAATTTTCTTTTTGAAGAATTGGTAAATTCAGGAATTGAAATAATGCCAAATACTGAAGTTCTAGCGGTGGAAAAAAATGACAAAGGGCTTTTAACTATAAAAACTAAAGATGGAAAATCTTTCTCTGAATATGATGCATTGATATGGGCTGTGGGCAGAAATCCGAATGTTAAAAATTTAAAACTTGAAAAAGCTAATGTAAAACTAGATGAAAAAGAACATATTATTGTTAATGAATATCAAAATACAACCACTAAAGGAATATATGCAGTTGGAGATGTTACTGGTAAAAAAGGATTAACACCCGTTGCTATTGCTGCTGGAAGAAGGCTTTCCCGAAGGCTTTTTAATAAAGAGACTGAATTAAAGCTTGATTATACTAACATCCCCAGTGTTGTATTTTCACACCCACCCATTGGAACTGTAGGATTTACAGAAGAAAGAGCAATAGAAAAATATAAAGCTGAAAATCTAAAAACATATAAAACAGTTTTTACAAATATGTACCATGCTGTAACTAAAAGAAAAACAAAAACAATGATGAAACTTGTAACTCTAAAACCGGAGGAAAAGATAATTGGAATTCAAATAATAGGTATTGGGGCGGATGAAATGCTTCAAGGCTTTAGCGTTGCTGTCAAAATGGGAGCTACAAAAAAAGACTTTGATGAAACGGTCGCTATTCATCCTACTGCTGCTGAAGAATTGGTAACATTGAGTTGATTTAAGATTAGCTTAACTTACTCAGTATTTGATTTTTTAGTAGAAAATTTAGAAGTATTGATATTCTCTAAGTTTACAATGTTTAAGTTCTCTTTACAATTGGGTTTCGCATAAGGATTCTTTAACCTAAATATATTTATAATTTTAGGAAGGTTGCAAAAAGGTTAATTTACCCTAAAGGGATCCTATAGAAACTTGGTGGATCATTTTATGGAACATTATATAGATTATTTAAAAAAAACTTTTCAAAAATTAAAAAATGAATTGAATAATGCATTCATTGCATTAAAATACATTAAGCAAAAAGATACTAAATCATTAACATTTAAATATATGGTTCCTTTTTTGTTTCTTGTGGTATTACTTACAGCTGATTATTTACTTTTAAATAACTATATAAGCACCAATCAAAAACAAGCCATGGCTTTTATATTAACAGCAGATCAAAGAATGTTAACACAAAGAATTGCTCTGATTTCTAGAGAAATAACAAAAACAAAAGAAGAAGAAAGAATTAATAGACTTTCCAAACAATTAATAGACTCAATAAAGTTGCTGGAATCTACTCATAATACCTTGACAAATAAAAATAAAATGAATGCTGCACCTTCAATACACTCAGAAAAAATACACTCAATATATTTTGAACCACCACATTCACTAGATTTGCAAATATCAACATTTTTGGAAAAAGCAAAAGCTGTTGCATTTATTCCTTCTAAAAAAATATCTGCAAAAGATAAGAACTTGATATATATTTTAACAACTGCTACGGATGAAAAATTACTATTTGGATTAGAAGAACTAATTCATCAACATGAAAAAGAATCAGAAGAATTTATATTAAATTCAAAAAAGTTAAATTCTTTATTATTCCTATTAAACATATTAGTAATTATATTCATTGTTAGTTATGTTTTTCGACCTCTTACTAAAAGAATAGAAAATGAGGTGTTGGCACTTCAAGAAAGTAATAAATTTATTGAAAATTTACGTAAACAAAATGAATTAATCTTAAATGCAGCTGGTGAAGGTATATTTGGTATAAATAAAGAAGGACTCATAACATTTGTTAATTCGGCGGGAGCCACCATGGTTGGTTGGAGTATTCCAGAGTTAATTGGAAAGTACCCGCATGAAATCATTCATCATACAAAAGTTGACGGTTCTCCATGTTTAAAAAGTGAGTGCCCTATTTATGAATCTTTAAAAGATGGTAATTCATATCATACAGATAATGAATTGTTTTGGAAAAAAGATGGTATTGCTTTTCCAGTAGAATATTTGAGTACTCCTATTAAAGAAAATGAGGAGCTTATTGGAGCAGTAATAATTTATAGAGATATAACTGAGCAGAGAAAAGAACAACAATCAAAAAATAGATTAGCTTCTATCGTGGAATCATCAGAAGATGCTATATTAGGTTTATCTCTTAAGGGAAATATTGAAAATTGGAATGATGGAGCTGTAAGAAGTTATGGCTATTCAAAAGAGGAAGCTTTTAATAAGAATGTTTCAATTATTTTTCCTAACGATAATTTGGGCGAAATTGATGTACTTCTAGGAAGAATTAAAAATGGAGAACATATTAATCACTTTGAAACTATTCGTAAAAAAAAGGATGGAAGCTTAATTTATGTATCTCAAGCAATATCTCCCATTAAAGATTATGAAAATAAAGTTATAGGGGTTTCTTCTATAGAACGAGATATTAGTGAAAAGAAAATATCAGAAGAAAAATTGAATAATGTTTTACTAGAGCTTGAACGCTCTAACAAAGAGCTTGAACAATTTGCATATATTACCTCACATGATTTGCAGGAACCACTAAGAACAATAATAAGTTATTCTCAACTTACGCAAGAAATATATGCTGACAAGCTAGATGAAAAAGGTAAACAATTTTTAAACTATGCATCTGAAGGTGCACAAAGAATGCAAAATCTAATAAATGATTTACTTGAATACTCAAGAATAGAAAAGGCTGGTACTACTTTTGAGCCAACAGTATGTAATGAAATTGTTAAAACAGCGATTACGAATTTAAATTTATCTATAAGTGAGAGCAAGGCAGAAGTAATATGTGATGATCTGCCAATAGTAATGGGAGATAAGATACAGTTAATCCAACTTTTTCAAAACTTAATTGGAAATGCTATTAAATATAGAGGTAAATTGTCACCAAAGATTTTCATTAATGCTACAAAAAAAGAAAATATATGGTTCTTTTCAGTTAAAGACAATGGAATAGGCTTTAATAGTGAATATGCAGAACAAATATTCTTAATATTTCAGCGTTTACATTCTAGAAAAACCTATAAAGGAAGCGGTATTGGGCTTGCTTTATGTAAAAGAATTGTTGAAAGGCATGGCGGGACGATATGGGCAGAGTCTGAGCCTGAGAAAGGTAGTATATTTAACTTTACGATACCATCAATTAAGGGTTAATTAAATAGATGAAAAAAAATAATATAATTAATGTTTTGTTAGTTGAAGATAGTCCAAGTGATATAGATCTGACTTTAGAAGCATTTAAAAGGATAACTACACCAAATCAAATTTCTGTTGTAGAAGATGGGGAGGAAGCGCTTTTATTTCTTAAGAAAGAGGGGCAATATAAAAATGTAAGCACGCCTGATATTATTCTTCTTGATTTAAACTTGCCAAAAATAGACGGTAGAAATGTCCTAATTGAAATTAAATCTAATGATACTTTAAAACATATTCCAGTAATTGTTTTAACCACATCAAAATCAGAGGAGGATATATTAAAATCTTATAAGTTACATGCAAATTGTTATATTACTAAACCCGTAGACATAAAACAATTTTGGGAAATGATTAATTGTATTGAATTATTTTGGTTTAAGATTGCACGCTTACCTAGTTAATTTATAACTCGATTTGAACATAATAAATAAAGGAGATCAAAATGACAAAAGATAGCAATGTTGACACTATAAAAATTTTAATCATAGAAGATAATGAAAGTGATGCCGTATTGGTTCAGCATTTATTAGAGAGTCCAGAAAACAGTAAATTTAAATGCTCATCAGCAGAGTCAATTTTAGAAAGTATAGAACTACTAAAAAAAGAATCTTTTGATCTTGTAATATTAGATTTAAATTTACCTGATGGTAAGGGCTTTAATACGTTTTCACAAATAAAAGAATTAGTTCCTGATCTTCCAATTCTGATTCTTAGTGGATCTACCATGAAAAGGGAAGAGTTTAGACATTGTTTAGATAGTGCTGAGAATTATTTAGTCAAAGGATATCTTGATAGTGCAACATTAACTGAAACTATTATGAAAGCTTTAAATGAAAAGAAAAGTATTTAAAAATAATTTTATAAGTTTAATGAATACTTGCTGGGTTTGAAGCTTGTATACCTAATCTTTTTATAGTTCTATAATGATGATTTATTATAATTGCATTACGAGCATCCATGAATGCTTCTTTTAAATCTTCTTTTTGAATACTGATGCCTGTTTCTAAATACTGAGCAACTTTTTCTAATTCTTCACTTGATTTGTTTAAAAGTTCTTCTCCTTCAATTGTTGTATTTAAAGAATCTTTTTTTACAAGTGCTAATGCTTTTCTTGTTTCTTTAGATGCAAGCTTCATGTCATTATTCAGGAAGTTTTCACTTGCTTCATTTGAGTACTCCTCAAAAGCATTCAACAAAGTTACTTCCTCTAACTTATTTACTTTAATAGGGGGAATTTGCATTTGAGCAAATGCATTACCTGTTGTAAAAACTGAAAGGGCTAATGATATTGCTATAAACCTTATACTATTCATTTTTATTCTTTTATTCCTTTATTCATTTATAAGAATTAATTTAGTGCCACTGTTTAATATTGCTTCATCTCCTTTAGAAAGAAGAGCAGCAGCAGCACCTATTCCGCCACCAATTGCAGCACCTGACCATGCACCACGTCCCGGCATTCCACCAGCTATAGCACCTACTGCTGTTCCTAATGCAGCGCCAGTTCCAGCACCAATTGCAGTTTGTCCAAGACCCTTTGCTACTCTTTCAGCACCACTAGCTCCTTTGATGTTATAAGTGGCACCTATAGGATAATTACCATTAGGAGTTTTTATATTTGTGAATCTAATACCTAGTGATCCAGGATTTCCTATTTTAAATCTTCTAGCAGGCACACTAGTAATCACACTACCAGTTAATACACCGCCTGTTGGAATGATAATACCTGAGGCTACAACAACAGGAGAACTAAGAGAGGCTCTTACAGAATCTCCTACCATACTCACGGCAGAGCTTAAAGTAGTTTCTAAATTAGTATCTAACCTTGCACCAGCTGGTACATAAACAGTTCTTGCAATAACAGCATTCTGAGTCACGGTACCTGTTTCAGTTACAGATGTTGTTGTAATTTGTGAATATCCTTCAGGAATAGCTTGTGCAGGAATTGCTTTTGGTTGTACATAACTTGTACTTGGAGCAACTGGTTTTTTATATGTTGTCATTGTCGAAGCTGGTTTAGTAGGTGTATTTTGTTTACTAGGTACTTGTACATTATTTGCTACTGTTGGATTTTGATTTTCTAAAAGAGGTAAATCAGATACAATCTCTTGTTTAAAAGTTTTATTCATATAGATATTTTGTCCAATAATAACTAAAAGTAAAATTGCTACTACTCCAATTGATATAACCATTAGCTTATTTGACTTAGGCTTGCTTGCCCTTGTTCTTTCATGTGTAGAGGTAGATGAAGAACCGTTTTCAGTGTTTTTTTGATCGTTGTGTGTGTATATTGGCATAGTATAACTCCTCATTTATTTATTGATAAACCAAGCATAATCTATTTGCAAGTAATTAAAATCCACCTAAAGATATCCAAAAGAATGATCTATTCTCCTATATTTATTACGAGTGTAAAGCTATCTTTAATGGTAAATTTAATTGTAGGTAGTAATAGAGAAACGGAGCAAAAATATGCTTGAAACTATTGCAATTATATTGTTAGTTATGTGGTTACTAGGCTTAGTTTCCTCATATACTATTGGCGGACTTATTCATGTCCTTTTTGTTATTGCACTTGTGTTATTTTTACTTAGGATTATTCAGGGACAAAATCCCCTTAAGTAAAAAGCCTTTCTTGTGTAAAATTTACTTTAAACGAGCAAGCGCTGAATCAAATCCATGTTTAAGTTCAGTACATGCTTTATCAACACTATTTTTTAATTCTTCATAGGCTTCTGCTCCAGAAGTTTTTAGTTCTTCCACTTTTTTCATAACTACAATTTTCTTTGATTCTAATTCTTCTAATTCTTTTTGGTAGTTTATTTTTGCATCTGCTGTAGCATTTTGAGTTTTTGCTTTTAATAAATTAATTTCAGCATCCCATTGATTGAGCTGAGCTTCAATTTTCCCATGATATTTTTCTTGATAGTCATTTTTTAAACTCATAAATATTCTCCTTTATTAACTGATAAGTAAGCATAGTCTATTTATAAGCAATTGAAATCCTTCCAAAGATAACCAAAAGGAGGATGTATTCATTATGTATATAAAGCTATTCTTAAAGTTAGGCAGTTGATATTAAAGGGAGAAAAATATGCTTGAAACTATTGCAATTGTTTTGTTGGTTATGTGGATTCTAGGATTGGTTTCCTCATACACTATTGGTGGACTTATTCATATCCTTTTTGTTATTGCAGTTGTGTTATTCTTACTTAGAATTATTCAAGGACGAAGCCCCATTAAATAAACTGCTTACTTCTTAAAGTTATTGAAATCTAAAATGTAGTTATATCTTAAGTATAGCTACATTTTTTTTATGCTTAAACATTGAAAAGCACCGATCTAAGTTAAAGACCAGTGCTTACAATTTTTTATGCTGAGAAAAGACGCGATTAATCGCATCTCTAGGGCTTCGTAATGATATTAGAGTCTAATGAAACTGCTCCAATTCTTGTCAATGCTCTGCCGTCTAATGTTGCACCGGTCTGAAATGTAATTGATTGATCAGCTAATATATTTCCCTTGAAAGCAGAAGTTGTCCCAATGGTTGCTGAAGTACCAACTTGCCAATAAATATTAGAAGCCATAGCACCACCACTCAGGATGACCTGGCGGGCTGGTGTTGTAGTAAGTGTAGATGCTATTTGGAAAACGAAGACAGCATTTCCATCACCCATTGCATCAAGAGTTAAATCTCCTCCTGAAATTGCAAGTGTAGATGTGGATTTATAAAGACCAGGAGCAAGTGTTTGCCCACCTAGATTTCCAGATACAGTAATGGGAGCCGTTGATCGTCCAGCAGCCTCATTGTATGCAGTAGTTAAATCAAGTTTAGCTTGGGTACTAGTAGCATCGTTTATATGTTGAGTACCATTTACACTTCCCGGTGGAAATCCAGTTACAGCACTTCCTGGACTTAATCCAAGATCACCATTAATGATGGTAGGACCAGTGTTTGTAACAGTAGAGCCAGCTAAAATTGCAAAAGTAGAGCCCGCAGCTCCAAGATCTATCGTTGCTTGTTGTGAGCCGCTTGAAGTACCTCCTGAAGAGGAAGAGGAAGAACTAGAACTAGAAGATGTACCACCTGAAGATGAGGATGAACTGGTGGAAGATGTACTCCCTGAAGAAGAAGTAGAACTACTTGATGAAGAGGTTGATCCACTTGAAGTACTGCTTGAAGATGTAGAAGAAGAAGTTGTTATTATTGTTGTGTTACCAGTTGTAAAATTCCATACAAAGTCACTTGCTAATGGATTCCCTGCAAGATCTTTAACTTGATTTGTAATTGTTGCAGTGAAATTAGAATTAGCTGGAAGATTGCTTGTAGGATGAAAAGTTGCAATGGTGCCATAGTAAGTTACAGTACCTGGAATAGATGTTGTTCCTTGTTTTAATGTAAATGTTGTTGCATTAATAGTTAAAGGATCTATAGCTTCACTAAATGATACGCCAAAATTTCTGTTAGTAGCTATATTTGCAGAACCACTACTAGGACTTACAAGTTGTACTGTGGGGGAGATGGAGTCAATGTTTAATTTTGGACCTGTTCTGAAAGTCCACACATAATCGTTTTCCATTGCATTGCCATGTGTATCTTTTACGTTTGGTCCAGTAGTAGTGTCACCTTTAATTGTGACTGTGTATTGGACATCCTTTATAAGAGGTTGTTTTGGTCTGAAGATTAATTTTTTGTTCTTTGTAGAGTAGCGTATTTTTCCTAAAACTTGTGTTGTAGTACCTTCTTGGAGTACGATAAATGTTCTTTTATTAAACTTTAAAGGGTTCATTTGTTCACTAAAAGTCACTTTAATTTTTTGATTAATTTCTATATTAGTTTCTCCACTAGCTGGAATTGTTAAAACTACTGTAGGTGCAGTTTGGTCTTTGCCTAATGCAATTAATGGACTACTTGTTGTAGAAATTAGAACAACTAATAACATTAATGCAATTATCTTTTTGTACATTTTTATTTATTTCCTTATTGATTGTTATTGTGACTCTTTGTATGTGTCATCAATAATAGTAATTGTCTGTTCTTTATTAAATAAAGATATCCATCCAAAGATAATCAAAAGGATGATCTTTAGAATTTAAAGAGATTAACCATCCTTTAGTTCAATATCTATTTCAAATAAATAGAACTAAGCTTACTCGACTAAACAAATTAAAGGAGTCAGAATAATGGACAAGACAAAAAAAATAATTGCAATTGCAATGTTGATGAGTGTTTTAAATTTCTCATCTGCATTTGCAAACAATGGAAATCATGGAAAAAATAACGGTAATCCTAACAGTCCGCAATGTTCTAGTGGTGAAGCACAGTGCCCCGCAGGTAGGGTTCCACAATGTATGGGAAATGATGCTATGAGTATAGTTACATGCTCTAGTAATGAAGAAAGAGCTAAATGCTGTGACACTAATGGTAAATGTACTTCAGAAAGAATTTCATGTTTAAAGATCCCTGATGGGTATTGCCCATGTTCTCTTCCTTCAGGAGTTTCTTCAACTAATTTAGCTTTTTATGTAGATGCAATGAATATTGATGGTTCAGGATTCAACTCTGCAGACTCTAATGATAGAACAACTATTTGGGATGACTTAAGTGGAAATGCTACTGATGGACTATTAACAAATTTCACCTTCCAAGATTTAAATACGGGTTGGGAAGGTGCAAACAGAGTTTGTAATCCTTCTGATCTAGAATTTGATGGGGTAAATGATTTTGTTAATATTGGAAATCCAGATTCATTAAATATTCCAGGCAATGAAACAATAGCCTTATGGGTTAAATTTAAAGATCCATCTAACCTTTCATCCTTATTTAGTGATTTTGACGCAAATAAAAATATAACTCAAGGAAATCTTAGAGTTGGAAATAATGGATCAACAATTGGATACACTCAAACACATACTGATGGAACTACATTAAGTTTTGATGGTTCTGATTCATTATCTGCTAACACTTGGTATAACATTGCATTAATAAGAAATGATAACTCAAAAACAATTCAACTATATTTAAATGGGCAGCCATATGGTAACTCACAAAACTATGTTGGAAAAACTATTGTTTCGAGTAATTTAGGAAATAAGGCTATAGGGCGTGCTGGAAGTTTTGATGGAAACTATTTTAATGGAAAAATTGCAAATGTAAGAGTTTATAATGCTGCTTTAACAGGAAATCAGGTTAATATAAACTACAATGCAGAAGTCAATAATTTCCAAAATCCTACTCCATCGTGTCCGTAACTCATGAATTAAATTGATTGAAATCATTTGATTAATTAACTTAAAGCAACACTTAAAGATTTTCTTGAGTGTTGCTTTTTTTTATGAAAACAACCAAAAGGATGATCTAGAAAATAAACCATCCTTTAGTTCAATATCTATTTCAAGCTAATACAGTTAAGCTTAATTAATTAAAATAAATTGAGGAATTAACATGATGAAAAAAAATTGTACTTATTTGTTATTAGCATTTGTTCTTTCGTTGGGAGTAAGCTTTGTAAGTATAGGAAGTAATAAAGCTCTAGGACAAACAGTAGTTTTGAGTGACAAATTCTCAGGTGTCTGGACAGCAAAAGTAAATAGGACTGTTAGTGTAAACGGAGTAATAGTGAGAGAAGGTACTCGCACTATTCATCTAAGACTATGTTCAAAGAATGGAGAAATAAAGGGTATTGTAGCTCACCCAGGATTTTTTACAAAAGCTCTTATAATTAACCAGAATGTAATATCTGATAAAGAAGTAGATGTAGATGTTAGAGATAGAAGAGGCAGAACAGCGACATTAAGACTTTCTTTGGTAGATGATCTTAAGTTGAATGGCTCTTTCTCAAATGGTGTCAACTTTGAATCTACTAAAAAATCTAACTTTAATCTTTGTGAAGCATTTAGAACATGCAACTTAAATGATTTGTTTAATACTAAAGAATTTAATGACTAAAGATAGTTGCTTTGCTAAAGGATAAACCATCCTTTAGTTCAATATCTATTTAAAGTTAATAGAGTTAAGCTTAATGGATAAAATAAATTAAGGGAGTTAATATCATGGATAAGACAAAAAAAATAGTTACAATGGCAATGTTGATAAGTGTTTTAAGTTGTTCTCAGTCACAAGCATATACAGGTAATATGGATTGGGATAATTTTAAAGCAAAGGCTGCTGCTGGTGAAACTACAAGAAAAAATTTCATAGGTGGAAATAACCTAAAGTATGAATGCAAATATAACCATAATAAAGATGGAGTATGTAAAAAATTCTATAAAAATGGGCATGTAGCAAAGGAATCAACATCTTCAAATAATGGACAAAATGTTACATATAGAACCTTTTTTGAAAATGGTGGAATAGCTAGTGAAAGTCGCTACATTGATAGTCTAAGAAATGGAAAGTTTAAACAATTCTACTGGAGTTCAGCTTCAGCATTATCTTATAGACAACCATCTTCAGAATCATCTTATAAGGATGGCTATAGACATGGTGTATCAAAAACATTCTCACCAAATGGTGCTCTTACCTGGTCACAAAATTATAATTAATGAGTAGGGGCAGATACAATCTGCCCTCTCTTGTTATAAAAAACACTGGAGGATTATTTACTTAGTTCTCCAATATTTTATTGTTTAATTTGCGATATGTCATTCTGAGCCCTTCATTACATTCAGGGTAAACTCTAGCGAAGAATCCACTAACGTAAGTAGATTCTTCGTTCGCTTCGCTCACTCAGAATGACAACCTGCGCTGGTTGGATTGCTTCGGGCTAAAGCCCTCGCAATGACAATAGGATTCCCTGATCAAGCCAGTGAATGACATCACCTCAGAGTCTTTACTTACACCTTACATCACTACTTAATTCTTTAAGCATATTCATCATGCATTGATCATCAAATTTAACCATAGAGTAAAGATTGCTAATTGAAACAATTCCAACAAGCTCTCCATCTTTTTCTACAGGTAATCTTCTGTAGCCATTAGCACCCATTATGTCTAATGCTTCTTTGCAAGTAGTCTCTGGGGAGATTGTCATTGGCCACTTTATCATTATATCTTTAACAGTTGTTGTAGAAGGATCTCTTTCATATGCAATAGCTCTGATTACAATTTGCCTGTCCGTTACAAAACCTAAAAGTTTTTTATGCCCATCTGATACCAGTACAGAGCCAACATTTTCTTCATTCATAAACTTTGCTATTTTATAAAGAGTTGTTTCTAGTCCTACTGTTACAGGATTTATTTCCATTACTTGACTTACGTTTGTTGTTAACATTATGTTTTTATTTCCTTTTGAAAAAAAATATTAAATTCTTTCTCTTTATAAAGGTAAGTATGCTCTTTATTTGTTACCTTTATACGTTTATCTACCTAAACAATCTATTGAAAGTATCATTTACATTTGTGAAGCGTAAAGCCTCATGATGTTTTTGCATTGTTAGTTGCCCATAGTTCCGTAAAGCAATAGCTTTAAACAAAATAAAAATCTTTAATGAATCATCTTTAGGATGATTATTAATAAGAGCCCCGCAAATCATTTGTATTTAATCATGTAAGTCAGGTACTTTAAATGAATAAATGACTGACTTGTCTAACATGAAAGAATCGGCTGAAGAAAAAAAGCTTAACATTGTTCCTTCAATTAATGGTTTGAAATCTTTATCTGAGGAAACTTGGCAATTTGCTAAAGCAAAAAAACTGGCAGATTTAGAAAGCTTATTTGATAACTTAGGTGAAGGTATTGTTGCCTTTAGTTTGGATTTAAACGTCACAGATTCAAATAAAGTAGGAAAGCATATAATAGAAAACTTTATAAATTTTTATTATGATGGAAAAAACTATAAATTAAAGGATCTTTTAATAATCCAAGAAGTTTTTATAAAAAATACTAACTCATTAGCTTTAATGGAAACAGCTTCTTATAATCTTTTTGGAGAAAAACATATATTTAATATTAGTGCTTCACCAATATTTTCTGAAGCGCATGTTCTTACTGGAGCCTGCTTAATTCTTAATGATATAACAGAGTCTAAAAAACATACAAAAGAGTTGGAAGATCTAATTAGTGGATTAACGCATGATTTAAAAACTCCATTGATAGCTGCTGAAATAAACTTTATTCATTTGATAAATGAAGACTTTGGGAAAATATCAAAAGAGCAATTAGAAATTTTGACTTTATTAAATCAGAATAATACTGATGCACTAAGATTTGTGAAAAATTTACTTGCTGTTTTTAAATATGAAGCAAAGGTGCAAAAAATAATACTTGAACCAGTTGAACTATCAGAGCTTTTTAAGCAAGTAAATAGTTCTATTAAATCAATGCTTGAAGAGAAAAAGATTGATTTAATAGTTTCAACTTCAAACTTTCAATTTATTTGTGATCCATTTGAAATTGGCAGGGTTTTAGTGAATGTACTTACAAATGCAATTAGTGCTACTCTTAAAGGTGGACGGATTGAACTTACAGCAGTAAAAAATGAAGAAGGAGCTGTAATTTTTACAATTGAAGATTTTGGAAATGGTATATCTGAGGAAGATTTGCCAAACCTTTTTAAAAGATTTTGGCAATCATCAAGGTCACCAAATAGTAGTGGATTAGGTTTACATCTATGCAAACATATTTTAGCAGCCCATGGGGGTAAGATAAGGGCTGAAAGTAAACTGGGGAAATGGACAAGGATAACATTTGAAATCCCTGATCTTATTGCTTAAAAATTAACTGTAAATTACCATGACAGAAAACCAACAAAAGAAAATTAGACTTATGCTCGTGGAAGACCATATCTTAATTAGAATTGGTATGAAATTGTCTCTTGAAAAACTTGAAAACATTGAAGTTATTGCTGAGACCTCAAATGGTAGAGAAGCCATTGACCTTGCTAGAGAAAAAAATCCAGATGTAATAATTATGGATATTGGTTTAATTGAATTAGATGGCATTGAAGCTACAAAAAAAATTAAGGAAACTAATCCAAATATAAAAATAGTAATGTTAACAGTTCATGAATCAGAGAAAGAAATTTTAGCTAGCTTAACTAGCGGTGCCGATGGCTACTGTTTGAAAGACATCTCTCCAGAGCAATTATATATAGCAATAAAATCAGTTAATGCTGGAGAGATTTGGCTTGCAAAAGAAGTGGCAGAAAAAGTTTTAAGAAATCTTTATGGTAAAGACTTAAGCGATATTAAAAAAGTTGATTTTGCTAATAAAGTCACTGAAACTAAAAATGAAATGGCTATAAAAAAGCCATATGAAAGAACATCAGTAACCCAATTGTCTGACAGAGAACTGGACGTTTTAAAGCTAATTGTTGACGGTAAAAGCAATCAAGAAATTGCAGGAAAACTTTTCATTACTTTAGCTACTGTAAAAACCCATGTTAGGAGTATCTTAACTAAGTTAAGTGTTGATGATAGAACTCAGGCTGCAGTAAAGGGAATGAGAGAAGGATTAGTTTCATTTTAGCCAGTCTTGCAGATATAAATCATCCTTTTGGTTACCAAGAGTAGGGGGTTTTTTCAAGAAGAATTTGCTAGTCTAGATCATGAGAATTTTTACACTGGTTTTAATAAATCTAAGTTTGTTAATTTTGACTTGTAATATAGCAAATAGTGAAGATTTAGCCATTCTTTTTAAGCAACAGATAGAAGAACGTATTGATGTAAGAGATCCAGAGTTAAAACAAATTTCTGATTTTACTTTTGATGAGCTTAAAGAATTAAGTCAAACAGCTACACCTAAAGCAGATCTTCAAGCTAAATTAGATAATCATTTATCAATGGTCTATCTCGTAGAGCGCAATAACAGCCATAAATTGGATAAACCATATCTTCGAATAGCACACTGGAATGTTGAAAGAGGACTTAATGTTGAAGATATTAAGGAAATTCTTATTAATCAACATGATTATGAAAATAAACATATTTCAAATGTAAAACCTAGACTCAGGAAGAATTTTAAAGAAGAATTAAATACTTTTGCAAACACTGACATCCTTTGTTTAAATGAAATAGATATTGGAATGCCTCGTACAAAATATAAAAATATTGTCTCGGAATTGGGCGATACTCTTAATTGGGACTATGCTTATGCCACTGAATTTGTAGAAGTTGGACCTTTATTTCAAAATAAATTAGTTGATAAAGCCCTTTATAAAGGTTTGCATGGAAATGCAATAATCTCAAAATATCCAATAATTTCTACTAAGGTGATTAGAATACCTAATGAATATGACTGGTATAGAGCTGAAGCCGTTAAGCGTCAATCCCCTCTTGAACATGTGAGGCATTTTGGTGCAATGGCAATTTTCAGTGAAAAAATTGAATATAAAGAAGTGAGGCATGGAAGTAGGAATGCATTAATTGCTGATATTCAACTTCCAGATGGTCAAATAATTACAGTAGTTTCTACACACTTAGAAGACAGAGCTTATGCTGATAAAAGGCTTAAACAATTTAAATATCTTTTAGAAAATCTAAAAGATAAAAAAACTCCTGTAATTCTAGCTGGGGATTTAAATACCTCTACTACTGAGACCATACCTACATCTTTAAAGAAAGAAGTTGTAAAAAGAATTAGAGATCCACATTTTGTTTTAAGAGCGGCTGCTACTCCATTTATCCCTGGATTGCCGATAGCATGTGCATTGGCTTCTGTTCCAATTAGTAAGCTCCTTGCATATAAAGATCCTTTTTTCCCTAGCATCCCCATAGTATTTCCAAACCATGAAAGACGATTTTATGCTTCCTTAAAGAAATTTAAATTTAATGATGGAAATACTTTTGATTTAAGTGGAGATAAAGAAAAAAGCTCAAATAGAAGAGGGGGGCTTCTTGCAAACTCTAATCAAAGACACTGGAAAGGATTTAAAAGCACTTTTAAATTGAAAGAACCTAGATTAATTGCATACTTTAAACTAGATTGGTTTTTTGTAAAACCAGTAGGAGAACACTTTATGCCTTTTAATGGAAAAACATTAAAAACTTTAAACTATTCTTCAATAGGTCATATTTCTGATCATAATCCTATAACTGTAGATTTAACTCTTTAGACTAGAAAATATTGAAATAACTATAATGAATAAAAATACAGAAGATATTAAAAATACAGAACGAACAAACATTGAAGTTGTTCAACGGGAAGCATTAACACTTGCAGAAAGTATTATAAGCACAGTTAGGGAGCCGCTTATAGTTTTAGATGCTAATTTAAAAATTCAAAATGTAAATAAATCTTTTTACGATACCTTTAAGGTACATGAAAAAGAAACAATAGGAACCTTGATTTATGATTTAGGAAACAAGCAATGGGATATACCTAAACTTAGAGAATTATTAGATGAAGTTCTAACAAAAAAACAAGATTTTATGAATTATGAAATGGAGCATGATTTCCAGCAAATTGGACAAAAATCAATGCTATTAAATGCAAAAAGAATATTTAGAAAAGATATAGGAACTGAGACTATTCTTCTTGCTATTGAAGATATTACTGAGCGTAAAAATGTTGAAGTTATCCAACAAGAAGCATTAACGTTTGCAGAAAGTATTATAAGCACTGTTAGAGAACCACTCATAGTTTTAGATGCTAATTTAAAAATTCAAAATGTAAATAAATCTTTTTACGATACCTTTAATGTAAATGAAAAAGAAACAATAGGAACCTTAATTTACGATTTAGGAAATAAACAATGGGACATACCTAAACTAAGAGAATTATTAGATGAAGTTTTAACAAAAAAACAAGATTTTATGAATTATGAGATGGAGCATAATTTCCAGCAAATTGGACAAAAATCAATGCTATTAAATGCAAAAAGAATATTTAGAAAAGATATAGGAACTGAGACTATTCTTCTTGCCATTGAAGACATTACTGAGCGTAAAAAGGCAGAAGAAGAAATTAAGCAGTATTCTTTTGAACTAGAGCGCTCAAATACTGAGCTAGAATACTTTGCATATGTAGCATCTCATGACTTACAAGAGCCTCTAAGAATGGTAGCGGGTTACACTCAGCTTCTGGAAAAAAAATATAAAGATCAATTAGATGATAATGCAAAAAAATATATTAATTTTGCTGTTGATGGAGCAGTTAGAATGCAAGCTTTAATTAATGATTTACTTGACTATTCACGAGTTGGTGCAAAGAAAAAAGAAATTACAAAGATAAATTGTATAAGTGTAATAAATAGAATCTTAACAAATATGAAAGATGTAATAACTACATCAAATGCACAAGTTAAGTTTAATAAATTCCCTGAAATATATGGAGATGAAGTGCAAATTGAAAGATTGTTTCAGAACTTAATAAGCAATTCAATTAAGTTCCACTCTGATAAATCACCCATAATAGAAATTGAAGCAAAGGGAAAGGACAATAACTCATGCTTGTTTTCATTTAAAGATAATGGAATTGGATTTGAGAAAGAATTTAGTGAGAAAATCTTTCAAATATTTCAACGATTACATACAAAACAAAAGTATACTGGAACTGGAATAGGGCTTGCTGTTTGTAAAAAAATAGTTGAAATACATGGCGGGCAAATTTGGGTAGACTCAGCAATTGGTGAAGGAAGCACTTTTTATTTTACCCTACCCATGACTCATAGAATCCATATTGGATACAAAACAACTAAATAAGTTTAAAAAAGTAAAAGAGTGAGAAAATTATGACAAATAACAATATAAACAGTGAACCAATAGAAATACTTCTTGTTGAAGACAATCCTGGTGATGCTGAATTAACAGTAGAGGCTTTTAAAGAAGCCAAAGTGAACAATAATATTTACATTGTCGAAGACGGCAAAGAAGCCATTGCATTTTTAAATAAAGAAGGGAAGTACAATTTATCAGTTACGCCAGATATCATTCTCCTTGATTTAAATTTGCCAAAAATGGGTGGACTGGAAGTTCTTTCTATAATTAAAGAGGACGATAATTTAAAACATATTCCTGTTGTCGTGCTGACCACCTCAAGCTCAGACCAAGATATTTTAAAGAGCTATAAACTTCATGCAAATTGTTATATAACTAAACCTGTTAAATTAGATAACTTTATTGAAGCTATTCAGAAACTAGACAGTTTTTGGTTAAGCTTTGTTAAGTTGCCTGTGGGGATAAAAATTTAATATATGAATGAAGTAATTAAAATTTTATTAGTCGAAGATAACCTGGGTGATGCAGGGTTAATCCAAGAAAGCTTGGCAGAAAAAGCTGCATTATTTGAAATTACGCATGTTGATAGACTTTCTGAAGCTATCAAGCTTCTTGAGGGAAATAATTTTGATCTAGTTTTATTAGATCTTTCACTTCCAGATAGTAGTGGAATTGATACATTTAGAAAAGTACAGTTAAAAATTCCAAATCTCCCAATTATCTTATTAACAGGACTTGATGATGAAGTATTGGCTCTTAAATTGATTAAAGAGGGTGCTCAAGATTATTTAGTAAAAGGACAAATAAATAGTAAAGTTCTCATTAAATCTATTTGTTATGCATTTGAAAGACACAATAAAAATAGTGAAAAAGCTCAAAGAAAAGATGAGATCGTAAAAAGTGAGGAAACCGAGCATGCAGTTAGTGAAATTGAAAAATCAATTTTAACACTTATAGCAGAAGGCATGTCTAATGAGAAAATTGCAGAGAAGTTACACTTAAGTCTTTCTACAATTAGAAGCCATATGGGTGTAGTAATTACAAAGCTGTATGTTTCTAACTGATCTTAAATAGTTTTTATACTTTCTTTGTACTACTCATGATAAGTAAAATTACTCCACTAGCTAATGCAATTGTTCCAAAAGCTGGTAGTAGTGGTACTTCTTTTGTTTTCTCACTTGTTATTTCCAGTGGTCCTAAATCTAGGACTTTTTCTTTTGATGTATAAGTAATTCCTTGATAAGCAAATGCTAGGATTCCCATAGAAATTAGCACGATTATAAGTATGGTATTTTGTTTCATCTGCTAAGTTTAGCTTTATTGGTTTGGAAAAGATATTGAACTAAAGGATGATCCTTTTGGTTATCTTTGGGAGGAATCGCATCGTATGCAAAAGATGTATTCTTAAATCCAGGAATTAGCCAAAAAAATGAAATGGGGAAATATGACACAACTAGAATACATGGAAGAGTTATTAACAGAAAGTGCTAATGTGGGAAAATGTGAAGAATTGCTCTCAAATGCATGTAATTGTTTGGATAACTACGATTCAGAAACTGCATTTAATGAAATCAATAGAGCAATTGCTATTTTAAAATTAGATGTTAGAACTACTTGTTCTAAAGAAAGAAGAAATCTTCTTAAAGACTCTACTGAAACATTACAAATGCTTACACATGAGATGAAGCTAGGAAATAGAAATCAAGAAATAAGTCTCAGTGCATCATTAACAAGAGTTCACAAAACCATTATGCAATGTAATTGGTGAAAACTTCCTGTAGATTTATTAGGAGCTAATAAGTGAATAGAGAAATCAAGTTTAGATCTTGGGTATTAAGATCTTCTGATAAAGATGAAAAAGGTAATCCAAAAGGCCGTATGAATTATGATTTTTATCTAAATTCTGATGGGAAAACTCAATCTGTTACTTTTGATGAAGATGAAAGTGATTTTTTGAATGAAATAGCTCTTATGCAGTATACAGGCTTCAAAGATAAAAACGGAAAAGAAATCTATGAAGGAGATATTCTAGAATCCAAACATGGACTTGAGAAAGTCATATTTCGAGATGGTGGATTTTATCCTTTTATAAAGGTTGTATGGCAGTTCGCCTCTGATTCAACTGCAATCACAGTTTTAGGAAATATTTGTGAATCGCCAACATTAATAAATAACCAAACCATAGTTAAAACGCAGGACGCTTCTCAAATAGCTGATTTAGAAGCTGAGGCATTTAGCGTATAATATTTATTTACAAGAGCTATTGTTACTTGATTGTTGGGAGAAATTATTATGCTATTTAAAGAATGGTTTAAGAAAAATTTTTCTAACAATCGTGCAAACAATGAAAGAATAGAGCAACTGATAAAAGAGTCCAAAGTTAAAGCTGCTGAGCTGGCTGTTTGTGAAGAAGCTGAAGCTATAAGTCTTAAAGAAACAGCAACAGAACATTAAATTAAAGAAAGTTTAAATAGAATCAAAGAGTATCTAACTCCAGTATTGAATAGAAAAATGAGGTTCTCTACGTGTATTAGCTAAGACTACTCCAATAGTTTTTCCTTGTAACTTAGTCCCATTTAAAGCTTTTATTGCATGGCAAGCGTCCTTATGATTAAACATATTTATAAATGCAAAACCATTAGGCATATGTGTAAATTTTTCTTTTATAAGTTTTGCAAATACAGTCTTGCTGAAGTGTCCAAATAAAATATCTAAGTCTTGCTTCAGTGTTATAACAGCTAAATTACTAATATATAATCGTGTTGTCATTTTTATTTCCTCTTTAAATAGTGCTAGCAGCTATATAAAAAATATGATTTACTTGCTAGTCTTCTTAAGTTAAATAATGCTTGTTTATGAATCTAGTGTACTCTTCTATAAATAAGCTTCTATTAATGACATGCCCTTATTTATAATCTTTCCACAATAAGTTTTGTAATTATAATTACTCCTTGAAAAGCTCATGAATACTAGCACTTATGAAAATATTTATCTAAAGTAGTAATCATAAATGATTAGTAGCTTACTCTTTACTAAATAAGATTTGATTTGATAAACTAATAAAAAAAGGAAAAACCATGATTAGACTTGATCATATTGTATTAAATGTTGAGAATGTAGATAAAATACTAGACTTTTATATAAATGTTTTAGGTCTTGAGCCTGAACGTCTTGAAGAATTCAGACAAGGAAAAGTAAAATTCCCATCAGTAAGAATTAATGCTGATACGATAATTGATTTATTCCCAAAAGGTCCAAAACCTCCTGGTAATGTGCCTTCCCATGTTGATCTTAATCATTTTTGTTTAGTAATAGAAAAGAACGATATGGCAGGATTTATTGAACACATAAAAAAGCATAATGTTGTAATTGAAGATGGACCTGGTGAGCAGTGGGGCTCTCATGGCATTGGCATGTCTATTTACTTTCGTGATCCTGAGAATCGTCAGATAGAAGTCCGTTATTATGATTAAACTCATGAAAAAAAGTAGATGTCCATGGTCAGGTGAAAAAGATTTTTATATTGAATACCATGATACTGAGTGGGGAGTACCATCATAATGATAGATTGCACTTTGAAATGCTTTGCCTGGAAGGTGCTCAGGCAGGTTTGAGCTGGGAAACCGTTTTAAAAAAGAGAAGTAATTATAAAAAACTATTTGCTGATTTTGATCCTGTAAAAGTATCTAAGTTTACTGATGAAAAACTAGAAAAAATACTATTAGATCCGGGAATTATTCGAAATAGATTAAAAGTGTTTTCTGTTCGTCAAAATGCAATAGCATTTTTAAAAATCCAGAAAGAGTATAAAAGCTTTGATAAATATATTTGGGGATTTGTGAATCATAAGTCTATAAAAAATAAGCGAAAAAATTTAAAAGAAGTGCCAACTAATACAAAAGAGAGTGATTTGATCTCAAGTGATCTTAAGAAAAGAGGGATGAAGTTTATCGGAAGTACTATAATTTATGCTTATATGCAGGCTGTCGGGCTAGTAAATGATCATATAACGTCTTGTTTTAAATACTAAGATTATATTTTTTTAAAAGAGGGAGAGTTAAAAGAGTTGTAATCATCTTATCTTTAAAATTTAAATTTTCTTTCCACTCTTCATCAATTTTCAGCTTTATTACACCATTGTGAAATCTGTCAGGATTTCCCCAGGCTGAATGATTTACACCTAGTTTTACCTCAGTATCAGAGATAAAAGGAGTGTTAGTGACAGGCTCATTAATTAGATTCATGATGTTATTGAAAGTTTCTTTTGGATTTAAAATAAAATCTTTGTAACTAACTACAAGATGCTTATTATTTAATTTTTTGCATAATTGTTCAGAGGCTATATTTCTAGTGTTCCATAAAAGTGAATTTGATACAGCGTCATATTGACTCATAAAAATAACTTTATTTTTATCAGGTTGAACAACTTTTTTTTGTCTTGAGTAGGCAATTCCTCTTGGATCCCTAATTAAATGAACAAAATAAAGATCTATATTTTGCAATTGAGTTAATAAATACCCATAAAATGGAGATTTTGAGGAGTCAACTATAACTTTAGCGTTAGTTACATCTTTGATGGCTTTAAATAATTTTTCGTGATTCGATATATAGTAATTTAATTTAGATTGAATAAATTCCTTATCATTGGATGAAAAAATATGTGGATAATATCTTACTCTGTCGTACTTCTTGGATAATGAAATCATTTTTTTGATATCAATATTCTCAATTCCATCAAATGCTTTATTTAAAATATCTTTCCATAAGCTGCATTCATTTATGGGAGTTCCACATCCACAAAGCCTGTTTTCAACTAAAACCCTGCCCCAAATATTCCTAATTTCACCACCATAAAATGAGCCTTCTGCTTCACCTAATATTTTTCCTAAAAGGGTACTACCGTTTCTTCCCCATCCGGTTATATTTATTACTTTTACTTTATTGTTGTTATCATTCATAAAATTGATTAAAAGTTAGTTTTTAATTTACTTGAATAGTAATTTTAACAAACAATGATTTGTAAATCTGTCCGTATTGGTAATACAGTTTCATGTTAGTCTTGTAATGGGTAGAAGTTTTTAAGAATGAATAATACAATTACTCAAAATTTTATACGTGAAATAGATTTAAAAAAATTCCTCGTGTTTTCTCTCTCTATTTCAAGTCTTATTTTAGCTTTTCCGCTTCTTTATTTCCCTATAATCAGAATAACTAAGTTGGCAAAATTTGAACAGGCAAATATTATAGAGATAATTGTAAGGCTGTTTGATTCTACTCCTGTTGTTGCATTAATTACTCTTTTTTCTATTGTTATTGCGCCATTACTTATGGCTTTATGTTGTATATTTTTTACTCTTTTTGATGAGGCTGTTAATGAACACAGTTTCTATTACAAAGCATATTTCTTTTCAAAGCAATGGATGATGCTAGATATTTTTACGATTGCTGTCTTTGCCAGCATGATTAAGTTAGGCGAGCTTGTAGATGTAGCTATTGGACTTGGTACATTTTTTTGTTTTTCTTTTTGGTTATTAGTCTTTTTCACAGATAAATCTCTTTGGTTTCAAGAAAGAAAGAAGACTAAAAAGAAATCAAATTTAAATGCATTTTGCTATGCTTTGGCAGCATTATTTCTTTTAATTCCTGCAAATATATTACCTATTATGACTACAGCAAAACCTGGAATGGTAGAAAAAACTAATTTATGGGAGTCCATAATGCATTTATTTGAAGGACCTGCATGGCCAATTGGTATAATCGTTTTTTTAGCTAGTTTTTGTGGTCCTTGGTTTAAGATAGCCTCTTTGTTTTATTTAAGCTTGACGGCTAAAAGTAAAAAAAATATGAATTTTAAAAGAAATCTTTATCATTTTTTTGAAAATGTAGGCAGGTGGTCAATGATTGATATATTTATAGCTGTAATATTGGTAAGCATAGTTAAACTTAATGCTCTAGCTAACATAAGTTTAGAAAGTGGTAGTTTAATATTTACAGCTATGGTAATTTTAACTTTGCTATCATCTGCAAGTATTGATTTAAAGGAGCCTATTGCAAATGAATCCGTTTAGAAAAATAAAAAAAGCTGCAATTCTAACTCTGCTTATTCCGTTTGCATCTCTTCTTGTTTCCGGATATGCTATTTATAAATACTATGATGATTTAGGACCTATTATACATGTGGAATTTACTTCAGCCGAAGGAGTTGAAGAAGGAAAAACACTTTTAAAATATCATGGAATTCCTGTAGGAAAAGTTATTAAACTGGATGTAAGTAAAGATCTTCGTAAAGTTGACCTTGTAATTAGACTTGTGAAAAATGCTTCTCACGTTGCCAACCATGGAGCAAAATTCTGGATTGTCAGACCAAAAGCTGGGATTAGTGGATTAGAAAATATTGAAACTTTCGTTACTGGGGATTATATTGCTGTTGATTTACCCACAAGAATTGCTAGAGATTCCACTGGTTTTAATCAATGTCATTTCATAGGACATGAAAAAAATACTAAAAATGTTGTTGACACTGCTGAAAGTGATTTCATCGTAAAGGTAAAATCGCCACATGTTTTTTCATCCATAATGATAGGATCACCTGTTCTTTATAAAGGGTATGTTGTTGGTGTTGTTGATGACATGGATCTTCCTGAGAGCGGGAAAAATGTATTATTGACGGTTAATATAAAAGAAGAACATGCTCACTTATTAAGAGAAAATTCAATTTTTTGGAATTTGAAAACTGTAGATTTTGATTGGAAACTATTTAAAGGATTTATGATGAAAACTACTTCTAACCCATTAAAAACTTTATTGGTTGGTGGTATAGCATTCTCTACTCCCCCTTATTCAGGACCTATGGTTAAACCGGGTCATACTTTTGCACTTCAGTCAGGTTTTGATGAATCATGGTTATATTGGGAGCCAAATATTCCACTCCTGAATACAAAAATAGGGCAAAATTTTTAGTCTGTGAATACACGGTTGAAAATAAATATTGCAAGTAAATTAGATTTAAAAACAGTTATTGATCTTGCAAATAAGATTTGGCCTATATCCTATAAAGGGATCCTAAGTGAAATCCAAATCCAAAATATGATGGATAAAATTTATTCTTTAGAAAATCTTACCTATGAAATTGAAAAGCTTGGGCATGTATTTTGGATAGCTAATGATGAGATTGAACCAGTTGGATATATTTCTGCTTATGTAGATGGTGATAATCTGTGGATAAAAAAACTTTATATTTTACCTGAAAAACAAGGTAAAGGTTATGGAAGCCATCTCACTAATACTGCTGTAAATTATTTTAAAGATGCAAAAGCAATTTGCCTTTTCGTTAATATAAATAATAAAGGGGCTCAAACTTTTTATAAAGCAAAAGGTTTTGAAGTGATTGATACTGTTCCTGTAAAAATGGGTGACCATGATTTCACTGATTTTATTATGAGAAAACTACTTTATGGAAATAAAACTAATAATAGTTGAAACTTGAAGATTAATTTATTTTAACTTTAACTAAATCTTAAGATTAATTTTATATAAATAAATTAATTTGTATGTGGAGGATTCTATGGCATTAAATAGAGTTATTGCTCAAGCACCTAAAAATGGTAATGAACAGATAAAACTAAATATTCTTACATTGGTTGATAGCAATGGTAGCTTAAAAATTAGAGTTCTTGATGAAGATGTTGTTAAAAATAAATTACAAGATTTGTCCGTGGTTGAAAAGGGACAAAAAAGAAAACTAACAGAAGATGAAATTACAAAACTTGTGCCTAATATAAAAGCTCAGACTGAAGAGTTTAATAAACTTGTTCAAGGGAAAAAATATGAAATTATTGTCCCTAAAAACAAAACAAATATTGCCCCAACAGAATTAACTAGTTCACCAGATGATGTTAAAGAAGACTTAGTGGTGAAAATTGGTGCACCGGTAATGAACATAGCAGACGGAAAGCCTATTGTTAATTATGATTTTAAAAATATATCTTTGATTAAGTATATAGATCCCAAAGGTAAAAAAGAAAAAACAGGTGTCTTTATTCCTTACACTAAAAACACCACCGAGGGTCCTAAGCAAGCTGGCGCTGTATTCCCTTCTGATGTTGATGCAGTCTTTATTGATTCAAATAAAAAAATCTTTTATTTGAATCCAGCAATTAATAAGGCTTTACTGGAAAATAAAGAAAATAAGCCACAGCCTAAAAATAATCCTGCACAAAGTGGTGGAATAGTTGCTTAGGTTTTAAGAAGAAAAGTTACTCTTTTCTAGATGAAGTTAAACTACTAGGAAGTCTCCTTATTAACATACATCCTACAAATGCTAAAATTCCTTTATTAGAAAATTGAGAGGAAAAATATATGTTAAAGTGGGCTGTGTTTTTTATGTTTCTATCTTTAATAGCAGGTTTCTTTGGTTTTAGTGGAATTGCTTCAGTTTCTGGAGATGTATCCAGGTTTTTACTTTTTCTATTTTTAGTAACTCTTGTTTTTGGTCTTATTATAGGTGTTGAAGCCATAAAGCTAATAACGAAGAAAAACTAAAAAATATTTTTAAGAAATCATGCTTCTTAGCATCCAAGCAGTTTTTTCATGAGTTTGCATTCTTTGTGTAAGTAAATCACAGGTCGATTCATCGCTAGCTCTTTCAGCTATAGGGAAAATGGATCTGGCTGTTTTAACGACAGCTTCATTTCCTTCGACGAGAAGTTTAATCATTTCTTCTGCAGCAGGAATAGATGGTTCTTCTTTTATGCTGGATAATTTAGTGAATTCACTATATGAACCTGGTGAGAAAAATCCTAAAGCTCTAATTCTCTCTGCAATAAGATCTACTGCTAATGCTAACTCATTATATTGTGCCTCAAACATTAGATGTAGAGTATTAAACATTGGTCCAGTAACATTCCAGTGGAAGTTATGTGTTTTTAAATAAAGAGTATAAGTATCAGCAAGCAATCTCGATAAGCCATCTGATATTTCTTTTCTATCTTTTTCATTAATTCCTATATCTATTTGAGGTAATATTTTTGTTTGCATGGCATCTCCTATTTATTAATCTATTTGATCTAATTATATAATCAAAAGTATAGTTAAGCTATTGAATTAATCTATAAAACAGAGATTATTCAGTATATAATCTCATCCATGATCCTAATTTTTCACAAACCCTATGGAGTTATTTCTCAATTTACTAAAGAGAAAGCAGAACATAGAACTTTAGCAGAGTTTGATTTTCCAAAAAATGTTTATCCGATCGGCCGTCTAGATTGGGATAGTGAAGGATTACTTTTATTAAGCGATGAAAAAGAATGGAATGATAAACTTTTAAATCCACGTCATGAACATGAAAGAACTTATCATGCTCAGGTGGAAGGAATTGCTACTGAAGATGCTATAAACAAACTTCAAAAAGGTGTAGTTATTCAGGAATATAAAACAAAGCCTTGCAAAGCAAAACTGCTAAGTGATCCAGGTTATTCTGAGCGTAATCCACCTATTCGTTTTAGAAAGGCTATTCCTACTAGCTGGCTTGAGCTTAAATTGACAGAAGGTAAAAATAGGCAGGTTAGACGTATGACTGCTGCTGTAGGATTTCCAACTCTTCGTTTGATACGTGTGGCAATGGGGACCATTCAACTGGCTGATTTGAAGGCCGGAGAGTGGAAAGAGCTCAGTCCAGAACAAATAAAAACACTATAACTATTTATCTTCCCTGAATCTTATGAAGTTTAGGATAGGTCAATTACACAATAAAAAAAGTATATCTATTTATATTTCGCTAAAACCTAGGTAATTATTACTAAAATACTTAAAAGCTCACATGTCTATAAACGTTGTACAGGAGATTATGCAATGTTATAATGGGGAAGTACAAGAGAAATTAAGCATTAATATTTTTTCTAGGGTAGAAATAAATAACAATCAAATACTCATTACTATTAATTAGTTGAAATCATAAAGAGTAATAATTGGATTAATGTAAAGCTCTAAAAAGTGAAGAGATAACATAATTATGGGAACAGCTACATTGAACATAGAAACAACTCCAGAATTAAAAGTAATAGAAGAATTAAAACTTATCTCAAAGAGTGAATATCGCTCTGTATTGAGAGAACACATTGCTGTTGAAGATTTTCAGCCAGATAAAAACGAACTTTTACGTTACTCTTTATTTATGTCTATATATATAGTCGGAGTTTACAGCATAGTAAATCTTCCCTTAGTTCTTCCATTTAAGATGCTCATATCAATTGTTATGGGAATATCGCTTGCTTCATTAACTTTTTTTCTCCATGATTTAATGCATGGAGCAGTTCTAAAATCAAGAAGAGCTACTTATCTTATTGGACTATCAATAGGAGTTTTAAATCTTTTTGCACCACTTTTTTGGCAAAGAGTTCATAATTTTCACCATGCAAAAACTGGTGGAATAGATGATCCTGATCGTTTATATATATGGACTGAAAAACCAAAAAATGCTTTTGAAAGATTTATATATAAGTTAAGAGTTTCCAATAGTGCATCTAATAAAATTGCAAGTGTTGCTGGAATGTCTTTTGGTTTTTTCTGGTACTTCTCTACCATGCTTTATGCAATGATGCAAAAACCAGAAAGCTATAAGGCTGATAGTCAATATCAAGGTATAAATCAGCTTTTTAAACCCAAAGAAAAACTTTTTATTTTTGGAGAATTGCTTTTTATCCTCTCATTCCAAGTTTTCATGTTTTCAGTAGTTGCCCAAGGAAACCTTATAACCTATGTTTTAACGTCATTCTTGCCTATTCTAATAGCACACTTCACATCAATGCTATATATCCACACTAATCACTTTCTCTCACCACTTACTATGGAAATAGATGATCCTTTAATTAATTCTCTTTCATTGAAAAACAGTAAGGTCGTAGATGCAGTATTCTCAAATTTTTCGCATCACGTTGAACATCATTTATTCCCAGCAATGAGTTCATCACACTATCCAAAAATCAGAAAATTGCTTTTAGAGATTTATCCAGGTCGTTTTCAGTTAATGCCAATGTATGATGCTGTAAAACAACTTTGCTCTACTCCAAGAATATATGCTGATCCTACAACCCTCGTTACTTATGATAAAGATGAAAAATTTAGTTGTTTAATGCCACATTAATTGTTTTTTAAAATAAAGGAGAAGACCATGCTTAAAAAGATCTCTATTGTTATATTACTAAGTGTTTTATTAATTAATTTTCATCCTGCAAATGCTCATGCAAGTGTTAGTTCTCAGCTTTGTAATGCTGCTACAAATGTATGTGTATCTAATGTTACTAATCCTGACACCGTTAAAGACGAAGCACTACTTAAAGCTTGTAAAGATTGCTGTAGCCATGCAGGAGATAATGCTCCACCATCAGTCAAGAAAATATATAAGGGTTGCATACCTAGATGTAAAACAAGCTGTGCAAAAGCATATAAAAAAGCTCTTTCAAAATAAACTAGTTAATTGTAAACAATTTATTGTTATACCTGCAACTCTAATTCATTCTTAATGTCTTTATATTAACAATGGTAATGTAATCATTGAATTATTTAAAGGTTAAAAATTTGAGGTTGAGGGTTATGAAAATAAAAAGTTTGTTGAGCATTCTTCTTTGTTTGTTTATTTTTTCAGGTCTATTAATAGATAAAGCAAGTGCAGAGTGTACTGGCTCAACCCCAATTTCCTGCTCAGATGGTAGTTGTGCTCAAACAGCAGCATTATGTCCATGTCCTAGTGGACAAAGTAAATGTACAGATGGAACGTGTGCCGTTACATGCCCAGGTACTTGCAGTGGCTCCACGCCTATTACTTGTTCAGATGGAACCTGTGCAGTGGCAGCAGCAAATTGTCCAGTTGCTTGCCCTAATGAAAAACCTATCAAATGTTCTGATGGCACATGTACGGCAGTTATAGCAGACTGCTGTCCTAGCGATAAACCTATAAAATGTACAGATGGATCATGTGCAACAGCCGCTGCAAATTGTCCAGTTACCTGTCCTAGTACTAAACCAATTTTATGCTCTGATAATACCTGTGCTTTAACTAAAGCAGATTGCCCATGTGCTAGTGGATTAACTAAATGTTCAGATGGAACGTGTGCGACATCATGCCCATCAGATTGCCCTTCTACTAAACCTATAAAATGTTCAGATGGATCATGTGTAGTCGCAGCAGCAGATTGTCCGGTTGCTTGCCCTAGTGAAAAACCTATTAAATGTTCAAATGGTACTTGTACTGCAGTTATAGCAGATTGTTCTACTTGTTCTTCTGAAACCCCAATTAGTTGTTTTGATGGAACTTGTTCAAAAACACAGGCTGATTGTCCATGTTCAACGGGAGAGGGTAAATGCACAGATGGAACATGTTCAACTAAATGCTTCACATGTAGTGGAACCACACCAATAACTTGTTTTGATGGAACTTGCGCAAAAACTCAGGCTGACTGCTTATGTCCTGTTGAAAAACCATTTAAGTGTTCAGATGATATCTGTGCTCCAACAGAAGCAGAATGTCCGTCTGGTTGCCCTAGTACTAAGCCAGTTGTATGTTCAGATGGAAGTTGTGCACAAATTAAAGCTGATTGCCCATGTTCTACTGAAAAACCATTTAAGTGCTCAGATGGAACATGTGCGGCAGTTAAAACAGATTGCCCAGTATCCTGCCCTAGTACTAAACCAGTTAAGTGTCCTGATGGAACTTGTGCTGCTAAAACAATATTATGTCCCATAGCTAATACTTGTGCTGATGATAAGCCTGTTCAATGTGCTGATGGGAGTTGTGTAGTAGAGAAAGAGCAATGCTTATTAAAAAATGGTTGCTCGCTTGAAAAACCAATTAAATGTTCTGATGGTACCTGTGTTGAAAAAATAGCACTATGTTTTTTAGTTAATACCTGCCCAGAATCTAACCCTGTTTTATGTTCTAATGGGACCTGTGTCGCTGATAAAATCTTATGCGATACCCCTTCTTCCCTGTGTCCAGAATCTAAACCAGTTAAATGCTCTAATGGTATATGTGTGTTAAAACCTGAAGAGTGTGTATCAAGTGGAACAGGTTCCTCTAATCCAAGACAGCAAACTACTAAGGCTCTTAGAAGCTTGGATTTGGCTGCAAAAAAACTTGCAAAATCTACAAAAGCTAGTCGTATAGTTTCAAGAAAAATTCTCATTGCTATCAATAAAACAAGATTAGCTGTAGGTATAAAAGGAGATAGTTGTGAAGAGAATATAACTAATGCTATAAATAACCTTGTTGAAATTCTTGATGAAGTAAATAGCAAGATTTGTACAGGCTCAACATCTCAAAGTTGTATTCCAGAACAGATTGTAAATGACTTTTTTGATGCAGCTAGTGATTCTATTGATATTATTCTTTCAGCTCTTGACATAGATACTAATGACGATTCTGTTCCTGATCTTTGTGGAAAGAAGTAATATCTTAAGAGTTATTTAGTTTTAATGCTTTTGCAAGAGCAGGAATGGTAGTTCCTTGTACCACCATAGATATAAGAACAACGAAAAAGACTACATTAAAAATCATTTCTGATTTTGGTACATGGGCTAATAATGGAAAAGTTGCCAGTATTATTGGGACTGCACCACGTAGTCCTAGCCAGGAAATAAGGATTTTTTCTTTAAAACTTAGTTTTGTGAAAATTAAGCTTGCAAAAACACTAATAGGACGAGCAATCAAAGCAAGAAATATAGATGCAAGTATGCCTTTATCCATTACGTGAACTAAGTGTGATGGATAAACTAAGAGTCCAAGTGTAAAAAACATTATTATTTGCATTAACCATATAAGTCCATCATGAAAGTTCATTATTTCAATTTTGTTTTGAATTATGGATTTACTAAGCATTATGCCAAGAATATAAACCGCTAAAAACCCACTACCATGAAAAAAAGTTGTTATACCATAGGTAAACAGAACAAATGAAATAGAAAGAACTGGATACAGTCCTTCATACTCAAGGTTTATAGAATTTAGAATTGATACTGCTAGCATCCCCATGCATAAGCCCATTGCTGTTCCGATAACAAACTGGCTAAAGAAAAAGCCTATAAACTCAGCATAGCCAGATAGTCTATTTGTAACTAAGCTTGTCAAAGCTATAGTCATAAAAACAGCCATAGGGTCATTTATTCCTGACTCCAGCTCAACCAATGATAAAAGTTTATGATTAATGGCAAGTTTTTTTTCTTTTATAAGTGAAAAAACTGCAGCTGGATCTGTGGGTGAAATAATTGCACCTAGTAGAAGCCCTTCAAATAAAGTAAAGCCAAGTAAATTTTTTGAAAGTATACAAATTAATACTGCAGAAAAAACTACACCTACAGTGGAAAGTGAAATACCTTCCCATATAATAGCTTTTGTTCGTTTCCATTTTGAACTTAATCCACTTGAAAATAAAATAAATATCAATGCAATAATTCCAAGAAATTGTGCTAATCCAGCATCATTAAAATAAATACCTCCAGGTCCGTCTGATCCCGCCAGCATTCCAATAATTAAAAAAAGTAAAAGAGCTGGAATGTTAAGTTTTGAAGAAGCTTTGCTGGAAAATACACTTAGCATTAAAAAAACTGATGAAATTAAAATTATTTGTTCGGTTTCAAGCATAGCTTTAATTTTACAGTACTCTTTTTAATTTTTTTTGAATTCAGGAGTTCTTTACAAAGTAATAATCCATTTAATATTTCACTAGGAGTAGGGGGATTGCCTGGGATATAAATATCAACCGGTAAAAAATCATCTACTTTTCCTAAGCAAGCATAACTTTTCTCATATATAGAACCATTGCAAGCCCCATCTCCAATAGCTATAACTATTTTGGGAGAAGGCATTGCATTGTAAGTTTTTTCCATTGCAATTTTTAAATGTCTTGTTACGGGGCCACTTACAGTTAAAACATCTGCATGTCTTGGAGAGGCGGTAAAATCAATTCCAAATTGTGTGAGATCATAAATCGGGTTAGACAAAGCTAATAACTCAGCTTCTTCTGCATTACAAGACCCAGTATCTAAATGACGTATAAGCAATGATTTACTTAGAGCATGTTTAGTATTTTTATCAAGCTTTTTAATCCTAGATAATTCAGTTCTGATGATTTCAGTATTTAACATTTTTAACATTCCCCCCCCCTCTTATCTGTCAACGCATGCATAACAAAGATTAAAACTTTTATTAACTAGTGGACTATCAGGAACTATGTTTCTTCCTTTTGTTGCTTGGATTACCCCTCTCCAATTCATATATGATGCACTTCTTACATGCCACCTTGAAATTTTATTTTTCTTATCTAAAATCAAACAGTGAATTAAAGAGCCTTTTGCTGATTCTACTGCTCCGATTCCAGGTTCTAGCATAGATGAAAATAGTTCTGGGATTTCTTCTTTTATTTTTCCTGTAGGTAGTTTATCTATAATTTTTCGAATAAAATCAAAAATTGAATAAATATCTTTAACTCTAACCTTAGTTCTAGCTAATGCATCTCCTTCCGTTTCAATATTGATTTCTGGAGTGAAATCATGGTAACCTGCATATTTGAAATCTCTTCTTAAATCAATATCTATTCCTGAAGCTCGTGCTGCTGGTCCCACTATTCCAAATTTCTTTGCTTGAATAAAGCTTAACTCTCCTGTAGTTTCAAGACGATCAAGAAGTGTATCAGAATCGATAATGATTTTTTCTAATGATTTGAATTCTTTTTTTAAGTTTTGTAATTCGTCTTTTAAAGATTTAAACTCATCATCATTAATATCTCTTTTTAAACCACCAACAGTATTTAATCCTCTGAAAAATCTATGATTTGTAAGATTGAAAGTGATTTGCATAGCTTTTTCTCTAAAGCTAGCTGCTTGCATGGAAGCTATAGCAAAACCACTAGCAGAACATATAGCAGACAAGTCAGCCAGATGGCTATTTAATCTTTCTAGTTCTAAGCAAATAGTTCTTATATATGTTGCTCTTTTAGGAATATTTATTTTACTTAGACTTTCTACAGCCTGACAGTATGCCGTAGAATGCGAATAAGAACACATTCCACACACATGTTCTGCCAGTATAAGCCCTTCTTCTATGGTTTTTCCTTCTGCACTTTTTTCAATACCTTTATGTGTATAGAAAAGCTGAGCATTAAAATCAAGTATTTGTTCACCAATAGTGCAAAACCTTAAATGTCCTGGCTCTATTATTCCTGCATGGATTGGTCCTACTGCTACTTGATGCATTCCTTCAGCATGAGGCTGTGTGAACTGATGAGGGACTTCTGAGATTTCAATTTCTGTATTTAACTTAAAATCTTTTCGCATAGGGAAGTGTTTTCCATGAGGAAAGTCTCCATGCAGAACTAGTGGTAGCAAATCTACTCCTTCAGCAACTATTCCAAACATATCATGAATCTCACGCTCAAACCATTCTGCCGCTGGAATTAACTTACTGATGGTGGGATATGAGGGTTTTGTCTCATCTAAACAAACTTTAAATGTAAGTAAAGAAGCTGTATTTAAAATTAGAAAAATTAAATGCAGTTTATATTTCTTATTTAATGATCTTTCATCTATGGCAAACATTGTTAGAAATGATACTTTTTCTTTCAATAAAACTTCAATGGAATCTTGTAAATCTTCTTTTTGAATGTTACACAATAAATGATTGGTGTTGATGGTGCTTTCATCAAGGTTACATTTTTTTAATACAGATATTATGTTTGATTTATTCATAATATTCCTTTTCCATGAATAATTTCTACGGATCTATTTAATAATTTAAACAAGGGTGCTGGTATCCAGACACTTAATAATGTAATGATAAACAGTGGTATTACTAATGCTAAAACTCCTAATTTGCTTACTTCTTCTCTAAGATTATTCTTTTCTTCAGTGCTGTTTCCTATAGTCATATTCATAGTTTGGTACATTATTGCACCAAAAATAATAAGTGAAAATAATATAAATAATGAGCTAATAACCCAATGCTTTTCAAGTATTCCAGCTCTGATTATATAAAACTCACTTAAGAAAACTGAAAAAGGTGGTGATCCCATTAAAGCAAGTGCTCCGATTAAAAATATTGTTCCACTAAATGGCATTATATTTATGGCAGATTTGATTTTACTTATATCTTTTGTTTGAAATTTTAATGAGAGGTTTCCTGCTGTAAAGAACATTAAAGTTTTTGTGATTGCATGATTAAACATGTGGAATACTGCTCCGAATATAGACAGTGGACTTCCTATTCCTAATCCAGTCACAATTATTCCTATGTGTTCAAGGCTGCTATATGCTAATAAACGTTTGATCTGATTTTGTGTCATTATAAATGGAACTGATAGTGCAATAGAAAACATTCCAAAAAACAGTAACATGTTATTGGTAAATGCTGCACCGATAGATTCATTAGCAATAATAGTAAATCTAATAATGCTGTAAAGACTGCACTTTAAAAGAACTCCGGAAAGTAATGCACTGACTGGTGTAGGTGCTTCACTGTAAGCATCTGGTAACCATGAATGCATAGGAGCAAGACCTACTTTTGTTCCATAGCCGATTAGTATAAATGCAAAAGCTAACTTTATTATATTGGGATTAAATTTCTTTGATATAGAAAGTAAATAATCCCAGTTTAAACTTAAAGACTCAACTCCTCCAGAGTGAATTGCAGCATAGAAGCATAGAATGATTCCTATCATTGCAAATGCAATTCCAACACTACAAAGTATTATATATTTCCAGGCAGCTTCAATGGAAGTGCTCTTATTGTAGTACCCTACTAGGAAAGCAGAAATCAGTGTAATTACCTCTATTCCAACCCAGACAAGTCCTATGTTATTAGAAATTACAACTGTTAGCATTGTGAGCACAAAAATATTCAGTAAAAAATAGAATTTTTTCAATTTCCATAAAGGGAAAGAATATTCCTCATTACTTTTAATCATATAATCGGCTGAATACAAAGAAACAAGCAAGCTAACAGTGCCAATTATTAAAATTAGTAATCCACTGAAAGCATCTATATAAACCAGATTGTTGAAAGATTTAATTACGCCTAGTTTAATTACGTTATTTAATAATTTAATTACAACTAAAAGTAAACACAAAGATCCCGATATCTGAATAGGAGCAAACTGTTTTTCATTTTTAGGCAATAAGCAAAGAATCGCAGTAATGAAAGGAATTAGTATAAGTAAAATTATTTCCATTTTTATCCTTTTAATTTACTTAATTTGCTTACATCTATGGAGTCGAATGATTGTTTTATTCTAAGTGTCCAGACTCCCATAATTAGTACTCCTATAAATAAATCTAGAGAAATTCCCATTTCAACTACAAAAGGCATTCCAAATACTGTGTCTAATGTAAGGGCGAAAATCCCATTTTCCATTACATACAAGCCAATAATTTGTGTGAGAGCTTTTTTTCTACTTATCATTATTAATAAGCCAATTAATATAATGGATATTGCAGCATTAAATAGTCCTGGGTAATATGCTATCCTTCCAAAATTTTGTGTCATTGATAAGCCGTAAACAAATGCAATTAATGCAGAGGCAATTAATACTGTAGTTGAAGGACTTATTATCGGTACAACCTCTTTGTTTGCCTGACTTTTATCAATTACAAAATTCAAAGCAAGTGGTATTACAATGCATTTTCCTAAAAGAGTTATTATTGCTATTCGCAGAGTTTCTGGATTATTAATTGAAAATCCTATTATCAGGGTTATTATTACCAGGCATGAAGATTGAAGTAAATAAAATTTAACTATAGATTTTAGTCTATTACTTCCTGTAATTAAAATGCTCATTAAAAGTAAAACTACAGTAAAGTAACTGATTATTGGAGTTGTAAATTCTTGTGTTAGAAAGTTATTCATGGCATTGAAACCCTTCCTAATTCTTGAATAACCAGAATTAATGCTAGTACTGAAATTGCAAAAGAAGTTACAAGTATGTCTTTCACTCTAAACAATCTGACCTTTGCAATAACAGTTTCACCTAGAGTAATAATAATTGAAATAATAAGAATTTTTAAAATATAAAATGCTAATCCAGTACTTATGCTAATTAAAGTAAATTTGTTTATAATTCCCCAAGGAAAAATTAAATTACAAATTAAAGAAATTATTATTAATTGCTTTAACCAATTAGCCCAAACCATTAACCCAAGTAATTTTCCGGAGTACTCTAATAACATTCCTTCATGAATCATAGTAAGTTCATAGTGAGTTTCCTGATTGTCAAATGGAATCCTTCCTATTTCAGCAATAGAAATTATAAACAATGCAAATATGGCAAGAACATAGCTAATGGAAGGAAAAGTTAAATCATGTTTTACAAGTGAGGTTATTATAGTAGGAATTTGCGTTGAGTTAGATAGTAAACATAAAACAATGAGAGAAAGAAGCATAACTGGCTCAATTAAAACAGAAAGCATCATTTCTCTACTGCTAGCCATTCCACAAAACCCACTTCCTGGTTCCATTGCTGCAAGAGACATAAAAAATCTTCCTAAACTAAGCAAGTAAACAAAAAGAATTACTCCGCCAAACATACCAATACTCTCAATTTCAAAAAACATTGGTACAAATAGTCCTGCAGTAAGAGTTGAAGAAAAAACAATTAAAGGAGTTGTAGAGAAAATCCATGATGTTTGATCTGATATAACTGTTTCCTTGTGAAAGTATTTAGTTAAATCATAGTATCCTTGAAACAGTGGAATCCCTTTTCTTCCCTGTAATAAACCCTTCATTTTTTTAATTACAGAATTTACCATTGGAGAAAGTAAAAGCAGTCCAATTATTTGACTTAATATTAGTATTATATTTTTTGTTTCAATATTCATAAGCTTACCCAAATAATAGAAATTACTAAAGCAATAAAAATATAAGTCAAGTAAACCTGCACAACTCCTGACTGAACGGTTTTGACTTTGTAGGAGAATTTATTTAAGACATCATAAATGGGAAGATAAATCCACTTGTAGTAAAAATCTTTTGGGATATGTAGTCCTGAAAAAATGACCTCTATGGGTTGAATGAAGCCAGTAGGAGTGTATTCAAACTCAGCCTTAGGACTTATTCCACAACTCCATGTTTCATCTTTTCTTGTAGTGGTTTTATTATTAACTAACTTAGGGATAATAAATCCAAGAAAAGAGAAACTTAAAAGTAGCAAAAGAATTAGAGTTGGTGAATAATGTCCTGAAACAGTATTATTTATGTGTAATATTTGATTATTAGAAAATGCCGCTGAGTTAACTTGACTTAAATTAATTAAAGTAGAAGCAGCTGGACAAATCAATGAAATTGTAAATAATGGAAACAGTCCTATTAATAAACATAGACTTGAAGATATAAATAAACTGAATATCATAGACTTGGAAGATTCTTGAGCATACTCTACTAAATGCGTTCTAGGCATTGCCATAAATATTCCTGAAAATAATTTTATAAATGTTGCAATGCATATAGCACCAGTTAAACCTAATAATGAAGCGGAGATTATTCCTATAGTTTTTATAACATTTGAAGAAGTGTTAAACAGAGCCAGTAAATTCTGAAATATAAGCCATTCACTTGCAAAGCCATTTAGTGGAGGAAATGCACAGATAGCCAGGACTCCGATCAAGAAAAACAAAGATGTTTTTGGCATCTTTTTTATTAATCCGCCTAATTTGGAAAAACTTCTTGTATGAGTTGTTGAGATTACTGAACCTGAAGCCATAAAAAGTAATGATTTAAAAATAGAGTGATTTAGGGTGTGAAATAAGCTTATAACTAAAGAAATAGCTGCAAGGTCATAGAGTCTTAAGCTGTAAAAAATAATTCCAGTGCTGATGGGAATGAAAATTATGCCAATATTTTCTATGCTGCTATATGCAAGAAGTCTTTTTATATCATTTTCCTGAGAAGCGTAGATAATTCCAACCAATGCTGTAGATACCGCTACTAAAAGTAAACAAACTCCCCACCAATATGAATTAGGGTTTAAAAACTCAAAAGTTACACGTAATAATCCATATATTGCTGTTTTAATCATAACTCCAGACATTAGGGCAGATATATGGCTAGGTGCTGCTGGATGTGCTTCTGGAAGCCAGATGTGTAATGGAATTAATCCTGCTTTAGTTCCAAAACCAATCAATGCAAAAATAAACAATAAAAGATTTAAATTATCAGGCATTTTTTTATAAACGCCATGGAATGATTCAAATGAAAAGCTTCCAGAATAGTTTGCCATTATTAAAAATAAAAATAATAAAAAAGCTGATCCAATATGCGTCATTAAGAGATAGATAAAACCTGCAGATCTTGATTCATCACTAGAAGTGTTAGAAATAATTAGCCCATAGGATATTAAGGTCATTGATTCCCAGAAGATTAAAAACAGCAGTGCATCATTAGCACTTACCAAAAGAATCATTGATAATAAAAACAAATTGTATAAAAATACTAAAAGAGGTATTGATGTTTTTGTAGATTCTGATTTTAAATAGCCAATTGAAAAAATTGAAACAGAAATTGAAATTAATGAGATTAAGAAAATAAAAAATGCTGAAAATGGGTCTACTGAAAGAATGGGAGTTAATAATGGAATATTTATAGGTAATTCTATTTTAAAACTGTTCTTGTGGAGTAAAACATTGACTGAACTAAGAAGGCTGAAAAGTGCAGCAATTATTGCGAAAATACTAGATGTATATATGCCAAGCTTATTTGAATACAGTCCTAATACGAGTGAAAATAATGCCCCGATAATAAAAAACAATATAGAGAATTCAAGCAGTAAAATATTATTTTCCATTTATTTTTATCTCTTCGATAGTCCCTTTAATAAATTTTGTATATCTATCAATTGTTCATTAAATATTTTTTTAGTTTCATCAAGTAGTTTAAAAATAATAGAATGTCTAATAGAGTAGTAAATATTATTTCCAGATTTTCTAGTGATTACTATATTATTATTTCTAAGGATTGCTAGCTGTTGAGAAACGTTTGGAGCTTCAATACCCAGTCTTTTTTTTAATTCATTTACCGTAAGCTCTCCATTGCGGAGTTCATCTATTATTTGAATCCTAATTGGGTTGGCAAGTGCTTTAAAAAATGTTGCTTTAAATTCTCTTAGTCTCTTCATTTTTTTTGTTCTGTTTGTTCGTTTAGTATATGCGAATATTCGCACATAGCTATTTTAACACATTAAAAAAACTGATGAAATTAAAATTATTTGTTCGGTTTCAAGCATAGCCATAATTTTATATTATGATATGGCTAGTTCTGCTTCCTTTCTAATCTAATATTTGCTTCTTGTTCTTTACCATTAGCATTTGCAGAATTAGAGTTTCTTTGATTAATAGGGAGTTTAGAAATAACTAAATTGTAAAAGGGCAGACTTCTTACCCACTCATTAATTGCAAACTGTTCAACTGTACGGCAACCTACACCTACAATTGGATTTTCTGTATCAATAAATAAAAGTCTGCATAGTGTTCTACTTAAAAATTCATCTGATAGGGTTTTATAATCAAATTGGCTAGCCTTTAAAACTCCTATTCCAATAAGACCTATTCTTGAGCCTAATCTAGCGAACATATTTAAAAACCCTGTTCCCATTCTTTTAAACTTATCTATTTGTCTGTTTGGATCGACTATGGCTGTACCCATAGTAATCTCTAATGATTTTCTAATTCCAGTAAGAAACATATTTAAATTAATTTCTTTTATTTGCTTCTGGAAAAGGTGTAAAAGCGAACGAGAAGAAAGATATCTGACATTTTCAGTTATAAAACGAAAGCCTATTCTATTTGCGTAGTTTTCCATATTTGTCTCATAGTATCTACCAGCACCCCTAATAAAAGAATCAAGAATACTAGGAAGTCCCATGATGGGAGTGTTATTAGCATTTTCCATAGAAATCTTTTGCAGATCATTTTTACCAGAAGATGGCAATGTCCTAATAATAGGTTGAGGAATAAAATATGAATATATAGGATTTATAGGCATTTAAAATAAAAAAAAGCAAAAAAAATCATAATAAAAAAATTCTTTCTAGACCCAAAACAACAAAAAAGTTAGTCTAAGGTCAGACTAACAACAACAGCTTTTACAGCAGCATTGAATTGTTATTTGGTTTGTGAAAGAAATAATCATTATGAAAGTTCTTGCTTAACCTTGTTTTCTTAACTTATAGGCTTTTTATTATATACTAATCTTCAATTTACAATAATAAAAAAATTATAAAAATAGATTTTATAATAAAAAGCTAGAGTAATAGTATGGAGTTTGAGCATAAAATAGTTAAAACTGAAATTGGTGATGTGGAGTATACAGACATTGGATCAGGTCCAGTTATTGTTCTTTCACATGGTACTCCTGGAGGCTCAGATGTCGGTCCATTGATTTTCAGCGAAATAATCTCTCATGATTTCAGACTGATTACCCCATCAAGACCTGGATATTTAAAAACTAGCCTTGATCTGGGAAAGACACCAGAAGAACAAGCAAAAGTTTTTTACCATTTTATTGAAGCATTAAATATTGAAAAAGCTTCATTCCTTGCATGGTCTGGTGGTGGACCTCTTGCTTTGAATTTTGCTATAAACTATCCAGAAAAAATTTCATCTTTAGTCATGCTATCCACGGTAACAAAAAAACTTGTTGAAAAAAGTATGCTCTTCAAACTTTTTGTTAAAAATGAATTTTTGCCAAGAACTTTGTTAAGTGCAAAAAAATCATTACCTTTTTTAAATAATTTAATTTGTAAGGAGTTGGGTGCTAATCCAAAGATTGCATTGAGTGATGAGAAGAAATTAAAAATTTTAGATGCACTTATAGCATCAACAATGCCTTCAAACTTGAGATTCCATGGGTATGCAAATGATGCAGAACAATTTGCAAAGCTAGAAGATATGGAATTTCATAAAGTCCTTTGTCCTACAATGATTTTATTTGATGAAAAAGATACCCAAGTCCATGTGCATCATGGTGATCATTTATCTGAAAAAATACCACACAGTGTTTACCTGAAATTTACAAAAGGCGGACATACTCCTATGCTTGATGAGGAGTCAATTGTAGTAATAGAACATATGGTTAAATTTTTTAAAGAACATGTTTAATTTAAGATTCAACAATGAGTTGCTTTATATTTTATAATCGAGGAAAGCCCACCTGGTAGAAAAGATTTAAGCAAATCATATGCCAGTTTTAATTTTACTTTTTTTGGATAAAAGCAAAAAGAGTTCTCTTCCCAATAATTTGGCTCAAACTTATCCTTAAAGTATTCTAGTGATTGAAAGTGATATATAAAAGATAATTTTTCATAAGAATATCTAAGAACTTTATTTACAATAGGATGATTGATATCTGAGCTGGGTAATTTAGATAAAGGTGCCAAACCATAGCTAGCCATACTATAACCTTCCTCTGCAAGCAAGTTTAATGCAGAGGTAATTAAAAGTTCGCTACAACCATGAGGGGCATTTTCTTCTCTTACTAAATCGTGCAAATTCCAGCCATTTCTTTCATATATGGGTGAGCAGCTTAGAAAAGCTTTTAATCTGTTTTCATCATCTATTAACAAGAAATATTTTTTATACTCTTTTAGTTCGAGAGGATTTAATTCAAACAAAAATTGCATGGCTGGCATTTCTCTTGTTCTTTCCCATCTTCTGGAATATGTGCTTATATCTTTTTCATAGATTGAATTAAAGGGGACTACTTTAAGTCCTTTTTTTATTGCTCTGCTTATACTATTTCTGACTTTTCCATCTTGTTTTTTTAAATTCTTTAAATCAAATATAGGTTCTTTTCCTATACTTATACTGTCAAAGCCTATTGCTTTTAAAATTGGCTGTGTTCTTTCACTGACAGGAATAAAACCTACATACTCCGTTTCTTTAAGAGAAAGTTCTAAAAATATCTTAGCTAATAAATAGATATTTTCCGGGTCGCAAACAGGTTCACAAGCGCCTAAGGTTAAATCATTATTTCTTATGTAGGGAATAAAACCTTCTATTCCAGGAACAGAAAAGAACCTTATGCCAGGGTATAAGCTTACAAATGATAAAGAGCCATAGCCGTATTTTTTTAAACTTGATTCAATACAGTCTTTTTCATTTAATTTAGCTTTTATTGCAACTGTCATGTGGCAATTATGACAAGTATGGGCAGAAGTTATCTCTTAGCGCTCCTAACAAAAGCCATGAAAGCTCTAAAATAGAGATAAACAATTCAAGCAATAAGTGAGAAAATGCCTCTTTCAAAAACTGTACCTAAGATAAGTTTGTTTATAACAGTTAATTAGGCTCAATTATTATAAGATTATTAAATCGTCTAGTTTATTTGATTTTAATATGTATTCTTCACCATTGATAGAAATATGGAATAATTTAAATCTGGCATTGTCTATTCTAATGAAAGCTTGAGAGCAAATAAATGAAGTCTATCAAATTACTAATTCTTACAACAATATTTTTAATAAACTCTTTTCCTGCATTTGCTCTGGAAAATGACTTAGGACTTTGGACCCCTGTTTACATAAAGCTTCCAGTCACTAAAAAACTTCAGACACAATTAGAAATAAATCCTCGTATTCAGGAAAATGTTTCTGATTTCAATCAGTTATTAATTAGGCCATCTGTTGGATATCAAGTAACTAAACATCTTTCTCTCTGGCAAGGTTATGCATGGATAACGAATTACATTCCTAAATTTGTAAGTGAACAAAGATTATGGGAGCAAATTCTTTATGAAAGAGAGTTTGGTAGGTGGGGTCTTTCAAGTAGAACCAGACTAGAAGAAAGATTCATACAAAATGTTCATGGAGTTCCTGTACGGTTTCGTGAAATGCTTAGAGCACAATATACTCTTGATAAAAAGAAAAACTGGGCTTTTGTAGTTTATGATGAATCATTTATAAATCTTAGTACTCATTTTCGTGGACCACAGGCAGGAGTAGATCAGAATAGATTTTTTGTGGGGCTAAATAGAAAAGTGACTAAATATGCAAATGTAGAGGGGGGATATTTAATGCAGTACTTTAATATTCAGTCCCCTACTCAGGACATAATTAATCACAATGTTTTAGTAAACTTGTACATTAACCTACCTCAACTAGCTCATTTGAAAAGCCTTGATTGATATTTATTACCGCAACTCTGATTAAATAGCTAAATCGTAAATGCATATAATAGATTTTTGTTATTAAAATTTTGAGTATACTTTCTTAAAATGCTACTATTTTTTAGAGAAAAATTATGGAATTAAGCAGTCACCCGAACGTTAAGTTGTTATCAAAAAAAGATTACAGAGATCAACTAGCAAGTAGTTTGAGTGAAGATGATCATAAAAGTGATAAATCTGAACTCTTCAGATATTTTGTATTAATGTCAGTCTATCTTTTTGGAATATATACTTTATCTGCGTCTGAAAATTTACTTTTAAAAATTATACTTTCTTTGGGTTTAGGTATTATTCTTGCAGCTATAAGTTTCTTTCTTCATGATTTAATGCATGGTTCCATAGTTAAATCAAAAACCTTAATGTATTTCATTGGTATAACTGCAGGAGTCTTTAATTTTTTCCCACCATTGTTTTGGCAAAGATTGCATAATTTTCATCATGCAAGAACAGGGAAATTAGATGATCCAGATAGAAATTGGACATTAGATGAAATGCCAGTGAAACCTCATGAAATTATTATTTATAAATTAAGGATGTCTAATGAATGCTATAACAAAATTTCCAGTTTTATTTTTATTGCAGTTGGTTTTTTAGCATATTTTATAAGCAATATTTTTTATGGTGTTTATGCTACGAATCTTAGTGAGCAAAGTTCAATTAAATATAGAGGACTAAGAAATCTCTTTAATACAAAGGATAGGATGTTTGTTACTCTTGAGCTTTTGACCATATTTTCTGTTCAGTTATATCTTTTTGCAGTGATTTCCAACTTCTCACTAATCACTTTTCTTTTGGTTTCTACTATTCCTTTACTTATCTGTCATTTTATTCTAATGTTATATATTCACACTAATCATATATTTTCTCCTCTTACTGGTGAAGTTGATGATCCTCTTATAAACTCTGTATCTATAAAAAACAGTAAGTTCGTAGATTTTATTTTCTCTAATTTTTCTCACCACGTCGAGCATCATTTATATCCTTCCATGTGTTCAGCTAAATATCCTAAAGTCAGAAAACTAATTCAGGAAAAATTCTCTGATCGTTTTCAACTTATGACTATGAAAGATGCTATCTCTTACCTTTTTAATTCTCCTAGAATCTATGCAAATGCATATAGCTTGGTAGGAATTCATACTGATGAAAAGCATCACTGTGTAATGCCTGAAGAATTAAAAAATTTATTTAAGGTTCAAACTAAGCAACCTGTAAGCCATATATAATATTTCCAAATCTCATTCCTCTATCTGTTCTAAAAGTACATTTTTCATCTATTTGAAACCCAGTTAATTTAATTAAAGCTTCTAGCTCTTTTTCATCATAAGCTGTTGATCTAGATTTTTCATTTGAATTCCTTATAGGAAAAAGACAATCTACACAGGTAATTCCCAGACTGTTGTGCTCTCCTTCTACTAGGTATGTTGCTTCTTCATTATGCTGAGCAGGAATATCTTTATTAAAAGTAGCAAAGTTTATAAAAAATCTGGATGTTGAATCTTTCCTCATTAGCAAATTTACGTTATCGAGTAAGTATTTTAAATCTTGAAAATTTCTTTTGTTAATAACTCCTGTGCAAACTATGAAATTGTTATCGTCTGGAATTTCTAAAAAGGAACCATTTTTAAAAATGTCTCTTTCATAAAAAGAACATTCTTGACATGTTGAAGCCTTAAAAATTTCTCTAGCATCAGCCCCTGCTCTATTAAGAGCAGCTTTGTCAAAATCTACTCCTACGTATCGAGGAATATTATTAAAACCATTAGCTATTAAAAATTCTGGATAATGAGCTGTATAACAGCCTATATCCAACATTTTCCAAGGTGCATTAACTAATGGACTGTTTTTAATTAAGTCAGTTACTTTAATTGGCATTAAGTATAATGCTTCATTTTGACTATTATGCCAAGGAATGCCTGGTCTATCAAAGGTGGCCCCTTCAGTTATTTTAATTGCAGAAGAGTTTACCAATATAAAATCTATAACTGGTTTTGGAGGGATTTTGCCAATTTCTAGTGTCATGAAACTAATTCTAAAATTAGAAAGTTATTTAGCTCTTAATTTTATATTTCCATAATGTTTTGAAGATTAAATTTATTTAAGGTTCTGGACCCTCAAACATAGACTTCCACTTTTTACGCATGGAATCAAATTTAACTTCCATTTTGTCGAGTTTTATTTGTTGGTCTTTGTTTAAAATTGCTTTTATTTCTTCATGGGTAGATTTTCTAAGTGCTTCGAATCTAGGACGAAGGTCACCTCTTAATTTATCCATTTCCTTTTTCTTTTCTGCAAAAATAGCTTTAACTTTAACTCTTTGTTCGAGAGTAAGATCTAATTCTTTACTGAAATGATTAAGCATTTTCTCTTTAAACATCTTCTTGTCTTTCATGCAATGTGGTTTAGAGCTAGAGCATGGACAATTACAATCTCTGTTTTTTTCAAAAAAGACACCAATGGAAATCCCAAGAATAAGAGAAAGTAAAATTTGTATCCATGCTATTTTCATTTTTTTACCCTTTTTAAAAATAGGCTCTAATGTTAATAGAGCCTGCTAATGAACATTGATTTACTCAGGTGAGTGCCATTCCTTATGTCTTTCTGCCCTTTTTTCAACCATCTTGTCGAACTTTGCTTGTTGTTCTGGATTTAAGACTGCTCTTATTTGCTGGTCCGTAGACTTTCTAATAGCTTCCATTTTTGGATGGACCTCATCAAAAATAGAATCAACTTTTGTTTTTTGTTCAGCAGTTAAATCTAATTTACTATTTAAGCGATTTGAAATCTTTTGTTTAAATTTCCCCTTCTCTCCTTTTTTACAGCCACAACCTTGATGTTTATCTGATTTAGCTGCTCCTTGTTTATTGCATGCAAATGCATAGCCACTAGTTATACATGTGCTGATAGCAACTACAGTAAGTATTTGTTTCCAATTAATCATATTTCCTCCCTTGACTCACCTATTAGAACTTCTAAATCTGAATCTTCACTATTTGAAAATGCCCAGTAGTATGAATCTGGCACTTCAGCTAGTAAAATATTTTCTGTACTTATAGACTCATTTATACTGAATATACTAAAAATAAAAGAAGCGGCTATTGCTGTAATCGTAACAAATGATATTGATTTTTTAAATGGAATGACAGTTGCTTTTTTCTCATCTTCTTTCTTAAGTTCATAAATTTGTTGCATTACATTATCTGTGAAATCGGAGGAGAAATCAGCTTTCCTGGTTTTCCCAACCAGACTAAATAATTTTTCTTCTATTTCTTCGTAATTCATTGATTCCTCTACTTTTTTAGACATTTATCGGCTCCGTTAAGTGTCGAACTTGCTTAGCCACCTCTTTTCTTGCCCTTTTTAATCTTCCTTTAACTGAATCAATTGAACAATGGAGAATATCTGCTATTTCTTCATAACTTAATTCATTGACTTCACGTAGTATTAAAATTGTTCTGTATCTTTCTGGAAATGCTGAAATTAGCTGCCTAAGCAATTCTTCTTCTTCAATTACCAGAGTGTGATCTTCAGAAGTAAATAATAAAGCCTCTATTTTATCCCCTTCTTTTTCTATCAACCCTTCTAGGGAGATAAGATTCTGCTTATTTCTTTTTCTAAGTACATCACTACAGTGATTAAAGGTTATTCTAAATAGCCATGTGGAAAAGGATGATTGTCCTTTAAAGCTTTTTAGTCCTTGGTAAGCTTTTAGAAAAATTTCTTGGGCAGTATCATCAGCTAAGTCCTTATCTGATAAAAAGTTAAAACAATAAGTCCGCACTTTTTGCTGATACTTATTAATAATTTCCCTATAGAGGTTTTTATCCCCAGAAAGAATTTTTTGTATTATTTTTAAATCTTCTATGTTTTTGTCCCACAATAATTCTTACACTTATTTAGACTTTCCATCTATTTTTGAAGTGTCATATTAGGACTTTTGCTTATTATTACTGTCTTTTTCTTTCCTAAATGCAGGATCTGCTAAATTTATTTTTTCACTGACTTGTCCAGATGGTGTAGAAATAGTGAAAATGACCCTGCTTAAGTTTTTGCTTGGGATAGAAAATTTAGCAATCATACGGGAATTACCTTTTTTATTTGTTCTGATTTTTACTCTTTTAATCTTTGATGCTGGAATAGTTGAGAAAGAAGAGTTCTTTTTATTTGATAAATTCTTCCCTTTAATAATTAATTTAAGATCTCTGCCATGTCTTCTTAGTTTAAATCGTTGTAATGAAGGGGAGTTCGCACTATCGGGATTTAAAATGTCAGATTGAATAACATTTGTAGTCACATTTGCTACAGTAATTCCAGCCGACTTGAGACTTATAACTGCACTTCCAGTAGCTACGCTAGATGGAACAACCTCTGTATTAAATATAAAATTTACACTAGGATTTGATGGAAAATTTATTTCAGTACTTACTACTTCAGTATCTATAGTAAAAGTCATACCTTGTGAATCAGTTATTGTAATTGAGTCATCAAAATTTCTTGATGATACTGGAAGTTCATTAGTAGAAACTGAAAAAGCAGTTTTTATTCCTGAGACTATAGAATTTGGAGTTGTTGAAGTAATGCCAGAAGGTAAAGGTATAAATACTGCATTGAGAGTAGGTATACTCTGAGAAAAAGAAGACAAAGAGCAGAATAAAAAACTAAAGATAATAATTATAGAAATCTTTAATATATTTAAATTAGGCCTAAACTTTGCTAAAAACATATGAATTTCTCCAGCTTGTATATCTGTCTGATATATTAACTTTATTGAAAAATAAATAAAATAAAGATACATATGTATCTCGCTTTCTTTGTTTTATTCTTCTTTAAGTCTAGGTGAATGGCTAATTATAAAAGGCTCTTTGTGACTGGGTTTAATTATTTTAATTGTTTTAATCTCTCATACTTTTTCATACTCATTTATTATCATAAGAAAACTATTTAGATAATAGTTCTTTGTAGGACGAATTCCTCTATGAAAATAGGATAGATTTTATTTATACTATTAATAGAATGACTTATAAATTAAAATTTATAGTGGCACTTTTTTTCATATTATTTTTATTTGGAATTGTATCCTCTTTTGCTCAAACACTTTTACAAAGTAATTTAGCTCCAAATAATACAGTTCATACAATACTAAATGCAAATGGAGTCACTTATATAGGAGGGGATTTTACTAAAATTGCTCCTAATATTGGTACAGGACTTCCTATTAATAAAACAAGCGGCCTGGCAGAAAACTTATTTCCTAAGGTGAATGGTGAAATATTTGCTGTAGCTGCTGATGGTAGTGGTGGCTGGTACATAGGTGGTAATTTCACTGCCGTAGGTAGCTCTTCTAGATTAAGGTTGGCACATATTTTATCTACTGGTGTTTTAGATAGTAGCTGGGTTCCTACAGCTAATGGAATTGTGAATTGTATTCTTGTTTCCGGTTCAAATATTTATATTAGTGGTGCTTTTACTACTGTTAGTGGTTCAGTTAGAAACAGACTAGCTGCTATAGATACTAATGGAAATCTTCTTGGTTGGAATCCAAATGCAAGTAATACAGTTAATTATTTAAGTATTGATGGAAGCACTATTTATGCAGCTGGTAGCTTTACTACTATTAGTGGTTTAGCAAGACCGTTTGTAGCGGCAATTAATTCAATCACTGGATTGCCTACGTCATGGAGACCCGTTCCTAATGCTGCAGTATTAACAGTAGAGGCATTAAGTGGAATTGTTTATTTAGGTGGTTCTTTTACTTCATTTGGTCCCTTTACAGGAGCAGGAGTTCCTCTGGATTTAGCTACTGGTGTTAAGCTGGCAACATTTCCAAAAATCACTGGCACAGTTAGTACTGTAATTCCTGATGGTGGTGGTGGTTGGTATGTAGGTGGTACTTTTTCTGACATTGATGGAATTACAAGAAATAATATTGCTCATATTAGTCCTGATGGAACTCTTGATCAAACCTGGAATCCAAATGCTAATGCTGCAGTTACATGCTTAGCTTTAAATGGAATGACTCTTTATGCTGGTGGTTCATTTACTACTATAGGAGTTCAGACTAGAAATAGATTAGCTGCTATAGATACAACTACAGGAATAGCAAATAGCTGGAGTTCTGGTACTGATGCTACTGTTTCATCAATATTAGTTGATGCAGGTAATGTATACGTAGCAGGTAGTTTTACTACTCTTGGTGGAGTTGCTAGAAATAGAATAGGCTCAGTTGATGAAACAACAGGAGTAACAACTGCATGGAATCCAAATTCTGATGCTGCTGTTTCAGTGATTATTTTAGATGGAGCAAATATCTATGCTGGTGGTTCTTTTTTAAATATCGGCGGTTCTGCTAGAAATAGAATTGCAGCTATAGATAAAACTACAGGTGTGGCTACTGGCTGGAATCCAAACTCTAATAACGTAGTCTCAACAATTTTTATTAATGGAAACAATGTTTATACGGGAGGCAGTTTCTCTACTATAGGTGGACAATCCAGAGCCTTCCTGGCTGATGTTGATAAAGTTACAGGCTTAGCTACTGCATGGAATCCTGGTCCTAATGCTGCAGTTAATTCCATTGTCGTATCAGGTGGTAATGCTTATATTGGAGGGGCTTTTGCTACTGTAGGAGGATCTACTAGAAGTTTTCTGGCTGCTTTAAGTGAAGCTACTGGACTAGCCACTGCATGGAATCCAAACTCTAATGCTGCTATTAATGTTCTGTCTTTAAGTGGTGGGAATCTTTTTGTAGGAGGAACCCCTACTAGTGTAAATGTACAAATAAGAAATAGAATAGCTGCTTCTAATGCTACTACGGGAGAAGTAACTTCATGGGATCCTAATTCTAATAATACTGTAAATGATATTGTGCCTACTGCTACTAATATTTATGCTGGTGGTTTATTCACTAGTATCGGTGGCTCTAATAGAAATAGGTTAGCTGCAATAGGCACTAATACTGGGGTTGCTAGTAGCTTCGATCCTAATGTGAATAATACAGTTAATGTTATTAAACTTGATAGCAATACTTTATATCTTGGTGGATTGTTTACAAATATAGGTGGACAAGAAAGAAATAGAATTGGTGCTATAGATATAACTAGTGGAAATACGACTAGCTGGGCACCAGATTTAGGAAACTATGTTAATCCAAACTCACTTGATGTAAGTTCATCATCAGTTTATGGTGGTGGATTGGTTACGACTATTGGTGGTACAGCTAGAAATAGATTAGCAGCTATAAATAGTGATGGAACTTTAAATAGCTGGAATCCAGATGTAAATGGATCTGTAAGAGAAATAATTAGCAGCAGCGGCAATATTTATATTGGTGGTCTATTTACTACTGTAGGTTTATTGGCAAGAAATTTTATTGCTGCAATCGATTCAAGTACTGGAATTGCAACTACTTGGAATCCTAATGCAAATACAAATGTTTTAACTTTACTTGCTGATTCAGGAAATATTTATGCAGGTGGTACATTTACTACTATAGGTGGACAAGCAAGAAATATGATAGCAGCATTAGATATTACTACAGGACTGGCTACAGCATGGAATCCTAATGCAAATACGACTACAGTAAATGATATTCAAATTAAAGGTATGACTTTATACGCAGGTGGGGATTTTACCACTATAGGTGGACAGGCAAGAAATAGAATAGCGGCATTAGATACTACTACTGGACTCGCTACAGCATGGAATCCTAATTCTAATAACACGATAAATTCTATTACTATTAATGATACGACTATTTATGCAGGAGGAACATTTACTACTATAGGTGTACTAACTAGAAATAGACTGGCTGGAATTGATGAGACGACTGGACTTGCAACTGCTTTTGACCCTAATGCAAATGGTACAGTACAGTATATTACTAATTATGATATGACCTTGGTTGCTGGCGGAGACTTTACTGCACTGGGAGCTACTGCTATAAACAGACTTGCAGCATTTAATCTTACTACTAATAATATTACAGCTTTAAATCCTGATATAAATATGATAGTTAGATCTATTGAGACCACTAGTAGTGGTTCTTCTATATATGTAGGTGGTGATTTTACGAGCATAACTGAAAAAGCTCAATCATTTTTTGGACTTCTTACAGTCAATCAAAATCCAAATGCTCCATCCATATCTTCTTCTACTATAGATGCAACTAATTCAGGTACAGGTGGCTCTTATAGTCTTGCACCTAATCAAATGCTTACTATAAATTTTTCTGCAACAGATCCAAATGGTTTAGATACGGCTACCTTATCTACTCCAGATGCTCCTTCAGTAGGCACATTCACTTCTGCTACTGCCTCTAATCCTGCAACAGCTACTTATACATTTACTCCTACGAATTCTGATGCTGGAATGTCATTTGGCTTTACTATTAGAGCTACTGACAGCGGTGGACTTCAATCGGGAAATTTTCAAATAACTATTACTGTTCCTGCTTTTGTTGGAGCTGGTGGTGGTGGTGGTGGTTCTGGTGGTATTTCGATTTTGCCGCCACCATCTACACCTACGCCCACGGCTACTCCCACACCATCTGTAACACCCACACCATCTGCAACACCTAAGCCTAGTGCTACACCAAGTCCTACATCTACTCCTAGACCTACTGCTTCTCCTAGACCTACTGCTTCTCCAGGCTCTACATCTACACCTTTTCCATTTCCTACTCCTGATTCAAATCTTATTGAAGTTAACTTAGATGAAAGTTTAGTCTTTCCTGTCAATTCGTCTGGCGAAGAAATAGATTTAAATCCCGGCTCTCAAATAGTGTTTTCTATACCTGTTGATGTTTTGGATTTAAAAGAAGATTTAAAAAAAGAAGATGTTAAGTTGGCAATTGTAGATGAGAATGGAAATTCTTTTACTCTAAACTCAGATTTTTCTTTAATAAAAGGAAAGAATTTAATAATATTTTCTACAGATACTATTCCAGGCAATATTGCTCTTGGGGAGGCTACTTTACTTATAAGTATTGGCGAAGATATATACTCGGCAACGATATTGCTTAAACAAAATTCTAATCCTTTATTAGACCTTAAAGTCAACTCTATAAAAACGGTTCTAAATAGAAAAACACTTACACTGACCGTATCAGGGGATAATCTATTTCTACTTCCAGACATATTTCCAAAAGTAACCATTCTTGACAATGAGTTAATAACCTTAAAGCAAGTATCAGTATTAAGAAATAAAAAAGCATTAGTTCTGAAATTAAGTATCCTTGATAAAAAGCCCGTAAAGTCCTTTTTGATTTTTATATCAAATCAAAACGGACAGGTGGCATTTAAAGTAAATCTTGCAAAGGGGATCAAGTAGTACAATTAACTTATGCAGATTACTACTTTTTATGCTGGAATCTTTGGAATCTTTTTAATACTTTTAAGTACTAATGTAATTAGACACAGAATTAAGAAAAGAGTTTTACTCTTAGATGATAATGACTATGAATTAAGCCTTGCTATAAGAGCTCATGGAAATTTTACTGAATATACCCCCATTTTTTTAATCCTACTTTTTCTATTAGAGCTAAATCACACTTCTACAGTTTTTCTTTCTTCCATTGCTATTGCTTTTTTTGTTGGAAGGTCATTTCATGCATATAGTTTTATATTTAGAGAAAATAAAAATAAATTAGACTATAAGTGCAGGCAGACAGGAATGGTTCTTACTTTTTTAGTGATTATTATTTCTAGTGTTTTTTTAATAATTAAATCTTTTTAAGCTAACATAAGCTTTGATGGTGCTTCTTGATTAATCTCTACTATTGGATGGATTATTGTTTTAATCAATTCAGGGTTTGATGTTTTATTTTTGATACCTAAAGCTGTTAAAACACCTTGTCTGAGTCCACCAACCATAAGTGAATCTAAGATTTTTCTTCTTTGTGCTTTATCTCTTTTTCTTTCTGTTTTATCAGCTAATAATGTAACCATTGCTATTTCTGACATATTGGGTCCACCTTTTCTATGTGTTCTAATGGCAGATAAAATTTCTTCATCTTCTATTCCTAATTCATCTCTAGCTATAATAGCTCCGACTCTATCATGTAATTTCTTTGGATGTCTAACATCTGCAGCCTCTAGAGGAATTCCATTTTTAATGGCTATTCTATATAAATCAGCTGGATGTATTTCTTTTGCCAGGTCATGAAGAAGTCCAGCTAATCTTGCTTTCTCTTCATCTACAACAAACTCTTTTGCTATTTTCACTGCTTGCTTACTTACCCTTTTACAATGGTTATACCGCTTATGGCTAAGGTGGTCTTTAAGCCATGGACGATAAGAATCGACAGCTTGGACTGAGTGGATTTTCATAATATGAGTATTGAGCTTATTCTATCATTTTTAAAACATAGGGTAAATGCTCTTATTAAGATAGATTGCTAGGTAATTAAAAACCCTTTATATTTGGGTAGATATCTTTAAGTGAGGAAAAAATGAATATTGGGCGCTGGCTTTTTAATCTTTTAATAAATAGATGGAGACATTCTAGCTCGAATGTGCCCCCATCTAATGCTCCTCTACCATCTGATGACAATTTGCTACCCCTGCCACCTAGGGCTGCTTCGTTACCTCGTGGTTTACCATCATCTGAATTAGATCAGATAAATAGAGAACCGGTAGATCAAAAACTAGTTGATGGTTTAGCTGATGCTGTAATAAAGTCAGTGGAAGACATCTTAAAAAGAGATGGAAAACTAAAAGAAGATCTTTACCTTCCTGATTCTATAAAATTAGATGTAGATGCTGGTGGAAGTGAACTAGGGTCAGAATTAGCCTGGTTAATTATGAAAAACAGTAGTGGGAAAAATTATGTTTTAACTATTCTTATTCAAAGATGTGGAGAAAGTGCTAAAGATACTGGGGCATTTGAAGGAATTACATTATCAAAAGGTTTAAAAATTGAAGATCTTCCAGCTTTAAGAAATGAAATTGAACCAAGTATATATAATCTTATAATAGGTGCTGATATCTTAAGAGTAAGTGCTTTTCATCGAGCTACTAATCGCCCTACTTAAGGGACCACTTCCTGATTTGTATCATTAGCATTATTATCAGGTAAAATCCATACGTAACTATTAGTATTTTGATCAAAATAGCTGTTCCCAGCGCTTTGATTATTTTGATCATCAATATTGAAATTGCTTACAAAAGCATCTTGATTTATTTGAGGATAACTATTTCCAGGTATATAACTAGCATTGTATGAGTTTTGATTACCCCCTACAAAATTTCCATTAACATTAGTGTTTATTAGACTTGAAGCAGTTGTTACTCCATAACCTCCAGGAATATATCTGTTTACCGGATTACATGGGCTTAATAAACTTCTTGGATTTCTTGCAGTGTTTACTATATTTCTTGCTTGAAAATATGGATTTGCAATTCTTTGTACTGAAGCAGGTGCAAAATAATTATAGAGAAGATTGAATCCACTTGGTCTACAGTTTCCACACTGTGCAAAAACACTATTTATGCTTAATAAAAAAATTGTTGTTAATAATAAAGCAATCTTTTTCATAAGATTATTATTCACTTTTCAAGTTAATTATTGGTTAAGGGAGTTCTCGCAATAATTTCTTTCATTAAGTGCACTATTTCTTTGTTTTCTCCAATTGGAGGTAAAAGTTCTATGGAAATATTGTTAAATTTCTCTTTTATTTCTGCAATTTGTTTAGGTATATCTTTGTCTACATGACCACCACCAGCCATAAAAAGAGGAAACACTTTAAAATTTTCTATTCCATTTTTTATGGACAGATTTATTACATCAGAAAGGCTGGGAGAAATAAAATCTAAATAAGCCAGAGCAACCTTTTCTTCTCCAAGAGTATTTTTTAAATCAATATATAACTCTTCAAATGGTTCTCTCCATCGCGGATCTTTGCTTCCATGTGCTATTAAAATGATTTGAGAGTTATTCATAAATATTTTTTAAAGCAGCACCCACTTTTTTATATTTAAAATCATACCCGCTCTTGGTAAGCTTTTCAGGAATTGCATGCTGCCCACCTAAAAGCATGTCAGCCATTTCACCCAGTAAAACCTTAAGTGCTATTCCTGGTACTGGTGCCCAAGAAGGGCGTTTTATAACCTTACCTAGTTCATTACAAAAATCTTTCATAGTCACACACTCAGGAGCTACTGTATTAATTATGCCTGAAACACTTTCATTTTCTAAAGCATAAAGAATTATTCCTATAACATCATCTCTATGTATCCATGGAAACCATTGCTTTCCAGATCCCAATGGTCCACCAGCAAACATCATAAATGGAGGAGTTATTTTTTCAAGTGCACCACCACCTTTTTCAAGTACAATTCCTGTTCTAAGAAAAACTACCCTGACATTTTCTTTTTGAGCTGGCTTTGCTGCATTTTCCCACTCTTCACAAATGTCTGCTAAAAAACCACTTCCTTTTTTGTAGCCTTCATTTACTAAATCATTTTCTACATTTCCATAGTACCCCACTGCTGAAGCATTAATAAGTACTTTTGGTTTTTTCTTTGCTTTGTTGATGGCTTGTATTAAAGCATTTGTAGAATCTAATCTACTGGATAAAAGTACTTTTTTTTGTCTATTTGTCCATCTCTTTCCAGCTATAGGCTCACCGGTAAGATTTACTATGCCATCTACATTCTCTATTTCAGAAACCCAGTCACCTAGAGATTTTCCATCCCATTGTTTTAATATGAGTTTTTCATTTTCAAGATCTTTATATTTTTCTGGATCTCTTGCAAGAAGAACAATGCTATGCCCTTTTTCTTTTAGCTCTTTAATAAGCTCTTTTCCTATAAAACCCGTGCAGCCAGCTAGTAATAATTTCATTGTTTACCTACAAAGTAAAACAGGACATTGTGCTTCCATTAAAATTTGATTAGTTGTACTATCAAAAATTAATTCTAAAAGTTTATTTGAGCCGAATGCACCAATTGCTATTATCCCAGGGTTATATACTTTCGCTTCATCTAAAATTACTTTCCATGGCGTCGTTGCACCGATTCCTGTTTTATAAGTAGCTTTTAAATTGTAAGGTGTTAAAAACTCTTTTGCCTCATCAAGTGGTTTTTGAGCCATTTCTAAATCGTTGGCTACGCTCATAATTAATATTTCAGCATTGAGAATACTTGCAATTTGTGCAGTAGTACTTAATGTTCTTTGAGAGGCCTCGCTACCGTCATAAGCTAATAAAATCCTTTTACTAGATTTCGCTTGGCTTTCAGCAGGCACTACAAAAATGGGTCTTGTTACTTGGCGAAGTAATTCTTCAGCAACTTCACCCGGTTCTTTAGAGTCTTTCTTATAACCTTCTCCTCTTTTTCCAATTACTACTAAATCTACAGTTTTTGAAGCGTGAATTAAAGACTCTTCTATTACCCCTCTTATTGATTTAAAAGTACCAGTTACGTTGTTTTTTTTACAAGTGGTCTCAAAAAGTTCTTTAAGATTAGTTCTTTCTTTTTCAAATTCATTCTCTGTTTGTAATTGCTCTTCTGTGTCTCTTACATGTGGCGCAGCAGTAGTAACACCTAATGCTGATCCTATTAATTCAGCAGGTTCCCACTCTAATAAACGAGCAATATTTTCTATATATAAACCTTTGATCTCTGCTTTTGAAGCCTTTGCCAACTCACAAGCTAAATCTAATGCAGCTAAACTGGCTTTGGATTCATCTATAGCTATTAATATACTTTTCACTTTCATCTCCTTTAACTATTTATACTAGTTTACCATTTTTTTTATAGGGGATCTCCTATATATTTCCTAATTAATTTTGCATAAGCTAAGCTTGTTTTTTATATAGTCCTTAAAGTATTATACTTAGTAGAATAAAGCGATTTTTTAATTATGGACCCAATTCAAAATTTTATAAACAAAATATGTGGTGAAGGTAAATACTACAAAAAAATACGTCTACTTGAAGAAAAAAATACAAAAAGAAAATGCCCCCGATCATATTATGTTTTTAGGTTTGATGATGAGGATAGAAAAAGGAATGCACTTTTTACATCTTTTGAGGTAGGAATAAAACTCCACATGATGTTTAGAGGTTATTTAAATAAAATAGCTGGGAATCTTCCTCCTTCTCCTTTTCAACAATGGTTATATAAACTTGTTGGATTAAGAATTGAGAATGATGTTTTTATTGCCCCGGAATTTATTACTGATATTTTAGTTATAGGCTGGACAAAAATTAAACAAGGATGTTCGATAGGATTAGCTGTAAAATGTTTCAATCACTTATTTGAAGAAAATGGCAGAGTGTTATTAGGGTACATAACTATTGGAGAAAATACATCTATCGGTGGTTATACTATTATTACTCCAGGGGTGACTATCGGTCAGCATGTATGTGTAGGTGCTGGTGTAATAATTGGACCAGGTGTAAATATTGGAGATCACGTTAAGATAAAAGCAGGTTCAATTATAGGATCTTTTGTAAGAATTGGTAAATGTGCTGAAGTAGAGATAGGCAGTGTGGTTTTAGAGAATGTTCCACCTTATACTAGAGTATCAGGTAATCCTGCTAAAGTAATTTCAAAAAACCCACGTTTTAAAAAAGAGTTAGCTTCTTCATTATTGTAGTGTTATTTTTTATTTGAAAAAGATTCAGCTACACCACCTCCAATTACAAGAAATCCAAACAAAGAAGTAAGAATGTTTTTCCAGCTAAAGCCAGAGAATTTCCCCCAGAGGAGTCCACCTAAGCCGGCTATTCCACCAATTACCATGCTGAATACTGGTGAGGGTTCTTCATTGCTATTAGTAGGAGAGGAATGTTGAGAAGAAAAGTTTGAGTTAACAGTAGTTGATTTTGAAGATGTTTTTTCATCATGCCAGAATCTTTTAAAGAAAGATGTCGCTGAATTCCATGCTCTTGCATGCCAAGGTTTTTTTTGTTCTGCTGTGACTGCAGGATTCCCATGGCTAAAAATAGTATCTATTGTTTCGTGAGTTGCTATATCGGGAATCTCTGCTGATTTTTTTCTAAGACCCAACCTGTTTGAAATATAATTTCCTGCTCTTTTATACCAACGTTGTTTAGTTTGAGTGGTTAATTCTTCTGTCGGTTTTTCAGGTTCAGTTACAGGACTACCTGTAATAAAAGCACTATCTAATAAGTCTTTTGGTGGTAAGTCTGTTGCTGGGTTCTCTAAAGTGAAAATTGTATTTAAAATACTTGTGGGTGTTTCCCCTTTTGCCGTAGCCATAATGTCTTCATAAGACATAGCTTTGTTTTCATGAAGCCTACTTAAATTTTTAATTAAGTCAAGATTGTCGGGATTTGAATCCCATATAGTGTCTCTTAAAGTTTGTGATTGATCGGGAGTAAGATCAGTAATTTTATTTACTGTAAAAGCTACTAATCTTGATTGTAAGGAATATAGAGTTTTTCTTTCACTTAGATTTTTTGCTATTTCTGCTCTTTCCTCATTAGTAAAAGTGCTAAATAATTCAATATATTGTTTACTATGCAGTCCATGCTCTGGTCCAAGAATTTCTGAAAGAATTATTTTATTCATTATATTTTTCGCATTGAGTTTAAGCTTTGTTGATCCAATATAAAAAGGTCTATCATCCTCAACTTCTTTTTGGGGTTCAATTGGAGTTTCAAAATTAAGTTTTGGATCATATGGATCCGGTATTCCTGATGTATTTGTATTATTCGCTGCATCCCCATAAATAGCTAACTCTGGACTTGCATAGCGTTCTGGTTCTGTGATATTTGGTTGTATGATTTCATTTGTTTCTCTTTCCTCTGCTTTTATCCCTTGCAGTGCAATAAAACTATTTGCAGATGGTTCATCTAACCTTCTAATTCCTTCTGCCAATTCACCAGGTGTAAATCTACTAAGTTGAGTTAGTGCTTCTGATAAAACATCTGCTATATGTGAATCTTCTGGACCTTGTGAGACAAGAGCTTGTAAAACATCAGCCTTGCTTAATTTGGGTAATCCTTCTTCTGTGATTTCAAATTTAGGTAATCTTTCCCTAAGCAAAGCTAAATGGCTATTTATATTAGCGTTTAATGGAGTTGTTGTCATATTAGGCCGATTTTCTCTTTTATAAAATCAATAATTCAAAAGTTTGTAATAAACTCTGAAAATTATTAAACTTTCTCATAAGATATAAAGGTAATATTTAATCTAAATTGATTTTTTTAATCAGACCTTAATAGGAGTTTATAAAAAATGGACTTTTCTCTAACAGAAGAACATAAATTAATAGAAAAAGCTGCTAAAGATTTTGGCTTTAGAGAGATTTCACCTACCATAAAAGAAAACGATGCTAAAAATTATTTTGATAAAAGCATTTTAAAAAAGCTTGGTGACGCTGGTTTTCTTGGTATTTGTATCCCTAAAAAATATGGTGGACAAGGAGCTGATTATATTTCTTTAGGTCTTGTCTGTCAGGGACTGGAAAGAGTAGATAGTTCTCTTAGAGTGATTATGTCAGTTCATACAGGACTTAATTCATTAGCTCTTTTGCAGTGGGGGACTGAAGAACAAAAAAAGAAATATTTAATTCCTCAGGCAAAAGGTGAAAAGATTGCTGGCTTTGGACTTACTGAGCCTAATGCAGGTTCTGATGTAATGAATATCCAAGCTACCGCTAAAAAAGAAGGTGATTTTTATATTTTAAATGGTGAAAAAACCTGGATTTCACTAGCTGATGTAGCAGATAACTTTTTAGTTTTTGCAAAGATGGGTGAAAAAGTTTCAGCATTTATTGTTGAAAGAAGTTTTAAAGGTTTCTCTTCCAGCTCTATTCACGGGAAACTAGGAATGAGGGCTGGAAATACTGGAAGTATTTCATTCCAGGATTTAAAAGTACCTAAAGAAAATCTTCTGGGTAAAGAAGGTGATGGAATTAAAATTGCTTTAAGTGCTATTGATAGCGGTAGGTTTACTGTAGCTGCTGGTGCAGTTGGTTTAATTGAAGCCTGCCTTGAAGAGAGCGTAATCTACGCTAAGCAGAGAGAAGCTTTTGGAAAAGAAATAGGAAAACATGAACTTGTTCAGCAAATGATAGGTAAAATGGCTGCTTCGCTTGAGGTCGGAAAATTGCTTGTTTATAAAGCAGGTTGGTTAAAAAATGAAGGTATGAGAAATACTAAAGAAACCTCCCTTGCTAAATGGGTTAACTGTAACAATGCTTTTGATTCTGCAAATGATGCTATTCAGATATTTGGAGCTTATGGCTATTCAAATGAATTTAATGTAGAAAGGTATTTTAGAAATTCCCGCGGAGCCGTTATTTATGAGGGTACTAGAGAAATACACACCATTTTACAGGCAGAATATGCTTTGGGTTATAGAGAGGATAAGCCTTTAAGTAACCCACTACCTGCTTATCCTTCAGAATAATCTCTAATCTTAACCTTGTCTTAAGTTTGCTTTGATTTAGTACCTCTACAAGGTACCTTATGGCAGTACAAAAGATAAATCCCAGCAAACTACAACAGTCGGCACAATCTTCTGCTGGTAGCAAATCATCTATAGGCCAGATAGATAGATCTAACCTTATGCAACAGCTTGGAGATTACCAAAACAAATTAGCTGGAATTAGGCAACATCAACAAAGTTTAATAGGTAAGCAAGGATTACAATCTCCAGAAGTTCTGGCAGATCAGAAATTGGAAAGTACTTATAGAAGTAAAGTATATGAATTATCTCAACAAATAGATAAAATGGCGGGAGAAAGTTCTTCTGCTGGAGGTGACTCTCCTCTAGAGAAGCTTGGAAAGATGGGGAAGTCAGCATTAGAAGGTGTTTCAAATGGACTGAAGTCTGCAGGAGAGAAAGTATCGAATGCCGTAAATTGGTTTGTAAGCCAGATAAAAGGTGGATCAAATACAAATGAAGATGCTGGTGGTAACAATCAAAATTGTGGACCGGCTAACTTACTTATGATTGCTAGAAAGCTTGGTGTCATGAAGGGTGGACCAGCAGAAGCTGATGCTCAAATAGAAAAAATAAGAAATTTAATGGGAGCGAGCTCAAATGAAAATGCACCGACTAAGACTAGTGAGTTAGTAAGAGGTGCTAAGGCGTTAGGCTTAAATGCAAGCTATTCTAAGGGCAACACTGGTGCTGATGTAGAAAAAGCTTGGAAAAGTGGTAAAGAAATAATTGCACATGTAAATCCAAAAGAATATGGTGGAGCTGATGCAAACCATTTTGTTGTAGTTCAATCTATAGATAGTAAAACTGTTACTCTTTTTGATCCAGCTCAACAAAAACCAATTACTATATCAAGAGCACAATTTGATAAAGCATTGTCTAACCATGGTGGTTTTGCCGTACAAGTTTCCAAGTAAAAGAATTACGTATTAATCAACTCGTCTGTTATAAAACCACACAGAAGAAGATTATTGACTTTATCGTGTGTAAAATTTATCTTGTTGTATAAAACTATGGAAGATTTCTTTTATATATTTGGTGTACTTTCTTTCTTCTTTATTTGTTTTGCATATGTAAAAGCATGCGAGAAACTTTAATATTATGAATATTGAGTATTTCTTTTCAATTATTTTTTTAATAGGGTTATTGATTTACCTGTTTTATGTCCTTTTAAATCCAGAGAAGATATAAAAATGATTATTGAAATTACCTTACTAATTTTACTTCTTATTCTTATTGCAAAGTCTTTAGGCTCCTACATGAGTAGGATTTTTTCTTTTAAAAAAACAATTTTAGATCCAATCCTTTTACCGGTTGAAAAAACTATTTATGCTACATGTTTTATTGATCCTAAAAAAGAACAAAAATGGACTGAATATACAATCTCTTTATTGTTGTTTAATTTACTAGGCTTCTTTTTTCTTTATTTTATTTTAAGAAATCAAGGTTCATTACCTTTAAATCCAAATAACATTCCATCTCTTTCTCCTGAGCTTTCATTTAATCTTGCTGTAAGTTTTATAACAAATACAAACTGGCAATCAGTTCCTCCTGAAACCACAATTAGTTATTTTACAGAGATGTTTGGCTTGACAGTTCAGAACTTTCTTTCAGCTGCATCAGGTATTTGTGTGGCAATAGCTTTTATCAGGGCTTTTTCAGTAGATTCCAGTAAGACCATCGGTAATTTCTGGGTTGACTTAACAAGAACTGTACTTTGGGTTTTATTACCATTTTCTTTTTTAATAGCAGTGTTTTTTGTTTCACAAGGTGTAATCCAGAACTTAAATCCAAATCTTCAAATAACTACCTTAGAAGGATATAAACAAATTATTCATCAAGGTCCTTTAGCATCCAGAGAAAGTATAAAAATGTTTGGTACAAATGGAGGAGGATTTTTTAATGCAAACTCTGCACATCCTTTTGAAAACCCATCGCCACTAACCAACTTTTTTCAAATATTGATAATGCTTTCTTTAGGATCTGCTCTTACTTGTGTTTTTGGAAATTTTGTAAAAGATAAAAAACAAGGCTGGGCAATTTTTGCTTCTATGCTAATTCTTTTTTTAGCTGGAGTTTATTTTACTTATATCTTTGAATTGAAAGGTAATCCATTGCTAGCAGTTGCTGGTGCAAATATGGAAGGAAAAGAAGTTAGATTTGGAATCTTTGATTCAGTTTTATTTGCTGTTGCTACTACAGCAGCTTCATGTGGTGCAGTGAATTCTATGCACGATAGCTTTACTCCTGCTGGAGGAATGATCCCCCTTATAAATATCATGCTTGGAGAAATTATTATAGGTGGAGTTGGTGCAGGACTTTACGGAATGTTACTTTTTGCCATTCTTACAGTATTTATCGCTGGATTAATGGTGGGAAGAACACCGGAATATCTCGGAAAAAAAATTGAATCAAAAGAAATTAAAATGACAATGCTTGCAATATTAATTCTTCCTATAATTATTCATTGCTTTACTGCGGCTGCATGTATTTTACCAGTAGGAGTTCAAAGTATTTTAAATCCTGGTCCACATGGTTTTACTGAAATTTTGTATGCTTTCTCTTCTGCTGTGGGTAATAATGGAAGTGCTTTTGCAGGATTAAACGCAAACACTACTTTTTATAACTTGACTACAGGTGTAGCTATGCTCATAGGAAGATTTATTTCAATGATTCCCACTCTGGCAGTGGTAGGATCTATAGCGTCTAAGAAAATTGTGCCGCCTTCTATTGGTATATTTCCTACTAATGGTCCCATGTTTGTTTTTCTTTTAATTGGTGTAATTTTAGTTGTCGGTGGACTTATATATTTCCCTGCTCTTTCACTGGGTCCTATCGTGGAGCATTTTCATATGCATTCAGGAAAGGTTTATTAAAAATGGCTTCATCTTTTTTTGATTCAAAAATTCTAAGTAGAGCAGTTAAAGATGCTTTTATTAAATTGAATCCGATAAAACTTATTCGTAGTCCTGTTATGTTTGTAGTTGAAGTGGTTTCAATTTTAACTTCTATTCTTCTAGTTCTTACACTCTTTGGGTTAAATGAAGAAAACATTCTTTTTAGTTTACAGATAAACCTATGGTTATGGATTACTGTTTTATTTGGAAATTTCGCAGAGGCTATGGCAGAAGGTAGAGGAAAAGCTCAGGCAGATTCTTTGCGGAGAGCTAAAGTTGATAGTAAAGCAAAAAAAATTAAAAATCTAAGTGAACTTTCTTATGAATTAGTTCCAGGTACAGATCTAAGAAAAGGAGATATGGTCCTTGTAGAATCAGGAGATTTTATTCCTGGGGATGGAGACGTTATAGAAGGTGCCGCTCTTGTTGATGAGTCTGCTATTACTGGAGAGTCAGCTGCTGTAATTAGAGAATGTGGTGGTGATAAGTCTTCTGTTACTGCAGGGACTACAGTGCTTTCTGATTGGCTCAAAATTAAAATCACTTCAAACCCTGGAGAAACTTTTCTTGATCAGATGATTGCTTTGGTAGAAGGTGCAAAAAGACAAAAATCGCCAAATGAAATTGCTCTTACTATTCTTCTTGTTGGAATGACACTGATTTTTTTACTTGCTACGGCTACTATTGAAATGTTTGCTATTTATGCAGGAACTCACATTTCCGTAACTATATTAGTTGCTCTTTTAGTGACTTTAATTCCGACTACAATTGGTGGACTGTTATCAGCTATCGGTATTGCAGGAATGGACAGGCTAATTCAAAAAAATGTTTTAGCAATGTCAGGGAGTGCAGTTGAAGCATCAGGCGATATCGACACTCTTTTGCTGGATAAAACAGGAACGATTACTTTAGGAAATAGAATGGCTACTGAATTTGTCCCACTGCCTGGAGTGACTGAATATGATTTGGCTGATGCAGCACTTAGGGCTTCACTTAGTGATGAAACTCCTGAGGGGAAATCTATTGTAGATCTTGCAAAAAATAAATATAAACTTAGTTCTAGTATAAAATCAGCTCAAATGGAATTCATCCCATTTACTGCTCAGACAAGAATGAGTGGTGTAAATATGCCTGGGCTGGAAATAAGAAAAGGTGCTGGAGATTCTATCTTTGATTACATTTCAGATAGTGTTAGCGATATTGAATCTATAAAAAGTTTAGCAAATCCTATTATTGAAGCAATTGCAAAATCTGGTGGAACACCACTTGTTGTTTCAAGAAATAAAATGATACTTGGAGTAATTCACTTAAAAGATATTGTAAAACCAGGTATGAGAGAAAGGTTTGACGAACTTAGAAGAATGGGAATTAAAACCATAATGATTACTGGTGACAATCCACTTACTGCAGCAGCTATTGCAAAAGAAGCAGGAGTCGATGACTATCTTGCTAGTGCAAAACCACAGGATAAATTAGATCTTATAAGAAATGAGCAGAAAAAAGGAAAACTAGTTGCAATGACTGGAGATGGGACAAATGATGCTCCTGCTCTTGCTCAGGCAGATGTAGGCGTGGCAATGAATTCCGGTACTCAAGCTGCAAAAGAAGCAGGCAATATGATTGATCTTGATTCAGATCCTACAAAGTTAATAGAAATTGTAGCAATTGGAAAACAACTTTTAATTACAAGAGGTTCTCTTACTACATTTAGCATTGCTAATGATGTTGCTAAATATTTTGCTATTATCCCTGCAATGTTTTCTACAACATATCCAGAATTAAATGCATTAAATATAATGAAATTAGATAGCCCACATAGCGCCATACTGTCAGCTGTAATTTTCAATGCAATAATTATAGTTTTACTTTTACCTCTATCACTTAAAGGAGTTTCATATAAACCAAAAGGAGCAGCAATTATTCTTAGAGAAAATCTTTTAGTGTATGGTCTTGGAGGGGTTATTGTTCCATTTCTTGGCATGAAAGCAATTGATGTAGTGATTAATTACCTTCACTTGGTATAGGAAAAAAATATGATAAAACAATTTCTTACAGCTTTTCTAATAATGATTAACTTTACATTTATATGCGGTTTTTTATATCCATTTTCTGTAACATATGTATCTAATAAAATATTACCTAAGCAATCAGCTGGTAGTTTAATACTTGTTCAAGACAAAACATCAAAAAAAGAAAAAATTATTGGATCTTCATTGATTGGACAAAAATTTAAAAGCGAAAAATACTTTTATATAAGACCTTCAGAACTCTTAGATAATGGAAATGATACTTTAATTTCTTGTGGCTCTAATTTAGGACCTACTAATAAAAAACTTATAGAAAGAGTTTCTAATAATTACAAAAGGTTGAAAAAGCAAAATCTAAACGACTTAATTCCTTTAGATTTAATTACTGAATCTGCTAGTGGACTAGATCCCCATATTTCTACTTCCTCTGCAAAATTTCAAATTCCCAGAGTTGCTAGAGTGAGAAGAATTTCTTCTGAGTCTTTGGGAAATATAATAAAAAGAAATACAGAGCCTAGGCAATTTGGTTTTTTGGGCGAAGAAAGAGTAAATGTGCTTAAACTTAACTTGGATTTAGACAGAGTAGCTGCTTTGTAAAACTTTATTCCAGATAATACATTTATAGGGTTAGTCCTTTAATTTTTAAGGGAAAATAATACTCATATGAGAATAAAAGATATTATGAATTCTAAGCCTTTCTTTCTTTATGGAGATGATCCAATAATTGCAGCTTCACAGCAAATGAAAGAAGCAAGAATTAGAAGTTTACCAGTGGTTGATGAAGAAAATAAGCTTATTGGCCTAATTACACTTAGAGAAATTATTGACTCTGTTTTATCAGCAACGACTAAAACCTCCATTAAAGAAGCCATGATTACTACTCCGGTCTCAGTAGTACCTGACTTGCCTCTTAAAGCGGCTATAAAAATAATGCTTACTAATAGATATGGCTGCCTTCCTGTTGTAAGCGAAGATGGTACATTGATTGGTTTTGTTGCTGAAGTAGATTTTTTAAAACCACTTACAGATCTTGCTAGAGAAGCAAATAATAGTGGCATTAAAATGTATGTAAAAGATGTCATGGATCTAAAGCCAGAAACCTTAAAAGAAACAGAGACTGTTTTAGAAGCCTCAGCTTTTATGAAAGAAGAAAAAGTTAGAGCCCTTGCAGTCCTTGGATGGTTTGGAAAATTGACAGGACTGCTCACACAAAGAGAAGTTATTGAGGCTTTATTAGCTGAAAATAAAAAACTTTTGATTAAAGATGCTATGCTACCTGCAAAACAAGTTATAACTGTATTACCTGAAACTCCAATTGAAGAAGCTAGTGAAATAATGTACACAAATAGATTTAATTCTTTGCCTGTTTGTAATAAAGGGAAAACACTTTTAGGATTTGCTACAGAAACTAGTTTGTTTAGAGCAATGAATAAACTTGTTAAAGTTGATGATGAATTTTATGCACAAAGGTTTGGAGCTTAAGAGGTAATAAATATGATAGTTGCTGACATAATGAATTCTGAGCCATATGTTCTACATCCAGAAGATACTATTTTAAGTTCTTCTAATTTTATGAAAGAAGAAAGAGTTAGAAATCTTCCAGTAGTAGATAAAACTGGGAAATTGCTTGGTCTAATAACACTAAGAGAAATTATAGAAGCTGCTTATGGTAACACTCCAAAGGCTACAGTAAAAGAAGCAATGCTTAAAGAAATAGTGACTGTAAGACCAGAAACCCCTTTAAAAGGTGCTATTGAAGTTATGCTTATGAATAGGTTTGGTTGTTTACCAGTCATTGATAAGGATAAGAATCTGCTAGGAATGATTACAGAAGCAGATCTTTTAAAGACACTCTATGATTTAACAAAAGTCCCTGATGATTTTTACAAGTTTTATAATGTGGATTAATTTGGTCTCAAAATAATCCCTAATACTCCTGCAACCAAGATTATCACTGGTTCAGGAATGAGCTTAAACTTTGTAAGACAAAAAGCAGATATTAGAAAAATTAAAAATGTCTGAGGATCGATAATTACTTTATTTGCAAGAGTAAAACATGATGCAAAGATAGCTCCACAAATGCATGCCGTAACACCGGTGATGAAACTTTGTACATCTTTATTCTTCGAAAACTTATTATAAATAGGACTTAGAAAAATCACAAAAAAATAAACTGGTAAAAATACTGCTATTGTGGATATGATTGCTCCCGTTACTCCTTTTATAAGGTATCCAATAAAAGTTACAGTAACTAAAACTGGTCCAGGAGTAACCATTCCTATAGATACGGCATCTATAAATTCTTTCTCAGTTATCCATTGGTATTTTTCTACTACTCCTTCATGTAAAAATGGAACAATGGCAAGTCCGCTACCAAACACTAGTAATCCTGCACTGAAAAAATAAATAAAAAGCTTCACTAGGACTGGATTTACAAGGTTTATATTTAATCCGTTTATTGGTAATAGTGAAAAGCTGTTTAATGTTTTTTTATTAAATAACATATAGATTATGCCAATTATGATTATTAAAACTATTAACTCTGTTTTGGAAAAAATGCTTATAAGAAAAACTATAAAGAAGAGTAACCAAAGCATTTTATCTTTTTGAATAGAAAGTTTACTAAGATTTATAGCTGCTTTGAAAATTATTGAAATTGCTGCTGGACTCATTCCGTAGAGAAAAGCTTCTAACCAGCTTAATCCTTTGTATCTAACATAAAAAAATGAAATAACTAAAACTATAAAAGATGGCGGTATTACAAAAGCTAAAAGTACAAGAGTTGCACCGGTTATTTTGAAGCGTAAATATCCAAGATACATACCTAGCTGTACAGCAAATGGACCTGGTGTAAGTTTTGAAAAAGCCAGAGCATTTTGGAACTCTTCAGCGGAATACCAGTTTTTCTTTTCTACTAAATCTTTTTGCATATGTCCAACTAATGCTATTGGTCCACCAAAACAGCAAGAACCTAAATAAATGAAATATTTTAAAAGTTCAATAAGTGAAAAACTGTTCTTTTCTTGTGTAGACATGAAAATAAGTCTATAGGTCAATATGTCCCAGGTCAATAATGAACAGGGAAAAATCCGAAGTGTATTTATTGTTTTCTATCGGAAGTTGATTATTAGCTTCTTACTCAGTACTACTTATGACAAAAGGACTCTCAGCTAGAAGTTTTTATGATAATCTTTAGTAGATATAAAGCAATTTTATATCTATTAAATACAATGATGTATAGCTGATTACCTTGTAAGTTTTTAGTGTAATTTATTGGTTTTTGAAGTGATTTCGTCACTTCCGAATATTAAGCTTTTTAAAGCAATAATTACATTAAAAGAGAGAGTTAATCATAAAGGGAAGAATACTAGAAATACCCTTGAAATTACTATGGCAAATATAGAAAACATTTTTGTTCTAATAAAGCAAGTTCCTGACCAAAGTGCAAAGGCAGGGATCAATCCTGATGGAACAATAGATAGAGCAAAAGCAAAAAGAATGTTGAATCCTTTTGACAGATTTGCTTTGCAAGCAGCTTTGCACACTAAAAAAACATATGGTGGAAAAGTTACAGCTATTTCTATGGGGCCTCCAGCAGCTACAGAAATCTTATTAGAGGCATTAGAAAATGGAGTTGATTCTACTTGTCTTTTAAGTGATAAAAGACTTGCAGCTTCAGATACGCTCGCTACAGCTTATGCATTGCATAAAGTTGTTCAATCTCTTGGAAAGTTTGACCTTATTTTCTGTGGTCTCCAAACGACAGATGGAGACACTGCACAAGTTGGTCCACAAATTGCAGAAAGACTCGGACTTCCACAAACTACATACTGTGAAGATTTTAAGATAGAAAATGGAAAAGTAATTGCTAGAAGAGTTGTAGAAGGTGGACATGAAACTGTAAAAATGGAAATGCCTGCTCTTATTACAGTTGCTAATTCTTATCATCCACTAGAATATAAAAGCTTGCGTGGAGCAAGAATGGTTCAAAATTTAGTAAGAAATAAAACCGAATTAGATAAGTATATTAAAACGGTTACTCTTGATGATGTGGGTGCAGATCCAGCAAAATGTGGATTAAAAGGGTCACCTACCATCGTAGCTAGAACAGATAAAGTTTCAGAGTTAGGCGGAAGCTGTATTATAAAACAAGGCTTGCCAGTAGAGCAAATGGTTTCAGAGGTGATAGCAGGGGCTAATATTTTGGAATTTGTCCGGTAGAAAGGCAATTCGTGAATTGCCTGTACAAGTGTAATGGTTAAACATAAAAAAATGGCAGAAGAACAAGAAAAATTAAAAGAAATAATTACACCTAGCAACAAAGAGGTTATTGTTATTTGTGAGCAGCAAAAAGGTGAAGTAAAGCCTGTTGCTCTAGAGCTTTTAGGTGCTGGTAGAGATCTTGCAAATAAATTAGGTGGAAAGCTTTCATGTGTTTTGCTTGGAAGTAAACTTGATGAAGCTGTGAAAAAACTAATTGCTTATGGGGCAGATATTGTTTATGTTGCTGATAATCCTATTCTTGAAAACTATCAGACGCTCCCATACAGAAGAGTCATTGTTGAGTTCCTTGAAAGTTTTCCATTGCCTCCACACATAGTACTTTTAGGCTCGACTACTACAGGACGAGACATTGCTCCTAGAATTGCTGCACATTTTGAAACAGGATTGACTGCTGATTGTACAGAATTAGATATAGGACCTTATGAACATACTAATAAAATGGATCCTGACAAAGTAGGTCTTTATCCAGGTTGTTTATATGCTATTCGTCCTAGTTTTGGTGAGAGCTTAAAAGCTAGAATTTTAGGACCATGGAAAAATCCTCAGATGGCTACTGTCAGACCTGGAATTATGCTTCCACTTTCTCCTGACTACAGTAGAAAAGGTGAAGTGAAAGAAATCTCTGTAAATTTAAAACCTGAAGATTACAGAACTGAATTAATAGAAATTGTGCATGAAATAAATAAGTCTATAAACTTAACTGAAGCTGATGTAATTGTTTCTGGTGGATTTGGTTTAGGTAAGGCTGATGGATTTGACCTTATTAAAGAACTTGCAGCTTGTTTTGAAAACTCAGCTGTAGGGGCTTCAAGGAAAGCTGTTGATATTGGTTGGATTTCATATCAACATCAGGTTGGACAGACAGGAAAAACGGTTAGACCAAAAGTTTATATTGCTTGTGGAATTGCAGGAGCTATTCAGCACAGAGTAGGGATGAGCAAATCTACTACTATCATTGCTATAAATAAAGACCCTGATGCTCCTATATTTAAATTTGCTAATTATGGGATAGTAGGAGATGTATATCATATTATTCCTGAGTTGATAAAACAATTTAAGTCAAAATCATCTGGTGAAAAAGAGGAGAAATCTCTTGTCAAGCAAGGATAAAATTCAATACGATGTTTTAATTGTGGGAGGCGGATCTGGAAGTTTCGCACTGGCACATCATCTTGTAGATTTAGCAGCTAAAAATGGAACAAAGTTTAGTATGGCTATCCTTGAAAAAGGAAAAGAGTTTGGTTCTCATATTGTTAGCGGCGCTGTATCAAATCTAAGAGTTATTGAAAAACTCTTTCCCGACTATAAAACAAATGATTTCCCTCTTGAAGGTATTTGTAATGAAAGTTTTTTTTCTATTCTTGGTAATAAGAAAAAATGGGATGTTCCAAATGCTTTACTGCCAAAAGGTTTAATTAAAAATGGTTGCGCCATTTTGACTTTAAGTCATGTTGTGTATTGGATGTACAATAAATTAAAAGAAAAAGCAGCTAATAATCCAAACATTACCATTGATTTTTTCCCAGGATTTTCAGCCCATACAGTTATTTTTGAAGGTGATACTGTCGTTGGAGTCCAGGCTACAGAAGGCAATTCAGGTTTAGATGTTGATAATGCTATTTATGGTAAGGTTACTTGTTTTGGTGATAAAGGTTTTATTTCTAGAGATGTAATTGAGCATTTTAAATTGAGAGATAATCCTCAGATTTGGTCTATTGGTGTTAAAGAAATTTGGCAACTTGCTCCTGATAAAGATTATTTTGGAAAAGTATGGCATACGTTAGGATTTCCACTTTTTGATGGATCGTTTGGTGGAAGCTTTATATATGGCATGAAGGACAATAAACTAACTATAGGTATGGTTATTTCACTGGATAGTGAAAATCCTAATATTAATCCACAGCAAAAACTTCAAGATTTAAAAAAACATCCATGGGTTCAAGAAATGATAAAGGATGGAAAGCTATTAAGATATGGCGGAGCTGTTCTTCCTGAAGGTGGTTTTTATAGCTTACCTAAGAAGTTCTCAGTTGCTGGAGCTATTCTTTTAGGTGATGCTCTAGGAGTTCTTGATATTGAGAGGCTTTCAGGAATTGATAAGTCTATGGAATCTGGATATCAAGCTGCAGAAGTAATTCATGAATGTATTATTGCAAATGATTTTTCAGAATCTAAACTTTCTTCTTATAAAGAAAAGCTAATGGGTACCTTTGTGGGGAAAGAATTAAAAGAAGGTCGTTATTTTAGAATGGCATGGCAAGAAAATCCAAGACTGTTGAAATCATACTTGCCAAAAATAATAAGTAGCATTGATAAAACAAATCCACTTTTTGGTTTCTTAAATATAGGGCTTACTGAAAATCCTATTAAAGCTATCTTTGATGCTATAAGACTTAAGTATTTAATGGATGGAAATGAAGTTGGTCCTGTTAAATATAAACTTGATTATAAGCATATAGTGCCGAACTTTAAACCAAGTGCAGAAATTAAAACAAATGGTTATGCAAAAGAAACTGTTTACTCTCGTGAAGATGCAGTATTCTATGCAAAAACAAAATATCATGAAGGAAATAAACACATAGATGAGTTTAGTTCTGATACTTGTATTAAGTGTATAAAAACATATGATGCTCTAGATAAACAAACTCCTTGCGTTTCTGACTGTACAGCTGAAGTTCATAGAATAGACATTTTGGATAATAAAAGAATGCATGGCATGTCATTGGAAAACTGTATTCAATGTAGAACATGTGAAATTGTTTGTCCTGAGATCAATCTTAGAGTAAGACCTACAGCAGAAGGATCTGGACCTGATTTCATGGGTTTATAAGCTACAGTCTCGTCCCAATTAAATCTATCTGAATAGGGTGTGCTTTTATTATTTGTTCTACCTGTTCATCGGTGAAATATTTTTTATCATAAGCACAGACAGTCTGGAAGTTTTCTCCTTTAATCTGGGAAAGACACTTGTCTGCATATTCTTCCCATTTTAAGAATTCATCAGAACATATAAGGACTTTTCCTGATTGTGAAATCTCTACAAATGCTCTGAATCCTGTGTACCCATCTTCAATAGCTTTTTTTGTGGAGTTAATATAAAACCGTATGATTTCTTCCATTGAAAACGGTTCATTTTTTAGATAAATATTTTTAAACTGTTCTATTAGTATTCTTCCAGTGGGAGAAAGATCTTCAGCAGGAATGGGGCCTTCTCTGTAAATATGTTTAAAGCTTCTAATGATGTCTTCTCTTTTTATCTCATCAAGTACAATTAAACACCTTTCATTCCTTTTAAACCCCTCTCTAATAAACGGGATCAAGCAATGGAGAAATTCCAAATTTGACTTATAAATCAAACATGTGTGTTCATGTTTATCAAGTTCTTGGATGGTTTTAATTTTTGACGTCATTGTCTTCATTACCCCCTCCTTATATATCTGCCCTAAAAGATGTAACCATTTCTCTCCTGTTTACGGAGTTATTTCTATAGTAAGATGCTAATGAACTCATGAGTTCAAGTAAAACTCTTTTACTGGATTCGTTAAACAACTTATCTTTTCTTGTTCTTAAAACCGTTTTATGAATATCTAAAACATCTGCTGGACCAGCTTTAAGATGACCTAATTGTTTAGCAAAAGATCTAATTTCATCTGTAATCAAATCGTGCCAATTATAATCATTTGCTACTAAAGAAAGCTCCAGAATGGCAGTATACTTTGAAGTGATGCCCGTGAATATTTTAGGTTCTGATTTGTTTAGTGGTATGAAATCCAGTAAGGTTGACATTATTTCTGACTTGTAAATATCTGAAAGCTTATCAATGTCTTTAATTTCTTTTTCTTGTTTTATCTTTTCATTTTGCTCTGATAAACAAATTTCTTTAAATGTAACAACACCACCTTTTATATCCCCATCATTTCCTAAAATCGGTTTTCCATTTACATTTATAAGTGTGCCATCTTCATTTTTAGGATTCCGAATAAAAAGTTCTATGTCTTGTGCTTCTTCTCCATTTAGTGCTTTAACTAATGGAAGTTCATTGGAAGGATAAGGAGTAATCTTATCTGGATAAAAACATCCATAGTGGCTAGACCATTCATCTGGTTTAGTATTAGAATGTCCAAGCCCAATTATTTCAATTGCTTTTGGATTCCAGTATAAAAAAATACCACTTTTATCAGCTATTACAATTCCATCACTTAATGTATTTAGTACAGATTCATAAATAACAAAATCAGCTCTAGGCTGTGGAGTTTGTAACTTTTTATTTGAGAGGTTAGCCAACATGTATAATCTCCTATTACTCCACCGCAATATCAATATATTTTCATTGATTTAACTTGAGTAACATGTTACATAAAAATTAAAATTTTAGTGTTAAGAAAATGATTGACATTTAAGATACAATTCTTAACCTCTTTAATGAGAATTAAAATATGTCGATTGGGGCACAAATTTAACAGTTTTACAGCTATTTAACAGTATTCAAAGGGGGCATTTTGGTTTTAATTTACACCTTAACTATTTTCCTAAGTTCAACCTTGCTTTTTTTAATCCAACCAATGTTTGGGAAAATGCTTTTGCCTTTACTGGGTAGTTCTCCAAATGTTTGGAATACTTGCATGTTTTTTTTTCAGGGAGTTTTACTTTTAGGTTATTTGTATGCCCATAAATCAGTTTCATTTTTTGGAATTAACAAACAATCAAAATTACATTTATTGATTTTAGCTTTGCCTTTATTTCTTTTGCCTATAGTTATTCCTTCTTCCTGGTCTCCAGGGGTTGAAAAAAATCCAATTTTGTCACTAATTTATTTGATGGTAATAACCGTTGGCTTGCCTTTTTTTGCACTATCTACCAGTGCTCCTCTCCTTCAAAAATGGTTTTCACATACAAACCATCAAAATGCTAACAATCCTTATTTCTTATATGTTGCTAGTAATCTAGGTAGTTTAATAGCACTTATTTCTTATCCTTTTTTAATTGAGCCTAATTTAAAAGTTATAGATCAAGGCCGATTATGGATGATTTTATACTGGGTATTTTGCGGCCTTGTTTTCTTTTGTGCAAAAGAGTTTTGGAAATCCAAAGAAAACCATGAAGATTTAAAAGCTGAAAAAATTACTGTAATTGCATGGTCTGTAAAAATCAAATGGTTAATTCTTTCTTTTATTCCATCTAGTATGCTTCTTGGAGTTACTACTTATTTAACCACCGATATAGCTACAGTTCCTCTTCTTTGGATTTTACCTCTTATACTTTATCTTCTTACTTTTATTATTGTATTTTCAGAAAAACCTATTTTTAGCCATGAGCTAATGATAAAAGCCATGCCATTTTTAATAATCTCAATTTTATTCCAATTAATTACAGTAGAGACAAAAAACATTTTACTGACAATTTTAATTCATTTATTTAGCTTCTTTGTTTGTTCAATGGTTTGTCATGGTGAGTTAGTAAAGCTAAAGCCTGACGTGAAGCACCTTACAGCTTTTTATCTTTGGATGTCGATCGGAGGATTCTTCGGAGGACTTTTTAACAGTATTATTGCTCCTATTGTTTTTCAATCTGTTTATGAATATCCTCTGGCAATTGTACTTGCATGTTTTGCAATACCAAAATTAAATAAGAAAGAATCTACTGGAGTAAAATCACTAGATTTTATTATTCCTGTTTTTATTTTCTTTTTTATATTTGGACTTACAACTTATCTTCCGAAGTTAAAACTTAATTCAGCGATGTTAGAAAATCTTATTCTTTTTGGAATCCCTGCTATTCTTGCTTTAATATTTAGTTCAAGACCCATAAGATTTGGACTTTCTATCGGTGCCATAATTCTTGGATGTAGTTTTTATGCTAATAAAGATGAAAAACTTTTATACATAAGTAGAAGTTTCTTTGGTGTGAATAAAGTGACTTTAAGTAAAGATGCAAATCACCACTATCTTATACATGGAAGAACAAAACATGGAGCACAAGGTTTAAATCCTTCTACTGAACATGAGCCATTAACCTATTATTTTAGAACAGGACCCATTGGTCAATATTTACAGAGCCAAAATCTTTTAAATGAAAAATCAAAAGTTGGTGTAATAGGACTAGGTGCAGGTTCATTAATTGAGTATGCAAAGCCAGGACAAGAGTGGAGATTTTATGAAATTGATCCTGTTGTTTTAAAAATTGCAGAAGATAAAGAGTATTTTACTTTTTTAAGTAATGCAAAAACTAATTATGATGTGATTCTCGGCGATGGCAGACTTTCTTTAAATAAAGAACCAAATAATAAATATGATCTTATAGTTATTGATGCATTTAGTTCTGACTCTATTCCTGCTCATTTGCTTACGAAAGAAATGATGAAGATTTACCTCTCAAAACTTAGATTTACTGGGGTTTTAGCTTTTCATATTTCAAATCATTTTTTAGATCTTGAACCTGTTTTATCTGCTCTTTCAAAAGATGCAAACCTTTTTGGTTTGATTCAATATGATTTAAATGCAACAGCTGCTGAGCTAAAACAAAAGAAAGATGGATCTGTCTGGGTTTTAATTTCTAGAGATCGTGAATATATTGGTGAGGTTGTAAATGATGAAAGATGGAAACCGCTTACAGATAAAACGGTCCGTATCTGGACAGATGACTTTTCAAATATTTTTAGTGTGATGCGGTGGAAGGATAATTAAGGTGGTTTTGCTATTTGTAGAGCTATTTGTAGAGCCGTAGCGCGCTACGGCTCTACATAAGAAGGAAATATCTTAGGTTAAGGACTTTTATTAGAGAAATTTTATCTAATTTATAATATTTTCTTTAGATTTCCTGTTGAATCAAGGTTATGACTTAAGCTATATTAAAAACAAACATTTTAAGGAGACATTAGAGATGCAAACAGATAAAGCAGCAGCTTCAATTTTTAAAGGATTACGTGTACAAGATAGAGTTACTGTTCATGTCAAAGGTGAAACATTAACAGCGACTAAAGCTAATGGAACTATAACAGTAATAGGAGGTAATAGCGGTGCTGTTACTGTTCCTAATGCAAGAAGTACTTATGATGTAAGAAGAGCTTTAGAAGGAAAAGGGCAGCAAGCTGCTTCAGAAACCATAGATAAACCACCACTTATTGATTATAAATTAAAGTTAGAAGATTTGATTTTTGGTAAGAATATTGGAAAGCCAGGTAATTTATTAAGTCTAATAATCCAGCAACCTCCTAACAATGAGTCTAAATACATTATTCCTAGAGATTATGGTTCTAGACATATAAATGATAATGTCTTTCCCCCACAAAATTCACCTGTTATGAAATTTGGAAACAGAATTCATGTATTTAGTGGCGCTGGAACTATTCAGGTTACTGATGTGAAAAGTGAAGGAGACAATCTAAGAGTAAATTTAACGGTAAATGAAGATCAGATATCTCCTATTGTTATTTCTCCAGAAGATAAAGGGATTTATTTATATGGCAGAGTTACTTTAACCCCTGACCATAGAGGTGTTATAGAAGCTTATGGTCAAAGATATGGAAGAAAGCCTAGTGAGTTTCTTAAAGTTGAACAAACTTCAATAGGTTCTGAATATGGCTTAGGTTCTGGATTTGAAATCCAACCTCATCTAGGACAAAGCTCATTTGAGGAGCCACCTATTCGTCTAATTAATCTGTTAGGGACTTCATCATCAAATTTTCCAGGAAAATTTGATCCTAGTGCTCTTTTCGGCAATTTTAGTATTGGTTCTTTAGCTAGGAATCCTGTAAGAAAGAGTGATCAAAATCATATTGTGGTAGCAGATCATGTAGAAATCACAGCTGTAAGAGCAGATGGAGAAGTGCTTTATGTGGCAATGAATGTAGATGGTACACCACATGATCTAACTATTAAAAAGGATGAAAATCTTCTTATGACAGTGCTAGATCTAAAGGTAAATGATGAAGATAGAGCTGAAATAGATCGTTTTGCTACAGTAAATGGTAGAGAACCAAAAGATTTTTTCTTATGCATAGAACTTGGCGATATGTTTAGTTTAGAACCTAGGAGTGATTTAATAGGGCAATATTATCTAGAAGAACCTCAAATCCCCGGGGCACGGAAGTTTGGACCTAAATATCCTAATGATACTTATTTAGGAGATTCTTATTTTACAGAAGATCAATTACCTTTGCATAAACAAACACCAAATGAACCACCTGCCTCTAACCTTAACCTTCTTATAGAAAAATATTTGACAAGTTTACCAAATGAGAATCAATTAAGGAACGAGTCTCTTGCAACAACTGTAAGTGATGAAACTTTACCTGCTCCTAGTGGTCCTTCTCCAAAGTTCACTGCAGAAATTAATCATCCAAGTTTCCCAAGCGGGCTTGCTTCACTTGATGCTAGTCAAATCTAAATTAAATTTTTTCTTGCATTACTAAATTCTTTCGGAATAGTAATCACTACATATCCATTTTTATATTCAGTTCTTGCTCTCGATGGATCACTGTTTTCAGGAACAGGTACAGTTTGTGTAAATGAGTTAAAGCTAGTGGCTGACTTATAAAAGCCGCCTTTTGAATCTTCGTTAGAAACTTTATTCTCTCCAGAAATTATAAAATAATCCCCTTCTAAATTTATTTTTATATTTCCTTTTTCCATTCCAGGCATATAACCTTTTATGATGTAATCTTTATCGGTTTCAAAGGTGTGAAAATTACCACCTAATAATTTTTCTATGTTCTTAAAATCTGAAAATGGATTTAAAGATGAAAGAAGGTTCCTTCGCCTAAAGGAATTAAAATCGTTTTGCGATGGTTGGGGCATTTCATTCCGCCCTTCAGGGCGAGCCTCGCCTTCGGCGGGAAATGCCCTTACAGGCAAACCATTTTCAGATTTTATTTTAATTAAATACGCAGTTTCAATAGCAAGCGTTATTAAAAGAAGAAGTATTATTCCAATAAGAAGTTTGTCTTTCATAGCAAGGATAATTATAAATCATTGATGTAAATCGCCAACCGTAGAGACGTTGTATACAACGTCTTTACTTGCCGCAACCACAAGGTGCACATGCACATTTAACAGGACAGTTACATCCTGAAAGTTTATTCATGGCATATCCGCCAAAAACAACTAAAGCACTTAAAATAACTGGAATTAATAACTTCTTCATTTTTTATTTCCTCCGCAACTGTACTTATTACCATTGCAACTAACATTGTTTGATGTGATCTTAGATTCAGGTTTACAGTTTACAAAACCAGGTGAGTTTGGATTACTCTTACATCTATAAGCACTGCTACTCATATTAACTTTTGGTGTGCAACTGTGTTGATTTTGATTTCCATTTTCTCCACAAGTAGAGGCCAAAACATTACCTTGAGATAAGGTTAAATATGCGATCAATAATAAAGACGATTTTAATAAGATTTTATTCATTACTAATCCTTAGACGTGACTTAATTATAGATATTCCCACAGTATTGTTAATTCCTAGTTAATATTCATCTTTTCTAAAGAATTTACGTGATTTTTACCCATTAAATACAAATTTTGTAGCTTCTACTGATCCTTCTGTTGATACCTCTGATACACATACTATGCCACCACAACAGCCACAAACGAAACCTTCAACTCTTCCTGCTAATTGTCCTAACCATCCTAGGTTATCTTTATCCTTTGCAAGTTTTTTAATAGCTTCTTGGATTAATTTCCCTGCTCCTAAAAACCCTCCAGATAAACCAAGTACTTTAAAAGTTGTGCTTAATATAGATTTTGAAAATTTGCTTAAAAATGATTCACCAAAAGGAATATATTCATTGAATATTTTTTCTGAAAGAAAATCAATTGCTGGAGCAATAGTATTTATTTGTAATTCTAAGCTTCCTAACCCAAAAAGAGTAGATTCAATCGTTTGGTTATGTTCGTTCTTATGGTCATGCTTGTGGTTGCAATCATCATGTTCATTACACTCTTTGTGAGTTTTAATATCGTGATCAGGAAACAATCTCTCTATTACAAAAACAGCAAGCGCCATCAGTGGCCTAAGAAGTTTTCTTGACATGCCTGCAAACTGCTGAAGTGAAAGTATTCCCAATGAGCCCAGAGATGTCAAAATAGGTTTATGAATTTTATTTATTCCTCTGTTTGATAGATACATTGAAAAAATAGAAACAGGCGATTTAATAAATGGTGAAACCTCAAATGGTGTAAGTATTTCACTGGCAATAAATGCAGGAGACAGATTAGTCAGCATAGAAATAAATTGTTTGGTTTTTCCATTTTCATTAGTATATAGTTTTTCTAAAGGGAGATATTTTGTAAAAAAGCAAGATGCTTCTGTTTTTACTTCGGCTTGAGGTTCTGAGTGAGTATGGTGATGAGCACAAGAACAATTATGAGAATGCTCATGCTTCTCATCTTGCAAAACTGTCAAACCAGGAAAAGAATTGCTTTGCCCAATACCTGATGGACCAGTTGGTAATAATTTAGTCATAATTTTCTAATGCAACAATCTTGCATTAAGAATTTAGCGCATTAATTCACCAAATGCAACTATGTTGCATTTTCCTCAGTAACCATTAGGCTGCAATACAGATTGGGGACAGGTCTAGATGCGTCCCCAATTAAAGACAACTCTTACAAACGCCATAAAACTCAAGATTATGAGTTTTTATTTTAAAACTTGATTCATGTTCTACTTTTTTTATAACTGGTGCAATTCCTGCACAGTGAATTTCTTCTATGGTTCCACATTTTTGACAAATCAATAAATGGTGACAATGATATTCTTGGTGCTTGTGGCACTCATCTTCATGCCCAATCTGGCACTTCATAACTTTACTGTTTGAAAGTACTCTATGAACAAGTTTGTTTTTTTCTAGACAATCAATAATTCTATATATGCTTACAATGTCTACATCTTTCCCCTGTGAATCCAACTTATCTTTTATTTCATAAGCTGAAAGTGCTTCTTTTGATTTATCTAATAGCTTGATTACTAATTTTCTTGGAGTAGTAATTCTAAAATCATTTTCTTTTAAAATATTAATTGCTTTTTCAATGTAGTCAGACATGAAGATATTATATTAGATTTGCTTGTTATCTATCTCACTTATCATGAGTTTTAACCAGGGGTTTATGATTGAGTTCTATGAATAGATCAAAGGGAATTTAATTCAAGCTTTAAATGATAAATAAACCAATATATACAGTACTTCTTACTATAGTTTTTCTATTTAATATTCAGGCCTGTTTGGCGGAGAATATTGAACAAGGATCAGCTCAAGCTCTTGATTTGCAAAATGCTCTGGATTTAGCAATGAAAAACAATCACCATATAAGGTCAGCACTTGCTACCTTACCTATTGCTCAGGCTAGTTTGATAATTGCAAAATATAGACCAAATCCTTTTTTCGGTACAAACAATGAGGCTGTAAAAGGAGGATCACTTCATCCTGCAGAATTATGGCAAACCTTTGAAACAGGTAAAAAAAGACATTGGAGAGTTCAAATTGCCAAAGAGCAGATATCCAAAACTGAGTTAGAAATTGCAAAAATGATGTGGGAGATTCACACTAAAGTTCATGTGGGCTATGCTGATCTAGCCATTGGGCATGAACTCTATGATTTAACCAGTGAAAGAGTAAGTTTTTATAAGTCACTTTTTAATAGTGCAGAAAAGAGATTTAAAGCAGGAGATCTTTCTAAATTAGAGTTAGAAAGGGTAAAAATCCAATATTTAACAGTAGAAAATGAATTGAGTGAGCTTGATGGGAAATTAAAAAAAGCAAATGTAGAATTTAATCACTTGCTGGGAAATGAAGTGAAAGAAGAAGCCACGATTAAAAAAGCTGAAACATTAATTCCCCATTCTAAACTTGAAAATTATCCTGGAATCTCAGATATATTAGGTGAGGCTTTTTCAAAAAGACTTGAAATTGCAATCCTCGAAAGAGAATATGGAATTGCCAGAGCACAATTAAAAAAAGCAAAGTCAGATAGAATACCAAACTTACTAATAGGTGGTGGTCCAGTTAGACCTAGTTATAGAGATGGCATTTGGGGTCTTTTTTATTGAGCTCAGTTTGAAATACCTTTGTTTAACAGAAAGCAAGGTGAAATCTTACAAGCAAAAGCTCAAATCGATTACCTTCAGAGAGAAGAAGAAAGAATTAAGCATGATATAAGCATCGATGTTATTAATTCTGTGAAAGACTTAGAAGTTAGAGAAGAACAGTTACAAAGATTTCAAGATGAGTTATTGGCTGACTCTGAAGATATTCTTAAAATGATAAAAATCGGTTATCAAAAAGGGAAGCTTTCGCTTACTGATGTTTTAAATGCTGAACAATCTAATAGAGATTTAAAACAAAAATATTTTGAAAGTTTATATAACTATCAATTTGCTTTAGCTAGTCTTGAATATGCAGTTGGAGTTCCACTATACGGGCTAACGGAGAACAAATGAAAAGAAAATTGAAAATTGATAATGGACAATTAAAAATTAGAGGAATTTTTCAACTCTTAATATTTCTTTTGATACTTTCAACCTGTTTGCCTCTTCTGGCTGAATGTGGATGTGGGAGTGAGGAATTTGTTCAAAAAAGTGGAGAAGTGAAATCAAATAAAGTTATAATTAGATCATTAGGAATCCAAACTCAAAAAATAAAAGAACAGGATGTAGATGAAGTTATTAAAACTACAGGTCAGATTGAACCTGTTTTAAAAAATGAATTTGAAATCAATAGCCCTGTTCAAGGAATTGTAAGAACTGTTTTTGTAAATCTCGGAGATGTTGTGAATCAGGGACAGTCTATTTTGCAGATAGAAAGCCCTGAAATATCCAGGTTGTCAGCGGAAATAAAACAATATGAAGCAGAAGTAGAATTAGCGAAAAGTAATTTCGAGAGAGAAGAATATTTATTTAAAGAAGGTATAAGTGCTAAAAAAGAACTTGAAGCTTCTAAAGCATTATTTTTAAGTGTAGAAGCAAAGTTAATAGCAGCAAAAAATAATTTAAGTATTTTAGCAGGAGAAGCAGAAAAAGAAAGTGGAGTTTTTAATTTAAGATCAAGGAAGAGAGGGACGATTGTTGAAGGTGGTATAACAGCTGGAGAAATTGTTAATGTAAATCAAATTCTTTTTAAAGCTGTAGATTTATCTACTGTTTGGGCAAGTGCAGATATTTATGAAAAAGACCAAAGGAGTTTAGCTCTTGGGCAAAAAGCAAATGTAATTGTAGATGGCAATCCTGAAAAATCTTATGAAGGAAAAGTTACCTATGTTGGTTCTGTTATAAATAAAGAAAGTAGAACTTTGCCAGTAAAAGTTACTATTCAAAATCCATATGCAGGAACTATAAATAAACTTTCACTTAAACCAGGCTCTTACATCCAGATGTTTATACATACTGGGAAAAAGAAAAAATCAATAGTGATTCCAAGGACTGCTTTAGTAGAAGGAGACAAAGAAGGTACTGAAGGAAAACATGAGCATTTGGTTTATATAAAAAAAGATGGAAAATTCATACCAAGAAAAATACAAGTGGAATCACATGATTCTAATTATGTAGAAGTTTTATCTGGTCTTAATGCTGGCGATGTTGTTGTTACAAATGGTGCTTACCAGCTTCAGTATGGAGAGGGAGACGGTGAGAATTCTCATGATGTAGAACATGGGCATGAACCTGAAAAGAAAAATAATTCTATTCCACCATATTGGGTAATAGGAATAGGTGTTCTTGGATTATTTATAGGTATTTTAATTGGAAGAAGAAAAAAATAAGTTTTAATTATGATAAATAAACTTATACATTGGTCACTAGAAAACAGACTTATTGTTATTGTTCTTGGAGTAATGTTATTTATTTTTGGCTCAATTTCAGCAGCTAACACTCCTGTAGATGTTTTGCCTGAATTTGCACCACCACAGGTAGTAATTCAAACTCATGCACCAGGATATGCAGCAGAAGAGGTAGAAGCAATAGTAACTATTCCTCTTGAAAGTGCATTAAATGGAATAGCAAATATAAGAGCTATAAGAAGTAATTCAATAGAAGGATTATCATTTGTTACTGTAGTTTTTGATTGGGGACATGATGTATATAGAGCAAGGCAATTAGTAGCTGAAAAAACACAACAGGTTGCTCAATCATTTCCAAAAAGTATTGAAGCTCCCATTCTTTCTCCCATTACTTCACCCATAGGATTTACCTACTTTTTTGCACTTACCAGTAAATCTACCTCTTTAATGGAATTAAGGTCATATGCAGATTGGGAAATAAGAAACAAATTACTTTCAATCCCTGGTGTTGCTAGTGTTCTAGTATATGGTGGTGACCTTAAACAGTATCAGATTTTAGTTAATCCAAATAAACTTAAACAATATAACCTAAGCTTAAATCAAATCGTTGAAGCTGCAGAGCAATCAAATGTCATAGTGGGGGGCGGATATCTGGTAGATTCAGATAAAGAATATCTAATTCGAGGAATTGGAAAAATAAAATCAATTGAGGAGCTTGGAGATTCAGTTATTGTTGAAAAAAATGGAACTCCAATTTATTTAAAAGATATAGCAAAAGTAAAGCTGGGAGCAGCTTTTAAAAGGAGTTATGGGAGTGTAAATGGTAAAGAAGCTGTTTATGTAGTTGTAAATAAACAACCTTGGGTTAATACCGTTCACCTAAGTGAAAAAATTGAATCTGTTTTGAGTGATATTAAGAAAACCTTGCCTGGTGATGTCAAAATAACTAAAACATTTAATCAGGCAGACTTTGTAAATGTATCTATAGGAAACATTCTCTCCTCTATTTTACAAGGCTCAATTTTAGTAATTATTATACTTTTTATGTTTCTTGGGAATTGGAGAACAAGTTTTATTAGCTTAACTGCTATTCCACTTTCACTTATTGTTGCAATATTAATTTTAAAAGCATTTGGACAAACAATTAATGGAATGACATTGGGTGGTTTGGCAGTGGCCGTGGGAGAAATTGTAGATGATGCCATTATCGATGTGGAAAACATTTATAAAAGACTTAGAGAAAATAAATTAAGTCCAAATCCAAAACCTGCTTTTGAAATTATATTTCATGCTTCCTGTGAAGTTAGAAACTCAGTGGTTTATGGAACCTACATAATTACAATTGTTTTTATTCCTGTTTTATTTTTAAGTGGCTTGGCTAAGCAAATATTTACTCCTTTAGCATGGGCTTATATAATTTCACTTTTTGCTTCACTTTTCATTGCTTTAACTTTAACTCCTGCAATGTGTTTTTATTTCTTATCTAAGGGAGAAAATCTACCTGAACATGAACCAAATATTATTATTAAACTAAAAGATAAATATTTAAAACTTTTAGACCACGTTTTATATAAACCAAAAGTCTTATTTGTGACTACAGCTATTTGTTCTGTTTTTGCAATTGGAATTTTTATGTTTTTAGGTCGCTCTTTCCTCCCTGAGCTCGGAGAAGAAAACCTTGTTATTATGGCGTATACTCCACCTGGTAGTAATCTTAAAGTTACACAAAGACTTGCTTTAACTATAGAAAAAATATTACTTGAACACCCTGAAGTGAAAAGCGTAGGCAATCGTGCTGGTAGGTCTGAAGCTGATGATGAGGCTATATCTTCAAATCTAAGTCACTATGATGTAACCTTACAAGCAGGATTGTCACAGGATAAAAAAGAAAAATTAATTGAAGAAATTAGGAAAGACTTTGAACAAGTACCTGGTGTAGTGGCTCTCATAAGGTCATTTATTACAGAAACTATGGAGCATGTTCTTTCTGGAAGTAGAGCCCCTATTGTATTGAAATTATATGGAAATGATCTTGTATTGTTAAATAAATATGCAAATGAAATTAAAGAGGTGCTTAAAAGCATTAAGACTTTAAATGAGATTGAAGTAGAGCCAATTGCAGATATTCCACAGATTCATATTGAGATTAAAAGAAAAATTGCTAGTAGATATGGACTAACAGTCGGTGATCTTTTGAAAACTATTCACATTGCATATAGCGGAATTGCTACTAGTCAAAGGGTAATGGAGGGACAGAAAGCATTTGATATTTTTGTTTGGTTTGAAGAACCTTATAGAAATAGTTTAGATGTAATAAAAAACACTTTAATTGATACACCTAGTGGAATTAAAATACCTTTAGGACAATTAGCTGATATAACTGAATCAAAAGGACCTAATATTATAAATAGAGAAAAAGCTTCAAGGAGAATTGTCATTCAGGCAAATGCCAACAAAAAAGACATTTCACATGCTGTAGAAAAAGCACAAAATCTTATATATGAAAAAGTTTCTTTACCAGCTGGTTATAGTGTTGAGTTTGAGGGAGAATACGAACAACAAAAAGAAACAAATCAGAAATTATTTTTGCTTAGCATGCTTGTCCTTTTGCTTATTTATCTACTACTCTCTTTTGCATTTAAATCTTTTAAAATAGCTTCTATTATTATGATTAATTTGCCTTTTGCCTTGATTGGTGGAGTATTTGCAATTGCTTTAACCGGTGGTGTATTAAGCATAGCCAGTGTTATTGGTTTTATAACTTTATTTGGAATATCAACTAGAAATAGCATTTTACTTGTAAATAGATTTCATGACATTCAAGCGGAAAATCCACAAATGCCAATTGATGATGTTATTAAAAGAGGTGCAACAGATAGATTGGCTCCTATAATGATGACAGCATTATGTGCAGCTTTTGCAATGCTTCCTCTGGCACTATTTCCTGGTGCAGGACGTGAAATAGAACATCCATTAGCCATAGTAATTCTTGGCGGAATGTTCTCAGCTACTGCTTTAACACTCCTCGTTATACCGGTGGTTTATAAAAGATTTATGCGATAAGATATGCTCATGATTTTATGGAGATAAGCATATGAAAAAAGCATTTTTAATTTTACTTCTTATTATTACTATTAATCTGCCTTCTTATGCTCAAACTGACTCAGATTCTTCATCAGAAGAAACTGTTACTATTGATACGATTTTGGCTGATATTAGCGATTTAAGACAAAGAATAAGAAAAAACAATAAAGATAAATCAAGTATAAAAACTTCAAAAACGCTTTTATCTTTAGAAAGAAGATTGGATAAAGCGGTTAAATTAACCCCTCCTAGTAAATGTAATGAAGTCTTTACTTCTGCTGTGAAAGATTTTTATGCTTTAGTTTCTAAGCTTAGTGAAGGCATTTCATGTGGTCCTCCTATTATTCCGCCCTTTGATTTAGAAGTTTTAACATCTCAAATCATCGGAACGGATTGTCTTCCTCCTTCAGATGAATCCAGCAGCAGAGTGCTTGTAAATGTTTTTTCTGAATGTTATGGAATATATGAAAAAACCAGACAACTTTACCAGGTTGATTTAAATGGGAATGGAGTTACAGATGTTTGCGAATAAACCCGACTTGCGAACTGCGAACTGCGAGCTGAGAAAAAAACTCAGAACTTTATTTCTTATAGTAACTCTCCTCTCTTTTTTAACAGTTCCTGCAAAAGCCATTGAATTGAACAGTCCAGCGTTTAAAAATAATGACTCTATTCCTAAGTTGCATACATGTGATGGGAAAAATATTTCACCTTCATTGGGGTGGAAAAATGTCCCTAAAGCAGCACAGTCTTTAGCTATTATTTGTGATGATCCAGATGCTCCTGTAAGTGTTTGGGTCCACTGGGTTGTTTATAATATCCCCCCTGCAGCAAAGGGATTAAATGAAGGAGTTTTAAAAGTAGAAGAGTTCGTTCATGGAGCTAGGCAAGGTATAAATGATTATATGAATATTGGATATGATGGACCTTGCCCACCAAAAGGCATTCATGGATATTCTTTTAAGTTGTATGCTTTAGATTCGAAAATTACCCCAATACAAAACATGACAAAAGAAAAATTACTTACTTTAATGAAAGGGCATATTTTAGAAGAAACAGAGTTAGTTGGAAAATATGACAGAAAAAACTAATTTAAAACGTGGCTTGAATCTTCTAGATTCTACAACCATTGTTATTGGCTCTATGATTGGTTCTGGAATATTTATAGTTTCAGCAGATATTGCTCGTACTGTAGGTTCTCCTGGATGGCTTTTAGTGACATGGCTTTTAACTGGTTTTATAACTATTGCAGCAGCACTTAGTTATGGTGAGCTGGCTGCGATGATGCCACATGCTGGTGGACAATATGTTTATCTAAAAGAAGCATTTAATAAGTGCATAGGTTTTCTCTATGGTTGGACACTTTTTACTGTTATTCAAACTGGTACTATTGCTGCAGTAGCGATGGCATTTGCAAAATTTACAGGTGTAATTTTCCCTTTTATTTCTTCTTCTAATTGGATTTTTAAAGTTGGAGAATTTGGTTCATATAAAGTAGGTTTGACTACAGAAAATTCACTTGCAATCATTTCGATTTTTTTACTTACTTGGATCAATACAAGAGGAATTGCTACGGGGAAGACTATTCAAAATATTTTTACTCTCACAAAAGCAATTGCGCTTTTTGTTTTAATATTGCTTGGAGCTTTTTTGGGTAAAAATATAAGTATTATTTCCCAGAATATGAGTAGTTTTTGGAATGCATCATGGACTCATGTTAAAGATGGAGTAGTAACCACAGAAAATATACAAGGTTTATATATTTTAAAAGCAATAAGTGTTGCCATGGTTGGTTCTTTATTTTCTGCTGATGCTTGGAATAATATTACTTTTACTGCCGGGGAGGTTATAAATCCTAAAAAGAATATTCCTTTAAGTTTAATTATTGGAACATCAACTGTCATTTTTTTATACATTTTGGTAAATATAATTTATCTTTGTGTTTTACCTTTACACGGAGATATTAGTGGAATTGACCCAATCTCACGTGGGATACAGTTTGCTACTAATGACAGAGTCGGTACGGCAGCAGCAGAAGTATTGTTAGGTAATTCAGGTGCATTCTTAATGGCTTCTTTAATAATGATTTCTACTTTTGGCTGTAATAATGGAATCATTTTATCTGGAGCGCGTGTTTATTATGCAATGGCAAATGACGGCTTGTTTTTTAAGTTTGCTTCCAAGCTAAATAAAAATTTAGTACCTTCCAATGCTCTTTTTTCACAGGCGATTTGGGCATCTTTACTTTGTTTAAGTGGCACTTATGGAGATTTACTTGACTATGTTATTTTTGCTGTTTTACTTTTTTATGTTTTAACAATTATTGGACTATTTGTTTTAAGAGTTAAAAAGCCAAATATGGAAAGACCTTATAAGGTTCTTGGATACCCTTTTGTTCCCATTTCCTATATTTTCTTTGCATTTAGTATATTAATTTCACTTTTAATATTTAAACCAAGTTATACATGGCCTGGCTTATTTATAGTGTTTTTGGGCTTTCCAGTATATTATCTATGGAAGAGCCGTAACAAAAACTCATGAACGAGGTAAAATAGTTTTGCTGTTTATTGATTAAACCGTGATTAAATAGTTTTACGAGAGGGAGTAAAAAGGAAAATGAAAAAAATAATTTCTTTAGTTCTAATGTTGGTATTGTTTGCTGGAGTTGCTTCTGCAGAAGATGCATCATTTGAAAGCTTAATTTTAGATGTAATTAAGAAAAATCCACAAGTTATAAAAGAAACACTTGAGAAATATGAAAAACAAGCTGCTGAAAAGTCAAAAGAAGATGAGTTTACTAAGCTTCTTTCAGACAGAGTAGAAGTAAATATCGGTGATTCTCCATTTAAGGGTAAGAAAAATGCAGAAATAACAATTGTTGGTTTTTCTGATTTTCAGTGTCCATTCTGTAAAAGAGGGGATGACACAATTAAAGAAATTCAGAAAAAATATGGCGATAAAGTGCGCTACGTATTTAAGCACTTCCCACTTGCTTTCCATCCAAATGCAGAACCTGCATCAAGAGCTTGTTGGGCAGCAGGAAAACAAGGAAAGATGTATGAATTTCATGATAAGCTTTTCGAAAACCAACCAAAACTTGGTGAAGAGCTTTATGTTCAAATCGCTAAAGATCTTAAGTTAAATGTCGACAAATTTAACAAAGATAGAAATAGCGAAGAAGCAACAAAAGCTATTAAGTCTGATATGGAAGACGGTCAAAAAATTGGTATTCAAGGTACACCAGGATTTATTGTTAATGGTGTAAAAGTACTTGGTGCTTATCCTGTTGACTACTTTGAAAAAGTAATTTCAGCTCTTGAAGCAGCTAAGAAATAAGGTTTAACGTCATTGCGAGGAGTGCAACGACGAAGCAATCTCGAAAATGTATTTAAGTAAATAGATTGCCACGCCTCATTTCATTCGGCTCGCAATGACGAGTTCAGTGAATCTACTGAAAATTATATCTAATCAATTTTGCTGAATTCATTAATTTGGCAGATTCGTCAACTTTGCCTAAAGCTTTATATAGTTCTGAAAGTTTTTCCATAACTATTGCATTATTTAAATTGTCTGTTCCAAAGCTTTGCCAGCTAGCAAGAACTCTTTTATAGTGAGGTTCAGCCTCAGTAAGTTTATTTTGTTTGTGACAAAAAGCAGCCAACTTTAAAACATAAATAATTACGCCAGGGTGATCTTTACCTAAAACCTTCTCCCAAATTGATAAAACTCTTCTTTGAAGTGTTTCAGCTTTGGTATAGTTTTCACTCTCCCTATAGAGCACTGTCAATGTATTTAAAAATGTAGCAAGATTTGAATTCTCTCTGCCATATTCTTTTTCCCAAAAACTAAGAGCATTGTTGTAGAAAGGCTCTGCCTCTGCAAACTTGTTTTGACTATGGAAGAAAGCACCAACAAGGTGGTTATAGCAAGCAGTATAATGGTGATTTGTTCCATATGCTTCTTCTGATATTTCTAATGCTGACTTGTATAATTTTTCTGATTCTTCAAGTCTTTTGCAAGAATGAGATATCTCGGCAAGTGTTAATAGAGAAACTATATACAAATGATGCTTTTTACCAAATATTTTTTCAGTAATTCCCAATGATTTTTTACATAGATTCTCTGCTTCTTCATACTTTTCATTAAGCTCGTAAAGTTTTGCTGCTTCTAGTAAGGTATTTGCAAATTCCACATTTTCTTGACCCCAAAGCTTTTCTTGTATTGATCCTATTCTTTGATATAGCCCGTCAAGTTCATTATCTCTATAATCAAAATATAAAATATCAGAAAGTAGCTTTAAAGGTTTCAATATGTCTGCTGATTCTTTTCCAGAGTTTTTTTCTATAATATCGATATATTTTTTAACTATGATTTCAGCTTCTGAGTATTTGCCTTGAGAAAAAACCGTTTTAACTATTTTTTCTCTAATTCTTATGGCATCAATGTGAGACTCTGAATAAGTGGTTTCATATATCTCTAATGCTTTTTTGTAAGATTCTTCACTTTTATTGAATAGTCCTTGGCTACAAAGTAAATCCCCAAATAATTCTTTAGTAGCTGCATAGTCAATGTTTTTTTCAGGAAGTGATTTCTCATATATATCAAGTTGAGCTTTTAAAGCATGTTCCGCATCACCATATTTTCCTAGATGAATATTAATTTTAAAAAGAATATTATGATATGGAATTAAATCTAAGCTGAGTTTTGGTGATGCTTTTTCTTGTTTTTCAAGTGCATGTTTCCCAATATTTAATGCCTCTTCATATTTACCCTCATGGAAATAGTTTTTAGTTAGAGCTAAAAGTGATTTGATTACTTCTAATTGGCTGCTATCTACTCCCTCAAATGTTGAAATTACTTGTTTCAACATTCCAGGTTTATGAGCTTTCGTTTTATTGTTTTTTTCTTCTTCTTGTTCCCATTTAAGAAGAGCTTTTTTTAATAAAAATTCTGTTTCTGTATTTAAATTAGCTACTCTATAAAACTCGGCAAGATTATTTAAACTTGATATTAGCTTTGTTACTTCTTTGCCCTCTTTACCCTCATTTTTTTCAAATGTAGAAAGAACTAGTTTAAATAGATGTTCGGATTCTTTTCCTTCACCGATTAAAAAATAAAACAAAGCAATGTTATTGATGGTATTTACAAAGTCGGCATTTCCTGTAGCAAGATTTTTTACATTGATTTGAATTAATCTCCTATAAAGTCTTTCTGCTTTTATATAATTTCCTTGTGCTCTGTGTAGTTCTGCAAGATTGCTTATATATGAAACTGTAATTGGATTGTTAATCCCATATGTGCTTTCTGATTCTTTTAGAACTTCTTCTGCCAGCTTAATGGCTTGTTCATAATTACCATTTATGTAGTTTTCTGTAATATCTACAATTACTTTAGTAAAGTAATTTTCTTTATTTTTATTTGGACCTTGTGCAATAGAAGATATGTTATCCATGGAAGACTCCTGTAAATTTTGTATACCCAAAAATCTTATAATCAGTCATTTTGTGAAGAAGTTTAGATAATAAGGATAATAAAGAACTATTTCTGTGTACCATGCAAAGCCTGACATGGTAGAGACGTTTCATGAAACGTCTAAAATAGCGAGGAAGGCGGTTAAAAATTAAGTCTCATCTGTTAGGGATTCAGCCATATCAATTAATTGGTCAGGAAGAAAATTATTGCTAATAATTGCAATGGTTTTTCCATTTTGTTTCCAGTAGGTGTAATTACAGTCTTCTTTATAGCCACAGTGAAATAGAACACCATTTTTTAAGGTTTTATGACATTCAGGCATTTGATAGTTTTCAGGAAGAAAGCAAATAGAGACTGTATTTCCATTGGAATTTTTAAATGAAATTATGCTTCCTTTTTTAATAAAAGGAGATCCTATTTTTGAGGCACCATGAAAGTTGAAATCTTTTTTTGTTAATGTAGAAAATTGATTGTCTTTTAAATTGACTCCTATATGATTAGATAAAACCTCAATATCGTTTGAAATAACTTCAATATTACAGTTATTGTGTAATTCATTTAAGGGCGGGACTTTTGATGATGACTCATTATAAATAAAGCCTAGCCCTAATAAAACAATCATACAGGCAGCAATAAGATTTGGTTTAAATTTAACCGTTTTTGAATTCTTTAAAAATAGATTTTTTTTAATGTTTTGCTTTAGATTTGGAGAAGCTTTTATAGAGCCTATAAAGTGTTTTAATTTTGATCTTGTTTCTTCATTAAGTTCCCATTTGGTTTTACATTCACTGCAGATTTCAATATGTTCAACTACATCAATGCTTTCTGAAATTTTCAACTCATCATCCAGTAGAGCATCCATGTAAATTTCTGCTTTTTTACAATTCATGATTTATCTCCTCCAGGTATGAGGTTCTTTGATCTTGAATATCCTTTTTCTAATAAAAAGCTTCTTAAAGACTGACGAGCTCTATGAAGTCTTGACATTACAGTACCTAATGGTACTCCAAGCAATTCGGCAATTTCTTTATATGAATATTCATTTATATCTGAAAGGTAAATAACTGTTCTTTGATCTTTATCAAGTTTATTTAAACAATCATTTAAATCTTTAAAAAAAACATTTGACTCCATTTCCATTTCAGGAGTTTTTTTATCGACAAAGTCAAAGTTTTCAACTTCTACTATATTTAATTGTTTTTTTCTTGTGTAATCAATATGAGTATTAATAAGTATTTTAAAAATCCAAGCTTTAGGATTTTCAATATTATCCTTAGTGATATATGCCTCATATGCCTTTGCACATGTATCTTGCACTAAGTCTTCAGCCAATTCTTTATTTCTACATCTCATATAAGCAAGTTGAAGAAGGCTATCAAGGTGCTCTTCTAAGAGCTTTTCAAACCTTCTTTTTTTAACCAAGCAATCAAAAAATACCTGTTCATTTGATTTAACGTAATACATTGGAATTTATTCCAGAAATATATTATATCCTTGTATTTGTAGATACGACAGGATTGGAATAATTCCTTAACTATCTTCGTTCTATGTTTTGTGTAGTATTTTTAAGTAAAGGTTAAAAGGAGAAAAAAATGAAGAAGAAGATCAATAAAAAAGCAGTTATGGCAGCTTTAGCATTTACAGTAGGGGCAGCAGCACAAGTAAATGCAGCAACATTTAACTTACAAGAGTTAAACACTAACTCAACTTTATTAGCACATGATGCTGAAGCAAAGTGTGGTGAAGGTAAATGTGGCGAAGGCAAATGTGGAGCTGATAAAAAGGCTAAAGTAAAAGCTAAATCAGCAGAAGCAAAATGTGGTGAAGGTAAATGTGGCGAAGGCAAATGTGGAGCTGATAAAAAGGCTAAAGTAAAAGCTAAATCAGCAGAAGCAAAATGTGGCGAAGGCAAATGTGGAGCTGACAAAAAAGCCGGCGAAGCAAAATGCGGAGCTGATAAAAAAGCTGAGTAGAGACGCCTCGTTGAGACGTACTACTAAAAAATATAAGATTAAAGACTGAGGATTTATACATTCTCAGTCTTTTTCTATATAGGGGGTTGAAGAGACGCCCCACTGGGGCGTCTGTACTATGATTTTTGGACGATTCACAGCTTTGAGCTTTTCGTATATAATCTATAATCACAGTAGCGGAGGAGAATCAGTGAATAAATTTAGTTTTTTATTAGCAGGAGTTGTATTATTAACTTCAACATTTTCATCTTATGCAAAAGATGTTAAAGATTCTAAACCAAAAGTAGAAACAAAAAAAGTTTTAGATAAGAAAGGAATGGAGAGTGCAAAAGTGATTACAACTACAACAGGATTAAAATATACAGAATTAACAGAAGGAACAGGCCCATCTCCTCAAAAAGGGCAAGTAGTTAAAGTTCATTACACAGGATGGTTAGAAAATGGCACAAAGTTTGATAGCTCAGTTGATAGAGGGCAACCATTTGAATTTACTATTGGAGTTGGTCAGGTAATTCAAGGATGGGATGAAGGTGTTTCTACCATGAAAATTGGTGGTAAAAGAAAGTTAACAATTCCAGCTGAATTAGCATATGGCTCACGTGGAGCAGGTGCAGTAATTCCACCAAATTCACCACTTATTTTTGATGTTGAACTTTTAGGCATTAAATAACACGTATTACTTTGATATTATCTGTAGAGGTGCTATTAGGGCGCCTCTACTTCTTAATGATGTCTTTGCACTATTTTACTATAATTTTTTTAGGTGTTATGGACGAAACACTGCTCTACTAACAACGTCTTGCCAATAGAGACTATTTAGAAGGAGATAAAAATGAGAGCTTTAAATTTAGCTTTAGTGGCTTTATTACTAGGACAATTTTCTTTACCAGCATCAGCAAGACCTGGTGAAGCAGTTAATCAAGTTTTGAAAAAATTTAGTATAGAAGGTCAACAAGCTGTTAATCAAGGAGATTACATCTCATATAAAGTAAATGACAATAAATTTATTTCTCAGCCAACAGTATTTTTTAAAATAGGTGCAAATGGAATTGTTCTTGAAGAGAACTTTTTATTTGATAAAAACACTGTACATGAAAAAGATGTACAAAGAGCAAAAAATGATTCATCGCCTGTTGTAGATATTCCTCATCATACTTATTTAGTTGGTGATTATTCACAATTACCCAGAGAACAATTTGATTCTAGAAGTAAAGCTATTGGTGCTGTAGCTGCTCCATTTGGTGCTTTTGCTGGATCAGTTGTAGGTGCTGGAAAAGGATTAGTTGATGGTACAAAAATTGGTGTAGGAACTGCAAATGCAGCAAGTAGAGCTTTAGGTGGAGATGCTTCTGGTACAGCTAGTGCATGGGCATCAAGTGCAGCAGCAGTAGCAACTGGTGCAGTTACTGGACTATTTGGTGGACTTGCCGGTGGTGCTGTAGAAGGTTCTGTCCGCGGTGCTAGAGTCGGAGTAAATGGCGTAAGTGGTGCAGATAGAAAAATTGAAGGTGTAACACCAGCAGATTCCAACTATGTAATTATAGGTGGAAGAATTGGAAAAGAGCTTACAATTGATGAACAAAAAGCATTGTTGGATGAGCTTGCAAAATTAGAACAAAGCAGATTGGCTGGTGGAAATCTTGGGGATAAAGACCTTGCAGATTCTGATTCTGACAGAGATTCATCTGGAGATAATGATAAGTTAGCTGGTTTAGATTCAGCAAGAGATAAATCAGGAATGGACAATTCTAATTCAGATTATGTTGCAGAAGATGCAGCAAATAAAAACGTTGCAGGTATGTGGTAATTCACGGCGAAGGTTGGGGCATGTGCCCCAACCTTCTGGGTTTGAAAGGTAATATGAAAAAAACAATTTTATTATTAATATTATGTGCTTTTATTTCATTGCCAGCTCATTCCCTTCGTGCTCTTAGCGGTAATTATGCAGTTGTTTTAAATGTAGCTTCAAAAAAAGTAATTCTTTATAACAATGGATTAGCTACAAAAGAATATCCTGTCGGAGTAGGAAAAGCACTTACGCCTACACCACTTGGGAATTTTAAAATTGTAAGAAGAATCTTTAATCCTGCATGGGTAAATCCATATCGCCAGTCGAAAGTAGTGCCTGCGGGACCAGCTAGTCCGATCGGGCAATTTTGGCTAGGTTTTGCAATGAATAAAAAAAATCAAGAGTATGGTTTTCATGCCACTACTGATTTATCTTCTATAGGAAAAGCTAGTACGCATGGCTGTATAAGAATGTATCCAGATGATGTAAAAGAGCTTTTTAATATAGTAAAAGTTGGTACACCTGTTTATGTAATTTATAATCCAATTGAAGTGAAAGAATTTGAAAATAAGCTTTTTGTAAGAGTTTATCCTGATATTTATAGCTACATGAGTGATGAAGAATATCTCCAATTTGCAAAAAACCAACTCAGTGGTGCAAACTTAGTCCAAGAAGCAAATCTCTTTAAAGCAGTAGCCAGCAAAGATGAAAAAGATTATTTCATAGGCTGGACTGGCGCAAATAAATTAAATGAACAAGATACTGGACCTACACAAAAAGGTGCAGGGACGCTTAATTAGGTTTTGTTTTCTCCTTTAAAATTTCTTTTGTTTCTTGAGCATATAACCTAATAGTTTCATTTTCATCTGTAGAATATCTGTCCATAATAGCTATAATTTTTTGTTTATCTTCTGGGCTATGCTTGCTGTAAGACACAGACTGATCTATTGTTTTTATTATTTCGTCGATTAACCATGGTACTGATGATGAACTGTCTTTCAGTGTTTCTTGTCTAATACACTCGAATAATGGTTCTATTGCTTCTGGGCTTCTAAGAGCTTTTAAGACATCACTAGTTAAACCTCTAACACCAATAGAATCATCTTTTAAGAAAGGAATAAGTTCACTAACAAGATCTTTGTAATCATTTGGGATATCTTTATTTAAGTATTGTATGCGAGCATCGATTCTACGTAAGACTGTGTTTAAATTGAATACTCCAGAGACAGGGTTGGATAGCTTGGAATAAGATAAATGGGAACTAAAATTTTCCTTATCTGCATAAATTAGTTCTCTAGAAAGATGAAATAGTTTTGATGTAACTTTTTTAATTACATCGGTTGTGGCATCTTCTGCTTCAACAAAACTAGCTAATGCATTTATAGCATTAAACCTGGTTATAGGATGAGCTTGTTTATCTTGAGTTATTGAAACCAACTTATCAAAGGTATTAGAATCTTTGGTTTTGTTAAAACTATCTTTTAATGCTTCGATTTCTTCTTCTTGTGTTCTTATTAGTTCTCTCTCTTGTTCGATCGGAAGCATTGGTGGAGGTGTGACTTCAACTGGCTTAACTACTGGTGTAGATTCTGTGGCACTTAAATCCACTCCATATGTGAACTTTCCTACTCCAGCTAATCCCAGTCCGATTAATGCTAATATTCCACCGAACCATTTAGCTCCAGAGTTTTCTTTTGTAAATCCAAACATTGATCCTATTAATCCCAGTACTGTAACTCCAAGTCCTGTATAAACAGCTGGTGATACGGTTTTTAAAGTGCTTGGTTTTGGATCTTGAGCATGATAGGCTTTTCTGATGTTTTCAGAAGTAGCCTTTTCACCATTTGCAGGTGTATAAAAATATGGCCTAAAAAATCCATTAATTTCAGTAGTTATATTTGACATTTATATTCTTAAATATTGCTCTCTTATATTCTGACTTTAGCAATTTAATGTTAAGGCTAAAAGCCAGATTTTTCTTAACCTCTTAATTAAGTCAGAGATTTTACCTGATTATATTTTTTGCAAGGAATTGATATCTTAAATGTATGCCATTTGTACTAGGTCAAAGCAAGGGTTTAAATGTGGTTTATCGAGAAAGAAAATTAAACAGATTAAAAAATTATGATTATTCTGAACCAGGAATATATTTCATAACCATTTGTACAGAAAACAGAATTGGATGGTTTGGGCAAATTAAAAACAATGAAATGCTGTTAAATGAATATGGGGATATTGCTTCAGATGTTTGGATGCAAATACCAAAACATTATAGACAGGTGTTAATTGATGAATGGGTTATTATGCCAAATCATATTCATGGAATTATCGTAATTGAACAAAATCCCGTGGGGACAGAAAATTGCGTAGGGGTAGAACAATGTTCTACCCCTACAAGAAACAAACATTATGGTTTGTTGTCAAAAATTATAAAATCATTTAAAGAAATCGTAATAAAATCCATCCGCACAAAATATAATAATTATGAATTTGCTTGGCAAAGATCATTTCATGACCATATTATTAGAGATAAGCGATCTTTGAATAATATTAGGGAATATATTAAAAATAACCCCTCAAAATGGGAATTTGATATTCAGAAAAATGAATTGATGAATCCAGGTTGGGGTGATTTGGCTAAGCATTTGTAGATCCTTCGCTTTGCCCAGGATGACACTTTACGGTGGTCGTTTAGGATTCTGACTCGTGATAATTATGGGGTTACTGCAAGACGCGACCCCTCAAACAATTCTTTTCCAGCTTTTAAGTTTGAGCTAACTTTTTCTTTAGACCTGGCTTCGCTATAAATTCTAAGTAGAGGCTCTGTACCTGATCCTCTAAATAAGAGCCAGCTTTCATCTTCAAAAATAAGTTTAGTACCATCTAAGGTTTTAATTTCTTTTACTTTTTGTCCATTTATTTCTTTCGGTGGATTATTCTTTACTTTTTCTACAAATTCTTTTCCAAGAGCGGGACTTCCTATGTGAAGATCGATCCTGTCGTAATAAAATGCACCAAACTCACCATGAATTTTTTCTATCAATTCACTAGGCTTCATATTAAATGCACTAATCGCTTCAAGTAATAAAAGAGAATTAAACACTCCATCTCTTTCAGGTATAAAATGAAGCTTAGAACCTATTCCATTAGCTTCTTCTGCACCGATTAAAATATCTTCTTTAAGCATTAAATCTGCTATATGTTTAAATCCGATCGGGACTTCATAAAGCTTAAAGCCATATTTTTCAGCCATTTTTTTAACTAAAACACTCTGTGAAAATGTAAGAACAACTCCACCTGACATTTTCTTTTTTTCAACGAGATAGTAAAGCAAAATAGCAAGAATTTTATGAGTGTTTATATACTCGCCTTTTTCATTCATAGCTCCTACACGGTCAGCATCACCATCTGTAGCTAGTCCCATGTATGCACGGTGAGACGTGACCTCTTCTGAAAGTGGCGTTAACTGTGGCATCATAGGCTCAGGATTTATACCACCAAAAGTCACATCAATATTTGATCTAATTGTTTTTACTTTTATATTTCCACCAGATAGAAAATCTTCTACGTAATTCCCACCTGTACCATTCATAGAATCTACGATAACGGTTTCATTTAGAGATTTCAGTTTTTTTATGTCTATGGTTTTATTTATAAAATCTATGTAGTCTTGAGAAGGATCGATAACATTATATTTTACTGCCTGTTGGGGCATGCCATGGCATGCCCTTACGTCTGACTCGCACAATCGCTTTTCTATCTTATCCGTATACTCTTTACTGGCAGAACAACCATCTGCTTGCTTAATCTTGAATCCGGAAAATTCTGGTGGATTATGGCTGGCAGTAATAACTATGCCACCCACAGCATTGTTTTTCTTTACATCATAAGAAACCATGGGTGTAGGAACATCAATATTATATAAATTTACGTTTAAACCTTTGGAGGAAAGGATTTCAGCTACTCTTATAGAAAATTCTTTTCCGAGAAATCTTCTATCGTAACCAATATAAACTAAGTTTTTCTTTGACTTATCGTTTTTTAAATCTTCAAGGAATTGATCAGCCGTAGCCAATGAAACAAGTGTTATGTTTTCAAAAGTAAAGTCTCTTGCTATAACTCCACGCCAACCATCAGTGCCGAATTTTATTTTTGAACTCACGGTAAAATAATAGCAAAAAAATACAAAATGCGGAATGAGAACTACTTCCCACTCCGCATTCTGCTTCTTAAAGTAGTTCTATGCTATCTTTAGCCAATCTTGTATAACTGGTTTTAAATCAAGCATTCCTGAGTAAATTGCTATTGCTGTAGCTTGAGATCTATTTGAGATTTTAAGCTTAGCAAAAATGCTAGAAATGTGATTTCTAACAGTTGATGGGCTTAAAGTCAAGTGTCTTGAAATTTCTTTATTTGTCATTCCTTGAGCTACGTTAATCAAAATTTCTTTTTCTCTACTTGTTATTGGAAGGTTTGTAAGCCTGTTTACAAAACCTATATCAACGATGTTTTTCTCTTGTAGCATAATATCTTCCATAGTCTCTGCCCCTCTGTTTGTAATCATATTGTTCTCCTTGCATCGATAGATGATCGACTCATGAGTTATATCCTAGAAGACATACTTTAAGAGAAGACTAAGAGATTTAATTAGAGTGGAAAATATGTTATATTTTTTCACTTTTGTTCTAAAGATTAGTAGTAGTCCTAGGGGATATCTTTTATTTTTTTGGAAACAAATTTTCTTTAATCTCCTCATAATTCCGTATTTATACTTAGTTGGAAATTAAGCGGAATAAATTTTCTTTTTATTCGTTTTAATAAATTCTTAGATTTGTTGTCTAATTGTTTTCAAAATCCAATTAAAGATAAGAGAAAATATATTAAGTTTTTTTTCTTTCATATATAGATTTGCTTGTTGAAATTTCTTTAATGAGTTACCATTAATTCATTGGTGAAACTATGATGGATGTAAGAAGTGCTACTTTAGCACTAGGTACACCGTTGCATTTTTCTTTTGATGTCGGTGGTTTTATTACCTATTCAAATGGAATATCATCTGGTGGAAGAGTAGTAAAGAACCGTTACTATGACATATATAGTGGGGATTCATCTACACCAGCTTATCCATGTGTCTGTGTCTTAGAAATATCACATGAAAATAATCGTACTAAGTTTCGTGTAAAAGATTTAGATAATAAAGAAAAACTAATCTTTGATAACAGAGGGAGTGAATTACGATTTAAGGAAATTGATGCACCTACTCTTCATTTATTTAGAGCCGGTGAAGAAATTAGATTTGATCAAAATCTTACAGATTCAGATGTTATTAGCCAATCTTTACACAAATTGGTTCCTAATAAGCTATATCAAGTCAAACAATCTAGAAGAGGTATAGATGGTTCTTTTATATTCTTATCTGGCAAGATTGATGGTAATCATGTAGTTCTCATCTTTACAGGGATGAAAGTAGATACTGTCAATGGAGATATTGGGTTAATTGCTCAGGAAGGATAATTTTTCAATGACGTATTTCGTCATCTGGTATAAAATTAGAGCATGCCAGATGAAAAGAAGCTAACTAAAGAAGAGATAGTAAAAACAAACAGCAATCACCTTCGTGGAACGATTAAAGAAGAGCTTTCTAAAAACACTACTCACTTTGAAGAAACTGATAATAAACTTTTAAAATTTCATGGAATCTATCAACAAGACGACAGGGATAAAAGACCTGAATTAACAGCCAGTGGAAAAGAAAGAGCTTTTTCTTTTATGATTCGTACAAAACTTCCAGGCGGAGAGCTGACTTCCTCCCAGTATCTTGGTTTAAATGAAATTTGTGAAAAATACACAAATAAAACACTTAGAGTAACTACTCGCCAAACCATTCAATTTCATGGAATTATAAAAGGAAATTTAAAAGCTACTCTTAAAGAAATAAATCAAAACCTAATAAATACTTATGGTGCATGTGGTGATGTGGTCAGAAACATTATGGCTCCTCCTGTAAGTGATATAGATTCTGAGTATTCTATAGACTTATGCAAGTTGGCTAGAGATCTTTCAGAACATTTAGTTCCAAACACTCGCTCATATTATGAAGTCTGGATAGATGAGGAAAAAATAGATCTTGGTGGAAAAGATGAGGAACCCCTTTATGGAAAAACATATCTCCCAAGAAAATTTAAAATTGGAATAACTTACCCTTGGGATAATTCTATAGACCTTTTTACGCAAGATGTTGGAATCGTTGTTGTTGAAGGTGGTTTTAATATTCTCATAGGTGGTGGTTTAGGGCATCATCATAATAAGCCTGAGACCTATCCTAGATTGGCTTCGGAGTTTTGTTTCGTGAAGTCTGAAAATCTAACAAAAGTAGTAGAGAGTATTGTTTTAGTTCAAAGAGATTTTGGTGGAAGAGAAAATAGAAAACATGCCAGAATGAAATATTTAGTAGATGACAATGGATTAGATTGGTTTAAATCTGAGGTGGAAAAAAGAACGGGCTTTAAACTTGATCCTGTTAAAGAAATAAAAGAATATAAATCCAGGGATTATCTAGGGTGGCATAAACAAAAAAATGGAAATTGGTACATTGGTTTATTTGTAGAGAATGGAAGAATTTATGATGGTGCTGATAAGCAAATAAAAAGTGGCTTAAAACAAATTACAGAAAAATTTAATGTTGGAGTTAGACTTACTCCTCAGCAAAATGTAATTCTTACAAATATAAAAGAAGAAGATAAAAGTAAAATAGATGAAATAATCAAAAAATCAAGTATTTCTACTGAAAACACTGTTTCGGCTCTCAGGAGAAATTCCATGGCATGTGTTTCACTTCCTACCTGTGGGTTGGCACTGGCTGAAGCAGAGAGATATTTACCGAAAGTAATTACTGAGCTTGAAAAATTAGGGTATGGTGAAGAAGCGACCACTATTCGTATGAGCGGCTGCCCAAACTCATGTTCTCGTCCACCCGTAGCAGAAGTGGGAATTATAGGACTCAGTGCAAATAAATATAATATTTATGTGGGTGGAGATTTTGACGGAGAAAGATTAAATAAAGTTTATTTAGAAGGTGTTGGCAGTAATGGATTGGTTACTGAAATAGAAAAATTATTTAAGATATATAGAACTAAACGTAACTCTAATGAGCGTTTTGGTGATTTTTGTAATAGAGTGGGCGTAGAGAAGTTGAAAGAATCTTAGTTAACTCTCATGTCATTTACAGAAAATCTAACCCGAGCTTTTAAGCATAAAAATTACAGGCATTATTTTCTTTGGCAGTTCTTATCTTTTGCTGGAACCTGGATGCAAAGCACTGCCCAAAGTTGGTTAATTTATAAATTAACTGGTTCTGCTCTTTTTATGGGATTTTTAAATTTTGCTGCTACTCTACCTGCTCTTTTTCTTACACCGTTTGCTGGCGTTGTAGCTGATAAATTTCAAAGAAGAAAAGTTCTACTCACCACACAAATTTTATGTTTTATTCAGGGAGTAATTTTAGTAACACTTTACTATTCTGGTGTGATAAATAAATGGCATGTTTTATTCTTAGCTATCTTTTTAGGAACTGCTAATTCTTTTGATGTTACAGCCAGGCAGTCTTTCATTCCACTTTTGATAGACAGAGAACATCTTTTAAATGCTATTGCTTTAAATTCATCCATGTTTAATGCTGCTCGTATACTTGGTCCTGCTGTGGCTGGTATTTTAATAGCGAGTAAGGGTGAAGGGATATGTTTTATTTTAAATGTATTTAGTTATATTCCTATTATAATTTTTCTTTTATTAGTTAAAGCAAAAAAACAAGAGATAAAAGAATTTTCTTCTCCCATGTTTCATCTTAAAGAAGGAATGTCTTATGCCTGGAATACCATGCCAATTAGATCACTTCTTATTATGGTGGGGACTGCAAGCTTCTGGGGAATGTCATTTACTACTTTCATGCCGATATTTGCTGATCAGATTTTACACTCTGGATCAAAAGGGCTTGGAATGCTTATGTGTTCATCAGGAGTAGGGGCTGTAACGGGTGGATTATTTTTGGCTTCAAGACAGAAAATCTATAATATAAGTAATTTAATTTGCTTGGCTTTAATCGCTTTAAGCATTTCTTTATTTATGTTTTCACTTTCAACTAATATTTTTCTTTCAATGTTTTTACTCTGTTTGACAGGATTTTCTTTTATGATTATTAGCTCTGGAAGCAATACTTCTATGCAATCTATGGCGCCTGACTATTTAAGAGGAAGAGTAGTTAGTCTCTATTCGATGATGTTTATGGGGATGTTTCCTCTTGGAAGTTTAATCGTTGGGATTATAGCTAATAAAGTCAATGTTCAATTTGCTTGCCAGATTGGAGCTACTTTTTCTTTTGTTATAGGTCTGTATTTTCTATTTAGACTTCCTGAGTTAAATAGAGAATCTAATAAGATTGCTTGTGATAAAGAAGCAGCAGGGTTTTGTCCAGTCGAATAACTTAATATCTTTTAAACATACACTTTGTTTTCCTCAGAATGTGTTCAACTTATAGAGTTATAAGTTTTTATAGGAGAACATATGAAAAAGAATATTTTAATACTTTTAATTTTATGTGGATTAATTGGAACATCATCAATTCCAGCTTCTGCAGAAAATACTGGTAAAAAAGGTAATATCACAGGTAAGTCAGTATTAGGTGGAGTTTTATCATTGCTTATTTGGCCTGGTATTGGTCAAGCAATAAATGATAATGAAGGAAAGAAAGTCGCTACCCATGCAATCGTTGGACTAATTCCACCCTTTAGAATTTGGTCTTGTTATGATGCTGTCGTTGACAGGCAAGGTGGATATTGGAACGGAAAGATTTAGCTAAATTTATCCAATGCCTCTTTAAACAGAGGCAAATGGACAAATCCGCTGAACTTTTTCTATCCTTTTTTCTTACTATCTAGTGACTGTATTGATTCGGCATTAATCGTTAAGCGATAGTGTTTCTTCTTTTCTTTATCTTCCCAGCGATCTGGTCTTAACTCGCCGTGAATGGCTATCATTCTGCCTTTTGTGAGGTACTTCTCTGCAAACTCTGCTTGTTTGCCCCAGGCTACAATGCCATCAATAAAATCAGCATCGACTTCATCTCCCTTCTTTTTTCTTTTTCTAATTGCCATACATAGATTTGCTTTTAGGTATTTTTTACCGCTACCTACTTCATCTACTTCTGGATCTCTAACTAAACGACCAATTAATGTAACTTGATTTTGAGTTGACATTTTTTTCTCCTTTCTGTTGGGGCTTGCCATGGCAAGCCCTTACATTGTTATTTTGTTACCTTGGTTACTTTCTTGACCTTTTTACTTTTTTTAGCAACCTTCTTTTTCTTAGGTGCTTCTATATTCTCAGTAGATTCACCATGAGCTTCTTGAATAGTTGCTGTTAATGGAACATTATCTATTGTTACTTCCTCAGCAAATGCACTGTTCATAAGTACTCCTGCGCCTATTAATGTAATTAATAACTTCTTCATTTTATTTCTCCTTTTCATTACTAGAGCAAAATCCTTTTGCTTTAGTTGGAAAAGAGTATAAAATTTTTCAAAAAATGATGATGTAACCCTCGGTTACAATTTACAGATTGAAAGAAAATTTATTTACGAAAGTTTATGTTTGTGTAACCTACGGTTACATTTTCGTGCGTAGAGATGCCACCTGTATGATGTGGTTTTAATGAATGGCATAAAAATAATTATTCCCAAACATTAGTAGAGACGCCCCATGGGGCGTCTCTACCGTGATATCAATGTGGCATCTCTACTGTCCATCAGGGAAGTCACAGATTACTCTGAAACCTCTATTAGCATTTGTAGTTGTCGTTGCCTGACTAAGATCTAAATAAAGAGGAGATCTATGTTTTACAGGAGAAGTAACTCCTAGACTATAATCTCCACCACGTATAGTTCCATAAGTGCCATTAGCTGCAGCTAAAGTATATAAACCATCATTAGCTCCACTATTAGTATCTGTTACATTAGAAGTAGTACCTGTTCCTGGTAACCCTAATCCATCAAAATCTCCCTGACCAGGTCCATATGAAAGACCTGCAAGATTAGCATATGAGAAATATCGGAGTGATGTAGCAAATGGTACGGTGCTGCCTTCACCTGGATATCCTGCAGTAACCATGTTTGTTGTTACTCTAGTTACACCCCAGTTAACCCACTCACCAACATTACCTACTAGATCATATACTTGGCAGTCACCATCAAAAGTATCTGCCCCTGTTCCTCCACCATCGTCACTAGTCGCATCAGCAGTCATGCCTAATGCACCTTCACCAGCTCCGCTGCCACTGTTATTTACATTTGATGTTGATGTAGGATCTAATAAATGTCCCCAGCTCTTTCTACCGGTTCCTGTTAAACATCTATTTGTCCCACCTAAAGTGGGATCATCAGTACACATAGCACCAACTATGTCAGCACCATTATTTGCATTTCCTCTGGTTGCCCAGCCAGTAGTTGCAGTGGCACCTTTAAATCCGTTTTCTTTAGCTTCTCTGCCTAATATATATAAGGCAGTCCATTCTCTCATTCCTATTAACATGCATGAACCAACTCCTGTAATTGTTCTTGCTGAAGCATTACTTTGAGCTGAAGATTGATTTATTGTTGTCCATGGAACGACATTTCTTTGACTTACTGGTCTATCAGTAGAACCTGCAGCTGAAGAAGTAGCATCTGTTCTTGAAGCCTCATATTTATCTACCCAGAAACCACCATAGATTACGCCATCTCTTATAAATCTTGGTACTCTTACCATTCTGGTCATATCACCAGCTCCTGTTGTGAAATTAGTTTCTTGACAGGTGTTATGCCAGTTATCAATTACTTCTGAGACTCTTGGTATATCAGCAGCACCCTGACAGTCAGCAGTATTATAAGAACCATCACCATTTATATCTTCATTAGCATCATTCACGCCATCAGCATCTAAGTCCCAACAGTTTGTGCCATTCGTACCGTTAGTTCCATTAGTTCCTGCTGCACCTGTAGCTCCAGTTGCTCCAGTTGCACCATTACAAACATAATTAGTAGCATCAACTTCACCAGCAGCAAGAGTGCTATCACCGTTATCATCGATGCCAGATTCTACTTTTTTACCACCAGTAGTGCAATTAGCACCAG
>JAGVKQ010000001.1 GCA_020050435.1 Candidatus Caenarcanales bacterium
AGCACTCAGTAAAGTAACAGACATTGCACTTGAGAATCATTTAAAGACTTGTGTAAGTCATGCGATTAAAAAAGGCGAAGGACAAAAGTTAATAAAAGAAGTAATGGAAACAATAAAAGAGACTAAAAAATAAAAATGAAAAAGATGGTTTCACTACTAACCTTTTTATTTTTTCTTTCAGGTACTTCATTAGTATTTGCTGAAAGTACAGAAAAAATTGACCTAAACACTAAAGAGGGAGAAAGTGTTACTTCTTTAAACAATCTCATTCAAGAAACAATAACTAAAAATCCAATGTTACTTTCTCTGGGATATCAAATTACAGCACAAGGTGCAAAAACTAAATGGATTAAAGTTAGACCAGATCCATATATCTCTAATTCAACAAATACTCATCAATATCCATTTAACTATGGTTCATTAGGTGAAGACCCCATGAACCAAGTCCAATTTGTTCTTGGACAAGATTTCCCATTTCCAGGAAAACTAAAGCTAAAAGGAAAAGTTGAAACCGCTGAGTTAGGAAGAATAAAAAAAGATTATGATCTTACAAGACTTGAGTTAACTAGTAGATTAAAGAAATCTTACTATGATCTATATTTAACAACTAAGTCTCTTAGGGTAATTGAAGATGTAAAAATCCTACTTGAAACATTAGCTGGTACTGTTAAAGCTAAGTATGAAGTAGGTGACGGTAATCAACAAGAGTTATTAAAGGTCCATCTTGAGATTTCAAAGCTACTCCAACAACTAGAAACTCTAAAAAAAAACAGAGAGACCTTTATTGCTGAAATAAACAGTATAACCATTAGACCACAAGGTACTAATATAGATGAAATTGAAGATATTAAAAAACAAGAACTTAGCTTTAATATAGATGAGCTTCTTTCTGAATCCAAAAACAAGTACCCTCTTTTACTCGGTCAAAAAGCATTAATTGAAAAAAATGACTATGGGGTTAAACTTGCAAAAAAAGAATACTATCCTGATTACAGTGTTGAAGGTGGATATGGATTAAGATCTAAACCCATGGACCCTATGTATATGTTTCAGGTTATGACTTCACTTCCAGTTTATTTCCGTTCTAAGCAAAGAAACCAAGTAAAAGAAGCAAATGCAAGTTTACAAGCTGCCAATGAAAACTATAATGCCACACTGGTTGAAACAGAAAAAAAAGTTAAAGAGCTTGTGATTGAAATTGAAAAAAATAACACTTTGATAAATCTTTTGGAGACTGGAATAATTCCTCAAGCAAGATTAACACTTGATGCATCAATAGCTGCTTACAAAGTAAATAAAACAGATTTTTTAAATGTTCTTGATAACATAAGAGCTTTGCTTGAGTTTCAAATTAATTATTATGAACGTTTAACAGATTATGAAAAAGCAATTGCTGAACTTGAGCCATTAATAGGAAGGGAGATATAAAAATGAAAAATCTACTAATTATAGGATTATGCTTGATTATTTTTGCTTGTGTTAGTTGTTCAAAAAAAGAAGAAAGTATGCCTGAAAACATGGACCATAAAGGTATGAAAATGCCAATGGATAAGGATAAAAACAATGAATAAAATACTTAAAATATCTATTATTTTATTGATTATTATTGGGACTGGGTTTGCAGCTATTAAGTTTAATTTACTCCCTTTTGGAAATCAAAATATTACCCAAAAAGCAAAACAAGAAATATGGCTTTGTCCAATGCATCCTACCTATACAAGTGATAGACAAGGTGATTGCCCAATATGTGGAATGAGACTTGTAAAAAAAGAAATAAAAGAGAAAGATGAAAATAAAAAAATAGTAGAAAGAAAAATAGACCATAGCATGATGAAGATGGAAGAAGATTCTGAAGAATCGCAGGGAACGAAAGAGCTCAAGTTAGAAATAGACCCAGTTAAAGAACAGTACCTTGGTATAAAAACTACAAAAGCTAAATTAAAAGATGTACAAAAAGAAATAAAAGCGTTAGGTACGGTTACACCAGATGAAACAAGATTAGCTCACATACACACAAAATTTTCAGGTTACATTCAAAAAGTTTTTGCAGATTATGAAGGGAAGTTAGTAGAAAAGGGGCAGCCACTGTTTACTGTATATAGCCCAGAACTCGTAAGTACCCAGGAAGAATTATTGCTTGCACTTGAAGCAGAGGAAAAACTAAAAGGAAACGAATTTCCTGAAATTGCAAGATCACAAGCAGCACTTTTATCTGGAACAAAAAGGAGGTTAGAGCTTTGGGACATATCAGATGAACAAATTGATAAGTTAAGGGAAACAAAACATGTCACAAAAGAATTAACTATTTATTCACCTGTAAATGGTTTTATAACTAAAAGAGAAGCCTTTGAAGGAACGCAAATAGCCCCAGAGAATACACTTTACGATATTGTTGACTTATCAAGGGTATGGGTTATAGTCGAAGTGTATGAAAATGACCTACCTTTTGTAATGATAGGTCAAACTGCAACTATTAACTTCCCCTATGAAAACATAAAGCCATTTATAGGAAAAGTTACATATATTTATCCAGAGATTGAGCCAACAACGAGGACTCTAAAAATCAGGGTTGAAGTAAATAACCCTGGGTTCAAATTAAAACCTGACATGTACGTTAATGCAATCTTGGCGACAAATATTGGCAAGCATGTAGTTGTACCAACAAGAGCAGCAATAGATAGTGGTCAAAGGCAAATTGTATTTGTAAAAGAAAAAGAAGGAAAGTTTATTCCAAAGGAAGTAAAACTTGGACCAGAAGTAAACAATGAAAGAGTTGTTTATTTTGGGATTAATGATGGAGATGAAGTAGTTACAGATGGCAATTTCTTACTTGATTCAGAAAGTAATTTAGAAACTTCTCTTGAACAAATGAAAGGGCACAGCGGACACTAATGCAGAGTTTATGAAACAACTTGTAAACAAAATTATTGATTATTCTGGCAAAAATATTTTAATTGTTTCTATTTTTACTATATTTTTTATTGTTGGTTCAATTGTTGCAGTGAAGAATGTACCTCTTGATGCAATTCCGGATTTGTCAGATGTACAGGTTATAGTTTTTACTGAATGGAAGGGTAGAAATCCCAGGATTATTGAAGACCAAATCACCTATCCCATAACTATAAAACTTCTTTCGGCTCCTAAAGTAAAAGTAGTTAGAGGACAATCATTTTTTGGACTTTCATTTATCTATGTAATTTTTGAAGATGGAACTGATATTTATTGGGCAAGAAGTAGAGTTCTTGAATACTTAAATAGTAT
>JAGVKQ010000016.1 GCA_020050435.1 Candidatus Caenarcanales bacterium
TCAGTTAAAAGATGTTGTCCAAAGCTTTTTTTTGTCTTCATTTCAGTTTTCAAATATCAAAGTATCTAGCTCACCCTTAGCATCTAAAGCATGACTATCATCACAACCACCTATATGCTTATCGTTTATAAATAGCTGAGGTACGCTCTTTTTACCACCGGTTCTTATAGCCATCTTATCTCTGGCTTCTTCATCACCATCAAGCTTGTAGCGAGTATATTGAACACCTTTTGAATCAAGCAATCCAATTAATTTTTTGCAATAAGGGCAAGTATCCCAAGTATAAATTTCTACTTTTGATTTCTGTTTCATAATCTAGCTTTCAACTATGAGCTCTCAGCAGAACAATTCAGCATTTAGCTTTTTCTACTGATTAGCTGAACGCTGACTGCTGATTAGCTTGTTTTCTTACCGTAACGTTTTTGGAATCTATCAATTCTACCTTCAGCATCAATAATTTTTTGAGTGCCTGTATAGAATGGGTGACATGCGCCACAAATTTCAACCTTGATAGCTTTTATTGTAGATCCAATTTCAACTTCATTTCCACAAATACATGTGGCTATAATTTTTTGATATTCTGGATGAATGCCTTGTTTCATTTCTTTCTCGTACAGACGTTGATTGCAACGTCTCTCCTTACTTATTTTTTAATACTCTACCTATTAATTTAACTTCAGACTGGGGTTTTATGATACCTAAAAATATGAAATATTTCAATGCAACAATTTCGCAATACGATTTACCCTACAGAGACTGGTTCATTTACCATTATGTCTATTTCTGTAAGTAATGCGTCTAGCAGCTGATCTTCAGGTAATACTTTAAAAACTTCACCTTTTTTATAGATAACACCTTTACCATTACCACCAGCTATTCCTATATCAGCAGCCTTAGATTCTCCAGGTCCATTCACAACACATCCCATAACAGCTACAGTAATTGGCTTTTTAAGATTTTTTAATTTTTCTTCAATTGTCTTAGCCATTTCTTCAAAACCATTTAATTCCATTCTTCCACAGCTAGGACAACTAACAAGATTTAATCCTTCTTGTTTTAATCCAAGTGATTTTAATATACCTTTTGCTACTTCAATTTCAGTTACCGGATCACCTGTTAATGAAACACGGATGGTGTCTCCGATACCTTCAGCTAATAAAGCACCGATTCCTACACATGATTTAATCGTTCCACCTTTTGGAGTGCCTGCTTCAGTTACACCTAAGTGTAACGGATAGTCAATCTTATTTGCCATTAAACGATAAGCTTCAAGCATAACTGGAACATCAGATGCTTTAAGTGAAACTTTTATTAAATCAAAATCTAAATCTTCTAAAATTTTTATATGTTCAAGAGCACTAGCAACCATAGCTTCATGAACTCTGTCAGCTCCAAATTTTTCACCCCATTTAGCATCCAGCGATCCAGCATTTACACCAATTCTAATGGGAGTTTGTCTCTCCTTAGCAGCTTTTACAACATCTTTAACACGCTGGTGCTCACCAATATTTCCAGGATTTAATCTAAGTGCATCTACACCTTGATTGATAGCCTCCAATGCTAATCTCCAATCAAAATGAATGTCTGAAATTAAAGGAATAGGAGATCTCTTTTTTATTTCACCAAGTTTACTTGCAGCTTCTTTATCTGGAACAGCTACACGAACGATTTCACAGCCAGCTTCATAAAGTTCATTTATCTGTTTTAGCGTAGCTTCTGCATCTCTTGTATCTGAAGTAGTCATAGACTGAATTACAACAGGTGCATCACCACCAATAGTCACATTTCCTACAAAAAGTTTTTTTGATTTTCTTCTTTTATATATGGGATTTGAAATAAGAAATGTCATGAATATGATTATAACGTAACGGTTGTTGTTTACGTTCGTTGAGACGCCCCGGTGGGGCGTCTTTACACTGCAATATCTATGGTTTTAATGTCTTGAGATAAGTTATACGTTCTTTTGCATCATTGACATAAGTACCACTGGGAGCATTTTGAATGTATTTTTGAAAGTTTTCTATTGCAGAATTCTTAACTTTCTTTTCTTCATAAATTCCAGCAAGAAAGAAGAAAGCATCGGCTTGTCCTTTTGGATCTAATTGAGAAGCTTTCAAGTAAGAAGAAATTGCCTGATCATTTTGATTATTTCCCTGATAAGCAGTAGCTAAATTAAAATGAGTTTGTGCATCATCAGGACTGTACTCAAGAGCTTTACTATAGTCAGCTATTGCACCAGGTAAATCATTAGATGTTTGCTTATTGATTGCACTTTGAATTAGCGGAGTTGCTAACTGTACTTTTAAAATCTTTAATGCATTTTGATAGGTTTGATTACCTTTATCCAGGTCAATAGCTTTTTGGTACTGAGTTTGAGCATTAGTTAAATCGCCTGAAGCCTGAAATGCAGTACCAAGATTGTATATAAGCGAATGATCATTTGGATTAAAAGAAAGAGCGGCTTGATAAGCAGTAATTGACTCTTGAAAGTTTCCAGAGTTTTGTAATTCAAGAGCTCTAGATGAAAGTTCTTGTAATTTTTTTGCACTTTGTTGTTTAGAAAGTGAATCTAAAGCACTTTTTGCTTTATCATTTTTTGGATCCATTTCAAGAGCTTTCATATAAGCTTTTTCAGCATGGTCAAAATCATTTTTTGCCTGAAATGCAGTTCCAATATTATAGTGAAGACTTGCATTATTCGGAGTCAATTCAATAGCTTTCACATAGTTTTGGATAGCCTCATCAAATTTTCCTTGTGATTGAAGTTTAAGTGCACCTTCTACAAACTGATTCCCACGAGCTTTTTGTTTATCTTGTGCAAGAGAATTTAAACCTTTTTGAGCAATGCTATTTTCAGGATCAAGCTTTAAAGCCTGATTGTATTCTTCTTCTGCATTAGGAAAATCACCTTTCAATTGAAGAGCTGAAGCTAAACCAATATGGTTTTCAGCTACAAGTGGGGCAAGCCTTACAGCTTCATTCCAACCTCTTAAATTTGCTGCGAGTGCATCCTGAGAAAGAGGTTCTAATTGAATTGCTCTTTTATACTGTTCTATAGCACTGATTACATCTTTCATCCCAAGGAAACCATCTCCAACCTTAATATAAGCCTTTGCTGTTTCTTTAATAGATAAAGCTTTTTTATATGAGTCAATGGCTTTATTTATATCATTTGTACTTTGACCATCTCTAAGAAAAAGGATGTAGTAAACGTCACCAATTCCAATATATATATTTTGGTCTGGTGTTTTTGATAAAGATAAGGCTTTTTCATATTCAACAAGAGCCAGTTCAAAATTAGCATCTGATCTAAGTTTTTCAGCAAGCTGCATTCTAACTTGAGGATTAGAAGCTTTTATTCCTCTTTGAACTAAAAGCGAATCAAGATTTTCGTCTCCCATTTTATTTCCTTTATCGAAATAAATAGCTAGTCTAAATTCTTTTAGAGCCTTTTCATAGTCTGTTCTTTCCGTTAAATATTTCCCATAATTATTATGAGCAATGCTTAGATTTTCTTTCACGAGAACATTTGCTGGCTCTAAAGCATAGGCTTCTTGAAAAAATTTTATTGCAGTTTGAAAATCATTGTTTTTGTGCGCGTCTATTCCTTGGCGGATTAATCTAATAACAGTTGGGTCTGAAGTATATCCTTCATTTTGCGCAATAGAAAATTCTGGACTTAAAAATAAGAGTCCGATTAAAATTGAAGAAAGAAAAATTTTATATTTATTATTCATGTGACTTCCTCTATTTTAGAAGATAAAATACACAAGTTAGGGTCTCGTAAAGCTTATCTTTAGGAGAGAACCTAAAGAAACTATCGTAAAGACGCCATCGTATAGACTCTTATATCTTAAAATAACACTATGGGTATGTTATATGATTTAATTTTTGGAGTATTTGTTCTAACATTTTTGGCTACTTATTTTGGGAACTTTTTAGATAAGAGACTCCATACCTCACCATGGTTTGCCATTTCATTAGGACTATTAGCAATTATTTTTGGATTAGCTCGGTTAGTTATAAAAGCTAATGACTTAGATAAAAAAGAAAAGAAGAAAATTGACAAATAAATTTCCTAAAACAATAAACAAAATTGCCTACCTACAGCTAGGTGTATGCTTTTTATTTTCAATACCATTTTTTTTTACTGGAGATAAAGATACGGTAAGTGGATTGGTACTAGCTGGATTTACATCTTTTTTATATACACAACTAATTAGACTAGGCAGCTTCAATACTGTATTTGCTTTATTAGGATATCCAATAAGACTGATTGCTTGTGGCATTCCATGTGCAATACTGGTTCACAAATTTCACTCTAATCTGCTAGCATTATTTACTGGTTTTACAATAAGTCAGATAGTGTTTTTTTATTTTATTTATAGGTATTCAAAGGAAACAGAGCAGGAGCAATAGATGTCACTAGGAGTACACTTAACCGGACAAATATTAAATCAAAAAGTTCATTTGGACACCTTATGTTTTTCATGGGGAATCATGGCTTTTTTACTACTTTCAACATTTTTAATGACAAGAAGCTTGAAAATAGAAGGTGGCGGGACGAAACAAACCCTTCTAGAAACAGTGTGGGGATTAATAGATGGGCTAACATCAGCACAAATACCTGCTGCAAAAAGTAAGAGTTACATTCCTCTAATCGGTGGAATGTTCTTGTTTATTCTTTTTGCCTATTGGATGGGATTAATGCCATGGAAAGCAGGAGAAGCTCTTAGCTTTTGGCCAATGTTAGATGATGGTCATGCATGGGAAGGTTCTTCCCCGGCAGCAGATATTAATGTAACTGCAGGCATGTCGGTAATAGCTGTTTTAACTTACATAGCTGCTGGTATTAAAGCTGGTGGGATGCATTATATTTCAATGTACTTTAAGCCTCTTGGTTTTGTAGAGTGGTTAGATCTTTTCGTAAGACCGCTTACTCTTTCTCTCCGACTTTTTGCAAATACATTAGCAGGAGAGATTTTAGTAGCATCGATTCTTGGTCTTGTAGCTATTTTCATTCCTGCACTTGCTCTAGCTTTTGAACTTTTTATCGGTGTCATCCAAGCTTTAGTATTTTCACTATTAACTACTGTTTACATCGGTACAGCATATGCTCATGGAGAGCACGAGGCACATTAGGAAATTGATAATTGACAATGGATAATTGATAATAAAGAACTTCCACAAATTGTCAATTTTCAATTCTCAATTTGTTCTAAGAAGCATCTACTCAAGTGCTGACCATTATCTTTCACAGAATATAACTCTGGCTTTTCAGTTTTACATCTATCAAAAACTTTAGGGCATCTTATATGAAATGAACAACCATTAGGAATAGAATTTATACTAGGTGGTTGTCCAGAAATTGGTATTAAAGATGACTTACTCTCATCTGGCAATGAATTTAAAAGTCCAATTGTATAAGGATGTTTTGGATTAGAGAAGATTTCTTTGGTGCTGGCACTTTCTACAATACGGCCAAGATACATTACATAGACCCTGTCACATATTTCTGATACAACGGCTAAATCATGTGTAATTAAAAGAATAGCTTTTCCTTTTTCTCTTAAGTCTCTTAAGATTTCTAGGATTTGAAGCTGAATAGTTACATCTAAAGCTGTAGTAGGCTCATCAGCAATCAATATATCTGGCTCTGCTACAAGCCCCATAGCAATTAAAACTCTTTGCCTCATGCCTCCAGAGAACTGATGCGGATAATCATTTATCCTTTCTTCTGCATTTGGAATATTAACACTCTCTAAAACTTTTATTGAAGTTGATAAGGCTTCCTTTCTCTTCATATCCTTATGAACTTCTAAGATTTCTGATATCTGCTCCCCAACAGTGAAAACAGGATTTAAAGCAGACATTGGATCTTGAGGTATTAGAGAGATTTTATTTCCTCTAATTTTTCTTCTTGAATCTCTATCCATCTTTAAAAGATCTTCGCCATTATAAATAATTTCACCAGACAGATTACTTCCAGGGGGATTAATTCCTAATATTGAAAAAGCAGTTAAAGATTTTCCACATCCAGACTCGCCAACAAGCCCCACGATTTCACCAGCCGACAAATTAAAATTTATCTTGTCAACAGCTATTTTGTCTTCAAAAGAAATTGCTAAATCTCTTACTTCTAATATTTTCATTGATCTTATACCTACTAGGAAACAATTACAATTTTAGGTTAAATGAAGTTAATATCATTGTTTTGATATTGATTTTGACATATTCTAAATAGTTTCAAACAACTATTTAGGCACTATATAGGCTATTACTCGTCGACATTTATAGCTGTGGTAACATTTAGATGATTAAACATATATTTTAAGGAAGAGAATGACTAATAACCAGCATACAAGCATAAACGATTTAGACATTGACACAAATGATGTCCACGTATTACTCACTGAATATAATAAGAAAAAGAATAAAGCTGTTAGAGATCAAATTGTTAAGATCTCAATTAATCTTGTTAAAAGAATTGCATATGGATTAGCCAGAAGAAGTACTGACCCTGTAGAAGATCTTGTTCAAGTAGGAAGTATTGGTCTTGTTAAAGCCATTGAACAATTTGATCCAAATGCTGGAGCAAAATTTCATACTTATGCCACTCACTTAATTACAGGTGAAATAAGACATTACTTAAGAGATAAGACATCTATGATTAGAGCTCCAAGAGAGCTTCAGGAACTGAGTTTTAGAATTTCCAGATTGGTACAAGACTTAATTCATGAATTAGGCAGAGAGCCTACTGATGCAGAAGTCGCTGATGTTTTACAACTACCTTCTGATAAAGTATCAGAAGCTTATGAAGTAGACAGAAGAAGAACACTTATCTCCTTAGATCAAACTTTGACTTTTGATGGAAACAATGAGCAAATGCTCATCGACACGCTAGAAGATTCTTCTCACCAAATTAAATTCAAATCTGATGAAGACAACATAATGCTAAATGCAGCTATTAAACAACTAAAAGAAAGCTTAAGACAAGTTGTAGAAATGACTTATTACCAAGATTTAAGTCAAACTGAAGTAGCAAGAAGATTAGGAATCTCACAAATGCAAGTCTCAAGAAGATTAAGAACAGCAACAGCAGAACTTCAAAGAATACTTCTTGGAAATAAAATGAGCATTAATAAAAACAACAAATAGAGAGATATCTTGAAAGGCAAAATCTTAGTTACTGGTGCAGCTGGTTATATAGGAGCAATAGCTACTGAATTACTTATAAGCAAGGGCTTTGAAGCAGTAGCTTTAGATGATTTATCCACTGGTCACAAAGAGTCTTTATTTGAAAACATCCCATTTTACGAAGGTAAAGTAGGAGACAAGTCCATTTTAGAAAAAATATTTTCTGAGCACAAGATTGATTGTGTCCTTCACATTGCTGCTGCTGCTTTAGTAGAAGAATCTACAAAAAATCCATCAAAATATTTTGATATAAACTTTTCCCAGCCAAATATAATGCTTGAGACAATGATGAGTTTTGGAGTTAATAAAATTGTTTTCTCCTCCACCTGTGCAGTATATGGGATACCTAATGATGACCAAATTCCAATAAAAGAATCAAATCCTAAAAAGCCTATAAATCCATACGGTGAATCAAAATTGGTTTTTGAAGAATTACTTAATTGGTATAAAACAAATAAAGGGTTAGATTTTATAGCTCTACGGTTTTTTAATGTTGCTGGTGCTTCAATGAATCGTGGAGAAAAACACAATCCTGAAACACATTTAATACCCCTAGTTTTGAAATCTATAAAGAACAAAGATTACAATTTTAAGATTTACGGAAATGACTACCCGACAAAAGACGGAACAACTATTAGAGACTACATACATGTATTAGACTTAAATCATGCACTTATAAATGCAATTGAAGCATTACTTGATCAAAAAAAACATGTTAATTTCTATAATCTTGGTTATGGTCAAGGATATTCTGTATTGGAAATTGTAAATGCAGTCAAAAAGGTTTTAGGCGTAGAAATACCTTACACCGTTACAAATAGGAGACCTGGAGACCCTGCAGTCTTAATTGCTGACTGTAGAAAAGTAAAAGAGGATTTAGGATGGACTCCGCAATACAATAACATCGAAGAAATAATTTTGTCAGCAAATAGATTCGCAAACTAATTACTACTAATTAATTTAACAAAGAGTAAAGCAAATTAAACAATATAACAACTTAAAACTAATACTTTATAAAGTACAAAAAGTTTCTTATTTGACAGGATTTAGCTGTTAAAATAATTTTGTTTTAATAAGAGGGAAAATTAACATGGCAAAAGTTTTAGTGAATTTTCAAGATGAGTTTTTACAAGAAATAGACAAGATTGCAGAACATGAACACAGAACAAGAAGCTCTCTTATTAGAGAAGCTCTTCGTAGATATTTATCTCAATCACAGGCTAAGATAGAGCTTCAACAAAAAGAAAATACAAATACTACAAGTAGTGCAAATACAATAGCTATATAGATCCCGATAAAATCTGCAAAAAAAATGTCCCGCATTAAGCAGGACATTTAATTTTTCTTAAACCGTAAACTCTACCTTCTAGTTTAATGAAGGAGCAAGTTCTTGTGTTTCAGTTTTTTGAGCAAAAGGGCTATCTGCATTGCTGCCAATTAATCTTGCCCATTGTTCAATCACTTCAGCTTGGCTAACACCTTTTTGTGTAGCAACATATCTAATGATTTCTAATGCTCTTGGTGAGAGTCTGAAAGAAACCATCTTTTTTGCTTCACCATAAAGTGGCTTAGGTCCTGTTTTTTTACGGCTTTGTTGTTGTTGTTGTTGAAGTAATGTATCCATGTTTCTCCTATTATTCTTTTTACTGTTACCTTCCGGATTAATAATTTATCTCAGTATTGACTAATGTAGCAAAAAATACACAAATATTTTATATTTGCTAATGACTAAATCTTAAAATATGAAAAAACATTAGAAATTTGACGTTTTTTTGAGTAGTTACGCTGTTAGGTTAAGAAGATTAAGGATAAAATACTTATTATCTTAACCAAGTTTTTGAATGGAAATTTGATTTGTATTTGTAAAATAAAAACTTATGAATAAAATTTTTAATATTGCAGAAGAAATAATAGAAGAAGCAAGTAAATATCTTTTAAAGAGTCTTCACAGGAAAAAGATTTCATATAAAAGTGGACATTTTAATTTAGTAACTAACATAGATAAAGAAGTAGAGAATCTTATTGTAGGGAAGATAAAAAAAAGTTTTCCCACGCATACGATTGTCGCTGAAGAAAGTGGCATTCACAAAAAAGAATCACATCATGAATGGTTTATTGACCCTATAGATGGAACTACAAATTTTGCACACAATTATCCATCATTTTGTATCTCAATAGCCTATATGAAAGATAGCGAATTACAAATAGGACTTGTAAAGAATCCATCTAGTGGAGAGCTCTTTTCAGCAATCAAAAGAAAAGGCGCAAGGCTAAATGGAAAAAAAATATCTGTCTCAAGTATAAAAAAACTTTCAGAAAGTTTATTAGTTACAGGATTTCCTCAAGAGACAAAAAAATCAAAATTGAGTAATTTTGAAAGATTTAAAAATCTAACATTAAACACCCACGGCGTGAGAAGAGCTGGCTCTGCTGCTTTAGATTTATGTAATGTTGCTGCTGGCAGATTAGAAGGTTACTGGGAAGAAAAATTAAGTCCCTGGGATGTAGCTGCAGGAGTTCTAATTTTAAAAGAGGCGGGCGGAAAAATTACAAACTACAAGAACGGGAAGTATGATATCTACTCGAAAGAAATCCTGGCAACTAATGGATTGGTACACAAAGAATTAATGTCATACCTTTAATACATTAAATCTTTCCAAGGCCCATAAAGCATGTTCTTTAATTATTGGATCGTTTTCATTTTTAGATAGGTTGATCAATTCAGGCAAACACTCTTCAGAATGATTATTCCCTGCAACAATACATGCATTTCTTATTAAGCCTTTTCTTTTTGTTCTCATAATTGCAGTATTTCCAAACTTGGACTTAAATTCTTTATCAGATTCTATAGACAAAATATCTTTTAATCTCAAGTAATGTCCCATACCAGATTGAGGTTTAAATTCTTCCCAATCAGTTTCTACTATTTTTTTATTATAAGGGCAAATTTCCTGACATAAATCACATCCAAAAATCCAATTACCAATTTTTCCTCTAAGATCATTTTCAATACTACCTCTATTTTCAATAGTCAAATAAGAGATGCATAAACGAGAATCCAGAAGTGGCGATTCATGCCGCCCTTGGCGAGCCTCGCCTTCGGCGGGAATCGCCCCAACAGTTAACGCCTCAGTAGGACAGATATCTATACAGCGCGTGCACTTACCACATGTTCCCTCTTTTTCAGCATCAGACTCAATATCCAGATTAGAAATGATTTCACAAATAAAAAAATATGATCCAAATGGTTTATTTATTATGAGAGTATTTTTTCCCATAAAACCAAGTCCAGCATTTCGAGAAAAAGATTTTTCCAGAAGTGGAACAGAATCTGAAAAGCCTTTTGAAATAAAATGATCACCAAATTCTTTTCTTAGTTTTGCTTGGAATAAATTAATTTTACTTTTTAAAATGGTGTGATAATCCAGTCCCACAGCATAAGCTGCTACCCTTCCAAAATCCCTCCCTGGATTTTCTGGCGGTTTTGTATAGTAATTAACAAGAAGGGTTATTATCGATCTTCCTTCGCTTAAGATTTTTGTAGGTTTAGCGTTTATAGGGTCTTCACGCAAAAGATAATTCATATCTGCTGCATAACCTAAGTCTCTCCACTCTAAGAAATGCTTTTCTGATGTTGGGATATCATTTGCAGAAGTAATACCCACAGCATGAAAGCCAAGATCAAAAGCTATACGTTTAATCAATTGTTTAAGATTTTGCATCGATTTAAAGAAAGCATGGCGTCTTTACGATACTATTCTACCGTTTGATATAATCGTTAAGCACTTATGACAAAGACAAAAACAAAATCTAAGATCCTTCCTACTATTGGTATCAGCACACTTGGTTGTCCTAAAAATCTCGTCGATACTGAAAATATTATAGGAATACTGCATGGAGCAGGCTATCCCATTACTGCTGAACATGAAAAAGCAGACATTTCATTAGTTAACACTTGTACTTTTATAGAAGGAAGTACAAATGAAAGTAAAGAAGTATTAGGCGATCTTTCTAGCCAGGGAAAGAAATTAATTATTACTGGGTGCATGGCTCAAAGATTTAAAGGTGATTTGTTTAATGAATTTGAAACTGCACAAGCCGTAGTAGGAACAGGAAACATAAAAGATATTTTAGATGTAGTAAAAAAGGTTACTGAAAATTTAAACAAAGGGAAAGATTCAAGAATCATAAAAGTAGATGAAGTCCCTATGGCAGTAGCAAACGCTGAAACACCTAGAATGCATACTCAAATAGGACCAAGCGTTTATTTAAAAATAGCTGAGGGTTGTGATCATAGGTGCGCATTTTGCATCATTCCACATTTACGTGGTGATATGAAATCCCGACCTATAGAAGACATAGTAAAAGAAGCTAAGCATTTAGTAGAACATGGTGCACGTGAAATAGTTTTAGTTTCCCAGGACAGTACAGCTTATGGAACTGACATATATAAAAGAAGAGCCTTGGCTGATTTATTAAAAGCAATAGCTGATGAGTCAGGTGCTCCCTGGATCAGACTTATGTATGCATATCCTACTGAAATGGATGAAGCAATGCTAGATGTAATAGCATCTAAGAAAAACATTGTTAAATACATAGATATCCCACTTCAACACGCTAGTAAAAAAGTTTTATTATCAATGAGAAGACCACCTACCGTTAGAGATACAGTAGAGCTTATTAAAAAGAAACTACCAGGTGGCACGATAAGAACGACTCTCATAGTAGGATTCCCAGGCGAAGAAGAAGAAGATTTTAACGAGCTTTATAATTTCGTAAAAGACAGTAGATTTGATAGAGTAGGTGTTTTCACATATTCAAAAGAAAAAGGTACACCAGCTGGTGACTTTGAAAATCAAGTAGACCAAAACATTAAAGAAGAACGCAGAGAAAAGATCATGCTTCTTCAGCAAAAGATTTCATTAGAAAAGAATAAAGAGTTTATTGGAAAAGAAATTGAAATGCTAATAGAGCATATAGAACAAGCTGAAGACGGGAAATTACGTGTAGTAGGTAGATCCTTCCGGGACGCACCTGAAATAGATGGACAGCTTTATATAGAACTAAAGAAGAATGAAATAACCCCACCACCAGGAGAATTTATCAAAGTTAAAGTAATTGATTGTGATGAGTATGATTTATATTGCAAAATGATTTAACTGTTTACAGTCTTCCAAAGATCCTTAACATTTTCCTCATTTTGTCCCAAAGCTTCAGCAAAATCTTTAAGATCAGATTCCTTTATACTTTTCACACTTCCAAAATGATTCATTAATCTTTTAATCTTAGCTTTTCCAAGCCCTTCTATTTTTTCTAATTCTGATTCAAAAGTATTTTTAGCTCTAGTATCTCTTTGAAAAGTTATAGCAAATCTGTGAGCCTCATCTCTAACCCTTTGGATAAGATGTAAGACTTCAGATTTTCTTTCTAATTTAATAGGATTTTTTAGTCCTGGTTTATATATCTCTTCAAATTTCTTAGCAAGGCTAACAATATCAATTTTATTTAAATCCAAACCACTTTTATCAAGAGAATCTTTTGCAGCGCTTAACTGCCCCTTTCCGCCATCTATTATTATTAGATTAGGCAAATCCATTTCTTTATTAAAATACCTTCTGGATATTACCTCTTTCATTGAAGAAAAATCATCTATCTTACCAGTTGGTAATGACTTGATTTTAAATTTTCTGTAGTTAGATTTCTGTGGTTTTCCATCCACAAAAACCACCATACTAGCCACAGTTCCAGTTCCACCTAAATGTGAGATGTCAAAACATTCTATGCGTTTGGGGAAATTGTTTAATTGCAATTGTTGTTGTAAATCCGTCAGTAGAGACGTTACGCGCAACGTCTCTACGTCTGACATTTCAAGATCAACATTATTTATATTTGAAAGAATTATTTTTTGCAAAGACAACCTGGCATTTTGTCGTGCCATTTCAATCAATTCTAGCTTTCTGCCTTTTTTAGGACAAGAGATTGAAACTTTTTCTTTTCTATCTGAAAGCCACTTCTCAATCTGCTCTTTTTCTAAAAGTTCAAACTGTACTAAAATTTCCTTAGGCATATTCTCATCCACTATGCGACTATAATACTGTTTAACACCATCATTAAATGCTTCCACATAATCGGTTTCTTTAGGAATTGAAAGAGGATAAGATTCTATAGCAACAACCTTACCTTCCCTAACAAGCAGTACTTCCATAACCATATTCTGCTCATTAAAATCACATGCAAAAATATCCTGAGAAAGTTTCGGATCATCACTTACCACAATTTGTTTTTCTAAAACTTTATTTATTTTACTTATGACATCTCTATATTTTGCAGCTTTTTCATAATTGAGATTCTTACTAGCTTCATTCATTTGACTTTTTAAATTTTTCAAAACTGCATCATATTTCCCAAGCAAGAAATCCTCTACCTGATTCACAATTTTGTGATAGTCATCACGTGAAATCAACTCTTGACAGGGACCTGAACAAAGCCCGAGATGGTAATTCATACAAGGTCTATCTTTAAAAAGTTGCTTTCTTCTAAGTCTTAATTGAAACCCTTCTTTTAAAATCTTATAAGTCTCCCACATAGCACCAGCATCACTATATGGTCCAAAGAATTTATTTTTTGTTCTGGGATATTTCTTTTTAAATCTAATAACATCTCTAATTGGGAGAACCCTAGGATACTCTTCGTCACGTGTAATCATTAACCATGGAAATTTTTTATCGTCTTTTAAAGTCACATTGTATTTAGGCTGATATTTATTTACTAAATTCGCTTCCAGAATAAGTGCTTCATTTTCTGAGCGAGTAATAACTGTTTTTATTTCTTTAACCTTAGGCATCATAAAATGTAGCTTTTGTCTTTCACTCCATGATTTTTGATTAAAGTATGATCTGACTCTTGATTTTAGATTTAAAGCTTTACCTATATAAATAACTTGACCTTTTTTATCCAGCATCATATAAATGCCAGAAGTATTAGGAATGTTTTTTATTTGCTCTTTTAGGCTTGAATCCAGATCTTCCATAATTAAATTATAGCCTTACATAAGTACAAATTTGCAAATTTGATAAAATAGTCTGAGCGTAATTAGAAATTTCAAGGAGCTTACATGACTCAAATGACTAAAGAAAAATATGAAGTAAAAGATTTATCACTTGCAAAATTAGGAGAAGACAGAATTAACTGGGCAAGCAGCCAAATGACCGTTTTAAATTCCATTAAAGAAAGATTTCAAAAAGAACAGCCGCTAAAAGGGATTAAGATTGCAGCATGCTGTCATGTAACCACTGAAACTGCTGTTCTAGCACTTACTCTTAAAGCTGGTGGAGCTGACTGTGTTTTAATAGCTAGCAATCCCCTTAGTACTCAGGATGATGTAGCTGCTTGCCTTGTTAAAGATCATGGAATGTCTGTTTATGCTATCAAAGGTGAAAGTACTGAAACATATAAGAAGCATGTAAACATTGCTCTTGATCATGAACCAAATATCATAATTGATGATGGTTCAGATGTAGTTGCTACACTCTTTCAAGAAAGAAAAGACTTAATCAAAAATATTATTGGGTCTACAGAAGAAACGACTACAGGAATTGTCAGACTTCATGCAATGGAAAAAGATGGTGTTCTAACTTTCCCAGCAATTGCAGTAAATGACTCTTACACAAAACACATGTTTGATAATCGTTATGGCACAGGTCAGTCTACATTAGATGGAGTTATTAGAGCTACAAACATTTTAATTTCAGGAAAAGTAGTTGTCGTTTGTGGTTATGGATGGTGCGGTAAGGGTGTTGCCAAAAGAGCTCAAGGAATGGGCGGAAGAGTGGTTGTAACTGAAATCGATCCAATTAAAGCGCTTGAAGCAATAATGGATGGATTCCAAGTTCTTCCAATTACAGAAGCTGTAAAAATTGGTGACTTATTTATAACCGTTACAGGAAACAAATCAGTAATTGACAAACAACACTTTGAAACCATGAAAGATGGAGCAATTCTTTCAAATTCTGGACACTTTGATTTAGAAATAAACTTAGCTGCCCTTACAAAAATGTCACAAGGAAGAAAGATTATTAGACCATTTTTAGAAGAGTTTACAGTTAATAATAAAAAGATCTACGTTCTTGCTGAAGGACGTCTTGTAAATCTTGGTGCAGCAGAAGGACATCCAGCAGTAGTTATGGATATGAGCTTTGCTAACCAAGCTTTAGCGGCAGAACACATTGCTAAAAATAAAGGTAAATTAAAACCAGGAGTACAAACACTCCCTCGTGAAATAGATAGAGAGATAGCTAGATTAAAACTAGAATCCCTTAACTTAAAAATTGACACTCTAACTAAAGAACAAGTTGATTACTTAAGTGCATGGAAAGAGGGAACATAATCCCAGGTTGTCAATGTATTATTTAGGCAATTTCTATCACAAGAAAAAAAACGTCTCATTCTTTGGTCAATATTTCCCTAAAGAAAACATTGTTTATCCTATAGAATCAATTTTTTATCCTAATAAAACAGGGGCAGCCGTTAGCTTTAATGAATTAAAGCCTATTCTTTGTATTCAACCATCCAAAATTGTTTGTATAGGGAAAAACTATAAAGACCACGTAAAAGAGTTTGATGCAAAGGTCCCTACAGAGCCTATTATTTTCTTAAAGTCTCCCACATCGATAATAGGACCTGAAGAAAAAATCATTCTTCCCAAAGATAGTAATCAAGTAGATTATGAAGGGGAAATTGCTATCGTAATAAAAAAAGAGTGCTATAACGTTAAAGAAAAAAACTCTCTTGATTATATTCTTGGATTTACATGTGCAAACGATGTAACATCAAGAGATCTCCAGAAAAAAGATGGGCAATGGTCCAGAGCAAAAGGATTTAAAACTTTCTGTCCAATTGGTCCATGGATATTACCTTTCGAGGTTTATCCTAAGTACAACAGCTTAAAAATCAAAACCTTTGTAAATGGAAAACTTAAGCAAGATGGTAAAGCAAGCTCAATGATTTTTAACATCCCTTTCATAATTAGCTTTATTTCAAAGGTTTTCCCACTATTTCCTGGAGATATTATCTTAACTGGTACTCCATCTGGAGTTGGTCAGTTAAAAAGAAATAACAAAGTAGTTATAGAGATTGATAGAATTGGAATACTAACAAATAGAGTTATGTAAACAAGGATTGAAAATGACAGAATTTTGGGACAGGCGTGCAAAACAATTTCTAGCAGCTGCATGTGCTGTAGTTTTACTTTTTGTATTTTATAAAATTGCTAAATATTATTTTGATATTATTGCCATACTTGGTATATCTGTATTAATTTCTTATCTTTTAATCGGTCCAGTAGACTGGCTTTCAAGAATAGTAAAATTTAGATCATTGGCTGTGGTCATCGTTTATTTAACTTTATTGGGATTATTTATTGCTTTAATAGTTTTTGTTTTACCTAGAGTAACTAACGAATTCATACTTTTCACAAAACATCTTCCAGAAACCACTGCATTGTTAGATAAGAAGGGTGACGAGTTTCAAGTTTTTTTAAATAAGAATAATATTTCTGTAGATATTGACTCAGTTGTTGGGTCTATCACTTATGGAATAACAGATAAATTAAGTCATTCAGCGCTTGATAATATAAATAAAGTTATAGAAGCTGCAGCAGGAACTGTTCATGCAATTTTTTATATTTTGGTAACTTCAGTTACTTCCTACTATTTTCTTTTAGATGGACATAAACTAACTTATGAATTTAAAAAATATATTCCAAAACAACATCAACACCATGTTGATAATATAGCCATTGAATTAGATAGATGTTTAAGAGGGTTTTATGGTGGAATGGTAAAACTTGCAGGGATAAATGCTGCGGTAATGTTTTCTACTTACATAATAATGAAAGTGCCATATGCATTCCTTCTTGGAATATGGCATTTTCTATGGTGTATTATTCCTGTAGTTGGTGGTTGGGTTGGGTTGGTACCTGCACTTTTTGTGATTGCATTTACAGATCCATTCCAACTTTGGATTCCTCTTGTTGTTTATGAAGGATTTACAAGATTGATTAAAGACAATTTTATTACTCCCAAAATAATGGGAGACGCTATTGGCATACATCCTGTATTAATTTTAATTGCTGTTTTAGCAGGATTAAAGACAGCTGGACTTGTTGGGGTGTTGTTTGCTCTGCCTTTATTTGGTGTGATCAATGTAATTTTTAAATATACTCTCTCTCAAATAAAAATTGATGAGTTTGATTAGCAAATAGGTAGAGACGATACATCCACTTTTATATTGTATTTTTTGTTTTACATCGTTCATTTATTGTTTTTTTTGCTAGAATAACTTGGCATGCGCTTGTAGCTCAGGGGTAGAGCACTCGGCTTTTAACCGATTGGTCGTGCGTTCAAATCGCACCAGGCGCAAATTTCATTTTTATGGATTTTAGACAAACTAAAATCTTCTTCGACAAAACCTTCACATTTTATTAGCTAGAAATCTTTTATTTCAGGTACAAAGCCAAAAAAAACTATATTCTCTAGGTTATTGGCTTACGAAACCCTTCTTCAAACACAACGTGAGTTTTTTCTAACTCTTGCAAAGCATATAAAGAAGCAACTCTAGTCTGTACTTCTTCAGCAACTTGCGTACATAAATCACGATCACAAAGATATTGAGTACGAGTACAAAATTGACTCGTACATTTAAAAACAACAACTTCTAAACTATCGTCCTCGCGTCTTCTAACACGGGTATGTACTCCTAACCCCAATAAACTATGTTGAGCGGCGGAAGCATTTCTACGTTCTATAACATCTGCTGTAAGAACTTGGCTAAAACCATTTGTTGTTATTGTTGGAACTGAGCCCATAAAATTATCATAACGCAAAAGATTTGTGGATTCAATACAATCAAAATTAATTTTTTTTAATAATGTCTTGAGCCAAAACAAATAAACTTGGGTATATTGTATTAGGGACATCACTAAAATGAACCTTAAAACAATCTTAACCTTAGTATTTTTATTCTCAATAAATTTTTTATTTATTCAATTTTCATTTGCACAAAATGAAGCGGAGCCTTCCACTAATATAGTAAGTCCAACCGATTCAACAAATCCAGCAAACCCACTAACTCAAGATCCTCCAAACACTCCAGAAGAACCATCGTTAAATGCTCCACCAATAGTAGCTCCAGGTCCAATGAAAGTTCTTACTCCGCCCGCTCAGCCTACTGAACAAAATCCAGATCCACTGCCAGAAACGACTACTCATCCTGAAGAACACCCAATTGCACCAAGTGCTCCAAACGTAGAAGAGACAAATAAAGTTGCCAAAGATGCATGCAATGGGATCAACGACTGCACTGGTTGTATGGATAAAAAAATAGTAAAAATATTTTGCTGTACATCAAGTAAAAAGAGAAGTGAAAATCATGAGTATGCAAAAGGTTGTAGTCGAGCTGAAATAGAAAGCAGCAATTAGTCACATATCTTCTAGCGGTTCTGTTCTTTCAATGATTTTTTTCTTTCTAACTTTAGAACCATTTCCATTTCCGCTTTCATTATCAATCATTCGGTCTAAGTGAATTTTAAATGGTTTTAACACCCATAGTAAAATCAATGTCATCAAAGTAAGAATAAGAGCAAGAACAAACATTCCTGTTCCACAAGCCATACCAATAGCTGATGCAATCCATAATGCAGCTGCTGTGGTCAGACCTTTTGTAATATAACCTTTATGTAAAATTGCACCTGCACCAAGAAAACCAATACCACTTACTACTTGTGCTGCAATTCTAGAAGTATCAACACCTTCAAAACCATAAATAGAAATCAATGTAAACCCTGTAGAAGATACACATACAAGAGATATTGTTCTGAACCCTACAGCCTTATGACTAATCCCTCTTTCAATACCAATAATTACTCCTAAAATAAGAGATACTAAAACTCTTATAATTAAAATCTGTGCTATGTGTAAATCTGTAGTAAATGCTTCCATAAGATATGATCAAATTATACCCGTAGAGAAAATATTGTTCACAAAATACATTTATAGAGCAGAGAAGGAAAGATAATATTCATCAAACATTGAGCTGTTCTATAACCCATTCAATAATCTCTTTAGACAAAGCTCTTCCAGTAAATCTTTCTATTTCTTGTAGTCCTGTAGGACTAGTAACATTCACTTCTGTTAGATATCCACCAATCACATCAATCCCAGCAAAATAAAGTTTGTCAGCTATAAGGTGTGGCTTTAGAGCTTCACAAATTTCCAAATCCCTTTTTGTTAAAACAGCTGGTTTTATTGATGCTCCGCGACTCATATTTGCTCTTAGTTCACCTTTTTTTGGAATTCTAAGCATTGCTCCAATAGGCTCTCCATTCAACAAAATAATTCTTTTATCTCCAGTTAAAACCTGAGGAATATATTTTTGAATAAGAGCTACCCTATTACCATCATGAATACTGGATTCTATAATTGCATTTGCATTTTTTACATTTTTATTCAAGTAAAAAACTCCACTGCCAGATTTATCAAACAATGGTTTAATAACAGCTTCTTTATGCTTATCTAAAAAGTCAACAAGCTCATCTTTCTTATTAGTAATTAATGTGGGTGGAGTTAATTTAGGGAATTTTAGAGCATAAAGTTTTTCATTTGTTTTTAAAATTCCTTCTGGATTATTTACAATCAATGTTTTTTTATTAGAGACTAAAGTAAGCATTTGAATATATGAAAGATAGTTTTCATCTATTGGTGGATCTTTTCTTGCAAAGACAGCATTAAAAGAGTCAAGCGGTAGAAAAGATGTATTTAGAACGTTGACATGCTTGTCAGGTACCTGTTTTATACGTACTTTATCAAACTTAGCAAAAACTTTATTATTAATAATTTTTAAATTATTGGACTCTGATAAAAAAATATTTACGTTAAGACTTTGTGATGCAAGCATTAAAGCGAAACTTGAATCATGAAAAATGTCACTTTTTGAGAAGTTTTTAACACCATCAGCAATAAAAGCAAAATTTAACTTACTATTTTTAACTTTATCTTGTTTTACTTTTTTACTTACTGACACTGACATCAAGCTCCAAAACCATTATTAATTATTTTTTATTTTTTTATTTAATTTAGTAATTGTATAATCGCTATAGTCTACCAAATCGAATAAATCATAACAAAGTAAATAAGGGAAGACAAGGTAATTCACAAATTATCTCAACAAAGGAGAAACGATGGGTTTAAAAGACTTCTTTAAAAACAGGCAGCTTAAAAAGGCAGCAAAGCAACAAATTGAAATGCCTAGCATTGAGCTCAAGTCTATACCTTCAGATGAAACTCTTTGTACGCTTTGGACAAAATGTCAGAGCTGTAATCAACTACTTTATACAAGTGAATTAAAAAAAGAATTATCTGTATGCAAACACTGTGATCATCACAGCAGACTTACAGCAATGGAAAGAATTGAACAATTAGTCGACTATGGTACATTCATAGAAATTGACTATGATGTTTTACCGACTGATCCATTAACATTTTCAGACTTAAAACCTTACAAAGACCGTCTCCAACATGCAGAAAAATCTTCCAGCGCAAAAGAAGCAATTGTAACTGGTATAGGAAGTATTGATAACCAACCTGTAGCAATTGGCTCTATGGAATTCCAATATATTGGTGGAAGCATGGGTTCAGTTGTAGGAGAAAAAATAACAAGATTAATTGAAAAAGCAATTAAAAAAAGACTTCCTTTAATACTTATCTCAAGTTCTGGTGGTGCGCGAATGCATGAAGGAATACTTAGCTTAATGCAAATGGCAAAAACATCAAGTGCATTAAAAGAACTTCATGATGCAGGATTATTATATATTTCCCTTTTAACAGAGCCTACTTTTGGTGGTGTAACAGCAAGCTTTGCAATGCTTGGAGATATTTTAGTTGCAGAACCAAAAGCAAGAATTGGGTTTGCTGGTAGGAGAGTTATAGAAGAAACTATTAGACAAAAATTACCAAAAGACTTTCAAACAGCTGAGTACCTCCTGTTAAATGGTCAAATAGATATGGTCGTTCATAGAAAAGAGTTAAAAAAGGTTTTTTCAGACCTAGTAAGACTTCACACACAAAATGATAAGAAGTTTTTTTTTAATGATGAATTAGTATTGAATGTTAAAGATACACCTCTACTAGCAAAGGTATAAAAGGAAATTATGAAAGCAAACATTGTCCCACTAGATTTTGAAAAACCACTAAACACTCTCTCAAAACAAATTAATGAGCTTGAGCAAAAGTCATCATTGGTTAATGGAAATAAGAAACTATTAATTGATTTAAAAACAGAATATGAAAAAGCAAAAGCAGATATCTATAAAAATCTTTCTCCTTTTGACAGAGTGAAAATTGCAAGACATCCTCAAAGACCATATGCAGTTGATTATATAAATCACATCAGTCCTAGCTTTTATGAATTACATGGAGACAGAACAGGAAAAGATGACAACGCTATTATTGGGGGGTTAATTGAAATTGATGGCCAAACCATAATGGTAGTAGCTACACAAAAAGGAAGAAACATAAAAGAAAATCAAAAAAGAAATTTTGGCATGCCATCACCAGAAGGCTACAGAAAAGCTTTAAGACTTTTTCAACATGCAGAAAAGTTCAATATGCCTATCATTACATTGATAGATACACCAGGTGCTTATCCGGGATTAGAAGCAGAAGCACATAATCAAAGTCAAGCAATTGCATTAAATCTAAGAGAGCTTGCAGGTCTTACCGTTCCTGTAATTTCTATAGTATATGGTGAAGGTGGTTCTGGTGGTGCATTAGCAATTGGCGTAGCAAATAGAATCTTAATGCTGGAAAACTCTGTTTATTCAGTAATTTCACCTGAAGGTTGTGCTGCTATCTTATGGCGTACAAGAGAAAAAGCAAGTGAAGCAGCAAAAGCATTAAAAATTACAGCAAAAGATCTTTATGAATTAGGCATAGCAGATGAAGTAATTCCAGAACCAGTTGGTGGTGCTCACTATAATATTGAAGAAACATGTAAGAACGTACTTTCTTCAATAAAAAAACATCTTGATGTGCTAAACAAACTAAATGGTGAAGAATTAAGAAAAGATAGACAAGAAAAATTTAGAAAAATTGGTGAGTATATACAGGGATAACGTAGAAGCCAACTTTCCATCTATAATGGTTTCATGAAATCTTTAAAAGGTAAGGTCGCACTAATTACAGGCTCAACTGGAGGAATTGGTAAAGCAATACTTTTAGCTTTAGCAAAAGAAGGCTGCAAAGTAATAATACACTCACATAAAAATAATAGCGATTTAAAAGCTCTCCTGAAAGTTATAAAGCCAAAATATAAAAACCCTTTTTATATAGCTGATTTAACAAAAGAAAAAGAAGTGGAAAAGCTATTTAAAGAAATTAAAAAAGATCATAAAAAGCTAGATATCTTAGTAAACAATGTGGGGAATTACTTAAAGAAAGATTTAAGCAAGTTAACTGTAAGTGAATGGCATAACATCATTGATAGTAATTTAAATATTACTTTTTACTGTACTTATTTTTCACTCCCATTACTTAGAAAAAATAGCTCTGGAAGAATAATCAATATTGGATTTGCATCAACTGGTCAAATAGTTGCAAAGCCAGGGATTTTACCTTATCAAATAGCTAAAACAGGAATACTGCTCATGACAAAAGCTTACGCTAAAACAGAAGGCAAAAATGACATCCTAATAAATATGATTTCTCCTGGTGTTATGGAAAATAGCCTTAGTAAACCATTAGACGATATACCTCTAGGAAAACTTGGACGACTAGAAGGCATAGCCGAATTAGCAGTTCAAACCATTAAAAGCGATTATATAACTGGTACAAACATTGAATATGCCGGTGGTTTTAACCTATAAAATCATGATAGAGACCACAATAAATAATAGAGCAGAAGAGAAGATTTCCACATTTGCAAGAATAGTAATTGATTTACCCATAACTATATCAAGTGAAAATTATGATTATTTTTACTATAAGATTCCAAATGAGTTATTAGACAAAGTCAAGCCTGGAATGATAGTTAAAGTGCCATTTGGAAAACAAGATCTGTGTGGATATGTAATAGGCATTGAAGACAATGTGCCAAAAGATTCAACATTCACCATAAAAGAAATTTATGAAACTATATATGAAAGAGAGATCTGGAATAAAAACTATTTAGCCTTTGCAAAATGGCTAAGTGAATATTATTTAACAAACTTGGGCACAGTTTTATCGGCTTCCATTATTTCTCAGATTCTCGATAATTCTACTGCTGAAGTAGAGCTAAACAAAGACTTTAAAGATTTTTCACTGTTAAGTCCTGATCAAGCTTTCATCATAGATAAATTTGCAAACAGTAAGAAAAAAAGCTTAACTTATAGACATTTAATTCAAGATTCAAAACTTACCAAACAAAAGTTCTATCACTTAATCAATCAATTAAAAAGCAAAAATATACTTCTGTTAAAGCAAAAGAAACTTATTAAAGAGAAAAAAGAAACAATTCGTTTTGATTCAAATATAGCTATAGATAAAGAAATTAATATCAAAGAACTTGTTTTAAATAAAGATCAAGAAAAAGCCTATAAGAGAGTCTCAGAAGCAATAGCCCTTAACAAATTTGACTATTTCCTCCTTCATGGAGTGACTGGATCAGGGAAAACAGAGGTTTATCTAAGGCTAATTGAAGAAGCCCTTAAAAAGAATAAAACTGTAATTTACCTAGTCCCTGAAATCTATTTAGTCCCTCAGATTTATCAAAGATTAATTACAAAGTTTGACAAGTCATCAGTAATAATCTGGCACAGCACACAAACAATCAAAGAAAGAATAAACAATTTCGAGAAAGTAATAGACGATAAAATCAATGGCACTACTAACATAAAAATAGTACTTGGTGCTAGATCAGCATGTTTAATACCATTAGATAATTTAGGATTAGTTATTATCGATGAAGCACATGATGGTTCTTATAAACAAGCTTCCCCCGCCCCCAGATATGATGCTATAAAAGCTTCATTAAAGAGAGCAGAGATTGAAAATGCAGTTGTAGTAATGGGTACAGCCACACCAAATATTACTGAATATTATGGCGCAAACATTAGAAATAATATTTTAGAGTTACCGACCAGAATTGAAAATGTACCAATGCCTGAAATTGCAATAGTTGACTTAAAAGATGAAGTAAAAAAGCAAAATAGAAGTATTCTTTCAGGAATTTTAAAATTAAAGATCTCAGAAGCTTTAGAGAGAAAAGAGCAAGTAGTCCTTCTTTTAAATAGAAGAGGCTATGCCAGTCACATTTTTTGTAGAGCATGCGGGTTTATCCAATTTTGCAATAATTGTTCTGTTCCTCTTGTTTTTCATAAGAACTTAAACGAAGTTATCTGTCATCACTGTGGCTATTCAAAAAAATTCAATACAACCATGGCTTGTCCTGAGTGTAGAAGTCCTCATTTTAAGTATTTTGGTTTTGGAATAGAGCAATTAGAAGAAGATGTTAAAAACCAATTTAAAGAAGCAAAAATTCTTAGAATTGACAGCGATAAGTTAAAGGGAAAAGATAAGTATATTGAGCTCTGGAAAGAGTTTGCTTCAGGTGAAGCTGATATCTTAATAGGGACACAGATTGTAGCAAAGGGTCTTGATCTACCCAGCGTAACCGTAGTCGGGGTAATATTTGCAGATACCATGTTTAATTTTCCTGATTACATATCTCATGAAAGAGCTTTTCAGCTACTAACACAAGTTAGTGGAAGAGCAGGAAGAGGAGATAAGCCTGGAAAGGTTTTCATTCAAACATATCAGCCAGAGCTTCCAATATTTAAATATATAAAAGAACATGACTATAACACTTTCTACAAAGCAGAATTAAAAGAAAGAGAGGAATTTAAATATCCTCCTTTTGCAAATATAACTCGAATTATTGTTCAATCCCTAGATGAAAAAGAATGTATTAGCCACGCTCACGAGGTCAAGGAGATACTATCAACCATCAACCATGAGTTATTAACCATCCTAGGCCCTGCCCCTTGTTTCTTCTCTAAACTGCATAATAAATTCAGATTTCACATACTAATAAAAACAGAGAAAGAAGAAGTAAAAAAAGCATTATTTGAGACTTTCTTTCAAAAGTACAAAAAAAGTGCTAAAGTAGAGCTAATCGTAGACATAGATTCGGTAAATCTTTTATGACAGTACTTTTAGATGAATCAGTTCAAAATTACATAGACTGGCTTAAGAACATCAAAAAAGCCCCTTATCATACTTTCAGAGCTTACCAGGTAGATTTACTTCACTTTTTAAAGTATTTTTTATGCTTAGAAAAAAATGACATTCCAAGCAAAGACGAAATGGAAGAATACTTAGCATCTATAAAAAATAAATACAATTATGCTTCATATAGAAGAAAAGTTACAGTTCTTAGAAACTTTACAAGCCATCTTGTAGATTCAGGAATCGATGTACCTGACCCTTTTATTTCAATATCTCTTCCCATGCCTGGGATAGATTTTAATATTCCAGTTTTATATGAAGAAGTTCTTGATTTTATTGAGAACCTACCAGAGAACGAAAGCTCAGAAATTAGAGATAAAATCGTATTTTCTTTAATTACAAAAGCTGGATTAACAGTAAAGCAAGTTACCGCTTTAAAAGTAAAAGACATAAATATGGCATCAAGTCAGATTTTTTTATCTAGAAATCAAATGACGTTTATTGATCCTAGAACTCAATCATTGATTGAAAAATATTTATCATTTCAAAGTTCTGACTCTCCATTAACGCTGGAAGATTTTATTATTTCAAGGAGCCTAAAAATTGGAGAAGGAAGAGTTCCACTCTCTACCAGAAGTATAAATTTAATTATTGATAAGACTTCAGTAAAACTGAAATTCAGAAGTAGACTATCTCCTACTGTATTAAGAAGACTATTCGCAAGAAGTTTAACGGATAAAAACATTAATAAAGCTACTAAAGAATTGATATTTGGAAAAAAATGCAGACTAGTTAGTTAATTTTATATTCTTGGAATTCTTTCTACAGGTCTTACTAAAGAATTAGAGCTTATATTTGTATCTTTATTACTTATAAAATCTAGATAACTTTTCGTTCTCTTAAATTTAGTTTTTATATGTTTATAGTCCACTTTTAAAGCTGTTTGATTTTCATCTACTAATACCACATTCTTAAAATGATCATTTGAACATATAACACCAGCACTACCAAAAGCACTAGAGGGCACATATATTGAATTAAGATTACCGGAATTAATAACTCTACCTGATTTTATAACTTTATCTAATTTAGTAACTTTAGGTGAAAATCTCAATCCATTAATAACAGATGGTAAGAACGTATCGGCAATATACTCTCCTGCTGAAAGTGGAGAGATTTTTTTATAATTTATCCTTTCTTTAGAAGTTAAGACTGGTGCATGTGCAGATGGAAGTCCTGTATAGAAAGAAACTGAATGAGAAATCAAAGCTTCAATCCCACCGATAGGATCAAGTCCTTCTCCTAAAGCATATTTTTTATTTTTATTAGAATCTTTTATAAGAGTACAAATAGCAATAGCATCAACCTTTTTACTTTTTAAAAATAAAGCCTTTTCAATTAAACCTTTCAAATTACCAATATCACCACTAGAGAATCCATCTTTATTTACATTGGTGATAATTTTCAAAGGTTTATCTGTCACGGTCCAAGCTGTAACTTCAGCACCATAAAAAGCTTTAGAAGCATTTAATACATTAACTTCATAATCAATTCTGTTTTCACCAATACCACTATCAAAAATTACTCCGATTTTATTAATATTATTTACAGTTAAGTTAATTTGCCCAAGAAGAAAATGATCAAGCAAAAAGCCTTCAAGATAGATCACATTTGAAGGAATGTCTGTTAGGACTGAACCATTTACTACATTAGGATGAGTAATTAAAATATCAGAGTTGAATGCAAGAGCCTTCGCAATAGGATTGGCATCTCCTGCATATCCACCAAACTTCGCACCGATACCAGTAGGGATTATGAGACAGGAAACATTTTTAGACTTATAAAGCATATAAGACTTGTAGGGCTTATAAGGCTCATTAAAGAAAGGTTTATAATCTGAATCATTGATAGTAACTAAGTGGAAATAGAGCTTACTTTTAGTTGTTTTAATTAAATTGAGCTTTATCCAGCTATTAGAAAGTTTAGAAGAAGAGTTTAAAATAGATTTATAGACTTCTTCCCAATTAAAAGACTTAGGATTATCAATTTCTAATATCTTCTCTTGGAAATGCATAAAAAAATACCCCAGCATTGCCAGGGTATCATAAATTGATCATATTTAATGCGAATTATGACTCGCTATTTCTTTCATACCACTTTAAAGCTTTTCTCTTTTGAACACCTATTTCATTTATTGCATTATGAAATGGCTCATGATAAAAACTTAAGTAATAAAACTTATTCTTATCTACGTTATCTTCATACCACTCTAAAGCATCGTGCTTTTGAGTAGCTATTTCATTTACTGCAGTATGAAATGGCTCATGATAAAAACTTAAGTAGTAAAACTTTTTCTTGTCTACATTATTTTCGTGCCACTGAAGTGCATCACCTTTTTTAAAGTCGATGGCCGATTTAGTTGTGTGAAAAAGATATGGACCATGAAAGCCAGTATCTTCTGAATATTTTGCACTTGCTTGTAATCCTACTAAAGTAAGTAGTGACACTAGAGCTAAAGTAATTGTATTTCTTTTCATTGTTGCTTTTCCTTCTATAGTGGATAATCTAACATATATCCATATTAAATGTTTACCCTTGAAAGGGGAAGTTATAAACTCCTAGTTTTATTAAGAGTTAAAAAAAGAAATGTAATAATTAAGGAAATGATGGAAAAGACCCCACAAAGAATTGTATTAATTGGTGCCAGTGGTGTAGGAAAGACTTCTTTATTGAAAAAAATTAAGGATGGGATTGCTTTACAGATAATTGATGAACAGGCAAGAATTATCTGTAAAGAACTAGGATTTAAGAATATATACGAAATTAAGAACCCTAATCTTTTTAGGCAAATGGTTTTAAAAAAGCAAATTGAAATAGAAGAACAACTTAATGAGTTTATTTCTGATCGATCAACGATTGATTGTTGGGTTCACTGGCTAAGGTGGAGCTATGAAAGTGCTAAAACTTTTGAGTCAGAAACATATTATCAAAAAGCATTTCATCAAGCACTTAAATATTCTCATATAATTTACATTCCAATAATGTTTGAAATCAAAAAAGATAATTTCAGGTGGACAAACAATGAATACCAGAATCAAATTGACAGACTTGTCTTAAATGTATTAAAAGACTGGGGATTAATGAAAAGAACATATATCGTAGAATCACCAATTTTAAACAACAGAGCAAAAGAAGTCTTGAATTACTTAAACGATGGCTAATGTTTTAGATGGTTTAATTTTTATATTTTCAACAGTAGCTTTATTATCTAGATTTAAGAGCCTCTTTGCATAGTTGACTGACAAAGAATAGTAGTAGGGGGAAATACTCTTTCCTAGTGCCTTTAAAAGCATCCTTCTAATTTCAACTGATTTATTATTTTGATCAAACATAGGAAATCTTTCCTATATATCTCCCCTCTATAAAAGAAATTGTCAGGGGCAACCCCAAAATTCATAGGACATAGGTCATGGGGTGGAGAATGTTAGACTCTGCTTTTAATCCACAGAGAGACATCATCTACTAATAAACTCAATTCTTGCTCAATAAATAAATCATGGTAAGCATTGTAATAAACTTTCTTTGTTTTATCTTTTGACTGTACCAGATTATAAAATTTATCCATAGCTTCATTAGAACAAACCATATCTTTTCCAGCTTCAAGTAGCATAAACTTTTCAGAGAATTTTTCAGACAATTTCATGGCAGCTTTTGTAAGTAAGTGTACCTGAAGAAAAAGTGATGCTTTAGGGCTTATAACCCTCAATGTATCCCTCTTAAGTTTTTCTTGTGTTTCTTTATCTCTAGTTATCGCTTCTGGGCCAAACGGCATAATAATGGGTTTGTTTGGTAGAAATAAAGCCTTTAGAATAGTAGGCAAAACAAGCTTACAAAATGGCCACATCTCTGGGTTGCCAGAAAATCCTGGGACAGAAAAGACCCAACCATTTGCTTTTATTTTTTCAGATAACTTAAGAGCAATTAAGGCACCCATACTATGCCCTAAAATAAAAACAGGTTTTCTCACTCCAAAATCAATTAAAAACTTTTTTATTGTGTCAAAAGAAACATCGATCCACTCATTGTAAGAAGTAACACTTCCTATCTCATATTTACTTTGCCCAAATCCAGGTAAATCAAAAGAAAAAAAGTTTATATTACTTTTATTAAAGAGTGCAGCAGAATTATCAAACCAAATACAATGCCCACCCAATCCATGTATAGCAACAACATTAGCAACAGCATTTTCAACAGAGAAATACCTGTAATAAACTTTATTTATATAGCCTTCTTGAAACATATTTGCCTAGTGATTGCTTCTTACTGCAAGCAATCTATTATAATAGTAAACATGAATAAAAAGATAAACTTGTTTGATGCATTAACTTTACTAACAATAGTCTTTTCAATTAGCGGCTATTTATTTGCAAAAGCAGAGAAGACTGGTCTAAACAAAGTGATTGAAGGCAAAGAAAAAATTGCAATAGAACTTTTAGTGCCTGATGTAAACACAGGAAGCTCAGACTCAAAAAGTGACATTTTTAAAACTGGAGACAAATCAGCAATTACTATTAGAAACAGACCTTATACAAAACTTGAAATTATCAAGTCTGAATCTAAACCTAAGTTACTTATTATTCCTGACTTCCATGGATCATTTAAAACTCCTAATGACCCCACAAGAACAAATATCAAAGATTACACAGTAACACTGACTGATGAAGCACTTAAAACACAAGACGGTTATGTAATTGGTGGGAATAAAATAAAAATCGGCAATCAAATTGAGCTTGAAGGTTTCAACTACAGACTTACTGGAAAAGTAATCAATCTCTATCCTTTGAATAATTAATGAGCCTTAACTTAAAACTAGATAAGATTTCTAATGAGTCAATTAAAAACAGTTTTTTAGGGGGTCTATTATATCCCGCTCTTAAAGCAATTACAAATTCTTTATCTTTACTGCCAAAAAGTATTCAGGACTTATTTTACAAACTTCTAATTCTTTCAATTATTGTTTTGCTGGGAGCCCTCTCTCTTCCTATGTTTGCCAGTGACAGGTTTGGAATTGGGTTAATTATTATTTTTATGTTCTTAATCTTCACTCTAAACCTTAACAGAATAAAGGATATAGATTTTAATTTCATTGATATTTTATTCATTTCATTTTTATTTCTCTGCACTGTAAGTACTTTTTCATCTTATTTTTTCAAAGAAAGTTTAATTGGATTATTTAAGTACTTTATTTTTTTTATTGGTTATTTAGTTATAAAATTCACTTTCTATAACTCTGAGAAAAAGACACTCTACAATGTACTGTCTTCATTTTTTATATTTGCAACTATTACAGCTTCAATAGGAATCTACCAATATATTATTGGCGTAGAACCTCTTGCAACATGGGAAGACCCAAATGCTGAAGATACTCATACAAGGGTTTATTCAACGCTTGGAAATCCTAATCTTTTAGCAGGATATCTAATTTTAGCCCTACCAATAGGACTAACTTTACCTTTTGAAGAAAAATCAAATTTAGTAAAAAAGATATTTTATATTATTTGTTCTCTAATAGTTCTTCTATGTCTAATTTTTACAGGTTCAAGAGGTGGATACATTGCATTTATTGCTCAGCTAGGAGCTTCATTTTTTGTACTTATTAGCTTTATTTTAAAGAGATTTAAAAGCAAAAATAAAAAATCAACCATTAGCATAATAATTTTTTCAGGTGTTTTACTAACAGGCATACTAATGTTTATGTTCCCTGTTATCACTGAAAGATTAATGACAATTTTTACATTGAGAGAACACAGCAGCAACAGTTACAGGGTAAATGTTTGGGTCTCTTGTTTAAATATGTTAAAAGACAACTATTTTATTGGAATCGGGCCTGGAAACGCTACTTTTAGGCTCGCTTATGGCTTATATATGATTTCTGGATTTGATGCCCTTGCAGCCTATAATATACTGCTTGAATTTGCAGTAGAAGCAGGTATTTTAGGGTTTTTAATAGCAATTCTAATTTTCTTAACTTCATTTTTAAAATTACATTTTATATTTTGGGATAGAGGAAGTATTTTAGGACTTGGAATCTTTATATCTTTATTAGGTGTCTTTATACATGGAATGTTTGATACTATTTTTTTCAGACCACAAGTTTTTATTCCATTCTGGGTGCTAATTGCAGCAATTGCAAAACTAGAAAAAAAGAGTTAATATAAAAGAAAGGAGAGATTAATTGAAAGCAAAATCAGCATCAGCTAGAAAAAAAATAGAGTCTATAAAAAAAACTCCTATAAAAACAGCCAATAATAAAGATATAACCAGTGCATTACTTGCAGCACAAGCAGCAGAAGATAAAAAAGGAAAAGATCTTTTACTTTTAGATGTTAGTAAACTTACAGCAATTTCAGATTATTTTTTAATTATTAGTGCAGAGTCAAATATACAAGTTCAAGCAATAGCTAATTTTATAGAAGCCACCTTGTCAGAAAAAGGCTTTAAACCTATTGCTAGAGAAGGCTTCAGTCATGCCAGTTGGATTGTTGTAGATTACGGTGACCTCGTAGTTCATGTAATGCATGAAAAAGAAAGAGAATTTTATAAACTTGAAAGGTTTTGGAGTAATGCTACAACTGTCGACAAAAAGTCCTGGAAAAAAGCTTCCTAAAGATTCTATTCTTATAGATTTCACGACAAATGGAAATTTTGAGTGCTTCAACTTAAGCGTTCAAAGTTTCTTAGAAAAAAATAAGAATAAAAAGAAAATTACTATTATTGATTATATTTATCCATTAGGTAAATCATTAAAAAGCAGTTTAATTGAAATAAAAGATCATGTGAATTTAACTGGTAAGAACCCATTGAAGGGTGCTCTATTTATACCGCTATCAAATATTTACAATTCAAAAAATGGAATAGTAGTAGCCGGATTAGAAAATGGGACCGTGCCAAACGATCATGAAATAAAGGTTTTACAAGACTGTGACATAAAAGCCTATTGTTATAATCTTGTACCGACTGTAATACTCTCTGCTTTTTTAAAATTAAATATAAGTGCTTATGGTGTTTTAAAAAACTCGTAGTGACGCCCTGTAAAAATGGCTTGTATTTTAATTACAAACTATATGCCTACGCTTGCTACTCCCAGAGGTCAACGCAAGCTTAAGGCATATAGTTTGCAGACAACAAGCCATTTTCTAAGTATAATAATGTCTTATGAAGAAGCCACCAGTAGCATTAATAATTTTAGATGGATGGGGGGCAGCAAAACCCTCCAGTGGAAATGCCATTTCCCAAGCTAATTTACCTATATTCAACAATCTTTTAAACTCATATCCAAATACCATTATTAACACCTGCGGAGAGGCTGTAGGACTTCCTGCTGGTGTAATGGGAAACTCTGAAGTTGGTCATGAAAATATTGGTGGTGGCAGAATCGTTACTCAAAAACTTACATTAATTTCAGAAGCTATACAAAACGGCTCTTTCTTCACAAATAAAATACTACTCACTGCAATTGAGCATGTGAAAAAGAATAATTCAAAGTTACACATAATGGGCTTAATAAGCGAGGGTGACGTACACAGTCATACTGGTCACCTATATGCTCTTTTTGAATTGGCAAAAAGAAATGAATTGAAAGATATTATTCTTCACGCCATAACTGATGGAAGAGATGACCCACCTAAATATGCAAATTCACTGGTTCCTAAAGTTGAAAAAGAATTAAAAAAATGCAATGGTAGAATTGCTACTGTTTCTGGACGCTTCTATGGAATGGATAGAGATAATAGATGGCAAAGAGTTCAAAGATATTATGAGCTAGTCACCAAAGGAGAAGGATTTACTGCAAATACTGCACTAGAAGCTATAGAGAAAGCCTATTCACGCGGCTCTTTAGAAAAAGCAAAAAACAATGAAACACCATTAGAGGTTTCTGATGAATTTATACAACCTACATTGATTACAAATAAAAAAGATCTTATATCAGACAATGATGCTGTTATTTTCTTTAACTTTCGTCCAGACAGAGCAAGAGAAATCACTGAGGCTTTAACTCAAAATAAATTTGCTGGATTTCTCAGAGAAGTGTTTCCAAAGAATCTTTATTATGCCTGCTTAACTGAATACGACACTAAGTTACATAGTAAAGAATATGCAGATCCTGTAGTTCCTACAGCATTCACAAAAAATGAACTAAGTGATGTAAATAAAAATCATTCGCTTGGTGAAATTATTTCAAATTTAAAACTTAAACAAATTAGAATTGCTGAAACTGAAAAGTTTAGACACGTAACAAGCTTTTTTAACATGGGAAGAGAAAAGGAATTTGAAGGAGAAACAAGAATTCTTATTCCATCCCCTAAAGTAACCACTTATGATCAAAAGCCTGAAATGAGTGCTTTGGAAGTAGGAGTAGAAACTATAAAAGCCATAAAATCAAAAGAGTATTCTCTCATCGTAGTAAACTTTGCAAATGCAGACATGGTGGGTCACACAGGCATCATTCCAGCTGCCATCAAATCTGTAGAAACAGTAGATAAAATATTAGGCGACATTGTTTCTGCCATAGATGAAGTGAATGGTACTTTGATAGTTACAGCTGATCACGGAAATGCTGACCAGATGATAAATGATGATGGCTCCATTCGAACAGCACATAGCTTAAATCCTGTTCCACTTATACTTATAAGTAAAGATTTGAAATCAGCAAAATTAAAAGAAGATGGGAAGCTAGCAGATATAGCACCTACTATTCTTGATATCATGGGGATAGATAAACCTTCAGAAATGGATGGAGAAAATTTGATTTTAGGAGTAAGACATGTCCAAAGTAATTCAAGAAGATAGAACAAAACAAATAATAAATAACTACATCAATCATGCTGAAAAGTATATTAATGAGAATAAGAAGCTTTTTTCTTCATGGGCTACTATTTACAATAAAGTTGTCAAAAAAAACAATGTTGATCCAGCCATGGATTATACAAAAGAGATAATAAAAAGAATGGAGAGAGACAAAGTTACCTCTCAAACAGCTATGCAAATTTCAGAAAACCTAATGCCTGAAATGCAAAATATAAAAAAAGATGTCCTTATTATGGGAATACCTTTTTTAATTGGAGTTTTACTTGCCATAACATTTACTATTTTAATTATTTTCTGCAAACCTCTTGATCTAAGCAATCATTATTTAATTGGTTATCTTATAGGATTAGGAATAAGCACTGTTCTAATCGGATTTGGTTCTGTACAAAGAAAAAAAGTGAAGAATAAAACACTTACAAATATGATGTTATTCCAGGCAGCCACTGCTTATGGAGCAGCTAAAATGCAAGGGCAAGGCAGCTTTGGAGCATTTAGAATACTTGAAGAAATGAAGACTAAGCAAGGGAAAGAACTTCAGATAAAAATACCTCAGCCACAAACTAGAATGGTTAATCGCTGAAAGCGAGGTTACGTAACCTCGCCTACGGAGATCCGACAACTTCATTAAATTTAAAACTTCCTTGATCTACTTGAAGATCACGCAATTCTTCGATAAAGTCTTCTACGCTTTTAAACTGCCTATAAACTGATGCAAATCTTACATAAGCAACTTGATCTAAATCTTTAAGCTCCGTTAAAACCAGCTTCCCTAGTACAGTGCTACTTACTTCTCTTTTTGTCTGCTTCGCTAATTCATTCTCAATATTTTCAATAGAATTATCAATTTGCTCAGCTGTAATAGGTGTTTTTTCACAAGCCCTTATAATTCCTGATCTTATTTTTTCTCTTGAGTATGGCTCTCTTTCTCCTGAGCGTTTAACTACTAAAACAGGCATCACTTCTACACGTTCATAAGTAGTGAACCTTTTATTGCAAGCTGTATTTTCACACTCTCTCCTTCGTCTTATAGAAGAAGCTTCTTCAGTGGTTCTTGACTCAAGAACTCTGCTATTTACTGAATTGCAAAATGGGCATAACATGACATCCATTATATCGCAGATTTGTACCACAGATTTACCCCCATGCAGAAGAGTGTAATACAGAGGATAATTTTACTGATGGTTGAAACATATGACATAGCAATTATAGGCGGGGGAATAATAGGCAATTCCATTGCTGCTCACCTGGCCAAAGAAAATCTTAAAATAGCCATAATTGATCCAAATAATTTAGGTTTGCCTGCATCAAAAGCAGCAGCAGGACTTTTTCAAATTCAATCAAGTGAATTAGGAAATAAAGAACTAATAGATTTTTGCCATGAGTCATTTTCTTATTTCCCCAAGTTTTATAAAGAAATAAGCGATTCATTTGAAAACATTGATTTAGGTTTCAGAAAAACTGGTTCTATTTATTTAACATTTAATGAAGAAGATATTAAAGAAAAAGAAAATGAATATAATGAATTAAAAATTAAGCCCAAACTATCATTTCTAAAAAAAGAAGAAGTTTTTATACTTGAACCAAAAGCAGCAAAAAACATTGTCGGTGGATTTCATTATCCAGAGGAAGGGTACATAAATAATCCGAAGTTTCTAAAAGCAATAAGTTCATATTGCTTGGCAAATAATACAGTTTTCATAGAATCTAGAGTTGAAGAAATAGCGATCAATAAAAATAAAATTCAAAATGTAGTTCTGGCAAATGGGGAAATAATACATGCAAATAAATATATTTTATGCAATGGAGCCTGGGCAAATAAGCTTTTAAAAAAAGCTTTAAATATTGAACAGAATTTAATTATTGGAGTCAAGGGCGAAATCATGCAACTGGGCGTCAATGGTCAACTTCCAATAAAAAATGTTCTTCTTTCACATAATGGCTACATAGTCCCAAGACCTGCCACAAACTCTCTAGAAGAAGATTCAATTATAGTCGGTGGAACGACAGAAGAAATAGATATAGAAAAAACACCGAATATATTTAAGAATTCACCAGAGGGAATATTAAAACTAAATAGACTTGTAGAAAACCTTCTACCTTCATGTACAAACCTACCAAGAATTAAAACATGGGCAGGCATAAGACCAAAGACTATAGATTCATTACCTATAATTGATACTTCGCCAGATTTAGAAAATTTAATTCTAGCTGTTGGACATTACAGAAATGGTATTTTAATGGGTCCACTTACGGGTAAAATAATAAGTGAGTTAATTTTAACTAATTCTACGAGCTTTGATATAAATAAATTTAAGTGTGAAAGATTTTTATCTAAGCAACAGCTATCTCATTCAATTGCATAAACTTATTTTCTTCAATAACCAGTTTTTTTGCTGCTAGAACTAATAGATTTTGATGATAACAACTTGGATAGGTTTTATTTTTAATTTTCAAATTAAAGTATGTAGAGTCCTCTTCTTTAACCTTATTTGTATAACCAGCTTCTTCTCTAAGCTGACGGTCTAAAAAGCTTCTCTCAATAGACTCTTGCTCTCTATACCTATCTAATCTTGCTTTTACAATATCGTATCCCATACGTTATAGCTTCGGAAGAGCAGGAGGAAGTATAATTGTAAGAGCTACAACTTTTAGAGGAGAGTTTAGAAGTATTAAAGGAGAAACATAGTGATAACCCTAAAAAAGACACCTTTGATTGAATGTCACAAAAAATGTGGAGCCAAACTTGTTGATTTTGCAGGGTTTGAAATGCCTGTTCAATATCAAGGAATAATATCTGAACACAATGCAGTAAGAACAAATGCAGGGTTATTTGATGTTTCTCACATGGGTGAATTTATAGTTAGTGGGGAAGAATCACAAAAGTTTTTAAATTACTTAGTACCTAATGATGTAGATAAAATTAGTGAGCGTGGACAAGGTTTATACACACAGCTTTGTTATGATAATGGCGGAACCGTTGATGACTTAATCATATATAACAGAGGTTTTGATTTTCTAGTAGTAGTAAATGCCTCAAATATTGATAAAGACTGGGCTTGGTTTAATAAAAATAAATCTAGATTTAACGTAGAATTAAGAAATGTTTCTGACAACTTCTCTTTACTTGCCCTGCAAGGACCAAAATCAGAAGAGATTCTAAGCAAGGTTTTAAATATTGATTTAACTGTTTTAAAGTCACATAAATACTTTGAGATTAAGAAGTATAATCCACTCTGGATTGCAAGAACAGGCTATACAGGAGAAGATGGCTTTGAAATATTTATAAAAGATGAAAAAGAAGCACAAAAGCTCTGGGATAATTTAATTCAAAATGGAGTCACGCCTTGCGGATTGGGAGCCAGAGATACACTGAGACTTGAAGCTGCATATCCTCTATATGGTCACGAGCTTGATGATGAGACATCACCTCTTGAAGCAGGACTTGGATGGAGTGTGAAGCTAGATAAAGCATCAGAGTTCTTAGGAAAATCATCTTTAATAAAGCAAAAGAAAGATGGTTTAAAAAAGAAAATGGTTTGCTTAAAGATAAATGACAAAGTTATTGCAAGACAAGGATATAAAGTATTTTCAAAAGAAAATAAAGAGATTGGAATAGTAGCTAGCGGTTCACAAGGACTTACAGTAGGCTATCCAATAGCAACTGCTTACGTAACTCCAGAAGAGTCTGAGGTTGGAAAAGAACTTTTTGTAAGTATTAGAGATAAGCTGGTATCAGCAACAATAATTAAAAGACCGTTTTATAAGAAATCTACCTGAAGGCAGGGGCACGTGCCCCTGCCTTCGCACGTGAATACGTTTTATACAGTGAGAACTTCTTTTTCTTTAGAAGCAGCCAATTCATCAATTTCCTTAGAGAATTTATCCGTCAATTTTTGAATTTGGTCTTGTTGTTTTTTAGATTCATCTGTGGAGACTTCAAGTTTTTTTAGTCCTTCCAAACCATCACGTCTAGCATTTCTTAAATGAATCTTCCCATCTTCTGAAAACTTTTTAATAAGTTTTACAAGGTCTTTTCTTCTTTCTTCTGTGAGACTAGGAACTGAAACTCTAACGACATTGCCATCATTAGTAGGAGTTAATCCTATATCTGCTTTATTAATAGCAATCTCAATTTCCTTAATGGATCCTTTTTCATATGGTTGAATAACAAGACATTTACCATCAGGAGTAGAAATATTTGAGACCTGTTTTATGGGTGTAGGGACACCATAATAATCCACCATTACTCTGTCTAGAAGTCCTGGATTTGCTCTTCCTGTTCTTACGCCTTGAAGCTCTTTTTGAACATGAGCTACACCCTTTTTCATTTCTTCTTCTATATTTTTAAGTAAATCAGTTGCTTGCATTTAAATTCCCCCCAAATATAGCTATATTATAAAACAGAGTAGATACATTGTATACAACATATCTACATCAATCAATTAATCATCCCTTTCCAGTTCAAATATATAACCAATAATCCAATTAAAACCCTATAAATTACAAATACATATGTCTTATGATTTTTTAAATACTTAAGTAAAAAGTCTATAGATAAGTACCCAGAAATGAAAGCAGATATAACACCTACAATTATATTCATCCAAATTAATTCTTCACCTGATTTTACACTTACAATAAAAGTTCTAAGCTCAAAAAGTCCACTGAGTACTACTGCAGGCACACTAAGTAAAAAAGAAAACCTTGCAGCATCCTCTCTTTTTATTCCTAAAAATAAGGCTGCAATAATAGTAGAACCAGATCTAGATACACCAGGAATAAGAGCTAAACTCTGAGCAAAGCCAATCCATAAAGAATCTAAAAAGTTTATTTTTTGAAGGGTTCTTTCCTGTTTACCAACTTTCTCAGCTACAAAAAGTAAAATGCCTACAAAAATCAAAGATAAAGAAATTACATTTAAGCTTCTAACCCAGCCATTTTCAATAGGCTCTTTAAATAGCAATCCAAAAAAACAAATAGGAAGTGTAGAAAACAAAATCCAAAATCCTAACTTTGATTCAAATGATTTCAATCTAGGTTTTTCATTTTTAAAGAATCTAGGCAAATCAGAAAAAAAAGAACTATATATTTTTTTCAAGTCTGAGAAAAAATATACGACAACTGCAAGCACCGTCCCCAACTGAATCACGGCAGAATAAGCAGTTCCTGGGTCACCCCAATGCAAAAGAGCAGGTATTATGCGCAAATGTGCAGTACTACTTACAGGTAAAAATTCTGTAAGTCCTTGTACTATGCCTAAAATAATTGATTGGAATATATTCATAATAAGTCTGGTCTGTTTTTCTGCGTCTTTTGCTTAGCCTGCTCATCTCGCCATTTTTTTATTTCACCATGATGCCCACTTACTAATATATCAGGGACTTTTAAGTTGTTGAATTCCTGAGGGCGAGTATATTGAGGGTATTCTAAAAGGTTATTTGTAAAAGATTCTGTTTCATGTGTCTCTTCTTTTTTCAACACTCCTGGAATAAGCCTGGCAATAGAATCTATAACTGTTAAAGCACAGATCTCCCCACCACTTAAAATAAAATCTCCCATACAGATTTCTTCATCTACATAATTTAATATTCTTTCATCAAATCCTTCATACCTGCCACAAATCATAATTATCTGATCTTCATCTTTTAATCTTTCAGCGCATTTCTGATCCCATTTTTTACCGCTGGCAGATGTAATTAAAACTTTAGACTTAGGTTTTCTTTTTACACTTAGAAGAGCATTATAAATAGGCTCAAGCATTAAAATTAGTCCTACACCACCACCATAAGCCAAATCATCTACCTGATTATGTTTGCCGAGCCCAAATGGTCTCAAGTCTACAGGATTAACCTTTATTAAACCTTCTCTATGACCACGTCCTACTATACCTAGATCACAGTAGGTATTAATAATGTCAGGAAATAAAGTAATTACGTCAAATTGCATTTCTGATTAGCCTTCTTCTAGGTATATTTGCACTCATATATTATACTTTATTACATGCTAATTCTAGCTATAGAAACAAGTTGTGATGATACAGGCTGTGCCATTGTAGAAGATGGTAGAAAAGTCATTGTAAATAATATCGTTTCACAAATAGAGAAACATCAAGAGTTTGGTGGTGTTAAACCCAGCGTAGCAAAACAAGCTCACTTAGATGTAATAGATAAATTGATCGAACAAACTTTAAAAGATGCAAACTTAACAATAGAGAAAATAGATGCCATAGCAGTCACTCTAGGACCAGGCTTAGTAATTTCACTACTGGTCGGTTTTAATAAAGCAAAAGAATTAGCAAAAAAATACAATAAAAAGTTAATCGGAGTAAATCATTTATTTGGACATATCTGTTCAAATTATTTAGAGTCAGACTTAGAACCACCTTTTACTTGTCTTTTAGCTAGTGGTGGTCACACTCAGGTTATAAACGTAAAAACTTTTACGGATTATGAAATTATAGGCACATCTTTAGATGATGCATGTGGAGAAGCTTTTGATAAAGTAGGCAGGCTCCTGGGCTTACCTTATCCTGGTGGTCCTCACTTAGAAACACTAGCTATAAATGGAAATATAAAAGCATTTGAATTACCCATAGGAAAAGTAGGTAATTATGATTTTAGCTTTAGTGGATTAAAAACAGCAGTCCTTAGACTCATAGAAAAACTTCCACCGGATTACAATAAATCAGATCTTGCAGCCACATTTCAGGACAATGTCACAAATACATTATTGAAAAAAGTATGCAAAGCAGCTAAAGATCATAACTCCAATAAAATCGTTATAGCTGGCGGCGTCTCAGCAAATAAAACACTTAGAAAGAAACTCATGGATACTGAGTTTCAAGTATTTATGCCAGGATTAAAATACTGCACAGATAATGCAGCCATGATAGGCTCAGCAGGATATTTCTTAAGAGACATTCCTCAAGACTTAGAAACAATGGATGTATTTGCTAGAGACCCTTCTTCTATCAAGTTAAAAACAGCATCAAGAGCTGCATTGTAATTTAAGCCATCTAAATAAACCCAATTTATTTTTTTATTTGCTTTAAACCAAGTCATCTGCCTTTTGGTTAATTGCCTAGTATTCTGGGTGATTTTATCTATCATGGTCTCAAGAGGGTAACTATTTTTTAAAAAATCCAACACTTCAGAGTATCCAATTGTTTTCCTAAAAAGTTCTAGCTCTCCATATTTTTCTACAAGTCCCTTAACTTCATCAATAAGTCCATTTCCACAAAATCCAAAAGCACGTTTTCTAACCAACTCTTCATGATGGTCACGGTTTTCATAAGAAAGTCCAATCCAACAAACATCAAATGGTAATTCTTTTATAGTTTTCAATTCAGAAAAAAGCTTATTAGTTTTATAAATAACTTCAAGAGCTCTTACTGTTCTAAAATTATCATTCTTATGAATAATCTCAGCAGCCTTAGGATCTAAAGAAATCAATCTTTTATGAAGTTCATCCTGACTAATATCTTTAAGCTGCCTTCTAAAACTCGCATCTGGAGACACTTCTGGAATAGAAAGTCCCAGGAGCACTGAGTTTAAATACAGTCCTGTCCCTCCTACAAAAAGAGGGGTTTTATTCCTTAGAAAAATATCGTTTATTAATTTTTCACTTTCATTTTTATAACTTGAAACAGTATAATTTCCACCTGGTTCGACTATATCAATCAAATAGTGAGGGATTCCAAATTTTTCTTTTTCTGTGGGCTTGGCAGTGCCAATATCCATTCCTTTATATACAAGCCTAGAATCTGCAGAAATAATTTCAAATGGATGTTTCTTAGCTAACTCAATACTAATAGCAGTTTTATAAGTACAAGAAGGACCAACAATTGCAAAAATCTTTTTTTTCAGAAAATTTTAAACCTTTTTTTCGGCTTCAAAATAGAAATGGGCAGCGCTGGGTTCGAACCAGCGTAGACTTACGTCAGCAGATTTACAGTCTGCCCCCTTTAGCCGCTCGGGCAGCTGCCCATATTGTAAGTTCAAGAAAGCTTGAACCTGAATTATCTGCTCCCAGCAATCTAGAAACAGCCGATAGTCAGATTTGAACTGACGACCTACGGTTTACAAAACCGGTGCTCTACCCCTGAGCTATATCGGCAAAACAAAAGCATGAACAAATGAACAAACATTATTCTAACAAATATTTAGCTTTTCCTTAAGTATTTCATTTACTTCATTATGTAATAATTCAATAGATTTAGACCCATCTAAAATCACATATCTATTTTTGTATAGCTTAGATAATTCATCATAACCCTCTATTACATGTTTATAAAACTCAGCCTTAGAACTTTCAATTTTATCTTTAGAGCCCCTCTTATCTGATCTTTCTTCAAAAGTATCTATATCAATCCTAAATAAAAAAGTAAGATTTGGCTCAGGAAGTCCACATACATCTACTAGCTTCATCATATTTTTTATATCTAACTTTCTACCAAAGCCTTGATAAGCAATAGTAGAATCATAATATCTATCACAAAGAACCGTTTTACCTTGAGATACAGCAGGGAAAACAATCTTTTCATAGTTGTCTTGAATACCAGTAAAAAATAAAAGCATTTCATTAGTTTCTGAAAGTTTCAAATCTGATTTATGCAATAAAATTTTTCTAAGCTCTTTCCCTAACTGAGTTTCACCAGGATTAGAAGTAAAAACTACATCTTTTCTATTTTTAAATTCTTTTTTTAAAAGATCTATCTGAGTAGTTTTACCCGATGAGTCAATCCCTTCAAATGTGATAAAAGACATTGTTTACTTCTTTAATGTTTGTAGATAAGTATAAATAGCACCGAACTGAACAGCATCTGCAGTTAGATTAGGATACTTAGGCATAGGTGGTGGTGGATTATTTAAAAATGCTTTAAAAGCCCCAGGAGAAGCAAGTTTTGATGAACCAATAACTGGCTTATCTTTTTTAATTGCATTTAAACCATTGAAATGACAACCTGCACAGTTTGCTTTAAAAACTTTTTCACCCAAGACTAAAGAGTTTTCTGCTTTAGCTTTTTCAAAGAAATTATAACCAACAATAACTATGGATACTAATCCGAAAATTACCACTATTGTTTTTACTGGTTTTGTCATTTAAATATTAGGGTTGAGCTTCTGGGCTAACGACAACTTCTATTTCAGTAGAAACTTCTGGGTGAAGTTTAATTTTTACTGGATACTTACCAACTTCATGAATTCCTCTCTTGAGATTCACTTGTTTTTTATCTACTTTAAACTCTTCACCTAATTTCTCATTAAGGACTTCTGCAATTTCTTTAGTGGTTATAGCACCAAACAATTTACCGGATTCTCCAGCTTTAGCCTTGATTTCAATGGATGCAATTTCAAGAAGCTTTGAATTGATTTCTTCAGCTTTTGCTTTTGTCTCTTTATTCAACTTCTCAATTTTTTCTTTTTTCTTTTCTACACTTCTAATTTCACCAATTGTAGGGAGTGTTGCTAATCCTTGTGGTAATAAGTAGTTTCTTGCATAACCAGGCTTAACGGTAACGATTTCACCGATATCTCCGAGTTTTTCAACACTTTCTTTTAATAGTACTTGTACGTTAGGCATAAATTTATCTCTTTCTTCTTAAAATTCAACTTTGGAAAGAATATTTTAGCATGAGGGTAGGTGTAATTAGGAGCTAAAGGCATGGCAATCCACCGTAAAATGTCATTCTGAAGGAGCAAGGCGACTGAAGAATCTATTAACGTTAATGGATTCTTCGCATTCGCTCAGAATGACATAATGCGTTAGTCGAATTGTCACACGTCGTCTATACGCTTTCAGTTGTGGATAACTTGACGTATTTAGCCTCAAGAATACCATCTACTTTAGATACTTGTTTAACTAGTTCACTTGGCATTGGGTCATCAAGATTTAAAACCATCACTGACATTTCTCTTGGGCCCTTTCTGCCTACATGCATGGAGCTAATATTTATATTTCCTTTCCAAAGAATATTTGAAACCTGAGCAATCATTCCAGGTTTATCTTGGTGGTGAGTTAGCAACATATGCTCTGCAAGTGTCGCTGACATAGAATAGTTATCTACCTGAACAATGGCAGGTGTGCCTTGAGCTAAGAGAGTCCCTGAAATAAGTTTTTTACCTTTATCAGTTTTTACAGTAATAGTTAACTCTTCAACAAAATCTCCAGCTTCAACAGATTTTGATTCAACAACTTTTATTCCTCTTGCTTTAGCAATAGTAGGAGCATTCACAAAATTTACTCCTTCAACACTTTGAGAAAGTGCTCCTTTTAAAACAGAAACAACAAGTGGATCAATATTTTTATTTGCAAGCTCACCTTTTGCTTCAATTTGAATTTCCTGAATAGCACCATCAGCCATCTGTGCAGCTACAGCACCAAGACTCTGAGCAAGTGACATAAATGGTTTTACTAAAGCAATAGTCTCTGCACGCATTGCAGGAAGATTAACAGCGCTTCGTGCTAGTCCACCACTTAAAACATCTCTTATTTGCTCAGCAACATCAAGAGCTACATTTAACTGTGCTTCTTCTGTACTAGCTCCTAAATGAGGAGTTAAAACAACTTTATTTCCTAATTCTAACAATGGATTATTAGTGTTAACTGGCTCTTCACTAAATACATCGAATGCAGCTCCGCCTACTTGACCAGATTTAATACCTTCAGCAAGTGCAGCTTCATCTACAATTCCACCACGAGCACAATTAATAATCCTTACACCCTTTTTACATTTTTTTATAGTCTCAGCATTTAAAAGATTAGCTGTTTCTTTAGTCTTCGGAACATGGAAAGTAATAACATCTGATCTTTTCCATATTTCTTCTAAACCTACCAATTCAAAACCAAGCTTCTTAGCCATCTCTTCATTTACAAATGGATCGTAAGCTAAAACCTTCATCCCTAGAGCAAGTGAAGCTTTTCCAACTCTAGTTCCAATTTTTCCAAGTCCAACAACTCCAAGAGTTTTACTAGACATTTCAAAGCCCATAAAATCAGAGCGTTTCCACTCTTTCTTTTTCATGGATGCATCAGCAAGAGGAATCTGCCTAGCTAATGTCATCATCATAGCGATCGTATGTTCAGCTGCCGCAATCGTATTTCCTTCTGGAGAGTTGACTACAATAATACCTTTCTGAGTAGCTGCTTCAAGATCAATATTATCCACACCTACACCAGCACGCCCAATAATTTTCATGGATGGTGAACATGCTTCAATAACTTCTTTAGTAACAATGGTTTGACTTCTAACTAAAAGCGCGCTGTAATCTTTAATAATTTTTTTTAATTCGTCAGCTGATATGCCTGGCTTATAATCCACATCAGCAACTTGTTTTATAATTTCCAAGCCTGATTCATTTAACTTATCTGATACTAATACTTTTGGTTTGCCGTTTTTCATTAATTTTTCACTTTTCTCTTTTTCTAAAGTAGATTCCATTTATTAACTCACTTTCATATATAGGCTTATTATTTTAATATAAAGAAGACTATATAGACCATAGAGACTATATGACTATTTTCATAAACATTAGAGTTTCTATAATAGTTCTACAATCTTGGCTTAATTTAAGCTGCTAAATACTCTCTAACTTCAACCTGTACTCCAGATTTTGCTGCTTCTGTTGCAAGCTTAAGAAGTTTAGCTGTGGTTTCTTCCGAGAAAAAAGCTTCACCACAATTTTCACAAACACTTGCTGGGACTTCCTGAAAAACAACAGTAGTATTCCCTTTTGTCATGGTAGCAGTGGTATGTCCATCTTTTGTTTCACCACTTTTACAAATTGTACATTTCATAACCTATTTCCTTTTTTTAAACTCATCTTTCCATAATAAAACATCTGGCTTATATACTGTAATTATAATTGCTTTCTTAGTGTTATTGTCAATAGCAACAACTACATGCAAAGGACTATTATTAATATACCCTAGTAGCAAATAGCTTGGGAATGGTTGATCATTAGGGTATTCTTCAACTATATTCCCACTTTTTACAACTTCTTTAACATCTGTAGTGGTTATCCCACGTTCATACATCCTTTGAATAGCGTGTAACCTAAAGTCAATAGAAGAGAATTCCATAACGATTATTATAACTTAGGTTTATAACTTTTATAAAATCATCAAATGTAACCCAAGGTATCATCATTGTTAAAATAAAAGATGATGAAAGAAAAGAAGCTAAAAATTATTCATGATAAAAAGGGTGAAACCTTAACCATCTATTTTGACAGACCATCTAAAAACCAAATTTGTGAAGAAGTTGGTGATGGAGTAATTTTAATTAAAGACAAAAAAAGTAAAAAAGTTATAGGGTTTGAAAAACTATACTTCAAATCAAAGTTAAACAATATTATCAATTTACAATAGTGAGAAAACAATTAAACTTTAAATTATAAACGTAAGTTTTATTTAGGCTGCTACCGGTAGTCTTGAGTTCGGATTAACAGGAGTTACATTCTCTGAAAGATTAACTAAATCAAATTGAAAGTCGCTATCAACTATTCCAAGAATAATTTGATCTAACTTATATGCCAAGGCATTTGCAGCTGAAGATGTACCGCTTATTCCTGCTTTAATCAACCTATCTTCTGGGTCTGTAGTGGTTAATATATTATCAACAAGTTCTGTCAACTCATTTGGAATGATTGGATTAGCTGCTTTAAGAGGAATATATAATCCTGTTTGTGTAGCATTTTCAAGATTAAGCAGCGTAGTTAGTATTCTTGCCGTATTAGTAGATTGGACTACAGATTTACCGCTAAGAGCAACATAAATTACAGTTGCTAAACCATAAATATCTGCAGACTCACCTAAAAACTTATCTGCTGAAGCCTGCTCTGGAGACATATGCTCTACAGTACCAACAATTTGATTTGTATCCGTAGCAACTGTTTTTAGTGAGGGGTTCTCTGCATCTGACATTTCTTTTGAAAGTCCATAATCACAGAGGACTACATCAAATAAATCATATGCACTTTCAGGTTTTTTTGCAGGTTCTAAAAGTATGTTTGCTAACTTAATATCTCTATGAACAATATCATAATTATGCAATTCGCTTAATGCTTTGGCAACCTTCTTTGCCATATAAATTATAGACATTAAGTGCGGTTTATTTCCCGACCTTAACTTACTAAGTAAACTTCCCTCAGGGTAAACAGGCATTACTATCACTGTGTCATTAGGTTTTGCAGGATCGAACTTATGATCTAGGAGTGGAATTAGTCCTGGTTTCCCAGTCATTAATTTCATGTTTTCAATTTCTCTTTTTAGTCTTGTGACTTGAGACCTTATAGCTTTAGCTGAAGCGTTTAGGTTGATTTTTGGGGTTTTTATAGCTACAGGATTATTGTTTTCATCTGTAGCCAGATAAACATCTCCCATACCACCTGAACCCAACTTAGCAACAGTAGTATATGTATGATTATTGGTTGTTAAAGTAGTTGAAATAAATGGTTCTTGTGGTGGTTCTTCTAAAGTAGAACCTATGCTTTGACGGGCAGCATGAACTGATGCAGAGGCGTGCCTATCACCTGGCACAGCCAAATCATCTGGTGGACTATCAGGATGAGGCGAGTGATGTTGTGGAGTATGATCTAAAAGTTCAGCAGTATCTGAACCTGCTAAAGGATCAGGCTTTTCAATTATTCTCGTAGGAGATATTGCTGATATTGAACTAACTTGGTCCACTAAAAATTCCTTCCAACTTATATTCTAATTCTAGCTTAAAAAAAACCTAATTGAAATACATCATTTAGATAATACTTGAAATCTTTCAAATTTCTTAATTATGTAATACGGTTAATTGATTAATTTTTTTTAATACTTTATGAAATATGCAAATATATACGATATTTATACGTCAATTAATTAAAATTTAATAATCTTTACTTTTTGAATGAAATATACTCATAATATTAAGAAGTTTAAAGTATATTATGCAACCACTTGAATTAAGACCAACAAATAGTGTTACAGGAGGATCTACCTCTCAAACAATTCCTGGAATACCTATTAGTGATTCAGGCACCTTTTTCCCAGATTCAGATACATTAGCTAACACTTTCAAAGGATGTTCAACAGTATTCACAACGAACACCCCAGCTAACCCAGCCAGTAGTGCAGAGCTCTTACTTCACAATACACTAACTAAAAGATGTGCTTTCAACTGGAGAAAAAGTGAAGGCCAAGAAGTTTTAGCACTGACAAACAATACACTTGCTACCTTTACAGCAATATTTTCTGACTCTTTCCCTAAGCTAGACAATGAAACATTAAGTAAGAATTTTTTAAAGGTTCCTCCTGATCAAAGAAGAATAGAAGCATTAAAGCTTTTTGATGGTAACTATGACAGATACTTAACTACAGTTAGAAACAAATTAAAACTTAGTGCATGTGAACTTCTTTTACATAGAGTATCAAAAGAATTTACACAAGGCGAAGAAATTACTATTCAAAATAATGCAAATCAACTTCTATCAGAAGTAAGCGCTTCTAAAGCCGTAGAAAAAATATCCTCAAGTAAAAGAGCAAATTTTTCACTTTGCAAAGATCTTCTTCAACTTGCTAAGGAAAATGAAGGATTAATAGTTTTATTAACTGGAAACTGTATAAATTTAGCAGGTTCTATAGCTCAAGGGAATTTAAATGATCATGGGAGAAAAATCTTAGAGGTAATAGAAAGAAATGATTTGGAAACCTTTAGAAACAGTGTTTTAAACCTACAATACTTGAATATCATAGATAAAATCCAAAGAAGTCCTAATTCTGATACAGGAAAACCCACATTACTTTTAACTTACATGGATGAAATGTCTAAGATGTTTGACTCTGAAGAGAGATCATTTTCACCGAAGCATGGATTATCTGTGGAAAATAGATTAATTCAAATTGTCAGACAAACATTAGAAGACTTTGATAAAGCCTATGAGGTAGAAGTTAGAGAAATAAATACTCTTAGAGCTCAATCCCTATCCAATACAGCAGGAGCAATTAGTGGAAGAGTCGTCACAGAACTTGGTAACAGTGGAACTAGACAACTACAGAGTAATGGATCCCCTATCCTTTCCACCGATTCCTCCCCTCTAACAATTACAACTCAATCTGCCGCTGCTAAAGCCTCACCAAGAGGAAGTTGGTCAAGAAGAAGCATGGTAGTAACAACTGCATTAACTTTCACTGGTTTAGCTTTGTGGAGAGCTGGGGCTTTTGATCCCTCCCAATCTCCTATCAACCCAGCAGCAAATGGTGGCACTCATGTAAATGGTGGTAATGGGGTTAAAGCAGTAGAAAATAATGGTGGAGATAAAGGGAAGAAAGAGTTAGTTGATTCTATATTAGAGCTAAATAAAGAAACAAGAAAGTTTGAAAGAGAAATCAATAACTATCCTGAATCAAGAGATTTCTTAGGTGCAGCACAAAAAGCTTTATCAACAGTAAAAATCAAATCAGGAGTAGTGCTTGGGAAATGGAACAACTCAGAAGATCCTAAAGAACTAACAGAAGGACTAAATGCTCTATCAACAGATCAATTAGGTAAATTAAAAGAAGCATTTGAAGAGTTCTCAAAAGCTGAATACACTGTCAAAATCATAACTGTTCTTGAGCAAGAAAATAATTTCAGCAAAGAGTATATGGAAAAATCTATAGCAATAGAAAAAAAACATAAGATGAACGGGCTCTCTGCTGATAATGATAAAAAAATGTTTCTTTCTGGCTATGAAGCTAATGCATTAAAAGCTTTTTATACTGAAAGAGTGGCATTATTCCAGCCAGAAGCAGATTTTCAAAGCCTAGATGAAAATCAAAGAACAATGGTAACTGAACTCTTAAAGTTAAAAGAAGAATTCCCCACTTATAAAGAAAAAGAAGATATAGACCAAGTAACAGCTGTATATAAAAAACATAAAATAGACCCAACTACAGTAAAAAGAGAAGACCTCATTAAACTAGCCAAAGCTACTCCAGAAGCACTAGCTGATGTCTATGTAGAGAGCTTAGATGCTAGTTGTAGGGTAGTGGCGAAGGGGGAGTTGGAGGAGTTGAAGAAAACAAATCCCATTGATAAAAATCTACCTGCAGAAGAACTAAAAAGAAACATCGATAAAGTTTATTTATCTGTTCTCCAGTATTATTTAATGCCAAAAACAAGTGAGGAATTTTTATTAAAAGAAATTGATAAATCTATTGACTATATAAAAAAACATAACTTAGATCAATGGTTGGAAACACTTGAAAACTATAAAAAAGGAAATGTTTCTCATGAGGATCTAGTTAAATCTTTAGATAGTGTAAAACTTGGTGGTTCATCCGAATTAAAATATGTTTTATTTTCACTAGTTGGATTCAAAAGACTTGAACAATTTACTAAAGAATCTAAAATAACCCTGCCATCTGATATTTCACAAAAAGACACTCAGAAACTCGATAGTTTTATGCAATCAACCTATTCTGGAATACCCGAAGATTTAAAAACAAATTTAAATAACGCATTAAGAGATATATTTACTGAAAATGAGTTTTATGACAGAGATAATGATTTATACTGCCCTTATGAATTATTTGGCAGAGATTTATTAATATTCGGCTATAGCTTTTCTCCAAATCATGAAGCTATATTAAATGGAGCAAATTCTCAAGAGATAAAGCAGCGTAATGCTATTTGTTTAAATAAAATTTTATCTAGGCTCTCTAAAGTGAAAATTGAAATTAGTAAAATTCAAGATTTAAAAATAATTATTTTAGGACTCAATAGATGTAAAATACGATTAGAACAAATTGTTGATAAGATTAATGCTAGCTAATATTAATATGATTTATAAAAATATTTTTTTTGCCATAAAGAAGTTCCTTTTCCCGGGGATTGATTTACACACCAGATGCAGAAGCAAGTTTCTATCTAAATATTTCCAAAGTGGTGCAATTAAGACTCTTGATGCTGGCTGTGGTAACGGAGCATTAAGTTACAAAGCTTATCTATTAGGTAATAAAGTATTAGGAGTATCCTTCAATGAAACTAACATAAGAAATAATACTGCCTTTTTTAGGTTTTTAAATTGTGATTCAGAAAGATTACAATTTAAGTTTTGTAATTTATATAATATTAAGTCTTTAAATGAAAGATTTGATCAAATAATTTGCAGTGAAACTTTAGAGCATATAACAAATGATAAATTAATTCTTAAAAGCTTTTATGAAATATTGAATCCTGGAGGGGTTCTGCATCTTTGTTGTCCATATTCATTACATAGAAAAAATAATTTAAACAGGCAAGATATACCTGAAGATGGAGGACATGTTAGAGATGGGTATACTTTTGAAGATTATGAAAACCTACTAACACCATTGGGATTTCGCATTACTGAAAAGATTGGATTAGGATCTCCTTTATTAGTCTTCATAGATGACATTATTCGATTAGTATCAAACAGGTTCGGACTAATTCCTGCAATTCCAATATTTATATTATTACTCCCACTAACCATATTTGATAATTTAAATCCACTTACACCGCTTTCCATTTATGTTAAATGCATGAAAGAAGACCCCTATCAAGTTTAATAGTAAGATCAGATGTCTATAACAAGTTAGTATATTTTTTAGCCAGTAATATAAGATTTCCCCCGTTTAAATTAGAATAATCTTGTTGATCCAAAAAAACATCACTACAAGTAAGCTCTGCAAATTCTGTAGTCATTTTTGTAGAAAACCCTTTATCATTAAAACACTTAAAAAGGAACTCTGGAGTAATTGCATTTACATGTACTTCGCCTATCATGGGACCCCAATATACTCCTTGCTCTTTAGCTTCTTTAGATGAACAATTAGGACATTCTAATATTAATACTCCATTATCAGTTAAGGACTTTTCAAAGAAATCAAATACTAACGATAAATTAGAAACATGTTCTATAACATGACAGGAGTAAATAATGTCAAATTTTTGATCAATAATATCATTTATAGAATTGTAAATTTTTACCTTAAGATTTTTAACACCATAACTAGCTCTTTTTTTACTTATTTCTATTCCTGTAGCATCAAAGCCATAATTATTAGCCTGATACAAAAAATATCCCCATGAAGAGCCATATTCTAAAAGTCTGTTTTTCCCATTAGAAATTCTTTTTAGCATTTCTAATCTTTCCGAAAAATCTTTACCACTGTTTTTGAACATGGTGTTTTTAAAACAAGCAAGTTCATTATCAGAAGGTAATTCTGTCGTTAGATCTTGAGAATATTCATTTTCATAAAATATTTCTGAAAAACTTACATTATCTTTAGGAAATCGAAAATTTAAATAGCAATCATGGCATTTAACTAATTCTAGAATAATATATTTTCTTTCTATAGTTTTTATATTTTTACTATGGCAATAGGGGCATTTTCTAGAATAGTTATATCTTTTAGATCTAAATAGTAATCTAAAGAGAAATAATAGCTTTCTTTTAATATCACTTGCCATATATATTTCTATAATAGGTATTTAATGTTTTCCCATAATCGTCCCACGTAAAACCAGTGGAAACTCTATCTTTAGCACTTATACCCATTTCATAACATGTGCTTATATTTTTATAAAGATACAAAATTTTTTCTTTTAATTTATCTACATCTCGAATAGGTAATACAAAACCATCTACATTATTTCTTACTATATCCCCACCTCCAGTATTTTCTGTACAAATAACAGGTAAACCACATGCCATAGCTTGAGCTTGCACATATGCTAATCCCTCTTCTATCGAAGGTAAAACAAAAATGGATCCTTGAGAAAAGTATTTATATAGTTCTAAATGCTGTATATGTCCTAAATGTTTAAAATACCCTTCATACTTTTTTAAGACAGACTTTGTTTCTGGGCTAATATTACCTATAAGCCATAGTTCACTATTTTTCAAACCGAGCTGAGAATATGCCTGAAGAAGGTACGGTATTCCTTTTCTGATAGATATCCCACCACAAAAAATTATCCTAAATACATTATCTTCTTTAGGAACTTGTTTAAAATGCTCTAAATTTACCCCATACGGTATCTGAATAAGCTTACTTTCTAGAATTCCTTTTTTCAGAAAGGTCCTTTTTACAAAGGAAGAAGGTATAGAAATATAATCAGCAAGAGCATATTCCTGAAGTTCTTTTTTTACCACTTTTTCATCTACAGGCTTAGTTTTAATACCCCACTTTTCATATTCTTCTTCTAAAATTTCTTTCTGGAAGGCAATGTGAGACGAACATCTCTCTATAATTCCTATAGCACCTTTTGATTTAGCTTTTCTGAGAGAATGTAAAGATGAGCCGGACCACCCTGTGAAAATATCACATTTCTCCATCTGAGTACTAGCCCATAAATCAAATAACTCACTAAAATAATGATCACATCCAAATAAACCTGCTTTAGAAAAAGAACGCTCTAATATTAATGATAATGGAAAAGTAGAGACTTTAGCTAAATCAATTTTTTCTTTATCAGTCCTAAACTCAGGCAAAAATCCTCTTTTAGGACTATAAAAGCCAGTAAGTAATTTCTGCAAATGTCCTAATTTATCTAGCTGACTAGCCAAATGAAATGAATGAAACTTACCATTACTAGAGATTATTACTTTCATGGTATTAAGATACACTATTAATAAAAGATTTAATCAGAGTTTGCAAAGATTATTATCTTGAATTAACTAAGAATAGGCTTACTCGGGTACATTTAAGATAAATGGAAAAACAAGACTCTAAAAAAAAAGTTGCTGTTATTGGGTCCAATTTATTTGATACTTTAGGTTTTCATTTCAATTTAACCTTTAATAACATAGGGTATAACTCAAAGATTTTTGATATTTATGATCATTACTCATTAGAAGGGCTAACTAATTACACAACGAGATTTAGTATAAATTTTGAAAACTTAATTTTCAAGAGATTAGCTAATAAAATTATAAATTTTAAACCTGATTTGGTTTTATGTTTATATAGAAATGTTCCACCATTTGTAATTGACTTAATAAAAAAAGAATTTAGAATTAAGGTTGTTTTTCTTACTGGAGACCATTTAGGAAATTTTGAAAGAGGCTATCCTTTTATTTCAGATTTTGATGCCTTTTTTGTAAAAGACAAATATATAGTTAGGATTTTAAAAGATAAATTAAATCTTAATGCTTACTACTTACCAGAAAGTTTTAATCCCCAAATTCATACTCATTACCTTAATGAATATGATTTTGGGGCTAATTATGATATCTCATTAGTCGGCAATCTCTATCCTTATAGAGCAAAAATTTTAGATCAAATAATTAATGATTATAATATTTCTTTATTTGGTATCACCCCAAAGTGGATGGATTTAAAGTGGGGGAAATTATATAAAGGAGATTTAAGAGGACAACAAAAATCTGAAATTTTCTTTAAAAGTAAAATAAATTTAAACACACTAAGATATGAAGAAATTTATGGGGCTAATTGTCGTGTTTTTGAAATAGCAGGATCTGGAGGCTTCCAAATCTGCGATAGAAAAAAAGACATAAAAGAGCTTTTTGAAGAAGATAAAGAAATAGTAATGTTTGATACTATAGATGAATTAAGAGAAAAGTTTGACTACTATTTAAAGCACCAGGACAAAGCCTATGAAATAGGTTGTAATGCAAGAAAAAGGGCCTTAGCTCAACATACTTATAAGCATAGAATAAAGCAAATTCTTGAAATAACTAATTTAACACTTTAGAAATGCACTCAATACATTCAGCATATGACCACTTGGAAATAATACGTTCTGACTGATTGCCAAAATCAACTCTTTTATTAGAATCATTAATAAGAACTTTTAATTTTTGATGGAGAGCCTTTATATCACCAGATGAATAAATGTATCCATTTAAATCATTTTTTACTAGATCTAAACTAGCTCCAACTTTATCACTAACGATAATAGGTAAATTAAAACACATAGCTTCATTCACGACTAAACCCCATGGCTCAAAAGAAGATGGGAGAACAAAAACATCAGACATAGCATAGAACTCAGGAAGTTCAGTCTGATTTCTAAAACCCATAAAAAAAACATTTTTTATATTATTCCGTTTTGTATAATCTTCCATTTCTTTTCTTAAAACACCATCTCCCATAAAAACCAGTGAAGACGGAACCTCATTAACTAACTTTTCAAAAGCTTTTAAAAGATCCATTGGTCTTTTTACATTTATAAACTTTCCAGAAAAAAGAATAACTGGTAAGTCTTTAGGAATATTATATTTTTCTCTAAGTTTATATTTTTTATCTTTCAATTCATCATATTTCAGGATGAAAAATTGATTATTTACTGTATATGGCATTAAATAGATTTTATCTTCTGAGACTCCATAGCTTTTATAGAACTCAGTAGAAATACTACCTATAGATAGAAAAATATTTATCTTTTGAAAGAATAATTTTAGGATTATTTTTTTTATAAACTCCTTAAGTCTAGAGTTTTTTTCATTTTCATAAGCTTCAGCTCTTAACATAACTGGGGTATTTAAAAAATTAGCCGTAAATACAGATAGAATATTAGTAAAACTATACCAGCCATGTATCCATAAAATATCTATCTCTTTATTTACAAGCTTTTTTAAAATGCCCAGATTTATAAATTTGAAAAATCCATCTTTGTTTTTAAAAGGGCTAATATTATCCAAAAACTCATATTTATATCCCTCTAAAAGCGGTATATCAAATTTTATTTCTTTACCAAAACCTTTATCTAAATAAGATTTAGTACCTATATCAGAATAAAAATATACTTTAAAATCTATATTATCTAATTTAGAGATTTCTTTATATAGTGGGGAAAAATATTGAATGGGGTGAGAGATTAATGCTGCTAATTTAATTTTTTTACTTTTGTTATTCATAATAATTTAATTAATGTTGCAGCTTAGATGCTAAAGAATATGAAATTTAGTTCCCACATATAAGCTTAGGTAAATTTTAATACATAGATATAAACTAAAATGCATAATAATTTTAAATTATTACTTTGTTTCAAATAATTGCAATTTAAAGAGTAAAGCACTAGAAATATTTTTAATAGAAAACTTAGAGTCATCATAAGGCATGTCACAATTTGCACAAGAGCTTATTTTTTCTGGCTTCTCCTCTATTAAAGCTTTTCTAAGCTCTACATATTTCTCCCCATTCCATATTTCATCAAATTCCTGAGTATTCAGATTTCCTAAAACATATTTATGTTCTAAATCTCTACAGCATGTAACGACATCACCATTAGATGCTATAACCACTTCTAACCATGGATATGGGCAAAGATTATATTTATTACTTTTTTTAGAAATGGTTTTCACAAAACCAGTAGCATTATGAAAAACTCTTGTTTTGAATTTAATTCTATTTGACTTTGGGAATATTGATTTTAGCTTTTCGAATCTAGTAATCAATTCATCTTTTGAAAATTTAGAATAGCTAGATATATCTGTAATTAAAAAATTGATATTATTAAATTTTTTGTTATTTATTATATGTAATATGTTTATTTTTATTCTTTCCCATGAATTTGGAGTCCCTCTATATGTTTCGAAAAATGATTTATCAGAGCAAAAATCTGTAGTAAAAGTATATTTAACAGAGGTTGAAAGTCCTTTAATTCTTTCTTCTGAGAGAAAATAGCCATTTGTAGCAAAAAGTTGATTATTGAATCCATATTGTTCAGCCACCCTAGATAACTCTTCAAAATCTTTATTAATAAATGGTTCACCATCTAATGTCCAGTGAAGTAAATTAGTTTCAACTCCAGCTTTTTTGAGTTTTTCTAGGTAGAGTTTTAACTTTTCTACAGTAAGGGTTGATTTAGGGATTTTATTAAAATGTTCTGGATCTGACTGAGGGCAAAATGCACACTTAAAGTTGCAAACATTTGTTACTTCTATACTTATACTTTCAGGTAAATAAGGTAATGATATAGATTTAGCTAATTTCCAATGCCAAAAAAGTTTTATGTATTTTATTATTTTATTTAGCATTAATTTAATACTTAACTCTATGAATCTGAGAAATCACATCTTTAATTGATTTGTTTTCCAATTTAGCATTCTTTTCCATTTAAAATCTTGACAGACACAACTATACTAAGATTCGATGAAATTCACCTATTATACAATCTGTCACTTTATCTATATCATATTTTTCTTTTACTAATCTACCAGCATTAGAGATGATTTTACTTTTCAGTGATGGATATTCTAACACTTTTAACATTCCACTGCTAATATCTCCTACACTTAGATTAGTTACTATACCGGCATTATATTCTAGAACTTCCTTATAAATACCGACCCTATTAGATATTATTACAGGAGTTTCACACATCATGGCTTCCGGTACAACCATGCCAAAATTCTCAGAATAAGAAGGAAGAACAAAAAGTTCTGCACTTTTATAAGCTGATAGTATTTTTTCACCTTCTAACATACCAGTAAAGATTACTTTTTCTTCTATATCATTTTTTTTTATTATTTTTTCTACTTCTTTTTTATATCCTTCATTGTCTGGTCCAGCTATAACTAGATAGAAATCAGGAAAATCCTTTAAAATCATTTTAAATGCTGAGATTAAGAGATTTAATCCCTTTTTCTTACTTATTCTACCCATAAAAAGTATATATTTTTTTTCTTCAAGCTCTGGAAAATAATTTTTAAAATCTTTTATTTTATCTAAGTCTTTATAATTATCTAAGTCTATACCATTAGGGATTATTAAGGATTTATTTTTTATCCCTAAGTATCTAGTAACTTTTTCCTTTTCATCTTCAGTAGTATAGTGTATTAAATTAGCATTTTCTATGCACCATTTAGCGAAAAGAAAATAGTAGATTTTCTTTATCCAGTATGATTTTATCTTTATAGTTTCTTCATATAATGAACCATGAGGGGCAAAAATATATGGGATTTTATTTAATTTGCAAGCTATAGAACCCGCTAAAACAGTAAAAGTCCAAATCGGTGAAATGTAAGCCAAATCATAATCTTTTATATGTTTAAGAAGAAAAAAGAGATATTGAGGTGAAAAAGAAAAATTTTCATAAAAATAACTGGGAAAATACATTACCTTAACATCATCTATATTTACCCACTTAAAGAGTTCTACATTTTTACCTTTATCCATATAAACATTAGTAGTTATAACATACACTTCAATATCTTTTTTATATAAAGTCTTTGCCAATAAATGCATACTTTGTATCGGTCCACCATATCTGACAGATGGATAATAGGCAGGCAGTATAAATAAAATTTTCATTAGCTTTTAACCTTTCTTATAAATAGAAAAAGAGATATATAAAGGACTAAATAGTCTTTTAAAAGTTCACCAAATTGACTAGCAAATGTGCCACTTCTAGTCATAAAATAAAAAGCTAAAACATAAAATATCATGGATAATTCAGAAAGTTTTCCTCTACCTAAAAAATAATGATAAATAAAACTATATAAAAGTCCATAAAAGAATCCACAGAGTATTCCATACCATCCGAAATTTAAAAACATTTCCCCGACCCATGACATATCTACAGAAGAAAGTTGTCCATAATTTAAGTTATATCCATATGCTATACCGAAATCATATCCCATGCTACCAACTTCAGGCTTATTTACCCATAAGAATCTAGGTATTAGTGCTATAAAAAAAAGCATATACGTGTAACCTTTCTGAAAATCCCAGACATACGGAGTATTCGTAACTATATTAGTAACTACTTCTGTATAATTCAGTCTCAAACCAAAAGTATAATACATAAGCTCTTCAAAAAATTTCTTATTTTTCCCAGAAAAAATATCTAAATATAATTCAGTAGAATACATTAAATCTTCCAGGAGTCTTCCCTTATAAACAGATTTAAATATATTCGTATAAGGAATTATAAAAAATACAAAAAATATCCCTGAAAGAAAAAGCCAGGGAAATGGGATTTTCTTTCTTAGTGAATACATAGTCATAACTAAAAAAAGGGGCATTAAAGCTCTTTCTTTACTTCCTGTAGGTAAATAATAAATAAAATCTATTAATAGAAAAAATAGTCCTAAATTAAAAAAGAACTTGTTTTCATTTTTAAGCCATTTAGAAAAAAGTAATAGTATAGAAAAAGTGGGAAGAATAGAGAGTAGATAGATATATTGTTGATAAAACTTAAACCCTTCAAGTCTTAAAGCATATTCACCAGCTTCTGTATGGCTATAGATTCCCCACTTAAAAAGTAAAAATCTAGATATCCACCCTAAAATAAAAAATATAGAAATAATAAATGGAAAATTCTTAATCTCTATTTTGTAAGTACTCAGATCAGGAAGCTTCAATATAATATCCTTAAAGATCTTTTTTAGATTTTTATCTTTAAAAGGTAAATAGTACCCTATTAAAAAGAGAATGTAAGCAAAAATGATAAAGACCATGCCTACAGATATATAATCAGTTCTTACATGAGGATATATAAGGAATAAACTCATATTATTTATCATATAAATAGCAGGGATACCATAATATGCAAAATATATAAATGAGAGGGTTTGTGGTGGGCTATAAAATCTATATTTTTTTTCTATTAGAAAAGGAATAGCACAGACTATTGCCAAAATAAAAACTTCTAAATAAATTATCCAGTCCATATTTTAAATGACGCATTTTAATTTTTTATTTCACTAGATCTTTAGTCCACTATCCTTAAGAGTATTACACGAAAGGTTAAGATATCTTAAGTTGTTATCTTTATTATTAATAAACGGAACCCTAAAGCACTAGATCTGTGGAATATTAATTGAGAGGATGAATTTAATTACTAAACCAATCTTTATTAAAGAGAAATGATTTACTAAGGTAATCCTGTTAAGTTTATAAGAAAAAGAGAAGATATCTGTTTCTTAATTTATCAAAATGACAAATAGCCAAAACTACAAACAAAAACTCTACAGTAGCTATATCACCTATGTAAGCTCGAGTACCATAGAAAACATTAAATCAGATTTAAATTCCAGAAAACCCTATATAGAAAAGTTAATTAAAGATTTAATTCCTTATAATAAAGATGTAAGTATTTTAGATATAGGATGTGGACATGGTGCATTTTTATATTTTTTAAAAGAGAAAGGCTATAAAAATTTAAAAGGATTAGATATTTCACATGAGCAGGTAAGCATGGCTCATGAATTAGGATTAAATAATGTTTCTCATTCTAATTTACTTGAAGACCTTCCTAAACTTCCAGAAAAATCTTATGATGTAATTATAGCTTTTGATATTATTGAACATTTTACTAAAGATGAAATATTTAAAATTCTAGAATCATCTTGTAAGATTTTAAAAAGTGGTGGCAAACTTATTCTTCATATTCCAAATGGAGAAGCAATTTTTTCAGGAAGAATATTTCATGGGGATTTTACACATGAAGCATGTTTTACTAGAAGCAGCTTAAAACAAATACTAACTTCATGTAACTTTAGCAACATCTCTTTTTATGAAGATAAGCCCATTGTTCATGGTGTAAAAAGTTTAATAAGGTCTATCATATGGTTCATATCTAGAAACATATTTAGATTAATCTATATGGCAGAGACTGGCAATATTGGAGAAGACTTAGTTCTCAGTAGCAATATTTTATGTGTATGCCAAAAGTGTGTGAAATAATTCAAGTAGAAATAATTAACAGCATATGAATAATCTTCTAAAATCTAAAATTAAAGAAATCTTACCAGATCATCTTATTAAGAAAATTAGTGATTTTAGAAGATGGCTCAAATTTAAGAACATCAAAACCAATGCTGATTTATTTAACCAAATATACAAAGAACAACTCTGGGGTAAATCAAAAAGTGGATTTTGCTCTGGTAGTGGTTCTAATGAAATGAATTCTAACAAGTACGTAGAATTAATAAATAACTTTTTAAATACAAATGATATTAAAACCATAGTAGATGTAGGATGTGGTGATTTTCAGGTAGCAAAAGGATTTAATCTTAAAAACAGAAAATATATAGGCTGTGATATCGTTAAGGATTTAATTGAATACAATACCAAGAACTATTCCAAGAACAACCAAATATCTTTTATAAATCTAGATATTGTTAATGATGTTATTCCCAATGGAAACTTATTGCTCATCAGACAAGTTTTACAGCATTTATCAAATAAAGACATTGAAAAGATTTTAACTAAAATTAAAAATTATAAACATATTATAATTACTGATGAATTACCTAATAATAATTCTCATAGAATAAATTATGAAATAGTAAAAGGTGGAACAAGATTAGAAAATAATAGTGGTCTATATTTAGAAAAACCACCATTTAAACTAAAATTAAAAACCTTGTTGACTTACCCAGATATAGAAAATCAAATTATTTTTAGAACTATTTTAATAGAGAATTCTTAATTCTCAGCAGCAATGTTTGAAACATGGGGATTTGAGGATGAGAAGCAAACAGGACTTGGAGAAATAAATTGAAGGCAATTAAGGAGTAAAGACAATACAATAATTATACTTCCAAATTACTGGGTATTACCTTTGACATAAGGGTATAATCCTTTATGCAAAATCAGATAATCAAAAGCCTAAGTTTTAATAAAAAACACTAAGTTTTGAGGATAAAAATGAAAATTACTATTTTACTTCCAGATTTATTTGACTCTATAGGTGGGATACAGACATTTAATAGATGTTTTGTTAAAGCTTTAGATGAGCTTTCAGAAAAGCATGATTTAAAAATAAATATTTTAGTACTTACTGATACTGGAAACAATAAGTCTCTTTTAAATAAATATTTAACATCAAAATACATCTCTTATAGATACTTTGATTTTAATAGAGTAGCATTTGCCTGGATAGCTTTAATGGAGAGCTTTGATTCTGATTTAGTTATTTTTGGACATGTAAATTTTTCTCCTCTTACAGTTCTTATGGAAAGAAAAGTTAAAAAGTTCTTAATCGTACATGGAACAGATGTATGGAGTAGGCTTCCCACCTTTAAAAGAGTGGGTGTTTCTATTATGAATAAAATTTTATCTGTCAGTAAGTACACTGCAAATAAAATGATTAAGCAAAATGAATTAGACGAGAGTAAGTTTTTTATATTTCCAAATACATTAGATCCATTTTTTATTCCTAACTTAGAGAATAAAGAAAAGAATAATTTAGACCTTCCTAAAGGAAATATTTTATTAACAGTTAGTAGATTGGGAGCTGATGACAAAACAAAAAGAATTGATCTGATCATAGAATCCCTACCTAATATAATAAAGGAAAAATCTAATACTTATTTAGTTATAGTAGGTGCTGGACCAGATAAGTCACGACTTATGACTCTAGCCAAAGAGCTTGGGGTCTCAAACAACACTCTCTTTAAAGGTAGAGTAGAAGATTCTCTTTTGCCTTCTTACTATGATTCTTGTGATATGTTTATTTTACCAAGCACTCAAGAAGGTTTTGGAATAGTTTTTCTAGAAGCTATGTACTTTTCTAAGCCTTGCATCGGTGCTAAGGCTGGAGGTATCACAGAAGTTATAGAAGATGGGATAACAGGACTTCTTGCTGAGCCTAATGATAAAGAAAGCTTGACTAAGTGCATTCTTAAGTTAATAAGTGATGAAGAACTTAGAAAAAGAATGGGAGAAGCTGGGAAAAAGAGATTTGAGAGAGAATTTTCTTTTGATGCATTTAAGAATAGACTAGAGAAGATTTTGGGAGAATTATTATCTTAACCAACTAATCTTTTCAAGATTAATTAGAACTTATCATCAGATGGTATAAGTAAAACAGGTAGAATATTATGAAGAAAAAAATTTTAGTGACAGGTGCAGGTGGCTTCATAGGTCATCATTTGACGAAATACCTTGTTGAAAAGGGATATTGGGTTAGGGGTGTAGATATAAAACATCCTGAATTTGAACAAACTTCTGCTAATGAGTTCTTAATTTTAGACTTGAGAAAATGGGAAAGCTGCTTAGAAGCAACAAAAGCTATAGATGAAGTTTATGCACTTGCAGCTGATATGGGAGGAATGGGTTTTATATCATGCCATCATTCAGAAATTTTATATAATAACTCTTTAATTAATCTTCATACTATAGAAGCAGCTAGACAAAATAAAGTAAAAAAATATCTTTTTACATCATCTGCTTGTGTTTATCCAGAATACAAACAAACGAGTATAGATGTTGCTCCATTAAAAGAAGAAGATGCATATCCAGCCGCTCCTCAAGATGCATACGGTTGGGAAAAGTTAGTATCTGAAAGACTCTGCCTACATTACAAAGAAGATTATAAGTTTGAAACTAAAATAGTTCGTTTTCACAATATATTTGGACCTAAAGGAACCTGGGATGGTGGAAGAGAAAAAGCACCAGCAGCACTATGTAGAAAAATAGCAACAGCAAAACTTACTGGTAATAGTGAAATAGAATTATGGGGAGACGGCAAACAAACCAGATCGTTTTGTTATATAGATGATTGTGTAACTGGTTTGTATAAAATAATGGAATCAAATTATTCTCAGCCTTTAAATTTAGGACAGGACAGACTAATAAGCATAAATGAACTTGCTGATTTGATTTCAAATATAGCTAATATAAAAATAACTAAAAAGCATATTCCTGGACCACAAGGTGTTAGAGGGAGAAATTCAGACAACTCTTTACTTAAAGAAATATTAAAATGGGAACCAGAAATTTCCCTTGAAAAAGGCTTGGAAATTACTTACAAATGGATAGAAGAGCAAGTTAGAAGTAAATTAACAGTTAAATCTTAGAAATTATTTCATTAAATTTTGATGTGGAGATTTTTCTATTATATTTTTCTACTGCTGCTTTTCTGCTATTTTTCCCCATATTTTCCAATTCTTGTTTATGACTTAAAGCCCATTCTGTTGTACTTACAATCTTTTCTGTATCATTTGGATCTATTATAAAGCCACACTTATAATCATTTGCAATAGTTGAGACCTCGCTATCTTGATCAACCAACCCTAAAAAAGGTCTTCCACAAGCCAATATTCCATAAATTTTACTAGGAACCATTACTCCAGACAATCCTTTTTCCATAGTTATTAAGTGAATATTTGCTGCACTAAGAGAGTATTTCAATTCATTTTTTTGCTGATAGGACAAGAAAATAATGTTTTCAAGATTTAACTCTTTAGCTTTTTCTTGTAGCTTTAACTTGCTAGCTCCTTCACCTATTAGAACAAATCTTAGTATATTATTTTTCTTAAAGTGATTCGCTAAGTCAATAATTCTTTCTAAACCTTGAGTAAGTCCTATATTTCCTGAGTACATTACTATAAATTTATCTTTTAAATTATTCTTTTCTAAAAAAGAATTTTTATCTGTTTCTATAGGAGTAATTTCACTAATATCAGCCCAATCATTAATAACTTCTATTTTTTTAGGGTTTACACCTTTTTCGCAAATCTTTTGCTTCATATCTAAACCTATAGAAATAATCATGTCAGCTTTTTTGTATGAAATCATATTTGACTTTTCTAAAATGAAATTTAAAATAGGGTTTTTTAATTTCCCCGTGATTATTCCAACTTCAGGGTGCATGTCTTTAACTGAATATATAAATTTTACTCTATACCACTTGGAGAAAAATAGCCCTAATAAGCATGATAGTGGAGGATCAGTCTGGGCTATTATTAAGTCTGGCTTTTCACTAATTAGGAATCCAGCAAAGAATGAAAATAAAAAGTAAATTCCTAAATTTATAAGTCTAAAAATTAAAATATGCTTAGGGAGTGTTGTTCCCCAGACCCTTACAATATTCATTTTCTTTAAATTATATTTTTTATTATCTGAGTGGTAAGGTTTGCCACATATAACAGTTACGCTATGTCCATATAAAGTAAGATCTTCGCAAAGTTCAGTCAAAAATTGACCAGTAGCTTCAACATCTGGATAAAAGGATCTATTAAAAATAAGAATTTTCATAAATAAAGACTTTCCAGTTTTAATTATAAGTTATAGAAATGGTTTGGAGAATTTTTATACATTTTCTAACATTATAAAAATCTAATGATTTACTTATAAGTTCTCTTCTAACATAAACATTTTTATTACTAGATCCTCCACTAAAAGAACTTTTGCTCTTCCCACAGCTTATAAAGCATCCCTTTCTTGCTAAGAAGTTCTTCTAATGTGCCTTCTTCTACAATCCCTTCTTCAGTTAAAACAACAATTTTATCTGCATGCTTAATGGTCGATAATCTATGCGCTATTATCACAGAAGTTTTATTGTGAGAAACCTCATGAATGGCTTTTTGGATTTGTTTTTCGCTCAATGAGTCCAGGGAACTTGTAGCTTCATCTAAAACTAAGATATCTGCATTTTTTAAAATTGCTCTAGCTATAGATAATTTTTGCTTTTCACCACCAGAAAGCTTAACTCCTCTGTCACCAACATCAGTATTAATTCCATGAGGTAATTTACAAATCAAGTCTTCTAAATTAGCTTTTTTAATAGTCTTTGCAATTTCATCATCTGATATGTTTTCAAGACCATATATAAGATTATTTTTAAATGTATCATTAAATAAAAATACATCCTGGCTTACATATGCAAACTTTGAAAGGTAGGATTTTAAAGTAAAGTTTTTAATATCTTCACCATCAATTTCTATACTGCCTGAACTGGGTTCATAAAATCGCATTAGAATATTTAAAAGAGTAGATTTGCCTGAACCGCTAGGACCGACAATAGCCGTTATCTCTCCTTTTTTCAAAGTAAGATTTATATTCTTTAATCCACTTGATTTTCCAGGATAAGAAAATCCTAAGCCTTTAATTTCAATTTTTCTTTTTAGACCAGTGAATTCATTTTCACCTTCATGCATAAAAAACTTATCTGCATTATCAAATATGGTAGAGATTTCTCCAACTGGTCCTGAAATTGCATTTATAATTGCCTGAAATCTTGATATTGCAGAAAAAGAGCCTATTGATCTTCTTAAAATTACAAAATAAACTAAGTAACCTGCGACTTCACCTTCTTTCTGTATATAGATAAAGTAAGTCACCATACCAAGAAGGAAAAGAATCAAAACCATAACAAAGATTTCATTCAATGGAGTAATTAACTCTCTTTGTCTATCAATAGCGAACTCATTTTCTTCTACTAAATTACTTTCTTTAAAAAATCTTTTTTTCTCATCACCCTCATACGTATATGCTTTTATTAATGGAAGACACAGTAATGAATTTGACAAGTTTTTTAGTAGGCTTGAATAATTGACAATATAATCATCAGATGATTTCTTTATTTTATCAATGATCTTTTTCATCATAAGAGCAAATAATGGAGAGAAGATGAATATAAATATGGTCAACTTCCAAGAAATTTTAAACATTATAATAATGTAAATCACAAGAACAAGAATTGAATATATGCAATTGTTTGCATCTTTTAATTGAAGAGCGACTTGTCTAGTATAGCCAGTAAGAATTTCTTGAAGTCTGCCTATGTTGTTTTGATCAAAGTATAATTTCCCAAAATCAAGGTATCTTTCAAAGATTTTTTTTCTAAGTATATTTGAAAATCTCCATACCTGAAATGAAGTGGATATCATAGATAGATATTGAAAAATATTTTTTAAAACGACACAGCTAAATGTCATTAAAACTAAGATTATAAAAATCTTTATGCTTCTACTTTTATACTCAGGAGCAATATAAGAAAAGATTGTGGAGACATAAGGCATATCATGAACAAACCTTGCATTTCCCTCAATAATGCCTTTTATTGTAGGGATTAAAAGTCCAAAACTTCCACCTTCAAACAATGCTGCTAAAAGTCCAAATAATATTGGAAAGATAAAAATGGTTGGCTTGACATTTATCTTTTTTAAAAAGCTGTTTATTTCTTTTAGCTTTAATAGCTTCTTTTCCATAGATTGTATATTCCACAGAGAGAAACATGAAATTTTCATTTCCTCTCACATCTTTAGATAAATTAATATAAATTATTATCTTAATAAAAAGACCATGGAGACCATGGGACTATAAGACCATATTCGTGAGACGCTATAGTCTCAATGGTCTAATGGTCTAAATAGTCTCCCTAGGGTTACCCCTAATAGCTATGTTTAAAATGAAGGCTTCTTGTCTATGTATAAAAAGAGACAAGCCAATGAAAGCAATTATTTTAAGCGGTGGAAAAGGTGAAAGGCTAAGGCCATTTACTGAAAACTGCCCAAAAAGCATGATAGAGGTTGATGGAAAGCCTATAATCCATTATCAAATCGAATGGTTGAAAAAATATGGCGTAGATGAAATAGTCTTTGCTTGTGGTTACTTGAATGAAAAAATTAAAGATTATTTTGGTGATGGAAAACGATTAGGAATTAAAGCAGATTACTCAGTAGAAGAAAAACCATTAGGACGTGGTGGTGCTATAAAAAAGGCATGGGGAAAAATTCCCGATGAAAGAGTAATTATTACTAATGGAGATATTTTTACAGACTTAAACTTGAATGATGTTTTACAAAGTCATATTAATGAAAAAGAGAAAAATGGAATATTAGCTACAATTTGCCTTTTCCCATTTAAAAGTCCATATGGAGTGGTAAGAGTAGGAGAAGATGGAATAGTTCAGGATTTTGAAGAAAAGCGTAAATTGCCATACTGGATAAATGGTGGTGTTTATATTTTCGAACCAGAAGTAAGAAATTTTTTACCGGATATTGGAGACCATGAAACCACTACTTTTCAGGACTTTGCAACAAAGAAATTAATTTATGGATACAAGTCGGAAAGTTACTGGAAAGGTATAGATACTGTAAAAGACTTGAACGATTTTATGTCTGATAAAAAATATAAAAGTGCTTAGGATATTAACTTCACTTAAGTAAATCACTTAATAGATTAACTAAATTTCAGATTCAAGCAAATATACACTCTTAACCCATTATTCAATTAAATAATATTATAATTCTGGCAAGTGAAACTTATAAAAACACCAACAAACCCTATTAGGATACCTGACTTAGTCATTGGAAGGTATGCACAAGTTTTAGATCGTAAACCTTTAATATTGAATGATGCCATAAATTTATTGCAAGCTCGTAGATTAGTTAATCAACATCAATCTCACACATTTACACAGGCTTTAAGTTGTGCATGGAATACAGCTTCAATAATAAATGGAAAAGACTTGAATAAACCAATAAATGAAAGAGACTCAAGTAAATCTTTAACAACAATAATAAAGAAAGAAGATTGGGATAAGGTTGCATCAAGACAAGCTGGATTAATTACATTTGCTAATTTCTTATATATTCTTTTGGGGCACGGAATCAAAAATGTTGAAGTAGCTGATGCTGGTAATAGAGGAGACAAAGCTTATCAAATGACTTTCATGCAAGGAGGGGAAGTATTTACTGGGAAGGTTGAAGCACGAAGATTAAAAAAGGAAACACCAATAGTTCGCTTCAAGGTTTACTCAGTAACAAATAAAAGCAATTCAATAGAGATCTCTATTGGATATGATGAAAACCAGAAGTTACGATATCCACATATGGATATACGTCCTGTTAGTAGTAAAGATATGAATATATGCTCTGCTAATCCTGAAGATGAAGATAAAAAACGAGTCAAGTGGGTCCATCAACATCCTTTAAAAAGTACTTGGGAGGACAGTTTTGCTTTAAGGGGATTTATTAATGGTTTACTTAATCAATTTGATTCACAATTATCAACCAATGAAGAGCCATTTTTACAAAGCAGAAGAGATTTAGGTTTTAGCTCTGCTCCAAAAGAAGATTCACAACAAAATTTTATGCTGAGTGGATTTAGAAATTTTCGCCAATTACAATTAGCATGTCTTAATTAGCAAAGAAAACTAAGAGAATTCCTAGCGACACTTAAAATCAATAGCCCTAGTCTAATAAATTGTAAGCAATAAAAGCATATCCTAAGGAGGATTCATGAATACAAACTGGAAACAAATTATACCTATAGCTGTTCTTTGTTTAGGCATTTCAGGCAATATGGCACAAGCATGTCCAGGTGGAAAAGGTGGAGGTCCTGGTAAAGGGGATTTCAAAGAAAGAAAAGTAGAACATTTGGACTCTAAGTTAGATCTTACAGATGAACAAAAGACAAGAGTAGAATCTATCTTAGAATCAAAACATTCACAAGCAAAAACAATCTTTGAAGAGTCTCGTCCAAAAATGGAAGCTCTTAGAAAATCCACTGATACTGAAATAAGAGCAATCTTAACTCCAGAGCAACAAGTTAAATTTGATAAGTTTGCTCTAGAAAGACAAGAAAAACATAAAGAATGGAAAGCTAAAAAAGAAGCTAACTAATTCGGAGTCCTATACTGTGTACAACGTCTCAATCCTCTTCAGTAAATCGGAGAGGATTTCTTTTCTTTAGGAGATTTCAGGCAAGCTGAAATCTCCTTATATCGACCCCTTTCAAAGTCACGGATCCACCAAATAAATTGGATGGATCCTCTAAGTGTAAATTCCAAAGATTTTTATGAGGCTTCAACTGTATTATTTTTCTTCATGTAACCTTGAGTTACAAGTAATGTAACCCAGGGTTACAACTGTTTGTTTCTTTACAAAAAAGTTGAAAGCCAACAAATGAAATCATATAATCTCTACACGATGTTCGAAGAACCAAAATATAGAGCAGAGATTTTTAAGATAGCTGGAATTGCTTTTATGACTCCTTTTGGAAAATTACTTATAAATCCCTTTAGTCTATATAAAAATCTAGGACCCGTGGAGTTCATTTATTTCATCTTAGTTTCATTGTTTTTTGCATTTATTGGACTATTATTTATAGAGCAAGGACGTGTTATAATTCATTATTGGGAAAGAAAATCATGGAAGAAATAATCGTACTAGGATTTGCATCAATATTAGCTTTAGGTTTTGGTTATAAAATGATCAACCTCTTTAAAGGTCATAACCCAGAACTAGAAGAAGAAAACAAAATTAATTAGCTTCATAGAATTCAGGGTTTTCAATCCTAAACTGCTCTCCCATAGCATATCTACGACTAGAAAAGAAATAGTTAGTAAGTCCACATGCAGATTCATCTAAGACTGATTGTAATTTGTTGAAGTATGAGACTTGCCATGGCAAGTCTTTACAGCATTTCAAAATGACGTTCGCACCATGTAAGCAAAATCCAAACATCCCTGCATACGATGTAATTTTTCTATCCCTTACCAATGTTTTTAATTCTTTAACTTTTTGTTTTTCATTAGTTTCATTACACGGACTCACATCTTTTGTTTGCGAGCCATACACCCACGCTTCACTTGTACGACTTGGCGTCTCCAACGTTCCGCTTAGGGTATATGGCTCGCTCTTATATGAGTCCTTTAGGGAGTTTAATATATTTTCTATCTGCCTAGTTTCACTGTAAAAAGGAATAATTATTTTCGGTAGATAAATTAACTGCTGAGAAAACAGCGATGAAGTCTGAATTATATTAGATAATGCAGACATTTTATTTTCAATGTTTAAAAGCCTAAAGAGTGCACTGGAAGTATTTCCCACTGCACTACTAAAAAACCCATACATGCCAAGGACTGGAGCGAGAAACTCGCCGAGGCGTTTGGATGATTCCATTTGAATAGTAGGGTCTTTGTTAAAACATTGTTCCAATGTGCCTACGAACCTACGAGCCAATGAAGAACAACTCTTCACGTCATCCTGAGCGTTAGCGAAGGATCTACTTACGTTATTAGATTCTCCACTTTGTTCAGAATGACACATCCCGAGATTCTTCAGATGTCTCTCTTTAAAATAACTCCACTTCAAATTTCCACGCTCTTTTATTCCAAGAACTTCTTCTCTACTATTTCCCACCCCAAACAAAGCCAATGGCTTATGAACCATATACTTTAAAAAGTCAGTAAAGAACTCCTGATTTATATATGCTGGCATTCTAGCTCTCCACCATAGAGATGTAGGAATAACAGCTAATTTTCTAAAACACTCTCCTACGTTAGAAGGTAAGATCTCAGAAATAGGCATAAGATATGGATTAATATTTCTTTCCATGAATGTAGAAGCACGAGCTAGTGACCCAGCAACTTTATTTCCATAAACATCAGCCTGATAGACATTCATAGCTGCATCATCATCAGGAAGAGAGTACATCGTGTACTGGTTGAGGTTTCGCTGAGAACGGAAGAAAGAGTTAATTATAGAAAATGCGAGTGGGCGCCATTGGCGAGCTTCGTCTCCATCCACGTCATTGCGAGGAAGATTCGAAGAATCTGACGAAGCAATCTCGCTATCGTTGCTAAAGAATATTTGTTTTAGTATTCCTGTGAATAGAGAGAGGAGTGCGAAACGGGAGGATTTTTTGCCGAGGGCTATGTTGTGCTGAGACCAGGTGGCGGCGCGGTAAGCATTATCAATAGATTCACCTAAGATACACTGAACATTCTCTTCGTCAAAACCATTTATTTCAAATAGATTTTTATACTCATCAGTATATTTATTTTCTTTATCAAGATAAAGTTTCCGAACCCACTTTTTATCAAATTTACTTTCTAAGGTACTACAACACTCAAGAAAAATATTTTTTGCTAATGTATGATCCTTGCCAAAACTATTTTCAAGTGGCTCAAATGCTTCGTTAAATTTTTCCAACTCTGCTTCATTATTTTTTTCTAGCCAGGAATAAGGCTTTTTATAGAATAGGTTTTTAGCCCTAAAATTAATTGGAATAGTAGATATAACCATTTGAAAGGGATATACCCTAGATAAAAAATGGAGAAACTAAGGTTTTTCCTCTGAAAAGGTTAAGGAGTTAAGGTACCAAACATAAAGTTTCTTAATGAAATACAATATTTTATCTCTGATAAAATTAAGAAAAAGATAGAATACAAGTGTTAGTCATTTTAAAGGATTTAAATTATGGAATTGACAACTGCTCAACAAATTGGAAAACAAGCAGTACTAGATAGATTTAGACTACCAAGAAATCATTCTCCCAAACAATCAGGAGATCAAAGAACTGAGCAAGTTAATGAATCAGTAATTGATAGAGTTGCATCAGCTACAACAACATTTAAAACAAATGAATAGATTCTCAACCTTTTAGAGTAGGGTTTTATATTAGAGTTTTTAATAGTTTTAATGTAATGGTATTGGAATAGGGATTATTATAGGAAAGCCATTTAATGGGCTTTTCTTACTAAATGAGTAATTAATTGCAAGGTCTTTAATGGGTGGTTTAGGAAATGGCTCTGAATTTAATACTGCTTCTTTACATTTTTCATCAAATTTTTCACTCTCACTAGATTCTATAATTTCTAGATCTTTAACCTTTCCTTCTTCTGAAATTAAAAATCTCACAGAGGCATATTTATTCGTTCCAAAATGTGGTGGTTTAAAGTTGTTGCCAACTTTCTTTGAAACTTCCTTATGATAATCTTGAAAGATTTTTCTATTTAGTCCAGGTTGACTTTTAACAGGAGTACCAAAAACTAAGTAGGGTCTGATATACCCTGGTAAAAATATTACTTCTATTGGTTTAGTTAAATCAACACATTTATCTATTGGAAATGGTTGTGCAGATTTAACCGCTATTTTGAATTCTTCATCAAACCCTTTGACTCCCAAATCATTATTTATGTCAAATGAATCCAACGAACCATCTTGATTCAATTTTAGTTTTATTCTAAAGATAGAATCTAACTTTTTTAATAATGAAGGTGGTGGAATAAAATTATCCAAGATTTTGTCTCTTAAAATATCTTTGTAATCATATATGCTAGATTTAGAACAGTTTTCTGTATTCTTGTCTTCAGAATAAGCATAATAACATTGACTTAGCTCAAGAAATAGTATAAGTAATATAAGTATTTTTTTCATCTCAAACCTCTAAAATCTTTTTTATTTCTGGAAGATAGGGGTTAAATCTAGGTAAGTCTTCCAAGCTTTTATAATATAGTTTATTAAAATCTTTGGACATCGAAACCTTAAACCTTTCACAAAGATTTAAACAGTAATCATTTTTTAATGAATTACAAATATTTGCTGTAATGTAACCCAATGTATATTTTGACCTTTCAAAATTCTCTCTATCCTCTAAGACTTCTTTAAAATATTTTTCTATATTATCCAAAATAGCTGCTGGACATTTCCTGGATAGTATTGCTAAAGCAGTAATAAATTCTAAGCTATCACTATAATCAGTTAGTTTTAATATTAAATAATCTTTAAAATCTTCAAAGAAATAAGAACAATAGGTTAACAAGAAATTTTTTGGATTACCACCTGGATAGTTTAATTTACCGGCTTCTTTGTAAGACATTCGAGAAATTTCAACAAATTGCTCTTTAGCTTCTATTAATGGAATATTAGCAGCTGCTTCTATAGCATTACCAGCATAATCTTTATCTTTCATTAAAGATACAACAGCAACTTCAAATTTCTTTTTCAACTTCTCATCTTTAATTCTTTGATAGTAATGAGTTACTGCTCTAATATCGCCCCACTCTGGGCTTGGCATTTGATGGACATTTGTACTAATACTATCAAATAGAAGTTTTACAAACTCTATAGGATCATCTTTTTCAGTAAAGTCCTTTATTTCATTGTAAGGTATTCTTTTTCCTCTCATATAATTATTCTATCACTTCTATTTTCATAACATTCTGAGTAGATATGGGTGGCGAAATTATTTCATAAAATCCACCTAAAGATTTCCCATTATACACATTATTATTATAGGGTGAAGGAATAAATTTCCTTGAACCTTCTATAGAAGTTGGAATGCGAAAGAACTGATCAGGCAGATTTTCGGTAGAAATAATCAATCTTATTTGCTTTTGGATTGGTGGGGGCAGATCTAAAGCAAGAGCATCATCTCCAGCTATATACTCTTTAGTATAGTTAGAAGTATTTTTAAGAGCATCTATCTGACTTGTATCAGCCCAAAATCTAGTAGCAGTTCTTCCTCTTATTTCTCCAGTCAAAACTGATGGTATTAAATCCTTGGATTGTATGCTACTTAATATTACTTCTTCGCTTGCATTTTGAAATGAACTCCCTAGTAAATAGAACTGTTTAAGATCACTAACAGTAACAAGAGTTTCAACTTGAGACTTTACTTGAGCTTTAGGAATTGCATTTCCTGCAAGTAATAATCCATCATTTTCAAACTGTTGATTAACACTTTGGATAGATCCATTAACTTTATTTTTAATTCCATTAGCTACGCTATCTGATATTGATATATTCTTAGCACTTGCACCCTCTTGAAGCCTCTTATCAATTAAGATATTTCTAATTACTCCAGTATTAAAACCTTCTGAATCAATTTCATATATTTTAAAGAACACACTTTTATTATTAAACTTGCCTACTATTTGATTAAGTAAGTTGTAAGCAGAATCTCTCAATGAGAAGACCTGGTTCACATCCTGAATATTCCACAATCTTACATAATCCTTAAATATATTTAAATTATTTATGCTTTCTGTAGTTTCAATAAATCTTTCTAAACCTGCTTTAATTGCAGTTTTTTCAGCATCAGTAGATCTATTTAATAAGGCTAATTGATCTAATAAAGTTATATATAAATCAGTTAAACCTTTTGAGTTAACAATTTCTGCAGCTTGAATTATTCTAAAGCTGAAACCTATAGTTTCACCAACTTTAAATGCAGTTCCTGCTATAGCAGCTATACCTACAATTTTTACTACTTCACCGACAGAATAACCAGTTACGTAATAGACTCCTTTTGAAGATTGTTGCTGTACTCTTGAGACAATATCGTTAACTTGATCAACAGTCCCAGAGATACCAAATACACCAAAGATAGTACCTATTAGTAACCTAATATTTCCTGTAGTTATGTTTATAAGAGTTCCAGCCAAAGCTGACAAAGGAATAATGAAAACTGCTACAGCTGGGTTTAGTTTAATGTAATTATAAAGTTCAACATTTGAGTCAATTAACCCTTGTAAAAATTGTTGAATACCTAAAACAACTTTAACATTATCTTCTGTAGCCTTAAATTCTGGGTGGACATTTAAGCTACAACCACTTTGAAGAACTTGTTGACGCAATTGGCTATTTAAACCAGATAAAGAACTATTGTAATCACATATAAAACTAGCAAATGCATCACGAGTAGCTTCTGTATAACCATTTTGAGCTGAAGATAAATAACCCAAATCAAGTAATAAACTATTCAATTCATGAACAGATATGTTCTTCCCATCAACAGTTACTTCTTTATCATCAAGATCACCAACATTAAAAAGAACTTGACTACTATCACCCAACTTCAAAACAGTACTATCAAATTCACCACCAGAATAGAGTTCAAATCTTATTTCAGAGTATCTATCAACCCAATCTTGTTTAACAGTGTATTGAATATTTCCAGACAAGTTGTTTATAGAGTCTTGCGGAAGAGTTTTTTCACCATCATAGTTTTTATATTTTCCACGAAGAGTTAAATGGCTTCCTTTAAGTTTTTTAACCACATATGTGGCAGTTATAGTTTCATTTAAAATAGCTGACTGCTTGTCAATAGATATGTCAGTAACTTGATTTTTAGTTGAGATTACTTCTTTCTCATCAGCTTTCTTATAATTATTCTTATTAAACTTACTTATATCCCAACCAGATAGTGAAGTTATCCTTTTTTCTATTTCATTTAAGAAGTTAGTGTTTCTATTTAAAGTAACTTTTACAGTTTTAGTACTTGATGGGATTTTAATAGTTTTTGTAATGCTATTTGATGAGTTTGGAATGTTTACATATACAGTGTTTTGATAGTTACTATCACTTATCAAATTACCATCATTGTCTCTGGACTCCAATACTACTTCAAGAGCATAGTCTCCCATTGTCGGAGCGTTATTTGCAATTTTTAATTTAAGTGTTTTTTGTAGTTTCTTAGCATTTGATGTTATTTGTGCATCTTGTATTTTAGGTTTATCAAGAAGGATAAGTTTTCTACCTTGATTTGAAGAGTAGTTATTATTTGAAGCTGCAGTAAGAGCTGTGTATAGATTTACAGGACCAAAAACACTTAAGTCTTTAAAATATGGGCTAAAGTGAGAGTTTTTATTTAAGTTAAAGTTTACATTAGTACCATATGTAAGAAGGTTGCTATTTCCATTATTAGTTCTTGAAATTAGTTGATTTGTAGCTGATGTTAAATCTTCTATTATTCCATTTTGATTAAATTGAAGGGAAAACATAGCAAATGATATGGCAGTAGAATCATCAATCATTCCAACAATATTAGTTAAAGATGTTTTATCTATTGAACCTTCTACGGTTTGATTACTTGATTGGATAACAGTATATTCAGAAGGAGTGGTTATATTTCCTGGGACTATAAAGCTGGGAGAAAATTCTAATTTCCCATATCTAGTTGGACGTTCAGATTCACCAATTTCTTGAGGGAATAAGATTTTAAAATCTAACTTATACTTGCTCCCATTAATACCAGTAACCTCAGAAGGTGTGTATGTAAATGAGCATTTTTGAGTTAAAGAATTACTTGGGTAAGTTTGATCAGAAATAACAGAACAAGTTAAATTAATAGGATCTTGCATGTTTGATGGTGTAAGCAAATAGTCAGATGATATTTGAGCATTTTGTGCTCTTTCAGAAGTGAATGGAATAGAGTCAGTAAATAATATATTAAAACTAATATTATTTGGTTTATTTAGCTCTAAATTATTTGAACTAACTGAGTTTATGAAAGCATTTGTATCTCTTAAGATTTTTACTTTAAAAGAATTGGATGAGGTAAGAAATCCAGCAGGATTAAAAGATGTACCATACTTTGTGTAAGATAAGCTAGTTGCAGTAATTTTATTATTTATGGCATAGCTACCAGGCTTTAATGTAGATGAATAATCTAAGTCTTGTGTTGAGTGAATTGCAAAATCATTAATATCTATGCAAGAATTTATATTTTGATAAGCACCTGGTGTATTTTGTGAATAAATTCCACCAATTCCACCTACATTAAAAGACATCCCTTCTATAGTTATTTCAGAATCATCATATATTGCCAAACTATAAAGTGGTTCGCCCTTATTTTCAGATAAATTTTTATCTGGCTTGACGGTATCATCGCATATACCAAATTTATTAGTAACTAGTCTAAATTTAGCACCGGGGTTAATTGGATACTCGACCCCATCATTTTCAACTTCTGCAATCCCTGATGTTTGACTGAGTAATTTAACACTTCTATTTAAATCTATTTCTTCTAATGACTCATTCCCTGCTTTATCTTTTACTAGAACAGAAATCTTATTTACACTTCCTACTACTATTGGATCTAATTCAATATAGAAGAATTTACTTTGTACCTTTACATTGTTACTGTCATCTATGTCTTCAATATCAGAACTTGAGACCTGGCTATATGCAGTCTGATCATTTACCTTATAAGAGATAGAGTTTATATTTTCATCAGTAGCTATTCCTGATAAATATATTTTACTTCCACCAGGAGTTACATCCCCCTCTCTTGGACTTGTAATTTCAATAAATGGATTAGTACTATCTAAAGTTATCTCTCTAGCCTCAGACATTATCGTTTGATTAGAACCGTCCAGTGTTTCAAAATAGTAAGCATTTTCACCTTCAGATAAAGATATCGTTTGATTGTTTGAGTTTGGAACTAATTCAGTTACGCTTTCATTATTTTCTTCATCTTTGATATTTATTCTAAGTCTGTTTTTAGGGTCATTTGGATTTGCAAATACTGTGTTTACCATAAAGGTTACAATGGGCTGATTAGTAATGGATATAGTATTTAAATCATCTAACAAACTAATTCCACCCACACCAGTAGCCCCCACCACCACATCACCCACGTTAAACTCAAACACTTTTGTAGTTTCATTTATATAGATTTTTAATTTAGGGTTGTAGGTTTCAGGAATAGTGTAGGTGTGTGTGAATGACTTTGCAATAAGTTCTTCAAAAGTAATGACGCTAGTAGTTATCTCACTACCATCACCCCAGTCTAATTCATATTTAGTCGGTGTAGCATTTATTACTTTAGCAGTAGAAGGATCTATCATTAGATTTACAGTAAATGGTGCTACTCCAGAATAATTATCTGCTTTTAAATCTACTAAGACAAATTGAGGTTCAGTATTAAATGTAATCGTACCTGCACTGGCTTCCCATGACTCAGTTCTACCATCACCAAATGCTGCATTTATTTTTACTTTTGGAGTGACTGATTTTCTATCTTTAAACTCTATGCCGCCAAACGATTTATTTCCATCAAAATAGTTATGTGTTGGGTTAGCCACTGTGCATTCTGGATACGCCATTAAACTACTACAAGCCCCATCACCAAAGTCCCACAAATATGCAATGGATTTGTAATTTCCAAAAATAGTGGACTTGAACATTACGGGTATTGAAGATTGCTGTCCTGTAGTCCCGTTGTCCTGTATGCCTGTTGTCCCATCATAGATTTTCTTATCAGATGGTTCAGTAGTAGCAAACACTCCTACTCTTTGATATGTCGGTGCTACCGTTACACTTTCTGTCGTTGCTGCATCTGATAATCCTGTTTTATCTGTAACAGTTAATTTTGCAAAGTAATTTCCATTTTCAACAATATTTCCTGAGTAGAACGTTTTCTTATCTTCAGATAAAGTAGGTAATGAGTTTGTATAAATCATGCCATCTTGATTTAAAGATGCCTGAACTCTGTATAGCTCCCATTTATTTAACTTAGAGTCTACATAGTCAACTCCCCTTGAGAATCTTTGATTTGAATCATAGCTTCCAGCATCGACAAATGCTGTACTTAAACTTATACCCTTAGCAAAGACTGGATATTGCTCACTCAATACTCTTGCTTTTGCAATGGGTTTATAGTTTGGATAGACATAAATGGTAGGTCCAGAGATATTTCTAATTTTATTTTGTATGCCATTTTCTACCCAATAGACTTCTAAGCTTGTTTTATAAGCATTTGGAGTAGTGGAGGTAGATTTATTTGTATATGAGAATGAATAGTTATCAACTGTTGTAAGCCCAGATTCTCTTCCATCACTGGAAAGAAAATTATACTTAATCATTGAAATCTGATCATCACCGCTAACTACACTTGCTTTTAATTTAACTGAATCTCCATCCTGAAGAACCTTCGCTCCAGTTACTACAAAACCTACATTTTCTAAATCATTTTCTTCTATACCTAAAACTAAATTAAAAGCTGGTTTAGGTGTGAATGAAAGCTGATGTGATGATGGTACTGTGCCTATATCTTTAATTAATCCTAATGCTTTGGAAGTTATATAATCCAATGCATTTGCACTACTTAAATCAGCTCCATAGTTTGATCCCCTAGAAACACTGGCTACTGATTTATAGTTTCCTGCTTTTGAAGAGATGTTAAGTGGTAAAGACTCCAAGAATGAAACTGTACCATCACTGTTCTTTTGTTTAGTAGTTTTAACAGTAGAAATATTATTTGAGATATTTGGAATAGTAATTAATGAACCATCAGGATCAAAAACTGCAATATCTGTTGTAAAAGATGTGGGCTCAGATAATGGATCCTTGACAGTTAACCCTATATCAAAATCACTTCCTGGGTAAGGTTGAATTGGATTTACTTTAAATGTATCACTGACAAGTTCAGGCTTACTGCTTACAGTCAAATAAACCACAGATGAAGTCATTGCATCTGAGACTAAATACAGTTGTTTTTGACCAGCGGTAGCAAATGTATTAGGTAAAGTTGTAGACAGTCGATTTTCAGAAATAAAAGTAGTTGCAAGCTGAACACTATCTAGAACAGCTTTTGTATCTGGACTGAAATTACTTCCATAAATATTTATTGTTCTATGTATGCCCTCTTGCCCAAATACTTTTGGATCAAAAGTATCTAAAACAGGTCCCCCACCATTAGCAATTTTCACCTGACCAATACTTAAGGTATCTCCATTTGCACCACTAAATCTAAATTCTAAAATATGACTACCAGCATTTAGCCATGGAACATATAAATCATTTATTATTTCACTTTGTGAACCTGAAAAATCTCTTCTGCCTATATAGGCATTATCAATCCATACGGTTAGAGAATTTGAAGTGGACGTACTTTTTCTAGTATGAATATATGCAGGAGAAAACTTGACTTGATATAGTTTATCCAAACAAAATGGAATAGCTACAGACCCAGATGTTTCAATAATTGCAGCTGGAGAGGATAAGTAAGTATTATTTCCACCAAGAATAGTCCATGCATCTGCACCATAATGGGACTGAGGTAAAGTTTGAATAATGTTACAAGCATTATTTGGATTTACTTTTACATTCAGTGGCGTAATACTAGAGACTTGACCATCTAGATTTTTAACACTTAAATTTTTAATTCCAGCATATTTTACTGCTTCAGCTGGAACCTTGACTATAAGTAAGTTTGCTGAGCTAACATAAGGGGTCAGAGAATAATTGTCTAAATTTACTTTTGAGTATTGGTTAAAGCTATTTCCATATACATACAAATCAAAGGTTCCTCTTCCAGCTATCCATTCAGTAGGTGAGATAGAAGTAATCTGAGGCTTAACAGGTGATGTAAAGGTTATAAATGTACTTGCCCATGTAAATGAAGGGAATTCCACTCCAGATAAATTAGTGGGTCTAAACTCTACTTTTGCATTTGGAGTACTTCCGCTGAAAGAGATTCCAGCTGCTCTAGTCCATGGAATGCTACCTATTTTATTTCCACCAATATATACATTTACACTGTACCAATTTCCAAAATAAGTTTTAGAAAGCGACCCCATTGTACCTATTGCTAAATAGCCATCCATGGATGTACCTGGAATTACATCAATGGTTAGTGAATTAGTAGCAGTAGGATATGGATAAATCCAGGGGTTTATTGCCTGAGTTAATGAGTTAATAGAAAAGCCAGCTGCAAGTGCTTTTAAATTAAAATTTATAGGTTTTACTTTTTCCTTTAAATTATTTTCAATCTCTAACAACTTATCTTCATTAAAGAATCTCTTCCCTCTAACATGTAATCCATAGGTACTTTCCAGACTTTTAACTTTATTATAGTTTTTAGTATTTAAGTGGTATTTGCCTTTAGATTTTTTTGATGTAGACCTGTGAGTAGTTGTAAGTGTAGTATCAACAACTTCCTCCACATATGAGGGAGCTAATATTAAGTCATATTTAGAAGCTGGTTCAGGCTTATCACTTACATCAAAGTTAATAGATATTTCTTCATTGGAAGTAGAGCTTGTATTTGCTATTTTATTTCCACTAGTATCAGTAGCTGAAAGTTTAATTTTATATGTACCTGGAGTTAGGTTTAAGGGAATATCAACTTTTTCTTCAACAAAGAACTCATTATTTAATTCCCCTTCTCTATTTTTATTTATAAGATCAATTATTTTTTGTGAGACGACTTTCCCATCTGGGGACAAAACCACATAACCAAAGTTAGATAAAGCAATATTGTCTTTTACAAATGCACTTAATTTCAGAGCACTTCCTGGATTTGCCAATTTTGGTTCTAAATTTATTGGTCCAATCTCAGGTTTTTTACCATCACCTAAGCCATTTTCTATCACTTCAGAAATCATTGCCTGAATAGCGTCATTTATTTTTTCAGGATCTTCTTCTAACTGAAGTTCAGGTTCTGTGTCAGTCAATAATGCAGTATGAGATTGCGTGGAGATTTGCCTTGGCAAGTCTCTTCTTACTCCTCGCGATAACACAGTTCCTTCTGAATCTGACAAATTAGATACATTTATAGATGGTGCTTGTGCAAAGCCAATTTTATTTTCATTATCAACCACTATAAGAGTAGGAGTAAATGTACCTTCTTTATTATATATATGCTTAGGTGACATTTCATTAGACTTTTCACCATCACCAAAATCCCAAGTAAACAATTTAATTCCATTAGCTTTTGGATCATGACTATCTGATCCATCAAAACCAATTTCAGTACCTACTGTTATAGAAGATTCTTCGCTTAACAATTTAGCAATTGCAATGGGGGCTTGATCTTCAAGAATAGTAAACGTTTCACCAAAGAATTTAAACTTAGAGCCATCTTCTTTTTCAATTTCTAAAACAGGTGTAAACTGACCAACCATATTAAATGTATACTCAAAATCTTCACCACTTAATACTGATCCGCTCATGCTAAGTTCTTCATTGATTAAAATGGAAGTGTCATCTAAGTTTGCATTCAAGTCCCATGTTCTTGCTGACCAGGACCATTTATAGTTAACCATTCCACCACTAGGATCATGGCTGCCCATTGCTGTGAGCTTCACCATAGCACTGCCAAGTATTCCCTTTTCATCACCTTCCAATTTTACAATTTGTCCAACGGGAGCATTATTTTCATTGATAATAATATTTCCTGGATTTAATCTCTTAAATCTATTATCGGGAGTAGAAGCGATCAATGTAACCAAGTAAACACCAGGATTTTGATAGATGTGTTTAATAGGGTCATTTAAACTATCAACTAATTGTGAGCTTCCATCTCCAAAATCCCATTTCAATGTAACTGGTTTTCCATCATAGTCACTAGATCCTTTCCCATCAAAGACAACTTCAAGCGGTGCAACTCCTGTCGTTCCATTAAGCACAGCAACTGGATTTGGAAGAGGTTTAGAAATGGAAACAGTAAGAGCTTTTTCTACTTTTGCATTTCTTTCATCAACAACAGTAAGTTTTACATTGTAATTACCAGAGTTTTTATATTCATGAAGAGGAATTTCTTCACTACTGGTCTCACCATCACCAAAATCCCAACTGTAAGATAAGGCTTCACCATCAAGATCAAAAGTCCCATCATTAGTAAATTTAATAAGGCTAGTGAAAAGTCCATCTTTATTTTGTTTCAATGTAGCTTTATCAGGAATTGCTGCAAACTGAATGGTGGGTGGATTGTTCGGAGGAAGAAGTTTTAAACCACCAGATGTAATGGTTGTTTTTGCACCAAGAGAATCTGTAACTATTAATTTAGGTTCATAATTTGCTGGAGTTTCGTATAAGTGTTTTGGATTGACTTCTGAGCTAGTAGATCCATCGCCAAAATCCCAGACATAAGAAATAGAATCGTTTTCAATATCTGTAACCATTGAATTAAATGAAACATTTACAGGGACATCAGCATTGGTTCTATCAACTATAAATGTTCCTGTAGGGGCATCATTTTTATCCCTGATTTCAATTTCTTTAGAAACATTAGAAACTTTATTATAAGAATTAGTAACGGTTAACATTACCTGATATTTACCAGGTTGATTATATTTATGACTTACCACAGCATCAGATGAAGTGTTTGGATTTTCAGTACCGAAATCAGGATCACCAAAATCCCAAGCATATAATGTCATCCCACTAAAATATTTAGCTAAAATATCATCACTATCTGTACCATCAAAAGTAACGACCTGAGGTAAAACACCGATATTGGGATTTGCATTTATTTTTGCAATAGGGACTGGATCAATAGCCATTACAAAAATCCCATCGCTAATACCACCATCTACAGGGTTAGAAGCAAAGACTTCAAAAGAATTTACTTTATTTACAAATGAAGATGGGAGAGTAGCAATAAGTTCATTAGATGAAACGTATTTTGTATTGATTTTCAATGTACCAATAGATGCTACGGCACCTTTTGAAAAATTTTCCCCTTGAAGAGAAATGTCATAAGTACTTCCATCATTTTTAACAGGTAGAATGTTTGGTGAAATGACTTTTAATATTGGTTTTCCATTATATATTTTATAAGAAACATTTGAGCTAGTTGCTGTAATCAATGATCCATCAAACGTACTGGTAGTAAAACTAACAGGGCTTGAAGTCAATTTAATACTTTGAGCCTTATTAGACACTGAATAACTAGCGGGTTTTGAACTTACAGAAACAGTAGTAGGAGTCAAGCTAGTTATAAAACTAACATTCTTAGAAGAAGCAATAATAGAAGCTTTTGTAGAATCAGTTGAAAAACTCACAGGTAAAGAACTTAAAGAAATAGGACCTGATTGAGAAGTGATTTGATAGCTTACTGGACTTGAGTTGACTTGAAAGAGATCAAAAGTTTGAGCACTGGCTGCTAAGAAAAAAGAGTCAAGTATTAGAAGCTTAATACATGAGAGTACTAGTATAGTCTTTTTTAGATTAATAAAATCTAACACTTGATTTCCCTTTTTATTTTTTAAAATCAAACAAACACTAATTAAGGAGCGATCTCAGCTCTAGCTCCCCAAACATATACTTTTTTATTAGGGGTTTGATTGTATCCACCAATAAACAATTGTTTATTTATATTATTGATTTCAGCATAAGTACTATTCACCGTAAATTTCTGCCAGGTAGGAGTTACTGAAGCATTTATATATGAGTAATAAGAGGGTCTTGTATTTTGTGAAAGTTGCTGGGAATAATTACACCCTTCCCATCCACCATAATTAAAATACCAGTTTTGATTTCTGTCAGGACAAGCTGGTCCTACTCCTATGGGTATTTGAAAAGTATCAGTGTCACTTCTAAGCCACACAGAAAAATTAACTTTGCCAGTGCTATTTGGAATATCTAAGTAAAAAGGATTATTACTAGGACCAAAATCAATACTTGTGGCATCAGAAAAAGAATTATCGGGATCTGATGCTGAATTTAAAGTAATGGTACTTTTCCATTGATCATATTTTCTCCATTGTACATTTCCAAAATTAAATCTACCAGCAGAAGGTACCAGATTCCCAGTAACAGTTCCACTTGCATTTTTTGTAGTTAGATTTACTTCATTTCTTTTTGGAGAAGTTCCTGTGGGTTCATTAGGTAAAGTCCCCGGTGCAATCATAGGTTCTGTTCCAGAAAGATAAACTCCAGGAGCTGGAATAAATGGATCGGTTTCAGCTTTAATAACCTTAGAAACACCAGCCTCAATTTTTACAGGGATAGATGCTACTCCATTAGCTAATTTTGCAGCAGGTACGTCAGGAGAAATAGTCCCATCTGCATTAGTAGTAGTAAGTTTTACATTTGTACCATCAGGAATATTCTGAGCTATTACTTCTATAATTTTATCTCCAGCATATGAATAATCTAAAGCTATATCTGGCATAGAAATATCTCCTAATGGATTTACTACACCATTTTCAGCTATTTTTGAAATAGACAAATTAGCAACTTTTGCTATCTGAATGGGCTGATTTACATAAGTTACTAAATTAGTAGCTTTAAGTATTCTACTCCCCTCCACTATATAAAGATTATTAAACTTGTCTACTAAAAGTGAACCAGGAGAATTTAGTGCTATAGATTTTGCAGTTTTGTTTTGCCCAAAAACCAGTGTATCTGTTCCACCACCAGCTATAGTATTTATAAGCCCGTCTTTATTAACTTGTCTAATTCTATTATTTAGAGAATCTGCGATTAAAACATCACCATTAATATCACTTGCTATAAATTTTGATCCGTACGCTCCAACATAGGAAGAAGTACATTGTCCACCATCACCGATATCAGTCGATGTACCAGTACCATCTCCAGTAAATAATGGTGCGCTTGAAGTGGAAAGAGTATTCTTATTTATAATTGGATAATAATTTTGTTTATAGTTTTGGGAAACTGAATACATCCTAGAAAGATATAAATTACCTAATTTATCAAATGATAATCCATTTAAAGATTGATATGAGTTCCCCCATGGATCTCTATACTCACTATTAGAAAATGATATTTTCCCACCAAGTCCAGAATAAGCCAAGTTATCACTAAGTGCGTAAATCTCTAAAGCATTAGCTAAAGGTTCATATCTTAAGACGGCATGTCCGATATGTGGATTTCCGGAATTACTACTATTTATATCGGGATAATTGAAGAAGCCATATAAATAAAGATATTTATCATTATCATAGGAGACTCCATTTAAATTAAATCCACAAGAACGGTCATCAAAATTTCTATATCTAAAATAATCATTTACCCTCACCACTTGTTTTATAGTACTATCCTTAAATGAAGCTTTTAAGATTATAGGATCAGAGTCTTTACTAGATGCATTAGGATCACCCAAAGTATTATGCAAAAGAATAAAAACATTCCCATATTTATCGAAGGAAAAGTCTTTTAATTTTGAAAGATTAGCTTCAGCAAATGTACTTCCAGCTACAAAGTCAGTATTAGTACTGGATTTTGGCTTACCTATAACTTTAGAAACCTTTCCTGATGAAAGATTAATTTTTGATATTATTTTTAAACCCGTGTCATAAAAATAAATATTTTCTTCTAATGGATCTAGCTGCACTGATTTAAATCCACCAATATAAGCATTTTCTTTAGCAAGTCCATCTGAATACAAAGTATAGTGATCACCACTTCCAGCTTTTGCATAAAGAGAGACATTTGAAGGTTTATCTGTTTGAGCAAAAGCAGGCTTCGCTAAAAGCAAAATTATTACAAGAAATAAAGAAGTAATTCTAGAGTATGAAAAAGACACTTCAGGTGGGCTTAATAAACCAGGGAAAGGATTGATAACAAAATGCTCTTTGGCAAAGATCTTCTTAAAATAAGCATTAGTGAAGGTTCTAAGTATAGCTTTAGAGCCTTCACCATGCTTCGGAAGGTAAGTGTTTTCACTTAAATGCTTCTGAGCATCTAAATTATCACTTTCCAGCTTGTAGCTTTTTTTATAGCTTTTATAAGAATTATTTTTGTCAAACATTTTTAAATCTCCTTGCTCACCTAAATTGGATAGCAAAGTATTTAATCAGGTTTAAAAACAAAATAAAATAGGGAAAAGTCTCTGATTGGATTAAGAAAAAGAATTGGCAATTTTAGAATTTGCCTTTAAATCAATATGTTTCCATCAAAAAATGAAAAATAACCAAAGGCTTTGTATTAGAAAAGAAAATAAATTCTTTGTAAAGAAATAAACAAATGTAACCCAGGGTATCAAAAAGATTAAGAAGAACAAATATTAAACTTCAAAAATGTAACCCAGGGTTACAGACATTTATAAAAGTTTGTTGTAAATTTGAATTATGACCACTCCAAAAGAATATAGAGCGGAAATAATGAAAACAGGAGGATTTGGACTTATGGTACCCATAGGAACTTTTATCATAAGTTTAGCTACTACTGATATAGATATTTTTTGTTTAAAGACTTTAATATATCTAATATTCTTTGGGGGTTTATTTTATATAGGTGTTATATTTATTCGTAGAGGTTTTGAAGTGACTGAAGGAAAAAATTAAATGAAAGAAGTTCTTGAATGTTTATTTTTTATTTTAGCTTGCTCACCATTATTTTGGTTTGCTTACTATATGTTAAATGACTTTGGCGCTGTTGATGGACCTACATATAAGATTCTTAAAAAGTAAGGTTTAAAACTTCTACCCTACACCGACACCAAAAGACTGAGCAGAGCATGTAATTTCTTTCTTATTTACGTTTACATAATATGCTTCTTTTCTACAGTGATTAATTATTACCAAGGTTCTGTTATCAGGAACGATTATTCCATTAATGCCACCATCACCTAAGGGTCCAGCAGCTTCAGAGACTTGGAAATAGATTCCTTTTTTAATCCTATTGGTTAATGGATCAATATAAAAAACATTCTTTATAGAAGCAGGACTTACATCTTGATCTTCTTTTGTATACAAGCCTATTGGAAATCCTTTTTTTGTAAGTTCACCGTCAGTCAAAATGGTATAAGGGAAGACCTTTCCATCCGGAATCATAAAACTTAACCAATCTCTTTTTCCTGATGAAGACATAACATCTTCTTTAGCAAGATTTCTAACTGTCAATTTTTCACATAAAACAATAGGAAGAGGTTCTTTCTTTCTTAAATATTCTCTTTCATAATCTTCTAGCCTGATTTCATCTGGAACATAAAAACCTTTAGGATCTACAGTTATTTTCTTCAATCCCCTTACTTCTTTATTAAAATGCTCAGCCAATTCAGCCAATGGGTCTTTAGCTTCTTCCAGAGAGACCTGTAATATATTTAAAGACTCCGCATCTTCATCTCTATCAAATTTAGTGTGTGTTGCAAAGTCCAGTGATTGAGCCAAGAGTTCTGATTCTAAAAGTAAATCACTATTCATAGAAAGAACACTTTTAAATTTTAAGTTTGTATTCTGTCCTATGACTATTTCACTTCCATCTTCTACAAATGAATCTTTTAATTTTTTCCCAATATCTTTAATTGAACTAGTAAACAAATCGTTTAGCATATGTAGCTCCTTGTGCTTATATAAAGAAAGGAGTTATAAGAAGTTGATAGGAGGACAATAGGACTAGATAATTACTCCGTAGAGACGTTGCGCGCCGCCCTTCAGGGCGCGCCTCGCCTTTGGCGGGCAACGTCTCTACAAGCAAACAATCATAATAAGGAATGCAATCTTAACTGTTCTTTAACCCAAACATTAAGATTTTAACTTCTAGTCAATAAAAAACAACAATACAGCAATTACCTGGTAGAAAATTAAGAAATCACTATGCAAGAATGGCAATGAGGCTAAAATAACTAAAATAAGATGACATCAAATTTGATGTCAAGCGTGGTATAATATATGAAATGGGAGGTTAATTTTTATAAATCAGATTCTGGGAACATACCAGTGTTAGATTTTCTAAGTTCTTTACCAAACAAGCATAAAAATAAAGCTTTATTTGTTATTGATTTATTAAGTGAATATGGATATTTACTAAAAGAGCCCTATACAAAACACCTGTCTGGCACAAAATTAAAAGAACTTAGAATTCAATCATCACCAAACATATATAGAGTGTTTTACTTCTTTTATAGCAATCGAAAATTTATTCTATTACATGCATTCACTAAAAAGACCCAAAGTTTACCAAAGGAAGAAATCAACATAGCAATTAAAAGAATGAAAGATTACACAAGGAGAAGCAACAATGAATAATAAAACAGAGGCAAGCTATGAAAAGTGGAGAAATGAACAACTTAAAAATCCAGAATTAAGAAAGCTTTATGAGGAAGAAGCAGCAAGATTTAATGTGTCACAAAAAATCAAGAAGCTCAGAGAATCATTGGGACTTTCTCAAAGACAGCTTGCTAAGCTTACTAAAACATCACAAGCAGCAATTGCAAGGATAGAAAACACTAATTATGAAGGACATTCTTTATCTAAATTAAATGAAATTGCTTTTGCCTTGCATACAAGATTGGTAATAGATTTTGTACCTATATATAAAAATAAACACAAGAAATCTGCATAGGACCATAAGACCATGGAGACCATAACGTCTCAAAGAATGGTCTCCATAGTCCATAGTCTTAATGGTCTCTTTACCCAAACATTAAGATTTTAATTTCTAGTCAAATGTCCTAACAGTCATTATCAATTTATTTCAATTAAATCCTTTATATATCTGAAGATAGTAAAAGGGATAAGAAATCCCATAAGCATCGGAGAAAATTATGAGTATAGGATTAGCAATAGCAAGAATAGCTTTATGGACTGGCAAGGTTGATTCACTGCAAGTTGAGATTGATCAAGAGCAAAGATCTTTAGATGCAATGTCAAAAGCACAATTAAATGATCCTAGTGTTACAAATGTTGCAATTGGAAGGTTAACATCTCTTAAATTTAGAATAGGTTTAGCCAAAGATAATGTAACCTTCTGGACAGAAGAATTAAAATCAGTCAAAGAGCTATTAAAGAGCTTTAATGAATTAGCTCAAGCCTCTAGGTAAAAGTTATTAAATAACTATTTAAAAGCAAGTCATAATGACTTGCTTTTTTTTGTTGCAAATATAATTGCTTATCCAATGGAAATGTCAAACAAAAAAAACTTACCTCTATTAAAGGTAAGTTAAAAGGATATAATTTGTTCTACTACATAGCCAGTCCAGCTACTGTCCGAGGAACTAAATCGCCAAGTACTGGCATCGATCTTAGTGCCCTTACTGCACCTGGCTGGTCCTGAACCGGGATTGTGGCATTTTTTAGCATTCCTTGTAAAGCCTTAAATCTATTCTCCTGCTGATTAGCAATGACTCTTGCCATAGGCAACTCAGAATCAGCAAGCATCCCCTGACTACTAAGAATTGCAGCTTCTTGCCCTTGCGACTCAACAATTTTTTCACGGTTGGCAAGATCAGTTGAATGGATCCCTTTCACTGTTTCTTGAATTTCTTTTACTTCTTCATTAAGATTCTTTCTTTCCTCTGGAGTAGTGGCTTTAGTCAAAGCGGCTTGCTTAGATTCCAAATCTTTGGTTGCTTTTTTCAGTTGTCTGGTTGAAGCAGGATCTTTTTTATTTATTGCCTTTTGTATTACTTTTTTATGCTCAGCTAAGCGTCTTTGCGTAACGGCAGTAAACATGCCCATACGCCTACCTTCAAATTTTTGCTCGGAAAGATTTATAAAATTTATAGCGGAATCTTCTGACATACTTTTCTTGTTTATATCAAATTTTGGGATCGTTTAACAAGATCTTAATAATTTAATTATAAAACCCTCCTATTTAAAGTCTTTAATTATGACGTGAATTATTTACGTATTCATCTCTACCAAGAAGCCATCCACCAACCCATTTATCAAGTGGGTGCGGTAGAACTTCAGGGTGATTCATAAAATGGAATCCACCTAATACTTTTCTAATTCCTACACAAACTATAGTTCCTGCAAGCCCCGCACCTACCATAGCTAAGCCAATAGCAGGGTTTATGGCTATAGCAGTGACACCACCTAAGCTCATTAAACCTGATGTCAAGGATTCTGATAGCCTAACAAGTGGCTGTTGAATATGATCTGCTGATTCACCCTTTTTTTCGCTACTATATTCTTTATATTGACCATAAGCATGCTTTGCACCTAATCCTACAGCTGCCAGTGAACTAGCAGCAAGACCTCCCAATACACTGACTCCAAAAAAGCCTAATTTTCCTACAGAATCACCAACATCACCCCATTTAGTACCACCTGCTGATTCATCAAGGTGTAAATTTTTTAAGTTCTGATAGAAGTTACTGTCTTTTACACTTTTAACTCCATTAGATAACCATCCACCGGTCATATTATGCATAAAATTTTGTGCTAATTCGGGGAAATCTCTCCACCAAGTAGCATTAGGTCTTTCTAAAACATCTACAGCTGCGGTTTTAAACCCATTTACAACAGTCGGAGTCGTGGCATGAGCTATTGCACTTGCTGCTCTACCACCTCTTACAAAACCCATTGCACCACCACCTAGACCTCTAGCAACTGTGCTTGTAGCACACCATGCTAATTGGCTTACGGGTTTCAATAATACTTTTACAATACCAGACATATATCGTCCTTAAATAATAACTTTTAAGGGTTAACCCTTAAAAGCCTTTTATATTAAATAGTTTGCAATTATCTAAGCCAAGCATCAAATTAATTTATTAGATAAATTAATAAAATTGACCTAAACAGTTACATTATTTTAGTTAGCAGTATTATTACTGCTTCACGATATACAAAGGAGGGATAAGAAAAAATTTGATAGCCTTTGTAAATTTTATGGGTAGCTTGAACATTTTTATGACTTTAATAAATATTACTTCCTTTATTATACAGAAATCACTGAATAGATAATTAGTACTATATTCTTTTTTAATCAGAATTTAATCTTGAGAATTTATTTACAAGTACTATCAAATTTTCTTAACCACGTCCTTTATATATTTGTAATTTAGATTAATCAGGAGAAAAAAAATGGATATACAAGCAAGTGCTTTAAAAGATATTAAAAAAACCGAAATCCCAGCAAGGGTTGCTGCAGCTGTTGCAGGTAGCGACGAACAAAAACTTTATAAAGCTTTAGGAGCAGTATTTGATCATTTTGATTCAGATAAGGATAAAGCTTTATCTGAGACAGAATTAAAAGCTTTAATTGATAAAGATGTTACCAATGCAGACACCCTTTCCATTGAGGATTTTAAAGCATTAACTAAACCAGCAGCGGTACCTGCAGGCACAAATGCAAATGATATAAGAGTTAAGCGTGAAATTGGTTTTGTAAAAAGTATTTATAAAAGCGCCAGTGATAAAGAAACCACTGGGAGTAATAGTAAAGTATCTGAATTTTTTGATTTTCAAGAGTTAAAGCTAGGAAACCCAAATTATACGGGAACAATGTGTGTTAGTAGGGATAACTCTCTATATATTATATTAATTAATAAAGAGACTGAAGAAGTAATTGAGTATAAAATTCCAATTGCTGATGATTCAGACAAAGGTTTAACAACAATAGGTTTAGAAAGGCTGTTTGCAGAAGAAAACGGTACACTTCTTGGTATACCAGGTTCTATAGTAAATAACGATGGCATAATAAGAACCACTGATAAAGATTTAGTCGTCAATAAACGCTTAAATCTAGACAAGAGTGCCAAATCTAAGGATCAGTTTACTGCAATTGTACTACAACATTTTAAAACTGATAAATTTGGGAATATTACTATACCAAAGAGCTTTGTAGGAGAGATCACTAGAAAAAGAGCTTCTTCTGTAAAAGAACTTGCAAATAAAGATTCTAAGCCATATACTCAACCTCTAACAGAGCAAGAGAAAACAGCTGAAAGTTTAATTGACATCTTAGGAGAATAATATGACACAAAACACAGGCGGTGTAGGTCCCAGAAACCCTGGACAAAATACTCCTGTGTCTCCTGGAACCGGGCCAAATCAACCTGTTACAAATTCGACTGCACCTCTTCCTCCAGATACTATTAATGCACTACATGACATCTTTGCTCAAAACAACTCACCTTTGCCATCACCGTCTCCACCAATCTCAGCTGGAAGAATGGAAAAGGTTAGGGTTCCTAATCACATAAAAGACTATATTAGCAAAGGCAGATATCACTATGGTCAAAATGAAAGTGTTCAAGAATACATAGGAAAAACTGAAAAAATAAA
>JAGVKQ010000012.1 GCA_020050435.1 Candidatus Caenarcanales bacterium
ATGAAAGTGTTCAAGAATACATAGGAAAAACTGAAAAAATAAAAGATTTAGGTTCAGCAAAACTTAAAAACGATATTAAATTAAAAGCATTTATTGGCACTGATAATAAACTACATATATTAACTTTTCAAGATGGTTCAGACCAAGCACTTATTAAAGAATACTCCATACCAATGACTGAAGTAGTAGGATTAGCAGAACGTGATGGCATAGTAGTTATAAGTTCTCAAATGTTAATAGAGTTATTCACACCTGAAAGAGAAGACAATTTTCATGAGGTTAAGAAAAAAACCCCAGATAAAGCTATTAATTTAGACTCAACTGATCCCAAAGAAACAGATAAATTATTAAAATGGCTGGTTAATGTTATAGATAGTGATTCAAATAAATTAAGTACTATTTCTGATGAATTTAGACAAGGCAGAGGAATAGAAGGATTAGCAGCTTCTGAACCTGACAAAGCACCTATAGACGAACCATTAAAATTTACAGAGGGGATTAAAGAATTTGATGATAATTATTTCAACAATTTAAAAGGTCAATCTACTCTAAATGAAAAAACAATTAGTGACGTTCCAAAAAGAACAGGTTGGTTTGATTTAAATGGATATAAGGCATGTCTTGCTCTGGTAGAATCATCAACTAAAGATTCTACGGGAAATTTTTCCAATACTAGTTATCATTTAAGGTTATATCTTGCAAGAGAAGAGAATGGAACAAAAACAATTAGGGAATTTTGGATTTCACCTTCTCATATACAAAAACTAATGAGAGAGGATCAAAATGATATTCTTCCTGGTGAATTAAAATTTGATATGGTTAAAAACAAACTTGGGAATATAGCTAAATATTTAAGAGATAATATAAGTTTTGATGATGATGAATTTAATGCTCATATAAATAGAGGATCTGGAAAAAGACAAATTGTAGAAGTTGCTACATATGGAAAATGGGCTTATAAATCTAATTTTGCTGATACGGTAAAATACTTATATGAAACAGAGCAAAAAAATATGTCTACAAAAATAGAAGAATGTGGATATGCAACAGGAGAACTAAAAACAGAAGATTATACAAAATCAGAACCTGAAATTAGTAACCTTATAAACTTACTCAGAAAAGCTGCTACTGATGATTACCAAATCTTAACCACTTTTACAGTAAACAATACTCAAAGAAAAGTCATTGTTACAAGTAAAGAAATTATGATTCTTTCATGGAAAAAAAATGGGGGCGAAATAATCGACTTTAAAATGTGTCGCATTCCTAATCCAAAAATGGATGATACCCTTACAAATGCTAAAACAGCAGGATTTGACTTTACTTCTATTACTCCAGAAACTATAAGAGATAATCAAGCTTCTCTTAAAAAAGTAGTTGAAAAAGCAAGGAAATTCTTCGGGTATTCCCCAAATCTAGACTTTAAACCTTACCCTATTGCAGATCTTACAAGCGAGCTTCAAACTAGAATAAAAGAACTAGAAAACCAACAAAATTAAAGAAATTTAATGTTAATAAATCTAGCATTTGTCAAAAAAACTTAACTTCCCACTTTGTATTATTACAAAACCAACAGGAGAGAGTATGTTTATATTACAACAAATTAATCCATTAGGAGATATTCTTGAAAGCCTCGATAATAGGATTAATAGAGTCAAAGAAAGAAATCAAGACAATCCTGTGGTCAATCCTAAACCAGAACAAACACAATTAGCATTAGCGACACCATCAACTGGATTAGGTGGCCTTGATGGATTTGTACCTAGCTCGTCTACAGTTGCAGAAGGTAGTGCAGTATTTAATAGAAAGTTTGAACCTACGAGAAATTTAAAGATAGTAAATGCAAGAGCAACAAATTTAGTAACAAATTTAGACCCTGCAAAAATTAGAACATTAGCAGATTCCATGGAAGGTACTGCAAATACATTACAAAATGCACAAAGCAAAATAAAAACTGCTCAAGAACTTAAGGATGCACATAGACATGCTAGTTTAATTAGCAAATCTAAATATGCTGAAAGAGCTATAGAGTTACACAATGACTTACAAGCAGCTACTACTAAATATGGACCTGCCGTTCAAGATTTAACTCCAAAACTTACTGGGGAGTTAGACGAAGCTACAAAATTAGCTAATGAAACTTCAAAAGCTTTAAAGGATGCTAAGATTGCTGGCATTAAAGAGGCATTACCTAAAGCTAGAGAAGCAACTCAACAAGTAACTAATGCAACAAAACAAGGACTTAGTCATGCTGATGAAACAGCACAAGGGTTAAGAAATCTTGCTGATAAAGCTGATGAGATAAAAAATGCTGCAAAAGTTACAGCAGCTTCTACAGCCGAAAAAATAGGTGAGAATGTTGCTACTAAACCTGGGTACTTTTCAAGAGCTTGTTCTTGGCTAGGGAGCTGGGTACCAACAACAGCAATATCCAAAGCCTACGAAGGATCAAAGTTACAAGCAGTAGCTAACTGGGGATCTGCTTTAGGAACAAAAATAATGCAAGCTCCTTATGTAGGAGCTGCATTAACTAAGTGTGGACAAGCACTTCCTGCCATTAGAGCTGGACTCGGAATAGGATTAAGCAGAACGTTTGCAGTATGGGGAGCAGTTGAAACTGCTAGAGACTTCTTTAAAGATTTTCATAAGAAAGATTATGTAGCACTTGCTGTTAGAGGAGCGTTAGTTGGAGTTGCCATAGCAGCAGCTGTTTTATTAGCCCCTGTAGGAGCACCAGTACTTGGAATAGTATTTGCAGCAATGAGTGCAGCAGCAATAGCTAGCTTAGTTACCACTTATGTCGCTGCACCAGCATTTAAAGGTATAGTTAGTGGTGCAAAATGGGCAGGAGGTAAAATCTCTGAATATGGACAAGCTATAAAAGACGATGTTACTGGTAAAAATGCACCAAAAGCAGAACTTGTAAAATAATAAGAAAATAATCATATAAAAATCCCACTCGTTAAAAACACAGGTGGGATTTTTCTTTCTCATCCCAAAACAGCCACTTCAAAAAGCCTACTATGTTTTTTATAAAGCTCAGGTGATTTTTTAGAGTCATCTAGTTCTATAGTTATAGAAATCTTTTTTAAATCAAAACCTAAGTAGCCTCCCATAGAGCCTGGGGTGGGATATCCTATATCACCATGTGCAGGTAAGTGTGAAGCCACACTCATTTGTTCAGCGAGTTCTCTGCTTTGATCACCATCATAATTAATCATGGGTGGATTAGGGAACTGAATGTAGTGGTTAGTATGAATAGCTATTATTTTTTTGATATTATATTTTTTCAAGAGGTCTACTATTATTTTTGTTTCAGGTTCAGAAGCTGGAGCAGAACCCGGATGATATGCATTATTTCCTGATACTGGGCTACTCTTCCATGTACTGGATGGAAAGTTTCTATTTAAATCCACACCATTGGCATTTCCACGAGTAAAAGCAGCTAAGCCATCAGGATTAATTCCAGGAATAACACATACAAAAGCATCATCAGGAAAAGGGAGATTTTTCATTTCTTCTACATATAAATCACAAAACTCTTTAGACTGAGGTTCTACACCATGTATTCCACCCACAATAAGTGTTTTATTAAAAGCATTTTCTTCTCCAAAGAAATATCCTTTTATTTCTATACCTTTTACTGATTTTCCTAAAATTAGTTCTTTCATCTTTCTTAACCTGGGCTTAAGAATACCACGTTAACGTGATAACGTGTAAACGTGGTATAATATAAATATGAAAAACATTAGTATACAAGTAGACGAGAATACTTTTAAAGACTTTTCTGTGGCTTGTGCTCAGTCTGGCACTCAAAAAAAATCTATTCTTATAAAGCTAATTCAGGAATTTATAGAAGATGCTGAAGATGCTAAACTTTATAAGCTGGCTGAAAGAAGACTTAAAGATTTAGAGTCAGGAAAGTCAAAAACTGTAAAATTTGAAGATGCCTGGAAATAAAGATTATAAAATAGAAATCGAAGAGAAGGTAATAAAAGAAGATCTTCCAAAGCTTGATTCTAAAACTAAAGAAATAATAAGAAGAAAAATCCTAAAGCTTAAAGAAAATCCCTACTTAGGTAAACCTTTAAGAGGTAATCTTTTTGGTTGTTATAAGATAAAAGTTAGTAAGTATAGGGTTATATACAAAATAAAAAATCAAGAATTGATTATTATTATAATTGCTGTTGGAAAAAGAGAAAATTCATTAATCTATTTTTTAGCAGAGAAAAGGCTAAAATAAATAATGAAATATCAACTAACAATAAAACAAATATCAAATCTTTTTGACAATGAAATTGAAAATGAAAGTGTAATCACTGGTATTTCATATAACTCCAAAGAAATTAAAGAGGGGGACGTTTTTGTTTGTTTAGTTGGTGAAAAAACTGATGGACATAATTTTATTAAAGAAGCAGAGTCAAAAGGTGCTAAAGCTATTATTGTTTCTAGAGAAATAGAATCAAGTTTACCAATTATTAAAGTAAAAGATACACAGATTGCTATTGCTAAGCTTTCAAATCTTTTTTATGGTGAGCCTAGTAAAAAGCTTAGAGTAATTGGCATAACAGGTACAAATGGAAAAACTACTACGACACATCTTATTCAGCATATTCTAGAGAAATCAAGTTTAAAAACTGCAGTTATCGGGACATTGGGCACTAGAGAATCCACTGATTCCAGTTATTACGATGCCAAGCATACTACTCCACAAGCACCTGAGCTTCAAAAACAAATAGCAAGTCTTGTGGAAAAAGGTTTTAAAAATATAGCCATGGAAGTTAGCTCACATGCCCTTTCCCAGCATAGAGTAGAAGATACTAATTTTGCTGGTGCTGTTTTAACAAACCTCACACAGGATCATTTAGATTTTCACTTAACTATGGAATCATACTTTCAGGCTAAAAGAAAACTATTTGAAATGATAAACGATTCTTCCTGGAAAAATAAATATGCCATCATAAATAAAGATGATGCTAAGTTTAATGGTTTTAGCGAAGCTATCAATAGTAAAAAAGTTAAATTATATAGTTATGGTATAAAAAACACTTCCGACTTTCAAGCAAAAGATATAGTTTTTAATCCTAGTGGTTTATCGTTTGAGCTTATTTCTCCAGCTGGAAAATCTAAAGTTACTTCTAAATTAAATGGATTGTTTAATGTTTACAATCTTCTTGCAGCGATAGCCAGCACTTATGCTGAAGGTATTGAATTAAAAACTATAATAGAACACATATCAAGTGCCAGCCAGATACCAGGCAGATTTCAAATTATACATAGTGATAAAAACACTGAATCACCAATTTGCATTGTAGATTATGCACACACTCCAGATGGACTTGAAAATATCTTAAAAGCAGCACGTTTAATGGTAAAAGAGAATAAAAAATTATTTTGTGTATTTGGCTGTGGTGGTGACAGAGATCCGACTAAACGCCCTAAGATGGGAAAAATTGCTGAAGATTTATCAGATATAGCCATAGTTACCTCTGACAATCCCCGCTCTGAAGATCCAAAACAAATCATCAGTGATATATTAAGTGGAATAAAAAACACATCTGATGTTATCGTCGAAGCTGACAGAAAAGCAGCTATAGAAATTGCTATAAAGAAAGCCTCTAAAGATGACGTAGTAGTAATCGCTGGAAAAGGTCACGAAGATTATCAGATATTGAAAGATAAAACCATTCATTTTGATGATAGAGAAGAAGTTAGCAAAGCACTAAATGCAGTGGCAGGAAGATAGAAATGATAAAACTCGGCATCTTAAAGTCACATGGCGGGAAATCTTCTTCTAAACCCATGCACTCAGCTGCACTAAATAACCTTGGGATAGAAGGTGAATACACTGTTTATGAGTGCTTACCAGAAGATTTAAAAAAAACATTTGACGAGTTGAGAAAAAATAAAGTAAGGGGGGTGAATGTAACCATTCCTCATAAAATTCCAGTAATGTCTTTAGTAGACAAAATCAGTGAAAGAGCAAAGCTAATAGGTGCAGTAAACACTATCATATTTGAAGAAGATGGAAAGAGTACTGGTGAAAACACTGACATGCATGGTTTTTGGAATGCTATTCCTAAAGAAATTAGAGAACAAGCAAATGGAAAAGACGTAGCTTTATTAGGTGCTGGTGGAGCAGCTTGTGCATGCGCTGTAGCATTCATTCAAAACGAGGTAAAAACTTTAAAAATCTATGCTCGTGATATGAATAAATTAAAAGCTTTTAAAACTGAGCTTGAAAGTAAAAATCTAAAATCACAAACAAAGATTGAAATTGATTTATTGGAAAATATAGATCTGAGTAATACTTTTATTCTTACAAACACTACACCTGTTGGTATGTATCCAAACTCTGACTCTAGTCCTGTAAAATTAGAAGACTTAAAAAAATTGCCTAAAGGTGGATTAGTTTATGACATTGTTTATAACCCATTTGAAACAGTACTTTTAAAAGATGCAAAATCTCTAGGGTATAAAACATTAAACGGTGTTGAGATGCTGGTTTTGCAGGGAGCAGAATCATTAAAGATGTGGCTTAAGAGAAATGATGTGCCTGTAGATGTTATGAGAGATGCTGTGGTTAAGTCGCTACTATCGTGACATAACCATACCCGTACAGACGCCCCAATGGGGCGTCTCTCCAACTCAAACTCTATTACACTGACTTAAAGAATAATACTCCTGCAAAGGCTTGACCTCAATCTTATGTTCTTTCATAGACATTATGGCTTCTACAGTAGCACTGGCACCGCGAATAGTAGTAACCACTGGCAATGAGTATTGGATTGCTGCCTGGCGAATATATTTATCGTCCTGGCGAGCATCACGTCCAATAGGAGTATTAATAATTAACTGTATTTCTTTATTTTTTATATGATCGACAATATTTGGTCTACCTTCATATACTTTTTTTACTTCTTTAGCTTCAATACCATTTTCTTTTAAAATCTTAGCTGTACCCGCTGTAGAATAAATCCCAAGCCCCAATTCCGTTAATTTTCTAGCAATTGGAATAATGCTTTTTTTATCCTTATCATTTACACTTATGAAAATATTTCCTCTAATAGGTAGATCCTGACTAGCAGCAATCTGTGACTTTGCATAAGCAGTATTGAAATCAGAAGCTATTCCCATAACTTCACCAGTAGATTTCATTTCAGGTCCTAGAAGAATATCTGCACCTGGAAATTTCTTAAATGGTAAAACCACTTCTTTTACTGAAACATATGATGGGATAGTTTCTTTAAGACCTAACTCTTTAACGGTCTTACCCTGCATTATTTTTGTAGCCATTTTTGCCCATGGAATACCAGTAGCTTTTGAAACAAATGGTATAGTACGACTGGCTCTAGGATTTACTTCTAAAATATAAAGTGTGTCATCTTTAATAGCAAATTGAATATTCATCAAACCTACAACTTTTAATTCCATCGCTAGACTTACAGCAGCAGCTTTTATTTCTTTAATTAATTTCTCACTTATGTTTTGTGGTGGCAAAATACATGCACTGTCTCCACTATGCACACCAGCTTCTTCAATATGCTCCATTATTCCGCAAATCACTACATCTTTCCCATCAGATATAGCATCTAAATCAATTTCAGTAGCATTCTCTAAAAAAGTATCGATTAAAACAGGATGCTCAGGCTCTACTTCAAATACTTTTTCAATATACTTTTCCATTTCAGAAAGGCTGTAAAAAATTTCCATTGCTCTTCCGCCTAGAACGAAACTAGGTCTTACTAAAAGCGGAAAACCTAATGTCTTAGCAATCTCAATAGCTTCACTAACAGATTTAGCTGTAGCTGCCTTAGGCTGATTTAATCCAAGTTTATCGATAACTCCACCAAACAATTTTCTATCTTCAGCAAGAGCTATGCTTTTCACTTTTGTACCTAAAATATTTACACCTAATTCTTCCAGTGGTGCAGCTAAATTAAGAGGGGTCTGTCCACCAAACTGGACAATTACACCTAATGGTTTTTCAAGAGAATAAATATTAAAAATATCTTCAGTGGTAAGTGGTTCAAAATATAATCTATCTGAAACATTATAGTCAGTGGAAACTGTTTCAGGATTTGAGTTCACCATAATGGCTTCAAAACCATCTTCACGAAGAGAAAAAGAAGCGTGCACACAACAATAATCAAACTCTATTCCCTGCCCAATTCTATTTGGACCGCCACCTAAAATCATTATTTTCTTTTTATTAGATGGAATAGCCTCTGTCTCCAACTCATATGTAGAATAAAAATATGGTGTATATGATTCAAACTCTCCAGCACAGGTATCTACCATCTTATAAACAGGAAAAACACTATTCTTAGTTCTTAATTCTCTTACTTGTTTTTCAGTAACATTTAAAATCAAGGATAATTGCTTATCTCCAAAACCCATCCTCTTAAGTTCAAAAAGTTTTTCTTTATTATCAATAGACGCTACAGACTCTTTTTCAAGCATTTTTACATTTGAAACAATTTCTTCAAAATGCTTTAAGAACCAAAGATCAATTCCTGTAGTTTTATTAATTTCTTCTATAGTTAAGCCATTATATAAAGCAGCAAAAAGCTGTTTAACTCTATCTGGTGATGGAGCACTAATTTTTTTCAAAAGCTCTTCTTTGCTAAAACTTAGATTTGACTTGTCGTAAAATCCTGTCATTTTAATTTCAAGTCCACGAAGTGCTTTCTGGAATGATTCTTTAAATGTTCTACCTATTGCCATCACTTCTCCTACAGATTTCATCTGTGTAGTAAGAGAATGATCAGCACCTGGAAATTTTTCCATAGCAAAACGTGGAATCTTAGTGACTACATAATCTATGCTAGGTTCAAAACTTGCAAAAGTGGTTTTAGTTATATCGTTTCTTATTTCATCCAGTGTATAACCGATAGATAACTTAGCTGCTATTTTGGCGATCGGAAAACCTGTAGCTTTACTAGCGAGCGCACTAGAACGTGAAACCCTTGGATTCATTTCTATAATTAAGATTCGTCCATCTTTAGGACTTACAGCAAATTGAATATTACTTCCACCAGTTTCTACACCTATCGCTCTAATAATTTTCACAGAAGCATCTCTTAACTCCTGATATTGTTTATCTGTAAGTGTTTGCGCAGGAGCGACTGTAATAGAATCTCCAGTATGGATTCCCATTGGATCAATGTTTTCAATAGAGCAAATTATAACTACATTGTCAGCAAGATCTCTCATTACTTCAAGTTCAAACTCTTTATAACCGATTACACTTTCCTCAAGTAAAACTTGTTTAACTGGACTAGCTTCAAGTGCTTTATCTAATATCTGTTCCAATTCATCCTGATTGTAAGCTATACCACCGCCCCAGCCACCTAATGTAAATGCTGGGCGAAGAATAATAGGGAAGCCTATTTCATTTGCCATAGCAATTCCATCAGCTTTAGTTCTGGCTATGTAAGATTTTGGAACTTCAAGTCCAATTTCTTGCATTTTATTTTTAAATAATTCTCTGTCTTCAGCTAACTCAATAGCATTTAATTTAGCGCCGATAAGCTCAACATCAAATTCAGAAAGCGTTCCATTCTTAGCCAGCTGAACAGCGACATTTAATGCAGTCTGACCACCCATAGTAGGAAGTAGTGCATCTGGTCTTTCTTTATCGATAATTGCCCTAACAAATTCAGGAGTAACTGGCTCAATATAAGTTTTATCTGCAAAGTCAGGATCAGTCATAATCGTCGCAGGATTTGAGTTTACAAGAATAACTTCATATCCTTCTTCTTTCAATGCTCTACATGCCTGAGTACCAGAATAATCAAATTCACATGCCTGACCAATTACAATAGGCCCAGCACCTATAATTAAAATCTTTTTTATATCTGTTCTTTTAGGCATGTGTTAAAAGTTCTTTGCTCTCCTTTTCTAATTGGTCTGCAAAGCTTAATATATTTTCATCTGTCGTGAAGAATCTGACTGCAAATCCATCCCAAGTGTAATGATCTGAAATTACATTTCCAGCATCAACCCAACACGTAAAAGAATAGCCTTTATGAGACCTCTCAAAAATCAACTCAAATGATGGTTCTAATGGCTCAAAAGAATACAAGTTACTTGCTTTATTCTCTAAAAATTCTTTAATAGCTTTACTTAAATTAAGTGCCTCATTTAGCGGTACAAGTGATAATACATAGTCACCAGCACCATTATCTTGTGGGTCTTTCTTATAAGTTATTTCTTTTTCACCACTTTTCAAAATAAGTTCATAGGATGCCCAAGAAAAACTTGGTTTATTTTTTATTTCATCTTTTGAAATCTTAATTTCAAATCTTGACTTTATACTTTTGTCTTCAGAATGTAATATGGCCATTTGATAGAATTATAGCGGAAGTAGACGTTAGATAAAAGAGATAATTGCGCTATACGCTAATGGAAATATTTACAGAAATAAAATCAAATCTTTTCCCCGCATCCAGTGCAGCTCTTGGTTTTTTTGATGGGGTTCACTTAGGTCATGTGGAAATTATAAAAAATGCTGTTATTCTTGGGAAAGAAAAAGGCTTAAAATCTGTTGTAGTTACCTTTTCTAATCACCCACATACAGAAATAACAGGGCAAGCTCCAAAACTATTAACCACAATTGAAGAAAGACTTGAATTGATTAAAACTACAGGAGCAGATGCTGTCCTTGCTCTTGAATTTAATTCTAAGCTTAGGAGAATGAGTGCTCAGGATTATTTTACAAAAATTTTAGTCGAGTCAATAAATGCAAAATTTATAAGCATTGGATATGACCATAAATTTGGTTTCAATCAAGAAGGCTCACCTGAAAAATTAAAAGAGTGGGGAAAGAAACTAGGTATTGAAGTTAAAATTAATATTCCAGTTAACATCAATGATGAACCCGTAAGCAGTACAAGAATAAGAAAAGACATTTCAGCTGGTCAGGTGAAAGCTGCATCAAAACTCCTTGGTAGACATTATTCATTTAGCGGCACTGTAACTCAAGGTTTAAAAAGAGGCACTGAGTTAGGTTTTCCTACTGCAAACTTAATGATTTCCAGTGAAATTGTTATTCCAGCTACGGGTGTTTATGCTGGATTTGCACTTATTGAAAATGAAAATAAGAAATTACCATCTGTTATAAATGTGGGCTATTGTCCGACGTTTAAAGATGACACCAGTGAAGTGAAAACTGAGGTTCATATACTTGATTTTCCAAAGAAAGAATTATATGGCAAAAAAATTAAAGTATACTTTGTAGAGAGATTGAGAAGTGAAGAAAAATTCAACACAAAAGAAGAACTAATAAGCCAGATAAAGAAGGATTGTGAGCAAGGGAAAAAGTTATTGAGTGCATAACATTCCCATTTGTCATTGCGAGGAGGGTAAAACCCGACGAAGCAATCTCACAAAGGAACTATCGAAAAGAGTGACTTTGCTTAAGTTTGTTTAGGTGTAAGATTGCTTCACCCTTTCAGGGTTCGCAATGACACATTATTCTTGCTTAGTAGGTTTTTATGAATTATTTTATAGTATTATATTAGTAGATTTAGGAGTAGACAAATGCAAAATACGGTTACAGATTTCAGAATTGAAAAAGATACTATGGGAGAGCTTAAAGTCCCATCAAATAAATATTATGGAGCACAAACAGCTCGTTCACTTCATTTTTTCAAAATTGGAAACGATAAAATGCCTCTTGAAGTTATTCGTGCTTTTGGAGTTTTGAAAAAAGCTAGTGCACTAACAAACAGTGAACTTGGAATATTGGATAAAGCTAAAGCTGATTTAATTTCTAAAGCATGCGATGAAGTTATAGAAGGAAAACTTAATGATCATTTTCCATTAGTTGTTTGGCAAACTGGCTCAGGCACTCAGTCAAACATGAATGTAAATGAAGTTATTTCTAATCGTGCCATAGAGATATCTGGCGGAGTTTTAGGATCTAAAAAACCTATTCACCCTAACGATGATGTAAATAAGTCTCAGTCATCAAATGATACTTTCCCTACAGCTATGCACATAGCAGCGGTAATGTTTACTTTAAACAGTCTTATTCCTTCAGTCACGAAATTAAAAGATTCTCTAAACGTAAAATCAAAAGCATTTGACAAAGTAGTAAAAATTGGAAGAACACATCTTATGGATGCAGTTCCATTGACTCTTGGTCAGGAATTTTCTGGTTATGTAACCCAGTTAGAAAAAGGACTTCAAAGAATCAACTCAGTGTTACCTGATCTTATGGAATTAGCGTTAGGTGGTACAGCAGTTGGAACAGGATTAAATACTCATCCACAGTTTGCCGAAAAAGTAGCAGGTAAAATATCTGAAATCACAAAATTAAAATTTAAATCAGCCCCTAATAAATTCGAAGCACTTGCAGCACATGATGCACTGGTAATGGCTCATGGAGCATTAAAGACACTAGCTGTTTCACTTATGAAAATTGCCAGTGATATTAGACTTTTAGGATCAGGTCCTCGTTGTGGAATAGGTGAACTTTCTCTCCCTGAAAATGAGCCTGGTTCATCTATTATGCCAGGGAAAGTAAATCCCACACAATGTGAAGCTATGACTATGGTCTGTGCTCAAGTAATGGGAAATGATACAGCGATAAACATTGGTGGCTCAAATGGTCATTTTGAATTAAATGTTTTTAAACCAATGATGATTTTTAATTATTTAAACTCAGCCAGACTTCTAGCAGATGCTTGTTCTTCATTCAGCGAGCACTGCGTAGAAGGAATAGAAGTAAATGAAAAAGTCTGTAAAAATTATCTTGAAAATTCTCTAATGTTAGTCACAGCATTAAATCCACATATTGGATATGACAATGCTGCTAAGATTGCAAAAAATGCTCATGCTAAAGGCATTACATTACGTGAATCAGCACTTGAACTTAAATTGCTTACTAATGAGCAGTTCGACACTTGGGTAAAGGCTGAGGACATGTTAGGACCAAAATAAATGCACAGCCTAAATCCATTCTACGTCTTTTCTGCTCTCTTTCTCGGAATGCTCCATGCACTTGAGCCAGGACATGGGAAAAGCTTAATTACTACATTTATTTTAAGCACAAATACAAATAAAAAAAGAGATGCTTTATTAATAGGATTAGTAGCCTCCATAATTCATACAGCTAGCGTTTATCTTTTAGGTTTTATTAGCTTAAAAGTTATTGAAATATTCTCCCCCACGAATCAAGAAATTTTCATTAGCTTTTTATCTAGTACTTTTATTTTCTTAATTGGACTTTATTTAATCTGGGACAGAATAGTTAAACCTTATTTTGAAGAAAGCCATGGTCATCATCATGAACATGATTGCTCAGCTCATAAAGTTCTAAGTAAAAGTTTAAAAGCTACCAGCATATTAACCATAGGACTTACAGCTGGTCTTGTTCCGTGTTCTGGTGGACTTACCGTTTTCATGACTGCAACTACGTTTGGTGGAATACACAGTCTCTTACTAGGGTTCTTCTATGTTCTATCTTTTAGTATTGGGCTGGGCTTAGCACTCTCTTTAGTAGCACTGGTTGCTATTATGGGAAAAGGAGTTATTAGTTCTAAGATTGAAAACTCTTTTTCAAATATAGAAAAAAGCTCAGGCGTAATTAGTGCCATAGTCATCTACACATTAGGAGTGGTTTTACTCACTACAAATATTACTAATTTAACTAGCAAAGATACAGATCACAAGCATACTCACTGCACTCACTGTGCTCATTAAGCCAACAAATCAACAGGAAGAGTTTCTTGTCTAGCATATAAACTGTCTAATAAAAATGCTCTACTGCTAGATGCTTTTTCAGATGGTTTATCTTCAGCCTTCTTTACAGCACCACCTGATAAACGTTTTATATTAAATAAGGTTTTAAGCTTAGCGTTATCAAGACTTCCTTCATCAGTAGAAATAAGTTTTACAACTGCATCCTGAAGATCTTTCGAGGTGTTTTCTCCCCATGTAGAACCATCAGAAGTTATTTTAAAGAGCGAATGACTACTTTCTTGCTTAGGTTCTGCAGTGCCTTCTATCCATAAAATGGGTCTTGCATCTTTTTCTACATATCCTGATAACTTTAGATTTATTTCTATATTTTTTAATTCTGTTGTCAACTTACTTACTTCAATTTCACCTTGATACCCTAATAATCCTTTTTCACCCTTTTTTATTTCACCATTTTCATTTAAAGCATAAACAAATATTCTTACCTTATTAGATCCACCTTGAGGAATTACATCAATAGTCCATTCACCTAAAGTAGAACTTTCAGAAGGAATCATAGTTTTCTTAATTCCAGATCCAGCACCAGTATTTTTACTATCTTTAATTTTATTGATTTCTGTTTGTACTTGGTTTGGTTTAGTAGATTTTTTAGCAGTACTATCTCCATCAAGTAAGTCTTTAGTTTCTTCTGCTCTTCCGATTCCACTAAGTCCAACTGCGGCTAAGCTTGCTGCACCTAATTGTAAAAATTGTCTTTTGGTTGCCTGTACGTTCTCTATGTGCATAATTTAAACCTCTTTTTTATACTATATAAATAATAAGATATTAAAAAAAGAAAGTAAATTAAGATTTGATGGGAAATTTAATATTTAGGTTAAGTCTTTCTAAGACTCACAATACTTTTGTACTAGTATTCACAGTTTTAACTTTAAATTCATAAAATTTTCCACTTAAAGCATTGTATTTTAGAACCTTGTCTATATATAACTCTCCAATACCTAAAACAAGCTTCAAGACTTCATTTGCCTGAAGTGTACTTAAAACTCCTACGCCAGTAGGGAGAACTCCTATTTCTTTACAGCTACCTCTTTCATCAGAAGGTATGTCTAAAAACAAATCTCTAAGTGAAGCCGTTTTTCCTGGAAGAATAGTCATCACCTGTCCTTCAAAACCTATCGCACCAGCATGAATTAATTTTTTATTTAATTTTAGACAATAATCATTTACTAAAAATTTATCTTTAAAGCTATCCAAACAATCTACAACAATGTCAAAGTCTTTAAATATTTCTTCTATGTTTTCTATTTTTAATTTTTCCTGATAAGCAATTACTTTTACATCAGGATTTATATTTTCAATTTTTTCTTTAGCAGAGACAGTCTTCATCTCACCAATATCATGTGAAAAATGAATAACTTGCCTGTGAAGATTAGATAAATCTACTTTATCAAAATCTACGATGCCAATTGTACCGATTCCACTGGAAGCCAGATAGTATAAAACACTGGACCCTAAACCACCAGCACCTAAAACTAAAACTTTTGCATTTAAAAGTTTTTCTTGTCCTTCTAAACCGATCTCAGGAAGAATGATTTGTCGGGAATAGCGTTCTAATTGGTCCTCGGATAGAGTCATATGAGTATTATATAGCATAAGGTTTTCCCCATGAAAAATATATTTTCTTTAACTCTACTTACGATTTTACAAGCTAACCCTAACCCTTAACGAGTATCCCCTAAGTCTATCCTCCATCCCCTGTTTAATCTACACCTTTTAACCGAATAAGATAACTACAGGGATTATCTTCTCTGTTATATAGAGGATAAAAATGAAAAAGTTATTTATATTTTTAACACTTATTACACTTACATCTAGCTTAAACATGGCTTATGCAAATGAGGATTTAAATGAGGATACGCTACAGGCTGATGAGTTAGACCAAAGAGTAGTTATAGACCCTGCTGATATTGGTGATAATGATACAGTCTATGATCCTGACCCAGTAAATCACAAAGAAGACAATAAGAACAATTAAATATCAATGGTCACTGCATCTACAGGACATGTAGGCACGCACATTTCACAGACAGTACATTTTGGTTCTATAAACTGAAGATGATAATTCTCGTCTAGTTTTAGTGCACCAGCTAAACACACAGAGATACAGGCACCACAATGCATACATTTGTCCATATCAAATGCAACTTTTCTAGCAATTTCTGTAACTTCTATTCCATAGCCTCTTATTTTCTCTATGGCTTCATCTAACCTATCTGAAAGTCCATCCATCTCCAAAACAAGCTTCCCAGACTCCTCCGGTGCTATTTCTGCCCTTAGAATATTACTTATGATGTCGTACTCTTTAGCAAGCATATAGGTTATCGGTGTTTGAACTACATTTGGCGGGAATTCTAAAACTACTCTTCTTTTAGTACGAAAAGAAAGAGACTCATTTAATTTATCAAGCTCTACTTTTTTTTCTTTCTTAGATTTCTTAGTCATGAGAATATTATAACGTCTAGGCTAAAACATTTTCCTTGGCAATGTTCTCCAAGAGATTGATAATAGTAAAAATACAGAGAATAAGTCCACAAGGAGTGCTGTTCCTCCATAACTTAAAAATGGAAGCGGAACACCTGTAATGGGCATTATTCCCAGGGTCATTCCAATATTAATGAAAATGTGAAAAGCAAAAAATGAAAATACTCCAACAGCAACGAGACTTGCAAATTTGCTATTTGAATTTCTCGCTATGTAAAGAATTCTATAAAGAACAATTGCAAACATAATTACAATAAAAGAAGCCCCTATAAATCCAAGCTCTTCACCACATGATGAAAAAATAAAATCTGTGTGCTGAGCTGGCACATAGTCACCCTTAGTTAGTTTCCCATTTCTCCAGCCATATCCAAAGAACCCACCATTGCCAATAGCTAGAAGACTCTGAATAATATGATATCCAGCTCCCTGTGGATCACTTTCAGGATTTAAAAAGATTGTTAGTCTTTTCTGCTGGTAGGTATGTAAAAAATTCCATAGTATGGGTCGAACAAATCCGATAATTGCATTGGCAAAAATAATAGATGAAACAGAAAGCACTAGCCATGGGGATTTCCATGGCTTATAATTCACAACAAGCCAAATAAGTAGAAAAGAAAGGAAATAAACAAAATTTTGAGTGATGGTTAATTCAACAACTCTATTGTGAATTTGAATAGTTCCTACATTTAAAACAACTGGACCTGTTGAATTGGCGATAAGACTTACTACTGGAGAGATTCCTACTATTAAGTGCGTAATCGTAGCTCCTGCCCAAAATGCCATGCCAAAGTAAATAGCAATAAAAGCAAGTGAAGTACCTAAATCAGGCTGCTTAAAAATAAGTAAAAATGGTGGTCCTATTATCAAAAAAGAAATAAAGATATCATAATAGTTTTTTATTGGTTTTTTACTAAACCATGCTGCAAGGCATATGATAATGGAAATTTTTGCAATTTCTGAGGGCTGAAGTCTAATTGGACCCAGATCGATCCACCTTTGAGCTCCCATAGCTGTAGCACCTTTTACCATTACAAATAAAAGAAGAGCAATATTTATCCAATAAATTACATTTGCAATTCTATGCCAAAAATCTATTCTTATGAAAAGAACACTGATTCCTATAAGAAGAGAAGGAATTAAAAAGAGAAATTGTCTTGAAAGATAAATCCCGTCAGCAGCACTTGTAAGAAGCATAAGACTGACAGTAATTATGGTCAGCACAGCTCCAAGTAAATAACAATCTAAATCAAAGAGATCTGACCATCTTCTAACTGCAAACTCTCTCTCATCAGTTACTTGCATATATGAAGATTACACAGAAAGCAGGATTCCGTTTATCCAACTTTCTCTTTGACATCTTTTAAGCTCAAGCTTAATCTATGTTCATTTGGAGCAAATCTTTTAACTAAGACTTCTATTTGTTGTCCTACTGTTAAAAAATCTTCTACTTTTGGATTTTCATTTTCTTGAGTTATTTCTGAGCGTGGAAGTAAACCTTCTACACCAGGATAAACTTCAACAAATGCACCAAAGTTAGCAACTTTACTTACAGTACCTTTAATGACTTCATTTTCATGAACTTTACCTTCAAGCTCATCCCATGGATCATTTTGCATTCTCTTTAGGCTTAAGCTAATTCTATTAGTTTCTCTGTCAATTTTTAGAACTTTAAGTTCTATTTGTTGACCAACTTTAAGTACTTCCTGTGGGCTATTAACTCTTTGCCAGGAGAATTCAGAAATAGGTAAAAGTCCATCAATTCCACCAAGGTCAATAAATGCACCAAAGTCAGTCACTCTTACTACTTCACCAACTACATTTTGTCCTATATCAAGATTTTGCATTGTCTTTTCTCTAAGACCAGCTTTTTCTTCCTGAACTGCTAGCTTTTGAGAAAGAATAAGTTTATTTTTTCTTTGATCAATTTCAAGAATTTTTACTGTTAATGTAGCTCCAAGCAAGTTGTCTTGTTGGCTGTTTTTTAAGCGTAATTGGCTGGTAGGAATGAAACCACGAATACCAAATAGCTCAACTATTATTCCGCCTTTTACAACAGAAACTACAGCTCCGTTTAAACTTTCATTGGCTTTTTTAGATTCTTCAAGCTTATTCCAGCCTTGAGCCTGGTTAACTTTCTTAAGAGAAAGAATTACTCCATCATCATCAGTTTCTTCTCTAAGAACAAAAAACTCATGGGCTTCGCCGACTTTTACTAATTCATCAATTCTTACTCTTTTAATTTTATTGGTTAATTCTTTATAAGGTACAAAGGCTTCAGATTTTCCGCCTATATCTACTAATGCACCATCTTTTTCAAGGGAAACAATTGTCCCTTTTATAATTGATCCTTGCTCAATTTTATAATTATATTTTCCCTCATTCAATAGTCTTTCGAATTCTGCTAATTTATCTCCCATATCAATTCTGTTTTATCTCCTTTTCTCAAGTAGAGTCCCTACTTTGAACTTTCAATTCTACCATGATGAAATTGTGCTAACCCGTACAGACGCCACGAGGGAGACTCTCTTTTTAAGCCTTTATTTTATCTCTCTAACTTATTGATAATTGCCACACCCTCAAATGCGTAAATAGGTGTCTTCCTCTCATAAACTGTAGTTTGAAAAATTGTCAGAAGTTCATTTTTATTTACTCTAAACACTTTCCCTCTAATAATCTGAACCCAATTATCTATTTTTGCAGTTGTCCAATAATTTATTTGTTTCTCATTTTGAATTTGCAAGCCAGTAGAGCCATATTTAATATCCCTTTGAACAATATCAATACTTAATAATTTTGATAGGGTCTCTGAATCAGAGACATTAAAATTCAAAAAGATTTTATAAGAAGCAAACTTTATATTACTTAGGATTTTTTCTTTGTCCAATTTTGGATTTGTCCAGTAAATTGATTTTGGTCCAAGCTTATATGTACCTGACCAAAGTCCTTTTAAATTCTTAATCTGGCCTATAGAACTGTACTTTTTTAAATCATCACAAGTAAAAAAGTCTGGCTGAGCTAAAACCTCATCGTAATTAATCATTAGCTGAAGCTTACTTGGTTCAGTGTTTTGTAAAAAATTAGTACTATTGTCTGAATCTAAAATCTGAGCTTTTAATGGCAAAGCAAGTAGAAAAGAAGCAAAAATTAGTGTAATTAGTCTCAATTGTTTAAAGATTAAATATATTTAACATTTCCTTTAACTAGGGTTAACGACATTTAATAATAATACATATGGATCTAGGGCAACCCCTGATAGTAATCCCTTCAATTAGCCATAAATATACTAGTAGTACTTAATTTTTGTTCAAAAAGGAGAAGCTTATATGTTTCAGATTAGTACAGCCCTAACAGCCTTAAATCTATCCTTAAATAATCAGGTAATGTTACCCCTGTTAAATCATTTAAAAATCCATGTGAGTAATAAGCTTTCAATTAACACAAAAGAAGGCGTGTTGGCTGAAATAGAAACATCAAAACCAAATTTTTTATTTATTTCATCAAACTTACCAGGCATTGTAAAGTTAGAAGAAGTAATAACAAAAACAAAACAAGCATCTCCAAAAACAAAAGTAGTTTTAGTAGTCTGTGATGGTGAACAAAGTAAAGTGATGGGATATCTCACAAGCAATGCTGATGCAATAATCTATGCTGAAAATATTCCAGATTCTCTTGAGTATGCTATTAGACAAATCAATAAAGGTCAACCTTTTATTTGTGGTATGTCTGCACAAGCATTAAGAAACACTGTAACCGTTGAAAAAGCAGATAGCACAATAACACCAGGCTTATTAAATTTATTAACTGATAGAGAAGCAGAAGTTCTTCACTCATTAACACAAGGTGTAAATTACAAACAAATTTCAAAAATGCTATTTATAAGTGAATCAACAGTAAAAACTCATATTAATAATATTTTTACAAAGCTAAATGTAAATGACAGAACACAAGCAGTTCTCTACGCACTCAGACATGGAATTGAAAGTGTTGTAAAAAATCCAAACATTTTAAACAGCGTCACATCAGCTCTTTCTGAAATTGAAAGATAATTGTAGAGACGTTGGATCCAACGTCTCTACTGCTATAATCTTATATCCGGAGACGGGGTAGGATATACATGAAAAGGCGTATAGTTATAACAGGCATTGGGCCAGTTACAAGCGTAGGAACTGGAAAAGAAGAATTCTGGTCAAGCTTAGTTAATGGAAAAAGCGGAATTGCAAGAATTAAAAATGCAGATAATGAAGAGTGGCAAGGAATTGATGTAAAAATTGCTGGTGAAGTTAAAGATTTTGATATAAGTAAGTTCTTTAGTGACCCAAAACAAGCTCGTTCTATGAATAAAGACATGGATAGAGTCACACAATTTGCCGTAGCTGCTGCAAAACTTGCTATTGAGGATTCTAAAATTGATTTCTCAAAAATGAATACAGAAAGAGTTTCTACTTTTGTAGGAACAGGAATTGGTGGGATGACTACCACATGCAATGATCAAGTTGCTCTTTTAAAGGGTGGTCAAAAAAAAGTCGGAGTACGCTCTATTATTCGCCTCATGCCAAATGCTCCAGCAGGATTTATAGGAATCTTATGGGGACTAAAGGGCAGATCAAAAAGTGATTCCACTGCATGTGCTAGTGGAATGGACTCCATCATCGATGCATTAAATTGGATTAGATTAAATAAAGCAGATGTCGTAGTTACAGGAGGCACAGAAGCCACTATTCATCCACTTAGCATAGCTTCGTTTAGTAATATGGGTGCCCTTTCAAATAGAGACTGTTCTCCGGAAATGGCTTCATGTCCATTCAGCAAAGAACGTGATGGATTTGTTATGGCTGAAGGAGCAGTAGTATTTATTTTTGAGGAATTAGAACATGCTAAAGCACGAGGCGCTCACATTTATGCAGAAGTTATTGGTGGAGCAGGTACATGCGATGCTTATCACATTACAGCACCACATGAAACTGGTGAAGGTGGAGCCAGAGCTTTAAGAGATGCCATGATTGATGCAGAAATTAAACCTACAGATGTAGATTACATTCATGCTCATGGAACGTCAACACCATTAAATGATGCCAGAGAAACCATTGCTATTAAAACAATTTTTGGAGATCATGCTAAAAAGCTTGCTATAAGCAGTTCTAAATCCATGACAGGACACTTAATCGGTGCAGCTGGTCCATGTGGTGTAGCAGCAGCCATACTCACTATAGAAAATGGAATTATTACTCCTACTATAAATTATCAAACACCTGATCCAGACTGTGATTTAGACTATGTACCTAATAAAGCTCGCAAACAAAATGTAAATGTTGCACTAATTTCTTCACTAGGTTTTGGTGGACATAATAGTGTAGTGGCTGTTAGGAAGTTTTCTTTTTAGCATCATTTTCTTTATCGAAGAAATCAAATGCTTCAGCTATTTCTTTAAATTTCCCTACAGCAACTTTTAATCTTTCTTCATAAGCCTTTTTATCTTCAGCGCTGTCTGATGCTGGGATTTCAACCTTATCAGGATGATATTCAAGAGCTTTTTTCTTATATGCTTTTTTTACAACCTCTTCAAAATCTTCATCTCCTCTAACTCCTAAGAGATCAGCATATTTTTTTCTAAGTAAATCATTGTTATGAGGTTGATGACCAGTGTATCCAGCATCAAAAGTCCCTAAATGTTCTCTAGCATGAGCCCTAACATTCTGATAGCCATCCAAAACATTCACACAGTGACTTATTACAGCTGTTTCAATATTGAAGAATGATGCTACTTTAGCAAATGTTTTTGCATATCCTCTTATTTGTTTAGCTAAATCATCATCTAGAGGATCTTCTTCAATAAGTTTTCTAACTAGTCCAGAAGGAATTCCTACCAATTGCTCATACCAAGGAGCTGGTACACCAATATCACCTGTTGAGTTAGTGGTTTCAGACAATCCACCAGTCCTAATTAAAGCCGTACTTTGAGAATTGCCTTGAGGAGTGGTTTCCACTCCATTTAATTCAGGTGTTTGAGTATTAGAAGTTTCTTCATTCTCATTCTCTTTTTTTACTTTAACTCCATCCTTAGTAGTGAAATCTATTCCCCAGTTTTTTATTACTCCTGTAATTACTGCTAAGACCCCTCCACCACAAAGTATGTAACTAAGTCTTTTCCAAAAATTACTCTTTTTAAAATATCCATAAGCAAAAGGTAAAACACTCCCTATAGTTAAAATGGATCCCCATCCTTCAGCTACAGATCTCTTCTCCAATTCACCTGGAGGTTTTTTTTCTTCACATTTTCTTAAATAGCAATTATGAAAATTTTCAAAATTAGATTCCTCATTTTTTGGCCTTACTTTATCTAAGTACCAAAACAATGGAGAAAATGCTGTATACACTGGCTTTAAAGTGATTAAAATCATATATAAGGATTTCTTAAATAACCCTTAATTCGACATTAACAAAATAAAGTATTCGAAAGCAACCTGAAAAATTGGTTTAAGTAGGATTTCTATACTATTTCTAAAATTTTAATGATTTATTTAGCTTCTATCTCTTCTTAACCTTTAACTCATACTCAGCAGAGCTAAAAGCAGTGATTAATTTATTACAGATATCAGTAGATAATTTTCTAGAACCAAAGCAGTATAAATCTATAGCAGCTGATTGGTATTCAGGCCATGTATGCATAGTGAACTGTAGTCCCTGAGCATAGACGATAGCTGTCACACCAAAAGGCTGAAACTGATAAAAGGTTTGAATTTTAGGCTCCATCTCAAACTCTTTTAAAACTCCTAAAACTTTCTTCTCTAGTATTTTTGCTTTTGCTAAGGGTTCTTCTTCACACTCATAAAGATCTAAGAGCACATGCATTCTGCTTGTTTTAGTATCTCTTTTAGATTTAAGACTTTGAATGGATCTAATATCAGCAATAGTTATACCGCTTAATTTTCCACGTCCACTTTCATTTTTTTTATTATTTTCCATTTTAATTCTTTTTATTATCAATTATGGGTTATTAATTGTCAAATATTTAGATAAAACAGCTAAATTTATTAAAATACTAGAGTTTCATATTTACAAAGACGTATCCAATAAAAAGTCAATCAGATTTATCCTTTTAATTCCCTTATAATCACTACCAAAATCCTCATCCATACTTAAAACAAATTTAGGGTAGTTATCTTTGATTTCAAGTAAAGAGCCAAACTCTCTTTTGATAGTATCTTTTGAAGCTAATAAGTAGGCCACTTGAATATAAATTAAAGAGTTTTGTTTAGTTGCAATAAAATCAATCTCAGCGTTTGGCAATTTGCCTATGTTAACTTTATATCCTCTCCTCAATAACTCAAGATACACTATGTTTTCTAAAATACCAGAAATATCTGACTCTCTATATCCAAGCAAAGCATGCCTTATACCAATATCTCCAAGAAAATACTTCTCATTTATTTCAAGCAATCTTTTCCCTTTAATATCAAACCGTTCAGCCTTATAAGCAAGGTAACTTGCTGTAAGATGCCTCAAATAATTAACAGCTGTATCTGTGCCTATTTTAATATTTTGAGATTTGAGGTAATCGGCAATGCTTTTAGCCGAGAATGTACTACCAATATTGTCAAAGACAAATCTAATAATATTTTCAAGCAAGGTTACACTTCTTATGTCATTGCGAGCAACTATATCTTTCAGCAAAATAGTGCTATAAATCGAACTGACATATGGATAAATATATTCATCTTCTAGCTCTAATTGATGTATAGCTGGCAATCCACCATATCGCCGATACAACTCAAATTCTTTTTTAAGAGTAGTTTTTTTCTTAGCTCTAAAATCTAAGAATTCTTGAAAAGATAAAGTGTAAATGGGGAACTCAATATATCTACCAGCGAGGAATGTAGCTAATTCAGAGGAAAGCAGGTAAGCATTAGAACCCGTCAAATAAATATCATAATGACCAGTCTTAAAAAGAGAATTGATGGCTTTCTCCCATTCGGCAATTTTTTGAACTTCATCAATAAACAAGTATAGTTTTTTATTACTGTTTTTAGAAAAATATTTTTCAACATAACTATTTAAATCTTTATAGTTTTCAATATAATCATTGCTCAACAATTCCATATCTATAAACAGCACATTCTTTTTACTTACCCCGCTATCAAGTAAATGGCGAATTAGCTGCTGCATAATGGTACTCTTACCACTTCGTCTTAAACCAGTAATGATTTTAATTACAGGCTTAGCAATAAAACAGCCAATTTGATCTATATAGTTTTGTCTTTTAATGAGTTTCATACTTTTGGATATACCCAATAGTATAACATATTATTCATTAGTTTTGGATATATCCAAATATTTACACGATGCCTAAGGTGTTTCAGTACAAGATGCAGCATCTAAGAGAGACTGACGAGGTAAAGCCCCACCACCATCTGGGACACAGTACCAAGTACAATCTACAGGAGGATTTAAAGAATGACAAAGCGGTGCAAAGCCAGGAACGTTTTCCACACCACAAATATCTGCAGCATCTGGTGTAGGTCCACAAAGACCTTGGCATGGATTACATAAACCACTAGTTGTGGGTGGCGGTGTGCTTCCATCTGATGGAGCACAAACACCAGCAGCACATGTCTCTCCTAGTGGGCATATAACAGAATCACATAATGCAGAAGGATCTAAAGTCGGTACAACGTTATCTATAATGTTTGGAACACATACACCAGCAGCACATTCGAATCCACCTAAGCAAGGAGGATTACACGATGTAGGATCTGCAAGTGGTGCGATATCATCTGGAGTTGGAACACATGAACCACCAGTACAATGATGCTTGGCTGGACAATCATCATCAACTTCACACATAGGAGATGGATCAATATAAGGCACTTCATCAGGAACACATACACCAGCAACACATGTTTCTCCTGCTGGGCAATCAGGATTACATGACGTAGGATCGATACAAACCCTTCTACCTGAAGGATCAGCAACACAATGTCCTATATCACAAACATCTTCACCACAGCATGGTTCTCCTGGCTGTCCACAAGGTCCACCTGTTGTTGCACCACTATAAGAAACTCCTGTGCAAGTAGCATAGGTAGTAGTAGGACTTTCATTAAGTACAACAATATCAAATGTCGCTGCAGTGCCATAGGGATTAGTTCCTTTGAGAGTAAAGGCTTGAGATCCTAAAGTTAGACTGTCTCCAACCTTCCATTTAGAAGAGGAACCTAAAGGAAGCCCAATATAATTTAATGCCTGACCTGGTCTGAAAGGTTGTACGAGTCTAAGTCCTGGCTCAGTACATGGTCCAGTTCCACCTGTAGATGTTAAACCAGATGTCCTAGTACAAAGTCCAGCAATGCATGAATAGCCAGCAGTAGCACAAGTACCTCCAACACCTGCAAGCCCTCCGCAACATAAACGACCAGGACCACCACAAGCTAGTGGATTACAATCACTAAAACAGTTAGTAAAATCTTCACCACTTTCACAAGTTCCATTTCCACAGACTGGTGACGTAAATGATGATGTTTGGCATGTGCCAGATTGGCAGGAGAGAGGAGAATTACAAGGATTTCCAGTAGCACAACAAGGCTGACTAGAACCTCCACAAGCTAGTGCTATTGTCATGGCAGCAGTACAAAGTCCACCGACACAGCTATTAGAACAACACTCTGCATTAGCATTGCAAGAACCACCACCAGCTATACAACACTTTCCACCAATACAATTAGCACTACAACATTGGCTACCAGCTGTGCAAGTAGCTCCAAGAGTGTTACAACACTTTCCGTCGCCACCACTAGTAGCACGACAGCTACCATTACAGCACTCAGTACTATTAATGCAGGAACCTCCGAAGTCTGTACAAACACACTGGTTATTTGTACATATTCCAGTACAACAATTTTCATTTGAAGTGCAAGAACCACTAGTAGCTAGACAACTGCTACAAGTACCAG
>JAGVKQ010000025.1 GCA_020050435.1 Candidatus Caenarcanales bacterium
AACTACTTAGCTTAATGGATTTAAGTAGTGAAGATATTGTTGTTGAAATTGGACCTGGTACTGGTATCTTAACTTTGCCAGTAGCAAAAAGAGTAAAAAAGATTTATGCCATTGAAATTGAAAGAGATATTGTAAAAGAATTAAAAAAGAGCTTAAAAGAAAATAATATTTCTAATGTAGATGTAATTGAAAAGAACTTTTTATCTGTTGATCTTATGAAATTGTCTGATAAGCCTTTCAAGGTTATTGGAAATATTCCATATAATATAACTTCAAAGATTTTAATTAAGCTGTTTGGTGAAATTGATAACATTCCTGAGCATAGAAGTTTGCTCCAGGAAGCTTATTTACTTACACAGTTAGAGGTGGCAGAAAGATTGGTGGCTAAACCATCTACTAAAGCTTATAGTCCATTGTCGCTTCTTATTCAATTTTCATCTATTCCCACTCTTCTTCATAAAGTCCCCAGAAAAGCATTTACTCCACCACCTAAAGTAGAGTCTGCATTTCTTAGCTTTAAGCCGAAAGAAAAATTGCCAGATGTGCAAAACCTACAATTAGTAAAAAACTTGATTAGAATTAGTTTTCAACAAAGAAGAAAAAAAATAATAAATTCAATGATTAAATTCTTTGAAGATAAAACTGCTTTGGAAAATGCTTTAAAAGAATTAAAAATTGATCAAAATTTAAGACCAGAGAATTTAGGATTTGATGATTATGTGAGAATAAGTGGGGTTATACGTCAGTAATAACTGACATTCCACGGCTTTTAAGACCTACAAAGTTATAAAGTTCTAATTCTCTAAGTGCTTTTTCTGCTTCTATTATTGATTGAGCTATGTTTAATGCTGCTTCTGCTTTTTCTTGTGAAGATTTTCTATTATCTTCTAAAAGAGCCTGTGCTTCATTCATATACTCATCTGCAGCGTCCTGAATCATAAAAAGAACAATTTTAAGTTTTTCTGGATCGTTTAAAACTTCCATTACTTGTTTATTATTAGCATAAGTTTTTAATAAATCTGCCATTTTTATTTATGCTTCCTTTCCGAAGCCGGCTGCTATTTCACAAGCCACAGCAACTAGTACTGGATCAATGTTTTCATTGTCCTCGTTCTTTGCTTTAATTTTTGCAACAACTCCATTTTCTGATAATAAAGCGTGTACTATAAATGCTGTTCTTATTACTGAGCTTTGTGCAGATAAAGCTCTTGCTAGAGTGTCAGATTGTTTTTTTGTTAATTCAATTGAACTTAAATATTTTTGACCTTGACTAAATTTTTCACCGACTAACATTTCAGCAGTTCGGTTAAATGCACTTTTTAATTTGTCTAATCCTTGTCGTAGTTGTGTTGTGTAACTAAATTGTGGGGGAGTAACTGTTCCTTTTGGTGGTGCTTTTTCTAGTTTTGCTTTGTTCTTATCGTCAGTTTTTAATTGATTGACAGAAGTATCTGCTACTTCTGCAGATTGAGACATTCTTGTTGCAAGTGCTGGATTTAATCCAGGTCTTGCTTCTGCTTGATGGAAGCCATCTACTGCTTGTGCTGCTTGTGTTTGTACTTGATTTTGTGCTAATTTAACATCATCTTGTCTAAGTAATGCTCGCTTTGCTGCATCCCCTCTTGGAGCAATAGGCTTGGCCGCTTGGGTTGGTGTTGCTTTGTTTTGTTGTATTCCGCCCATAATTTTATATAGAACTTTCCTGGGATATTCACTCCCATGCCATACAGTTTATGGAGTAGTGTTAAGGCAAAGTAAAGATGCAAGGACATTAATTAAATTTTAGGTTTAGCCCTGGGAGATGTGTACCACTGTGGCATTTGTATACGGCATAACAAAAAGATAACCTACTTACAAGAAGAGACGCCACACTGTGGCGTCTGTACAACGCTTAACGAAAATATAATCTAAATGCTTTAGTTTATATAGAGTAGCAGGGGTGAATTAAATTAATTAAGGGGTTTGGAGTTTTGTACTATGTCAGACCAAGATGCTGGTGATAAGCAGTTTGATGCTACACCACATAAATTAAAAGAAGCAACTAAAAAAGGACAAGTCGTTAAAAGTAAGGACTTGTGCCAGCTTTTTACTTTTATTGTAGGATTTTTTCTAATTCACCATAATGCTGGTTTCATATGGAAAACATTTTCAGATTTATTTGTTGGTCTTTGGACTCAGATTCCTCTTAAATCAATGGCAAGAATAGGACCTGGATATGTTTATTACACTACATGGTCTTCAATTTTAATTATTATTGTTCCACTTTTACTAGCACTTTTATTTACTGCAATAATTGTTGACTTCGTGCAGGTCGGACCTATTTTCACTACTGAAACGATGAAGTTCTCTCTTGATAAGCTCAATCCTTTTGAAGGAATGAAGAAGATTATTTTTAATGTCAAATCTTTATTTGAACTTGCAAAATCTATGTTTAAAGTTCTTGTTCTTGGATATATTGCATATGAGTCGGTGACTAAGAATCTGGGTGATCTTCTCTCTCTTATTGAAACATCAGATAGATTTGCAAGTATTATAATGCTCGGAAAAGTATTCTATGACTTTACTGTTAAAAGTATTATATTTCTATTAGTTATATCAATCTTAGATTATTTATTTCAACGATGGAAATTCATGAATGATCAAAAGATGACTTTCAAAGAGTTGAAGGATGAATATAAGCAGACTGAAGGTGACCCTCTTATTAAATCAATGAGAAGGCAGAGACAGCAACAAATAGCTTATGGGCAAATGATGGCTCAGGTACCAGAGGCAGATTTTGTGGTTAAAAATCCTGATCATATTGCAATGGCTTTGAAATATGACACTGATATGAATAATGCGCCTAAAGTTTTAGCAAAAGGTAGTGAACTAATAGCTGAGCAAATCATTGAAATTGCAGAAAAACATGGCATTCCGATAATTGAAAATGTGCCTTTGGCCAGAGCTTTATTTAGGCTGGTAAGGGTAAATCAAGAAATTCCAGCAGAATTGTATAGAGCTGTGGCTGAAATACTAATCTTTGTCTATGGTCTTAAAGCAAAAGGGAAATTCAACTAAGTTCTTCTAAGTTATTCTTATCTTAAGTTGGCTAAAACCTTTAAATAGGGTAATTTATTATAGTAGGGGTTAGGAATATTAAATTTTTATATCTTAACCAAGAAATCTAGATTTTCTTAATAGAAATAGATTAAAGTCAATATAAGAGCGTCTATTAAACAAATGCAGCCAAGCGAAAAAAAAGCATCACCTCCTTCACCCACGAAAGAACTATTTATAGGACCTGAAACAGGGGCGTCTGAACAAGCACTTAAGAAACTGCTTCCTATTGTAGAAATGGTTGTTAGGAAAGAGTATAAAAGCATTCCTTCATACCTTGCAGAGTATGGAGAGTTGATAAATGTAGGATTGCTTGCTGTCAATAAGCTTTTGATTGATGTTGTGAAAAGTAAAAAAACTTATAATTCAAGTTATATTGCTCAGGCAGTCAAATGGGCTATTAAAGATGATTTGCGTTCAAGATATAACTGGTATGGTGTTAGGCAGTCTAAAGGCAAGGAAAAAGAAGAAGAGTATTCAGAAAAAGGTTACCAGTTTGAAGAAATTGATGGTGAAGAATTTAGTGAAGAAGTTAAACATACTGCACAAGAGAAAGTCTTTGAAACAATCCTTTATTTAGATGACCTTACCGTAGGGAATAAAGCTCATGATGAGATGACTCCTGATGAATTAGCAAAGCTTGAGTTAGTAGAGCTTAAGGCTGCTATAAAAAGAGCTATTGATAAATTACCTGAAAAACATAAGAAGGTTATAGAGTTGAGATTTTATGAGCATAAAAAAGGAAATGACGTAGCTGCTGCATTAGGCGTTACTCCATCAAGAGTCTCACACATGATTAGTGATGCTATTGAAAAAGTTAAGCAATCACTTAGCGAAGAAGGTTTTAGTTAATGTTTGATGGAAACTCTATAATTAGTTTTCTTTCTAATTCAATTAGGCAAGGATTCAAGCCTAATAAAGAATCCCAAAATCTAAAACAAGATCAAGCTCAAAATCAAGCCAAAGACGCTGAACTAAATCCTAAGCAACCTAATCAAACAAAGCCTGGAGAAAGTTTGGTGAATACGAACTCAAGCGTTCCTATCAACCAGTCTACTCTTACTAGCCCATCATTAAATCAAACAGCATTAAACACTGTAAATAAGCCTAACCCAAATCAAACAAATGATTCAACTAATACAAACTCAAAAGAACAAGTGCGCAATATGGGTGGTGGTGCTAAAGATTTACCTACATATGCAGGCATCTCAAACATGTCTCTTAAATCTTGGGTAGCTGATCACTCTAATAGAAATTTCTCCAACCTTCAATCTGGTGATAAAGAATTGACTTCAACCTTAGATGGTATTAAAGGCTTCCAAAATCAAAACTATGAAGGTGGTGAAGAAGGTCGATCTGGTGGAGAAGGTCGGAGAAATAAAAATCTTCTTATTTTGTCTCAAATGTTTGCAAATCCAGATCAAGTCCCTATGCAGGAAACAGATCTTTTAATGAATCTTGCAAGCTTTAAAAAATTAGGCTCAAATAGAAACAATGAGAAAATGTTAGAAAGCTCTGTAGATGAAAATGATTTTAAAAAAGCTCCTCCGACGCCAAATGAACCTCAGTTTCTAGATAATATTGATTCTTCACAATTAAAAAACATGTCACAGTTACTGGGCTTTCCAAAAGGATTTTCCGAGTTTTTAAGATTGATGGCAAAAGACAATATTGAAATTAATAAAAAAGACTTAATATCATTTATTGAAAAAAGATTAAAGTATGTTCAAGAAGAAACTTTTGGCAAAGATAAATCTTTAAATGCTGCTCTGGCTGAATTTGCCCCTTTAATTGGTAAGAATAACTCCCCAATGCTACCTCTTGTTTTACTTTATTACCCTTTGCCTTTACCGCATGTGAAAGGTGAAGAATTAGCATTAAGTGGTTGGAAGAAGAAAAAGAAAGAAGAATCTCAAAATATAATTGCTTCTTGTGATATTTATTACCTTTCTGAAAAAAGAGGTAGATTTCTTATTAAGTTTGAACTTAATGATAAGGATGAATTCTCTTTTAATGTTCAGACCAGTGATGAAAACAATGGGGTCGTGAAAGATATAGAAAATGCAATTTCAGAATCAATGAATTTATTGCAAAATCCACCAGCTCTTACTGAGATGAATGTATTGTTAACTCGAGAGATTTATGAAGCTACTGATAAGAATGAGGAGCTGGCTATCGTTTCTAGCGGACCTATAAGGTTAGAAATTGTTATTGCTGTATATTCATCACTAATTATTTTAAATAGCTTAAATCAAGATCCAGATCCTTCAGGTGTTATCGATGTCATAGACATTATTGAAGAGCAATAACACCAATAAAAAACGAGGCTTTTAACCTCGTCTTTTTGTTTACATTCTTGCTATTTTCAATCTTGGATCATCCATCAGTTTCTTTTTATAGTCTTGCCACTCTTCAAAGTTCTCATAAGCTTCTTTTGCAACAGTGTCGCTTACTTTTGCATATCTTAGTGTGGTTCTGATGTCATTGTGACCAGCAAGTCTTTGAAGTACAAAAGAATCTATATGACCAGCTCTTTCTGTACAGAAAGTATGTCTTAATTGATGGATTGTAACTTGAGTTCCATCAGGATTAACTAGATTTCTTGCTGCTTCCATGAATAATTGTCTAGCTCTTGCATAAGAAAGTCTTTGTCCATGTGTGGTTACAAAAAGTGGACCACCTGTAGGATTTCCTCTTTCTTCTACATATTGTTGTACTAATCTTTCAGTACTCTTACTTACATAACCAACTCTTGGTTGATTTCCTTTTCCTTGTCTAACGTTAATGGTACCTTCCTGAATGTCTTGAATATTCAGATCAAGTGCCTCGCTTATTCTAATGCCACTAGTATAGAGAAGGTTAAATAATAATTTTTCTCTTGTAGTCTGTGCATTTCTAAAAATCTTTTCAATTTGTTCTTTATTTAAAGAACGAATTATCGTTCCTGGTTGAACTTCTCCAAGATCTTTGTTTGGTCTTCTTCTTGGAAGATTTTCCATTGGATTTTCTTGAAGCATTCCTTCAGTTACACACCATTCAAAGAATCTGTGGAGTGTGGCATAATGCCTGTTTTGTGTAGCAAGAGATACTCTTTGTCCATTTTTTATTGATAGACCATTTAAGTACTCTTTTACAGTTTCTCTTGTTGTTGATGATATAGGTGTGCTACCCATTGTCCTTTCAAATCTATGAAGGTCAATCGTATATGCACGTAGTGTATCTCCATCAAGATTAAGATTTGCTAGGTATTTTGTTATCGATTCGAATAGTTCTGTGTTCATAATAATACTCTCTCATTTCAGCTTTTATCTGAAAACAAAGACGGTCGATATGGCCGGATATGTTCCTAACTTCTAAAACTTATTTATTATCTTAAACTTTCTCTATTGATTCTTTGTAGGCCTCTAGTGTTTTTTTTATGTCATTCTCTTTCATGGCACTAGATATAAAGTTGGCCTCAAATTGACTTGGTGCTAAATAAATACCTCTGTTTAGCATTTCAAAGAAAAACTGAGCAAATTTCTTAGTGTTTGATTTTTTTGCTGATTCTTCGTTATATACGTTTGAGTTATTAAAGAATATGCTGAACATTGAGCCTGCTCTGTTAACCGTTACATTGATTCCTTTTTCTTTATTGTAGTTTTCAATTTCATCACAAAGTTGAGCTGATATCTTTTCAAGATATTCATATGTTTCAGGTTTGATCATTTTAAGAGAAGCTATTCCACAAGCAACTGAAATAGGGTTTCCTGAAAGTGTTCCAGCTTGGTAAACAGGACCAATTGGAGCAAGCAGATCCATTATTTCTCTTTTGCCGCCAACTGCTGCTAGTGGCATGCCACCACCAATAATTTTTCCAAGTGTTGTTAAGTCTGGCGTGATTCTATATTTTTCTTGTGCCCCACCAGGTCCAATTCTAAATCCAGTCATGACTTCGTCAAAAATAAGAACTAACTTAAACTTTTTGCTTAATTCTTTCAAGCCAGTAAGGAAATTATCTTGTGGAAGAATGACACCACAATTACCAACAATGGGCTCTACAATAATTGCTGCAATATCTTTAGGGTATTTGCTTAAAGTTATTTCAACAGTTGATAAGTCATTAAAAGGAAGAGTCAATGTTTCTGATGCTGTAGTTTTAGTTACTCCAGGACTATCAGGAATGCCTAATGTAGAAACACCTGAGCCACTATTTGAAAGGACTGAATCAGAATGCCCATGGTAGCAACCTGAGAACTTGATAATTCTATTTCTTTTGGTATAGGCTCTGGCTAGTCGTATAGCAGTCATAACGGCTTCTGTTCCAGAATTTACAAATCTAATTTTTTGAATACTGGGCATTTTTGCAGTAATTAATTCAGCTAGTTCAATTTCACCTTCATGAGAAGCTCCAAAGCTTGTACCTTTTGCTGCTGCTTTTTCAATAGCATGTATGATTTCTTTTTCAGCATGTCCCTGGATTAATGCTCCCCACGAATTAACAAAATCTAGATATTGATTGTCATCAGCATCATAAATATGTGCACCCTTAGCTTTTGATATAAATAATGGACTTAATTCAACAGCTTTAAATGATCTTACTGGTGAATTTACTCCGCCAGGAATAAGATTCAATGCTCTCTCAAAAAGTTCTTTTGATTTTGTTGTTTTTAGAAGTAAGTCTTGCATTTTAATCCTTTTATTGAAAAGTGAATTTCAACATTTTTACTGGTTTTGCTGGTCTGTCACTTCCAGGGGAAGTTGGCTTTGAGTCTTTAACAATTTTATCTAATGTATCTAATGTTTCTTCTGATACTTGACCGAACACAGCATAACCGTTTACATCTACGCCGCCTGGATCCAACGATGGTAATGGTTGAAGTCCTATAAAAAATTGACAGCTAGCACTGTTAGGATCTGAAGTCCTTGCCATGCCTATTCTTCCCTTTTTATCAAACTTTAAATTTGGGTTGGTTTCTAATTTAATGAATCTTGGTTTCCCTGTATTAGGATCAATATAATTTCCTGTGCCATCTCCTAGTGGATCTCCACCTTGGATGACAAAGCCATCAATTACCCTATGAAAAATCGTGCCATTATAGAATCCCTTTTTTGCTAATTCAATAAAGTTACCAGAAGTAATCGGTGCTTCTTTTACAAAGAGCTTAATCTTAATAGGTCCTTTTTCTGTTTCTATTACTACGGTGTCACTTGAAGCCGCTTCTTTTTTTTCTATTTTTTGTTCTTGGTTCACTGTTTCTTTTTTTAAAACTTTTGTTGATGCAAAAAGAGCTTTGTTCGTACTGACATAAATGACAAAGGCTAAGATAAGAAGAAGAGTAATATTTTTAGTTATTTTCATTCTAACTTAAATTACCTCAACTAATTTCCCTTCTTCAGGGATGATTTCTAGTGGTAATCCTTCTGAACCTTTGCTAGAAGAAAGTTTTTCTAATAACTTTGTAGCTTTACCAACTCTATCTCTGAGATAGTAAAGTTTTGCTCTTCTTGTTATACCTGATCTAAGAATTGTAATTTTTTCAATTTTAGGTGAATTTAAAAAGAAAACTCTTTCTACTCCGACTCCTTGGAAAACCTTTCTTACTGTGAAAGTTTTATTAACTCCGCCACCTTTGATTTTTAAAATGGTGCCTTCGTAATTTTGGTTTCTTTCTTTAGTACCTTCTTTAATTCTTACGGTAACTTTAACTGTATCCCCTGTTTGAATTTTAGGAAGTTCAGTTTTTATACTTTTCTTTGTTAGTTCTAATACTTTGGGATTCATTGTTTTTCCTTTATTGTTTAAATTTGTTTACTTTAAAAGTAGGAATCAATTTTAACATATAGAGGGGAACTCGTCATTGCGAGGAAAACAAAACTCTTTGTCGCTGGGCAGATTGCAATCTGCCCAGCGACAGCAATGACGTATTACACCTTATATCTTGAATAGTTTCATAACTATTTTTGCAAAAAAGCCTAGAACTGAATAAAGAAAAAGATTATATATCAATTTAAATATACTTTCTACTCTCTCTAGTTTTGCTTGACTAGAAATACATGAAGCTAATTCTTTTCCTGCCCCATTCATTAGGTTTTGGCTAAGCTTGCTTGAATTTATAAAATTGATAATATCCATACCTTCTTATTATATCAAGATTTCTTTACCATACATTGAATAATTTATATTGACTCTGTAAGTTAAGGGTATGGTGGAAACATTAAGTCATCTTTTAGAGTTTGATTCTGCTTATTCAAAGTCATTTAAAGATCATTTATTAATTGGAGTTGATGAAGTAGGACGTGGAGCATTAGCTGGACCTGTTATAGCTTGTGCTTTTTCCTGGAATAAGAAAATCGATAAAATGGCTTCAGATAATAGCTCGGATCTATTAGAATTAAATTTATTAAACGATTCAAAACAAATAAATAAGTTAAAAAGAGAAGATCTTTTTAAGCTGTTGGTAAAACATGGTCAGTTCGGAATTGGTTATGGTTCTGTTTTGGAAATTGAGAAATTTAATATTTTAAATGCTACTTTTTTGGCAATGAAAAGAGCTTATGAAAATTTGATGTCAAAAATCAAGTTGAAAAATAAAGAACCATATTTGCTTATTGATGGAAATAAATTTAATCCTTATATTAACTCTAGGCAATCTTTTATAGTTGGTGGAGATGCAAAATCATCATTAATAGCAGGAGCGTCGATAATAGCTAAGGTCTATAGAGATGAACTAATGACAAGACTTTCGCTTTCAAAAAAATTCAAAAAATACAATTGGGGAAAGAATTCTGCTTATGGAACAGAGTCTCACAGGAAAACTATAAAAAAACATGGCGTGACTCCATTACACAGAAAATTGTTTGTTAGAAAAGTTTTGGGTATAACTTAATTGTTTAAAAGACTAATTGCTCTAAGCAAAGCCCCACCTTTTCTTAAAGTTTCCTGATATTCATTTTCAGGAATTGAATCGGCTACAATGCCAGCGCCAGCTTGGATCTCAAGATGATCTTTGTAAATTACAAAAGTTCTGATCGTCATGCAAGTATTTATCGTGTCATTAACTCCAAAAAATCCAATGCATCCACCATATGGACCTCTCTGTGCATTTTCTAATTCATTTACTATTTCCATTGCTCTTACTTTTGGAGCACCACTTAATGTTCCAGCAGGAAAAGATGCACACAAGAAATCGATAGATGTTTTATCATCTTTTAAAATGCCTTCTACTTGACTTACCATGTGAAGTACGTGAGAATATTTTTCTATAACCATAAGTTCTGGTACTGTAATTGAACCCGGCTTACAAACTCTTCCTAAATCATTTCTGGCTAAATCTACTAGCATTAAATGTTCTGCTTTTTCTTTAGGATCGTTTGACAAGTTCTTGATATTACTTAAATCTTCTTCACTGTCTTTTCCTCGGGGATACGTTCCAGCAATGGGTCTGAGTGAAGCTATTCTTTCTTTATTTTCAACTTCTGTTTTAACCATTACTTCTGGGGATGAGCCAGCAATTTCAAAATCACCATAATTTAAATAAAATAGATAAGGCGATGGATTTATACTTCTTAGAATTCTGTATAGTAAAAGTCCATCAAAATCTCCTTTTACAGACATCTTTTGTGAAAGTACTACTTGAAAAATATCCCCACTCAATATGTGTTCTTTTGCTTCTTCTACGATTTTTTTAAAATCTTCTTTTGTGTAATTGCTGTCAAAATTTACCTGCTCATTCTTTTTGTAATTTAATGATAACGGCTCAACTTCTTTTGCTTTTCTGAAATCATTTAGAAAGTCTTTGAGCTTGTTCTTTGCTTCTTTGATTTCTTCCTCATGATTTTTAGAATTTGAAAAAACATTTACTATTAAATTTACTTTATTTAAGATGTGATCAAATACAATTAACTTTCCTGGTAATGTAAGGAAAATGTCAGGTGCTTTTTCGAAAGGTTTTAAATCTACTTTAGGTTCAATCCATCTAATATTTTCATATCCTATGTAACCTACAAAACCAACAAGGTGATTGAATTCAGGTTTTATGAGAGTGAAACTTTTTAAGATTTTCTTTAATGCGGAAAATGGATTAGCCTCAAGCTCATTTATAGATTTATCTTCAGTGTTTTCTAAAGTGGTTTTATCATTGGCATTTTTAAAAATTAATATCGGATCAGTGCCTATAATAGAATACCTGCCTAGTTTTTCTCCACCTTCTACAGATTCAAGTAAAAAAGAATGTGGTTTATCTTTGCAGATTTTGTAGAAAGTGCTAACAGGTGTGTCAAGATCAGCTAGGAGTTCTTGGCTTTCTGAAACTATGGAGAGCTTTTCAATTGTTGATTGAATAGGCATTGTTTTATTCTAGCATCTGCTAAAATAGATACTATGAAAAACCTTCTCAAACTAAATAAACTTATGGTTCTATTTATTTCAGTTGGTTATTTAGTATTGGTAGCAGACATTTATGCTGAGCACTTTAATAGATTGCCTGAGTCAAAAGTCATGTGGATTCCCATTGTATTTGGATTGACTGCAGGTTTACTTGGTTTTTTAATTGTACTTTTATTTAATAAAGCTAGTTATTTCATATTCTTAGCATTAATGTTTGGCTCTTCTTTTGTTGGAATGGCTGGTATGTATTTTCATAACCAGTGGCGTATTCCAATGATTAAAGAATTTTTATCAGGAAAAGCTTTAGACTTTCCAAGTTTCATATCTTTTACACCTTTGCTTGCTCCATCAGCTTTTTTAGCAATGGCTGGTCTTGGATTTTTAATAGCTTATTTTGAACCATGGGGATTTGGGGACAGGGATAAGGTGTAAGGGATAAGGGGAATTGGAGAAACAAATGGCAAAAAATCAAAAAGTGGCAATATTAATAGATCAGTTATATCAGGACTCAGAAGTTACTGAACCAAAAGAAAAACTAGAAGGTGCAGGATTTAAAGTTGATATTATTGGACCAAATACCACTGAAGAATACATAGGTAAAAAAGGTACGAAATTAAAAGCAGACAAATCTATAGAAGAAGTTAGTCACAAGGATTATATAGGCGTTGTTATTCCTGGGGGCTGGGCTCCAGACAAAATGAGAATGAATCAAAAAATGGTTGACTTTGTTTTTGAGATGGATATGAAAAATAAGCCCATTGCATCTATTTGTCATGGTGGATGGATGCTAGTAGAAGCAAATGTAGTTCACGGCAAACGTGTCACTAGCTATGTCTCTATTAGAACAGATTTAATAAATGCAGGTGGAAGATGGGTAGATAAAGAAGTCGTAGTTGACTTAAATCTTATTTCATCCAGAACACCTGCTGATTTACCAGCTTTTTGTGCCGAGCTTTTAAAAGCATTGTCTTTGGTGGAAGCTTAGAAATTAAATAAAAACTTAATGCCCAGGAATAAGACAACTATTATTCTGGCATTCTGTTATTTTATTATTAATGATTTCATCAACAATGTACTTATAGGCAGGATCTGTGTCTTCAGGAAAAGGAAATTTTGCTCTACAACATTTTGAACAGTCACTTCCTTTTACTGTACTACAGTCAACATTTTGAAGACAACTTCCAATTACTGAATCAAGTGGAACTTGTGGAGGTAAAGGACTAACTGTTTCAGGTAATGATGGTGGTGGTGCAACTGTATCAGTTGGAATTGCTGCTGGGATTATAGGTGCAGCAGGAGGCGCTACTGGTGCTGGGATCATTGGTGCAGCAGGTGCCACTGCATTAGGTCTAGAACCCCCAGGCATTTGAGCATTTGAAGTGTTTGGAATTAAAAGTACTGTTAAAAGCACTAAAGTAAGGAGCAAAAAACTTTTTCTCATAATTGAATCACCTCTTAATTTATTTTAACTGTTACTTAATTCCAAATTGGGTTTGTCCCTTATCAGGGGAAGCCCTACCCACCACCTACAAAAGTAACTATTTCTATTTCTTCATTGCCAGATAATATGGTGGCTTCAAAGTCTGATTTTTTAAGGATTATTTTGTTTAACTCTATAACAACTCTATCTTTGTTGATTTTGAATAATTCTAGTAGACTTAAAATGGATATGTTTTGAGGTACTAATTTGTCTTCCCCATTGACTTTAACTAAAATATTTTCTTTTTTAGAAATGCTTTGCATCTTGCTTTTCCCTGTTGCCTTGGTTACATCTATAACTTTAACAGGAATTTTACTTTATGTTGGTTTAGCTTCTTTTGCCATACTTTCTTTTATTAATAAGAGAAAATTTGAAACTCCTGAAGAGATTAGACCTATAGTTTATGCATTTTTAATTTATATATTTTCTTTTTTTATTACAAAACTTGTAAATAGTGGTTTTGATGAAAGTAGTAAAGTTTTATCTAGAACAGTCCAGGATTTTTTATTGTTTTTATGGACATTCTTCTTTCTTTATAAAAATGATGAAAGGAAACAATATGTTGGTAAATCGCTAATTCTTGCTGGATCATTAACTGTTATTTATGGACTTTTCCAGTTCTTTCATCTTGATTTTTTACATAGGCAAGAAAATCTTGAAAGGATTTCAGGCTTTCATAAAAATGCATATTCTTACGCTGGGCAGTTGATAATTTTCTTCTTTTACTTTTTATATATAACAAAAAAAACAAAAAATGTTTTTCTTAAAATATTGATCCCAGGGTTGAGTTTTTTCTGCATTTTGAATACATCTGAAAGAGCTGTAGTCTTAGGGGTAGTTGTTGGACTTTTAGTTTATTTGATCCTAACAAATGATAAAAAAGGTGAGATAACCAGGAGTGTTATTTTTACATCAATTCCTTTTGTCACTAGCCTATTTTTTCATAATTACTTTCTGAAAAGAATTAATAATACGATAGCTGGTGCAGGAGGAATGAAAAATGCACGATTTAAACTTTGGGAAATAGCATTAGGTTTGTGGAAAAAAAACATCTTGTTTGGTACTGGTAAATTCCCACCATATGTTCATGTTCCTGCAGGTGGTGGTCAGGTCCAGCATTTGACTCATGCGCATAATATTTATCTTCAAATATTGGTAACAAATGGGCTTATAGGACTTATTGCTTATTTAAATCTAATCTTTTCATTTTTATTAATTGCAATTAGAAATTTGAAAAATAAGACTGCTTCAGTTATATTAATTTCGATAATAGCTTCATTTTTAATTGAGGGAATCTTTGAGTTTTTCTGGGGAGATAGTGAAGTTAGATACTTGATAATATATTTTTTCGGATTTCTTGTCTCAGTATTAGTTGATTCAGATAAATTGGTAGTAGAATAATTAGGTTAAAGGAAAATGTTGTTTACATATATATAAAGGTATATTTTAATGAGTTTGAAAAAAATAATTACACTTAGTTTTTTATTAGTATTTATTACCGCTAACATGTCTGCTTATAGTGAGGTTGATATCCCTGTGCCTACTTCTTCGCCTTTACCTTCATCAGTAGATGAAAATAACAGTGGAGATTTAGAAATCCAGGAAATAAAGAGAGAAGAGTCTAATAGAGAAGAGTCTAATATTGATGAACCTAAAGTAGAAAGCCCTTCCATGCCTGATCTGTCCCCAAAACTTCTGAGAGGACATGTAAGTAAAATACCTACTGGTACAAAACTAAAAATAATTATAGAAACTCCTATCAATGAAGAAACAAGTGCTGTAAATGATGAAATTAGAGGTAAGGTCTTAAAATCTGTTTATATTGATAAAGAGCTTGCTATTCCAGAAGGAAGTGAAGTTGTTGGTAACATAAGTGAAATTTCTCCAGCAAGAAAATTCCATAGACCCGGGAAAGCAAAAGTGGAATTTAAGAGTATTAAAATGCCAGATGGTTTGCAGCTTCCTATTAGTGCCTCAGTTTTAACTCATAAAGGAACTATAAAAGGAAACTACACGAAAAAAACAGGATTAATTTCTGCAGGTTCTATTTTAGGGCCGATTGCTGCTGGTGCTGGTGCTGGTTTACTTATTGATTCTAGTCCTATAGGAATAGGAATAGGAGCTGGTTTAGGTGCTGTTGCTGGATTGGGATTGTTCTTATATGAAAAAGGAAATAAGGTTAATATTAAAGCTGGCGAAAAACTTAATATAGAACTTACAGAGGATGCTTTAATGCCAAATGATAATGACCCTCATCCTTCTTATAAGAAAGATAAAGATTTAGAAACCAAAAGCGGTGATACCTCTTCTAAGAAGAAAGAGTCTGATGAAGTTATTGATTTCAGTGATTCTAATGAAACAAATGAGATAAATGACACAAGTGATTCTTCTGAGGATGAGGACGAAAAATAATGTTTGTTGATAAGAGAAATAATAACAATTCCACTTTTGATTCTACTAATCTAAAAAGCAATACAAAACTATCAGATTCTGAGACTCTTTCTAAACCTAGAACAAAAAATCCTGTAGATGAGTTAGAGCTTAAAGAAGAAGTTGAACCTCAATTAGAGGTTGGTGTCATATCCAGTAAGAACTTTAAGTTTGCTTTATTAGTGATTTTTCTAGTAATCTCCAGCTTTATTCTTAATCCGTTTTTTTCAAAGAACTTGGAACCATTAGCTCTTAAATACTTTTCTATGCTATTTAATAAGCCTTACATTTTAACTGTTGGTGAATTTAAAGACTTTTCAACAGCAAAGAACAACGCTGTAAAGCTTTTGCCAGAACTAAAGCAAATAAATATTAAACAACTAAGTACAGGTGCTTATACCTTTGAAATTGAGAAATTTACTTCTAAAGAAAAAGCTTATAAAGAATCTACTAGACTGAAGCAGGGTGGCTTTGACTCTGTTCATGTGCGTTACCTGCCAGACTAACAAGTTTTAAAAACTCATCAGCTTTTAAGCTTGCTCCGCCTACTAAACCACCATCAATATCTGAATACTTTATAGTTTCATTGAAATTATCTGATTTAACGCTTCCACCGTAGAGTATTCTTACTCTCTCACTGATGTCAACGGAAGATTTTTCTTTGATTACATTTCTAATCATTTTAATGATTTTATTTGCATCTTCACCACTACAAACTTTTCCAGTTCCAATTGCCCAAATAGGTTCATAAGCAACAATTAGCTTTTCAATTTGCTCTTTGCTTAGGTCTTTTATACCAGCAAGAACTTGATTCTTTACAAATTCTTCAGCTTTATTTGCTTCTCTTGTTTTCAATTCTTCCCCACAACAAAATATAGGAGTAAACTCATGCTTTAAAGCTGTTTTAATTTTTGCATTTATATCTTCATCTGTTTCATTGAAGACTTGTCTTCTTTCACTGTGACCGATAATTACCATTTTTACATTAAAATCTTTTAGCATCAATGGTGATATTTCCCCTGTGAATGCCCCAGATTCTTGGTTAGACATGTTCTGAGCACCTAAATAAATGTTTGAACCTTTTAAAATGTTTGAAATAGCGCTTAAATAAACAAAAGAAGGGCAAACAGCTACTTCTGCTAAAGTTTTAGTATTAACTTCACCTTTTAGCTTAAAAGCTAAATCCTGTGCTTCTGACAGGTTTAAATTCATTTTCCAATTGCCAATTATTATTTTTTTTCTCATTTATTTGTCCTTTAGCTTAAGAATTGTTTTATAAAGCGATCTGGCGATTATTATATAATAAAACAAATTATTTGTTTAAAGGACTTGAAAATGAAAAAAGAAATTAGAAAAAATTTAGACTTTACTATAAATGAATTAGAATCATTCTTAGAAAAAGATTTTTCATCTAGATTTAAGGCTCTCTCTCATAGAGAAGACAGGCAGCTTTTTTTTCTTGCTTCAGTCTTAACACGTCTAAAGAGTCTCTCTAATGAAATTAAGGAAGAAGAAAAAATACTTATTTTCCCTACATTAAGAGAGCCTGTTAACTCTTAGAAGTTAGTTGTTTGTTAACTATTCCAAGCATTTTTTCTGAAGAGAAAGTTAAGCACACTGGTTTTTCACAGGATTGTTTTCTTGTATCAAATAGACATGGTCTACATTCTAACTCCTCTACATAGGCTGCTATAAATCTTGGATCTTTAGGTAAAAGTTTTTTTGGATCTGTGGGTCCAAAAAATGCGACAAGTTTTTTCCCTAGAGCTACACCGATGTGCATTGGTGCAGAGTCTACGCAGATTAGAAGATCTGATGAATTAATTAAACTTGCCAATTTTTGAATAGAAAGATCTTGACCACTGAGATCAAAGAAATTTTTCGGACGAACAAAAAAAGTTAATTTTTTATGAATCTCATTTATAGTTTCTACATCATCTTTTCCACCAATTAAAATTACTGTGTTCTCATCATTTTCAAGAAGTTTCTCAATTAAAGCAGCCCAATATTTAGGTGAATAAGATTTAAGAATATTTTTTTGAACACTGAGTTTGCTTACTCCCGGATGTATAAAAATCTTTTTTGCATAGTATCTTTCTTTAAGTCTTGGATTTAAAGTTTCTTTTGCCCAATCAATGGATGTCTGGTTAATTTTTATTTCTGGAATTAAATCTTTATCTTTTAAAAGACTTGAAACTCTTGGTAATACAGGTGTTAAAAGCTCTGACCACATGTTTGAAGTGTATTGCTTGGTATTTAGCTTTACTGGATGATGTATGAAAAGATTGCTGTAAAAGCCACTGTAATACCCTATTTTTATTTCTGCATCTGAATAAGCCGCAGCCAAATTGGCTTTTAAGGATGATCCTGTGGCAAATAAATACTTATATCTTCTTTTCTTTGTTAATTCTTTGAATTGAAAAATATTAGGATTTTTATCTTTAAAGTTAAAGACTTTAACTTTTCTATATAATGTTGTGAGTTCACCAATACAAGCACTTCTTGGCTCTGTAATTAAATCAATTTCTGCATCAGGAAATGCTTCTTTAAAGAGTTTTACAGCAGGTAAAAGTAAAATTTGATCACCAATTCCGCCCGGATTAATAAATACTGTTTTCATAATTTGTTTATATTCTTATCTATAGAATTAAGTATCTCCTATCTGCAAACATTAAGTAAATTTTAATTGATATTCTTTATAAAAAAATAATATTCAAAGTGGGATACGAAATACAAAAATAAAAATTTACTTGTTATCAGAAAGACACTAACAAATCCTAGCTATAAGTGGAAATACTTGTTTAAGTAATTTAATCAGTAGTAAATTAGATGTTGACCAAAACAAGGCAGACCGTTAGAATAAATCCCTGCATCTTTTTTATATGGTTGCAAAAATAAAAAGAAAAGAAGAGAAAATAATTTTAAACAAATGGCTAATAAAAACATACAACAGAATGAAAAAATAAAAAGTTCAAATTTACTTGCTTTGGTTAAGGATTTGGAACCAAACTCACATTTACTACACTTATCTGTTTTAAGACAGTTAAACAATAATAGAGCAGGTACTGCATCTACAAAGACTAAGAGTGAAGTACGTGGTGGTGGTAAAAAGCCATGGAAACAAAAAGGTACAGGTAGAGCAAGAGCTGGTTCTATTAGATCACCACTTTGGGTTGGTGGAGGAATTACTTTTGGACCTAAACCAAGAGATTTTAGTACTGATCTTCCTAAAAAAGCATCAAAACTAGCACTTGCCCAAGCAATTGCAGCAAAAGTTGCTGATATCACTACATTAAAAAAATTACCTGAAGTTAAAGATGCAAAAACAAAGAATTTTTTAAGTGCTATGAAATCTAGTAACTTATTAAATCTCCCTCTTTTAATAATCGTTTCTAAGTCTGATCAAAATCTTTCAGAATTTAAAAGAGCTTCAAAAAATGTTCAGAATGTTTCTTTTGCTGATAAAGATACATTAGGTGTTTATGATCTTCTTAAAGCTAAAACTGTAGTGATTACTGATGCTGCTTCTGAAGAGCTTAAATTTAAACTTCATGATGTATTAGGAAAAGAAGTTGCAGAGAAAGTAAAAAAGAAGGTCGTCGAAAAAGTTAAAACTAAGGTAGTAAAAAAGAAATAATGGAGAGATGTTGTAAATAACGTCTGAATGAAAGAAAATGGGCATGAATATATCGGATATAATTTTAGAACCAATAATAACTGAGAAAAGTACAGCTCTTTCTCTTCAAAATAAATATACTTTTAAAGTAGCTCCTCATGCTTCAAAAAACAGTATTAAACAAGCTTTTGTAGAAGTTTTCCCAGGTCGAAAAATTTTAAACATTAAAACCATTAAAATCCAACGTGGTACTAAGCGTACAAAGTCAGGTGTGAAATTCTTATCTGACAATAAAAAAGCTGTTATCACTGTAGATGGACCAAGAATTGAATACTTCCCAGAAGTATCTTAATAAAAGAAGGAAAAGGCAATTCATGAATTGCCTATACAAAAGGATAGAGAAAAATGCCACTTAAAGAAAGAAGACCATTGACACCTGGACAAAGAGGAATGACCTTTCCAGACTTTTCTGAAATCACAACTGATAAACCAGAAAAAAGCTTGATGCGTCCTTATAAGAAGAAATCAGGAAGAAACAATCAAGGAAGAATTACAACTCGTCATAAGGGTGGTGGACATAAGAAGCAATATAGAATGATTGACTTTAAGCGTGATAAAGACAATATTCCTGCTAAAGTATTTTCCATAGAATATGATCCAAATAGAAACTGTAGAATTGCTCTACTCGCATATAATGATGGTGAGAAGCGTTATATATTAGCTCCTAATGGCTTAAAAGTAGGAGACGTTGTTGTTTCAGGTGAAGATGTTGAACAAAAGCCTGGAAATGCATTGCCTTTGAAAAATATAAGTGTTGGTGAATTTGTACATAATATTGAATTAAAACCAGGTGCTGGTGGCCAATTAGTTAGATCAGCAGGAGCATCAGCTCAATTCCTTGCAAAAGAAGGAAACATGGCTACTTTTAGACTTCCATCAGGTGAAATGAGAATGGTAAGTTTGGCTTGTAAAGCTACACTCGGTCAAGTTGGTAATTTAGACTTTTCAAATATTCAACTAGGTGAAGCTGGTCGTAAGCGTTATTTAGGTATAAGACCTACTGTTCGTGGATCAGTAATGAATCCGATTGACCATCCACATGGTGGTGGTGAAGGTAAGGCTCCTATTGGTGGACAACCACAAACACCATGGGGTAAACCAGCAATGGGACTTAAAACAAGAAAGAAAAAGAATCGTACTAGTAAATATATAGTATCAAGGAGAAAGAAGTAAACAATGGGAAGATCTCTTAAAAAAGGACCATATGTCCATCCATCACTAAAGAAAAAAATTGATGAGATGAATAAGTCAGGCAAAAAACAAGTTGTAAAAACTTGGAAACGCCCATCAATGATTTTGCCAGAAATGATTGGCCATACTATAGCAGTACACAACGGTAAAAAGTTTGTACCAGTTTACATCACAGAGTTAATGATAGGTCACAGACTTGGAGAATTTGCTCCAACTAGATTTTTTAGATCACATGCAGGGGTAGCTAAAAAAGAATCTTCAGCTGCACCAGCTGCTGGGGGAAAATAAAATTAACAATTGATAGTTGATAATTAAGGAAGAAGTTATGACAAAAGCAAGCGCAAAATATGTAAGAATGTCACCCAGAAAGTTAAGAAGGGTAATTGATGAAGTTCGCGGTAAGGGTGCAAATGAAGCTCAAGTCATTCTTAAATTTATGCCTTATGCTGCAGCAAGAGTTATTGAAAAAGTATTGAAGTCTGCTGTATCTAATGCAAAAGAAAATGATAAATTAAATCCCGATACTTTAAAAGTAACAAAAGCATTTGTTGATCAAGCTAACACTCTTAAGAGATGGAGACCTGTTTCAAGAGGAAGAGGCTATTCTATTTTAAAGAGAATTAGCCATGTAACAATTGAAGTAGAGGATGGTTTTAAGCCTACTCGTCCTGGAGAAAAGTTGAAAGCTGCTCCAAAGTCAAAAAAACATACTCATGACCATAAGCATGATCACGACCACGATCATGACCATGATCACGAACATGATCACGATCACGACCATGATCACGATCATTCTCATAAAAAAGCCAAAGTAGAAAAGTCTGAGAAAAAAGAAACAAAAGCTAAAAAGACAGAAGTAAAATCTAAAAAGAAGAAAGAGGACAAGGAGTAAAAATGGGTCAGAAAACACATCCAAAAGGTTTTAGATTAGGTATAACACAGACCTGGGATTCCCAATGGTATGCATCACCAAAACATTATGCAGATCTATTATTAGAAGATAGACTTGTTCGTGATCACATTAAACAAAAGCTTTATAATGCAGGAATTAGCAGAATTGAAATTTGGAGAAAAGCTCAACTTATTCAAATCAATGTTCATGCTGTAAGACCAGGTATTGTAGTTGGTAAAGGTGGACAAGGGTTAGAGCTTTTAAGAAATCAAGTTAATGCATTAATTAAAAGAAAAGATGTGATTGTCCAGTTAAACGTAATTGAAGTTTCAAAAGCAGACCTAGATGCAACATTAACTGCAGAAGCAGTTGCTCAGCAACTTGAAAGAAGAGTTGCTTTTAGAAAAGCTATGAAGCAAGCAATGCAAAGAACAATGCGAGCTGGTGCAAAAGGTATAAAGATTATGGTGTCAGGTCGTTTAGGTGGAACTGATATAGCACGTACTGAATGGCTGAGAGAAGGAGCAATTCCTCTTCATACATTAAGAGCAGATATAGACTATGGAACGGCTGTAGGAACAACTCTTTTTGGAATCATTGGTGTTAAGACCTGGATTTATAAAGGACTTCTTGAGCCAGGACAAATGTCACAAAGAAATGTTAAAGCTGTTTCATCAAATACAGATGATGAAGGTGATGAAGACTCAGAAAATGGCAGAAGAAAGAAGAAGAGAGAAAGAGAAAGAGGAAAAGGTCAATAACAATGTTAACGCCAAGACAATCAAAGTATAGAAAACAACAACGCGGCAGAATGACTGGTAAAGAATCACGTGGCGTTACCTTACATCATGGTGAGTATGGATTACAAGCATTAGAACCAGCTTGGGTTTCTTCTAAACAAATTGAAGCTGCAAGAAAAGCAATGGTGCGTAGTATTAAAAGAGGTGGAAAAGTTTGGATAACAGTATATCCAGACAAACCTGTTACTAAAAAACCAGCTGAAGTAAGAATGGGTTCAGGTAAGGGTAATCCAGAATTTTTTGTTGCTGTAATTAGACCTGGTCGTATTTTATTTGAAATGACTGGTATCACAAGAGAAGTTGCTTATGAGTCTTTAAGACTTGCATCTCATAAATTACCAATCAAATGTCGTGTAGTTGAAAAAGAACAGCATGTGAAGGCTTAAAGGATACAGAGGAAACAAAATGTCAACTTTAAAAATAATGGAAATTAAAGAATTAACATCTGATGATATAGATGTTCAAGTGAAAAAATCAAGAATTGATCTTGTTACTCTTAGAATGAAACTAGCTTCAAGACAACTTGAAGATCCATCGCAGATATCTAAGAAGAGAGTTGAGATTGCAAGATTATTAACTATACAATCTCAAAAAAATAACCCATCGAAGAATGATGAAAATCAAGAATCAAAACCTGTATCGAAAAGTAAAGTAAAAGCTGGTTTAAAATCTACTTCAACAAAGACAAAGAAAGTCACTAAAGCAGAAGGTGAAGTTGTTCTACCTAAAGCCTCAAAGAAAAAGTCAGTAAAGAAGGAGAATGAATCTAATGCCTAAGAAAGTTCTGACAGGTAAGGTTGTAAGTAATAAGATGGAGAAAACCATTGTTGTTGCTGTTCAAAATAGAATACCTCATATTAAGTATGCAAAGCCTGTGTTGAAAACTAAAAAGTTTAAAGCTCATGATGAAAACAATGAATGTAAAGAGGGTGACATTGTTGAAATTATAGAAAATGTACCTATTAGTAAAACAAAAAAATGGATGTTGAAGGAGATCATAGCAAAAGGTGAATAACCGAAGGCTGAATAAGTAAAAATGATACAACAAGAATCAGATTTAGAAGTAGCAGATAATACAGGTGCAAAGCTTGTAAAGTGCATAAGAGTTCTTAAGGGTGGTAATTCCCGCTATGCAGGAGTTGGAGATTTATTTGTTGGTGTTGTTAAGGATGCACTTCCAAATATGCCAGTTAAAAAGCATGAAATTGTTACATGTGTAGTGGTCAGAACGAAAAAAACATTAAGTAGAAATGACGGAAGTAAAATTAGATTTGATCAAAATGCATGTGTGATTATTGATAAACAAAATAACCCAAGAGGTACACGTGTATTTGGTCCTGTAGCAAGAGAGCTTAGAGATAAACAGTTTATGAAAATTATCTCATTGGCTCCAGAGGTGATTTAAGAGGGTAAGAGACAAAGGGATAATCAAAGAAAAACAATGAGTACAACATACATCAAAGTAAATAATAAGAATAAGAAAAAGAGAGTGATCTATACGAACTCTCCTATCGCAAGCCAACCAAAAAAAGGCGGATTCTATATTGTTTCTAAAGCATTTGTAAAAGCTGGGGTTACTAACCCTAAAGCAAGTTTCTCTGTTAAAAGAGGAGATACTGTAATGGTAATCTCTGGTAAAGACAAGGGGAAAACAGGAAAAATCTTGGCAGTATTTCCACGTGCTGGAAAGCTGATTGTTGAAGGTGTTAATAGAATTAAAAAGCATCAAAAACCAAAAGGTATGGGACAAGCTGGAGAAATTATAGAAAAGGAAGCACCGATATTTGTTTCGAAAGTTATGTACTATGATCAAAATAAAAAGAAGCCTACCAGAATTGGACATAAGTTTTTAAAAGATGGAAAAAAGGTAAGAGTATCTAAGGTTTCTGGAGAACAAATAGATTAATTAGAGGAAAAACAATGGCACTTAATTTAAAAGAAAAATATAAAAAAGAAATAGTCAAGGATTTGACGACTAAGAACTCATATAAGAATGTTCATCAAGTCCCACGTGTTGATAAAATTGTTATAAACATGGGCATGGGTGAAGCTATGTCTGACTCAAAGTTTCTAGATGCTGGATTAAGTGAACTTAAATTAATCACAGGACAAAAGCCTATTATTACTCGTGCAAAAAAATCAATTGCAACCTATAAAATTAGAAAAGATGGACCTATTGGTGCTGTAGTTACTTTGCGTGGTCAAAGAATGTATGATTTTTTAAGTAAATTAATAAACTTTATACTACCTAGAATTAGAGATTTTAGAGGTGTTTCAAATAAAAGTTTTGATGGTAGAGGAAATTATAATTTAGGTTTAAAAGAAATTAATATTTTCCCAGAAATCATTACTGATAAGGTTGTAGATACAAGGGGTATGGATATTGCAATAGTAACAACTGCAAAAACTAATGAAGAAGCAAAAGATTTGCTTGCAGCATTAGGAATGCCGTTCAAGAAGTAAAGGACTTATAGAGGAGTGAGAAGGAAATAACAAATGGCAAAACTTTGCATGTTCGAAAGAGAAAAAAACAGAAGGGCAAAAGCTGCAAAAGGCAAATACCCTAAAGTGAAACTTCGCAATAGATGCAGAAAATGTGGAAGACCAAGAGCTTACTATAGAGATTTTGGCTTGTGCAGATTGTGTTTTAGGCAGATGGCACTTATGGGTTTACTCCCAGGTGTTGTTAAGGCAAGTTGGTAAAGAAAAGGTAGAGACGCAATTAATGGCGTATAGAGGGAAAAATGGCTAATACAGATCCAGTAGCAGATATGATAACAAGAATTAGAAATGCAGTTCATGCAACCCATGAAACTGTTGATATTCCTAGTTCTAAATTAAAAGTTAAAATCGCAGAGGTTTTAAAAAAAGAAGGTTATATTACTTCTTATGAAGTGGCGACTTCAGAATTAAAAAGAAAAACCCTAAAAATTACTTTGAAATATGGTCCAAGAGGTGAAAAGCTTATTACTGGAATTACAAGGGTTTCAAAACCAGGAATAAGAGTTTATACAAAATCAGAAACTACTAGAGTTTATGATGGTCTTGGCATTTCAATTATTAGTACTAATAAAGGTTTAAAGACTGATAGAGAAGCTAGAAAAGAAAAGGTTGGAGGAGAATTACTTTGTAAGGTTTGGTAAAACCACTTTATAACGTAGGAAGAGAAACACATGTCAAGAATAGGTAAAAATCCAATTCAAATACCAGATAAGGTTGAAGTAAATATTCAAACCACACCATCTGAGCAAATTATTACTGTTAAAGGTCCAAAAGGTGAATTAAAGTCATCTTTTAAATTGGATATTAAAATCACAAAAGAAGATGGAAAAATTGTTTTAACCAGAACGAATGAATTAAAGCAAACAAGAAGTATGCATGGTTTGTATAGAACTCTTGTTTATAATATGATTTCAGGAGTTACTACTGGATTTAAGAAAGACTTAGATATTGTTGGTGTTGGTTATCGTGCTCAGATGCAAGGACTTAAGCTTCTTCTACAAATTGGCTACAGTCATCCTATAGAAATTGAACCTCAAGATAAAGATACTAAAATAGAAGTAGACAAAAACCAAACAAGAATCACTGTAACAGGAATTAGTAAGCAAACTGTTGGTGATCTTGCTGCTGAAATAAGATCAATAAGAGAACCTGAGCCATACAAAGGTAAAGGGATTAAGTATATTGATGAAAAAATTAGAAGAAAAGTTGGTAAGTCTGCTGCCAAGAAATAAGGATAAAATTTATGATTACAAAAGATGATAGAAAATCAAAAACAAGAAAAAGGCATTTCAGGCTTAGAAAAAAAGTTCTTGGAACCCAAGAAAGACCAAGACTTTCAGTCTATAAGTCAAATAAGCATATTTATGCTCAGATTATAAATGATATAGAGTCATGTACTTTAGCTTCATACTCAACATTGCAGGATGACCTTGAGTCTACCTGGACTATTGAAGCAGCTAAAAAAATTGGTGAAGCACTTGCTAAATCTGCAGTTTCAAAAGGAATAAAGAAAGTTGTATTTGACAGTGGTGGAAATAAGTATCATGGAAAAATTTCTGCACTTGCAGAAGGTGCTAGAGAAGGCGGGTTAGAGTTTTAACTTTTTAAAGTGGAGATGTTGTTGGAGACATAAAAAAAATGACTGAAGAACAAAACGAAGAACAAAAAAATAATGAAGAGCAAAAGCCATCTGATATTACAGAAGCTGAAGCGCCAATTGTAGAACAAAAAGCTGAAGAGAAATCTGCTGACAAACCAGTTGTTGCTGAAGAAGAAGAAGAAGATGATTTAACTGGAATTGAAGAAGCTACTGAAGAAGAGATTGTTCAAAAAGTTACTAAAAAGATTGATCCTAGAAAGAAAAGAAAAAAAGGTAGAGAAAGATCTGACAAAGGAAAAGAAGCTTCTGAGTGGATTGAAAAAGTTGTTCAGATTAGAAGAGTTACCAAAGTTGTAAAAGGTGGTAAGAAATTAAGTTTTAGAGCTGTTGTAATTGTTGGAAACGGAAAAGGTCAAGTTGGTGTTGGTGTTGGTAAGGCATCTGAAGTTATTAGCGCTATCCAAAAAGCAGTAGTTGATGCTAAGAAACATTTAATAACAGTGCCGCTTATCGGCGCTACAGTACCTCATCAAATCATTGGTAGAGCAGGTGCTTCAAAAGTTCTTCTAAAGCCAGCAAGAGAAGGTACTGGAATTAAAGCCGGTGGTGCTGCAAGAACAGTTCTTGAATTAGGTGGAATAGGTGACATACTTTCTAAATCATTAGGTTCAAGGTCACCGTTAAATGTTGCAAGAGCAACACTTGATGGTATTTTGCGTTTAAGAAAATTTGAAGAAGTTGCAAAGCTAAGAGATATGACTGTAAAGGATATGGTTTTAGCAAAATAATAAATGACTATAGAGACTTGATTCATCAAGTCTAAATGGAGACAAAAGAGGCGACATAATTATGAAATTAACAGATTTAAAACCAGCAAAAGGATCAAGAAAAAAAAGAAAAAATCTTGGACGTGGAAGATCTTCCGGGCTTGGTAATACTTGTGGTAGAGGTGATAACGGTCAAGGACAAAGATCTGGTGGTGGAATGAGAAGAGGCTTTGAAGGTGGACAAACACCACTTTACAGGAGGCTTCCCAAATTTCAAACCAATGAAAGAGCTAATAGGCTTACCTTTGCAATCGTTAACTTAAAACAATTAAACAAGTTATCTGGTGAAAAAGAAATTACTCCTGAATTATTAAAAGAAAAGGGAATAATCCTATCCATTAAAGATGGAGTTAGAGTACTATCTAAGGGTGAGATTAAATTTGCTGTTACCATTAAAGCTAGTCATTTTTCAGAAGAAGCAAAGAAAAAGATAGAAGCTGCAGGCGGCAAATGTGAACTTTTAGTGACTCAAAAATCAAGGTCTAGTAAAATATAAGCATTCCTAAAAACCTTTTCTAAATCCCAAATTATGGCAGTTCAATCAAGAAAAATTAGTAGAGAAGCAGACTTGGTAACATTTGCAGAAATGTTTAAAGCTGCTGGCATGTTAAAGAAGATTTTATTTACATTGGGAATGCTAGCTATTTATAGGCTGGGTGTTCATATTCCACTTATAGGTGTAGATCATACACACTTAAAAAATTCAAATGTTTTAACCAGTAATCTTTTAGGTCTAGTTGATATGTTTGCTGGTGGAGCACTTAGTGCTTTATCAATTTTTGCATTAGGTATAGGACCATATATTACATCCTCTATTATTATGCAGCTTATGACAGAAGTTATTCCAGCTCTAAAAAATATGCAAAAAGAGCAAGGGGATCAAGGTCGTAAGCAGTTTCAACAATTAATTAGAAGAGTAACAGTAGGCATATCACTTATACAGTCATTAGCTCTGGCAAGATTTTTAGACGTTGCAGGTGTTGCTTATGCTGGCACACCAGCATTTTATTTAAACACCATTGTAATTCTTACCTGTTCAAGTTTATTTATAATGTGGCTTGGTGAAAGCATTACTGAACGAGGCATTGGTAATGGTGCTTCTATATTGATTTTCATTGGTATTGCTTCACGTATGCCTATTATGATTAAAGATACAGTTACAGCAGTTAACACTGGCTCATCACCAGCATGGGGTGTGGCTACACTGCTCTTAATTTTTGCAGTTATAATGGTTTTAATTATTTACCTTCAAGAAGGATCTAGAAAAGTTTTAGTTTTGGGAGCTAGACGTCAGGCAGCAGGTGGAAGAGTAGCAAGCGCTCCTGACCACTACATGCCATTGAAAATTAATCCTGCAGGCGTTTTGCCTATTATTTTTGCAAGCTCATTAATGTTTCTACCATTACAACTTTTAGCCTTTGCAAACTTAAGAGATAAATCCATTTCAATTATTCTTCGAGACATATTTACTAATACTCCAGGATTAGCTCAGATATCTTTTGCTCTTTCTAATATACAAGTAGCTGGATCCAATATATTTAGTGACTTTGGTAAATGGTTAGCTTTAGAAGTAGAATATCTTTTTAGAAGTGGACATTGGGAGCATTCATTAGTTTATTTCTTCTTAATTCTTTTATTTTCATATTTTTATGCTTCTATTATTATTAACCCAAGAGAAGTTGCAGAGAATTTAAAGAAAAATGGTTCAGCTATTCAAGGTATTAAACCCGGTAAACCTACTAGTGATTATTTAGATATGATTATTAATAGAATTATTTTTGTAGGTGCTGTTGCTATTGGGTTAATTGCAGTTTTACCTATCCATGCAGAGCAAATGTGTCAGGTTACGACTTTAGGTGGTCTAGGAAGTACTTCTCTTATTATTTTAGTTGGTGTTGCTATAGATACTAGAAATCAAATCATAGCTTATGCTCAAACACACAGGTATCAAACAAGAAGTATTTTAAGCTCCTCTAAAAAACTAATATGATTGTAGAAAACAGTTTTTCTCGCAAGCTAGATTATTTAAATAAGTTTGTTTATTCTTTAGTCATAAATTTACAAGAAGCCTTTAAAGTTATTTTTATAGAAAGAAAAATCTATCTTGCAAATTTTATTGAACATTTAAGGAGAATAGTTTGGACGTGCCTTCCCATAGCGGTTTTAACCGTTTGTGCTAGTTCTATAATATTTGCTATTCATGTAGCTCCTACGTTTGCGACAAGAGGATTAACTTCTTATCTGGGTGGTGGCATTGCTTTAGCTTTAATAAGAGAATGTGTTCCAGTTATGGGAAGCTTGGCTTTAGTTACTCAGTATTGTTCTGGTGCTACTGCTCAGATCGGGTCTATGAAAATTACTGAGCAGTTAGATGCTATGAGAATAACAAAAGTATCTCCAGTATCTTATATCTTAGTTCCAATGATGCTAGCAGGAGTAATTGGCTTTCCGATCGTTATAGCTATTTCTATTATTAGCGGAGTAATTGTTAATTTCTTTGCTACTAATTTTTTAATAGATATTACTGAAAAGCTTTATACATCATCGATTTCACATGTAGTAGAGTTGAAGGATATTTTTTTAGCTTTAACAAAAGCAGCTGTTTTTGGTTTTTTTGTCACTCTTGTAAGTTATACGTGCGGTGTTTTAGCTCATGGCGGTGCTAAAGCAGTAGGGAATTCCACAAGATTAGCTGTAGTTATAAATTTTGCATTGATTATAATTTTAGATTATATAATCACTGCATTATGGCTGTAGAAATTGGGTAAATTGTTGAATTTTAGTTAGATTTCTACACTAAATGGAGTAGAGTCTATAATATTATTAAATATAGGGTATGAAAGCATTATGAGACTAGTTTTAATAATCATCTTATCTGTTTTGCTGTTTTTCCCAACAGTAGAACTAGCAATGGCAGAAGATGAATGTCATTGTGAATATGTAAAATCTAAGAAGTGTGAATATGAAGATCTAACTGATTTAAACATCTCAGTATGTGCTACAAGTGAGGCAGAATTTTTAATACACTCATATAGTCCACCTTGTGGACCAATCACCCTTACAACAACAAGATGTGGTGACCCACCAGCACCTATAGGAACAACTGGGAGTTGCTCTTTCAAAGAGATGGAAGTTTCCTGTAACCCAATAGCTAACAAAATTTGTAGATGTACTTGTGTATTAGATGGTGAACCATTAGCTGGTCCTGATACTATTTTTCCATCACCTTATTATTTATCATGTGATGTACATCAATCAATTTTAAATGATGAAACTAGTCCAAACTTTATATTTAATCAGTCACAATGCCAAGGATACACTAAAGAAGATATTGAGAATAATATGGGAGGGGATCCTAGAGATTTACCACCTAAGAAACAAGGTACGTGGGAATGTGAACCAGAACCATCGCCATCACCAACCCCAACAGTAACACCAACTTCGACACCTAGAGTAACACCCACTTCGACGCCGAGAGTAACACCAACTCCAACACCGAGAGTAACACCAACTCCAAC
>JAGVKQ010000023.1 GCA_020050435.1 Candidatus Caenarcanales bacterium
AATAATGCGACATATAGCATACGGGAAAGTTCCTAACATAATTTTAAGATATATTACAAAAAGGATAAGCAAAACCTTGACAATAACTCTATATTATCTGAAGCGAAAACCAGTGAGACTAAGAAGATATATCAAAGATATAAAAAGTAAAACAAGAACATAGAAGTAAAAACTTTCGTCTGTAAAAGAAAGCTCAATAATATCCATGGAGATATTAGAGCTTTAAACTCAGCTAATATAAAGGAGTTAATTGTCTAATTACTGGGTATTACTTAAAATAAGTTATTGATAGAGGAAAAAAAAATTGAGTAAGATACTTTTAGTTGATGATGATAAGTCAATCGTTGAATTGGTTAAAATAAACCTAGAAATTCAAGGTCATGAGATTGTTATTGCAAACGATGCAATAACAGGCATTGCCTTAGCTAAGCAAGAAATACCTGACCTAATTATTTTAGATTTAATGATGCCTGAAGTCGATGGATTTACAGCCTGCCAAAGAATTAGACAAGATGAAAAGACAGAAAATATCCCTATATTAATGCTTACAGCATTATCTAGAACTGATGATAAAGTATCAGGATTCAATGCTGGAGCTGATGATTATCTAACAAAGCCTTTTGAATTACCAGAATTATATGTAAGAGTAAGAGCTCTTCTTAGACGCGCAGGAAAAGCTACGACAGTAATGAGTCTTCCCGAAATATTACACATAGGCGAATTAACTCTTATACCTGAAAGTAGAGAAGTTAAGATTAAAGATAATTTAGTAAGATTAACACCGATCGAATTTGAGGTAATACATTGCCTAATGCAACACCATGGTCAAACAGTAACAACAAGTAAGTTGCTAGAAGAGGTTTGGGGATATTCACCTGATGATGATGTTGATACGATAAGAGTACATATAAGACATTTAAGAACAAGAATTGAAGCATTCACCAAGAAGTATATTAAAACAGTCTATGGTGGCGGCTATCAACTAATCCCTGAAGGTTTTTCAGATAAGTCAGAACAACAAGAAGCCCCTCCAGGATAGTAAAAGATTGATAGAATAATTTAGCTAGATTGCTTAGAAATATAGCTTATTGGCAGAAAAGAGGATTTGTCCAATTTATTTGGCAAATCCGAGCAAACGGTGCACTTGATAGCAAAGTATTTTAGCTTGTCTAAAATCCAATACAAATGGACGCTTAGCTCAGTTGGTAGAGCACCTGTTTGACGTACAGGTGGTCAGAGGTTCGAATCCTCTAGCGTCCACCATTAGTAAATCACAAAAAAAAATTATAACTTGGAGCTATTAATAAATTTTAGCAATGCAAGAAAAGATATTAATAGTACAACTAAAATAGTCCAGGGTAAAAAGTTGAAGTCTTTTTTATAGGAGAAAGGATTGCTATTAGTATTGAAACTTTCTTTTGATTGTTTATTATAAATAAGATCATCTTTATTCAAGATATCATCATCAATAGTAGAGTCAAGAGTATTTGAATGTTCACTTAAACCATCATGAACATCAGTACTTTTATAAGTCTTTGTCCCAAAACGACTGGCATCATCTTCATCAGCTAATAACATTGATTTAGAATGATTTTTAGGGCTATTTATCTCTTTAATTTCTAACTCTTTAATTTTTATTTGTTTGTTAACAACTTTAGCTGAGGGGTTTACACTATTTAAAGGAATAATACTCTTTATAGGTAGAGTATTTTTTATGGGAGTAAAACTTTTTACTGGGCTAGCAGTTTTTATGGAAGCAGCAACTTTTACTGCGCTACCAGTTTTTGATGGACTAGCAGCTTTCACAGGACTAACAGTTTTTACAGCAACAGCAGCTTTCCCTGAGATAGCAGTTTTTTCTGGCTTTACAGTTCCTAAAGGCACAATCTTAGAATCAGTTAAATTAACTTGATCCTTAACAGATGACATATTTAAATAATTTGAAATAGTAGATAAGGAAAAAATGTTATCGTTAGAGTCAACAAAAACTGGAAGCTTTCTATTATTCATAATTAAAAATGAGATGAGTAATAATACTACAATTAGAATTAAAATCAACAATTTCTGTTTATTACGCATATTTTTTAAGAAGGATAATATTTAGAACAGTTCCAGAAGATTCACTAAATTGCTTATATAATAGTAACGGTAATCTTATGAACAATAAAAACATTTCTTTATTAATAATTTTTATATGTCTAACATCACTTTTTGTTGGAATTATAATGCCAAAATCAAATTCTAGCCAGGAAGAGCTAGAAACAAACGATAACATTTCATATAATTCCATTAAGTCATTTGGCTCACCTTTTAAAGGATCAAAAATAAAAGCAATTAAATTAGAGGGTATAATTACAGATTCAGAAGGGTCATCATTTTTTAAGAACACTACATCAAGTAGTGCCGTATTGGAACAGATTATAAAAGCGACAAAAGATACCACTGTAAAGGCTATTGTTTTAAGAATTAATAGTCCAGGTGGAACCGTAGCTGCCAGCCAAGAGATCTACCAAGCATTAATTAGAGCTAGAAAAAAGAAACCCATAGTAATAACAATGGGAGACGTAGCAGCTTCAGGAGGATACTATATAGCCTCTGCTGGAAATTCAATTTATGCTAATCCTGGAACACTGACTGGGAGCATTGGTGTTATAACTTCATACTTAAATTTTACAGACTTATTCAAAAAATTTGGAGTTGAGGGAGTCACTATAAAATCAGGGAAATTTAAAGATATTGGTAGTTCAACCAGACCACTAACAGAAACAGAAAGAAAAATACTACAAGCGCTACTTGACAACTCATACAAACAATTTATTGGTGATGTAGCCAAAGGTAGAGGCGTACCATATGAAAACATATCAATGATTGCTGAAGGATTAATTTATACAGGAGAACAAGCTCATAAAATAGGGCTAGTTGATCACCTCGGAGATTACTCAAAAGCCCTAGCTCATGCTCAAAAACTTGCAAAAGAAAAATTCCCCGAAATAGGGAAAAAATATGGAAACAAAGACTTGCCAGTAGAAGAAGAATGGAAAAGCTCATCAGTATTGGAAAGCTTTATTTCATCCTCTATTGGGAAAAATGAAAAGTTTGAGGCTTTCTTCCCACAAAAATTTATATCTCAATCCAAATTTCAACCTCTTTGGATAGTAGAATAACTGTCTGTTAAACACAAATAGACTTATTAACTTACAGAATCTTTAGGAACAATATTATAAGATTTAGGGAATTTCTTTAACTCTTTAATTTTTTTAAGAACAATTTCTCTAACTTTTTTTTGTTGGATGTTTATAGGCAAAGTAGCATCTATAACAGTAAAGCCAAATTCTTCAATCATTTTTTCATATTCTGACAAAATCTTCTCCTGAAAAAGCTTAAATGATTCTCGAATATCTGAAGAAAGCCCAATATCCATACCTGCTTCATAAAATTTAATCTCAGCTCGATTCCCTAGAATACGATCCAAGGCAACATCTAATGGCACCTTAAAATAAAATGGTATGGTAGGTTCAACAGCAAAACGATAAAGTTTTCTAACCCACTTAGGATCTACACCACGAGCAACATCTCTAGCAAATGCAGTATAGAAATATCTATCAGCAAGAACTACAGCACCAGCTTTTAATGGTGGGATTATTTCATTTTCAATTCTGTCAGCAAAATCCGTAGCATGAATTAAACTAAATGTTGTGGGAGTTAGCAATTGATTAGATTTACCATGTTTTGTTGTAGCCTTGACTAGAGGAGATGAATTCCACTCACTAAGAAAAACACCATATCCATCATGTTGAAGCCATTGATGTAAAAGTTTTAATTGTGTACTTTTACCTGATCCATCAATACCTTCTACAATAAAAAGCTTTCCAGGATAATTATTTTCTAAAAACTGTGCCATATTTTTAATTATAAACCGTCATATGATAATAAATAAAAAATAATGTATAAATTTACTGTCATTATAAGTAATTTTAAAGAAATTTAGAAAAAATACAATAAAATATAGAGGGTCTAAATAACAAATGCAATATAAAAATAAGAAAAATTTAAATATATCAATATTAGGCGCTGGAAGTTGGGGTGGAACTCTTGCTTGTCTTTTAAGCAAGAAAGGAATTTCTGTTAATCTTTGGACACCAAATAAAGAAGAATATCTGGCAATTAAAAATACAAAAACACTTACAAAACCAAAAAAATATAAGATAAACAAAAATATCCATATAACCATGGATTTAAAAAGTGTCGTAGATAACAGCAATATTTTAGTTATTGCTGTACCTACAAATGCATTTAAAGATGTAATAAACAAACTTAAAGTATTAAAGATCAAAAAGAATGTTATTTTACTTAGTGCCACAAAAGGGATAACAACAGATGATCATAAAAGACCCTCAAAAATAATGAAAGAGGTACTTCCGAATAATCCTATAGCAGTTCTTTCAGGACCTAACATAGCATTGGATGTAATATCAAACACACCAATAATTTCAGTTATTGCATCTAAAAATATTAAAGCAGCAAAATTACTTCAAGAAATGTTTTCATCAGAGTATTTTAGAATTTATACAAACAATGATGTAATCGGTGTAGAATCTGCTGGAGCATTAAAAAATGTTATAGCCATAGCGGCGGGTATTTCTGATGGGCTAGGATTCAGCATCAGTACAAAAGCAGCACTAATCAGCAGAGGATTAATAGAAATTGCAAAAGTAACTGTAAAAGAAGGTGGCAAGCCTAAAACACTACTTAGTGCAGCTGGAATTGGTGACTTAATAGCGACATGCTGTAGCACAAATAGTAGAAATTACAGAGTAGGATATGCTTTAGCCAAGGGTAAAAAACTTGAAACAATATTAAAAGAGTTAGGTCAGGTAGCTGAAGGTGTTGAAACAGTAAAATCAATGGTAAGTCTAGCTAAAAAGTATAAACTTGATCTGCCTATAGCTAACTCTGTTTATAAAGTTTTAGTACATGGGAAAAACACAAAATCAGTTCTTAAAGACCTTATGAATAGACCACTTATAGGACATGAGCTTGATTTTTAATTAACAATTGAAAATTGAGAATTGAAAAATAAAGAAATTCCTTAATTGTTAATTATCAACTGTCAATTTTAAATTATTTGGTTTTTGCCATCTTTTCAGCTTTTTCTATCACTTCTTCAATGTCACCAACCATATAAAATGCTTGCTCAGGAAGATGGTCATATTTACCTTCAAGAATTTCTTTAAAGCCTTTAACTGTTTTTTCTAGTTTGACGTACTTACCTGGAGTGCCTGTAAACACTTCAGCTACAGAAAATGGCTGGCTTAAAAATCTTTGAATTCTTCTGGCTCTATTTACTGAAAGCTTGTCATCTTCAGAAAGTTCATCCATACCTAGAATTGCAATGATATCTTGAAGTTCTTTATATCTTTGAAGGGTTTGTTGAACACCTCTAGCTACGTTATAGTGCTCTTCCCCAACAATTGAAGCTTTTAAAGCTGTACTGGTAGAAGCTAAAGGATCAACAGCTGGATAGATTCCAAGCTCTGCAATCTGCCTACTTAACACCGTAGTAGCATCTAAGTAACCAAATGTTGTAGCTGGCGCTGGATCGGTAAGATCATCTGCTGGAACATAAATAGCCTGCACTGAAGTGATAGACCCGTCTTTAGTACTGGTAATTCTTTCCTGCAATTCACCCATTTCAATAGCAAGAGTAGGCTGATAACCCACAGCGCTAGGCATTCTACCTAAAAGTGCTGAAACTTCTGCACCTGCCTGTGTGAATCTAAAAATATTATCTACAAAAAGCAATACATCCTTCTTTTGAACGTCTCTAAAATATTCAGCCTGAGTAAGAGCAGAAAGACCAACTCTCATACGCGCACCAGGTGGTTCATTCATCTGACCATATACCAGTGAAACATTATCAATAACTCCAGACTCTTTCATTTCATTCCAGAGATCGTTTCCTTCACGGGTTCTTTCTCCAACACCAGCAAAGACTGAAATTCCCTTATGAGCTTTTGCAACGTTATTTATAAGCTCCATAATAATAACGGTTTTACCAACACCTGCACCACCAAAAAGACCAATTTTTCCACCTTTAATATATGGCTCAAGCAAATCAATAACTTTTATCCCAGTTTCAAAAATTTTAACCTCAGTACTTTGATCAATTAGTTTTGGAGCATGTCTGTGAATGGCCCATCTTTCTTTTATATCAAGGGGTTCACCTTCATCAACTAAATCACCTAAAACATTAAAAATCCTACCTAAAGTTTGCTCGCCAACTGGCACAGAGATTGGTTTACCAGTATTAAAAGCTTTCATACCTCTAGCTAAACCATCAGTAGAACTCATTGCAACAGCTCTAACTTTATTTCCACCTAAGAGTTGCTGAACTTCAGCAACTAAAAAAATATTTTCACCCACAGAGTTTTTATCTTTAATTTCCAATGCTGTATAAATATCAGGTAAGCAACCTGGAGAGAATTCTATATCAAGAACTGGACCAATTACCTGTGAAATAATACCTTCGTTTTTTTGCAATGTCTGTGTCATGATTTTGAAAAATTCTCCTATATAAAACTACAATAAAATGTTATCATGCATGCAAGCATTTAGTAAAAGAAATATAAGCAACAGGATAGAGCTTCACTCTCAATCTATACGTTATACGCTATTACTTATAAAGATCTGAATCAGGAGTAGCAATAACATTTTCATCAGCAGATTCAATTTTCGCACTTACATCTTTTGTAACTTTTTTCTCAGCTAGTATAGAAGTATCCAAGAGTTTAAGATTCCGATTAATAACAATGTAATTTATATTTGCATCTTCATCATGACAAATAAATTTTACGGAAGACGGGACTTGAGTAATTTTATTATCGACTAATACATATAAAGACAATGCTTCTGCCGGATAAATAATATATGTTTTTACTGGAGATAAAATCACATCATCATCAGATATTCCTGGTGATTTATTTCTTAAACTAATACCACGAATAGCAGTACTAGCTACAGATTTAGCAACTGCACCAAAAGCTAATGATGCAGCTCCAGCAGTAAGATTTAATACAGCAAGTTTTTTATTTCCACTTGCCATAGAAGCAGAAGCTATTTCCTGCAAAGTTGTATACTTAACTCCTAAATCAATACTATATCCTGGAATAGAAAAAGCCTTTTCTGATCTGTTTTCTAAATATATTTCATACAAGTTATATCTTGATGATATATAATTCCCCAACACATTAGAATCCAAATTTCTAACAACATACTCAAGCCCATCTACCTTTTCTACAAATGAATAAGCAGCTTGATTACTCAAGATTAAAAACAATAAAAGAAAAATTATAGTAATTTTCAATTTAATTAACATCCTACACTCTAATGTTTATAAGGGTTACAGAGCACCTAAAAGTCATAGGGCTACACTCTATTAGTACCCAATAATCATTAAAGACTATTTAAAGGGGGAAGTTAAGACTGTATTCATTATCTACTTTTTTACCTTCAGCATAAGTTTTAATTGACTTTTCAGAGGACTGAGGAATAGATTTAGCAAAATCAGACTCAATAAGATACTTTTCTGCCTTTTTTATAATGCCCTTTAATGGGATTTTAACTGTTCTAACAGAAAGAGACTTATCTGATATTTCAAAAATTCTAAACGTACATGGATAAGCTAGGATACTTGAGGTTAAGGCAAACACTGTTTTCCCAGACAATTTCAACCTGTTTGCAGAAGTATTTCCAGAAGCAACAAGCCTAATATTCGGGTTTTGTTTAATTAACTTATAAAGTTTTAATGCATATTTATTACTTATTATTTTGCCATCAGTTTGAACAATTGAATCATGCATAAATAAAACAACGTTTTTATTTTTATTTTCAGCTAAGAGCTTTGATAGCCAATTAAGCTGTTTAACAGATTCAGAAGCACTAACGAAAAATAATGAGCTATTTAATCCAACAAAAATTAAATTATTTTCAGGAACAGCATACATCCACCAGGTTTCACTAGAGTTTACTCCAGTAGACTTTATAACCCTAACAAGATCGTTCGCGCTTTTTGATTTCATTTCATTTCCGCCAGAAACAATAAAGAATGAAGCTTTAATCTGGCTAGCCATATCTAAAAGAAGCTGAAGGAGATCATCAGAAACTGAGGAAGAAAAATCAGCAACATTATTACCACCAAAAACAACAAAGTCAGGATTAATTTTCAAATTAACATAACTTATCAAGTCTTGAAAAACAGCTTGAGACTCATGAAATAAAAGTCCTTTTTCTTTTTCTAACTTTGATTTAGTTCTTATATTTGAAGCTGGTGTAGGATAAAGATTTAAATCAGGAATATAAACAAATTTAATAGTATGAGGATGAGGAGAAACAAAAGAATAATTAAAATTCAAAAGAATCAGAAAAGATAAAAATAATAGGATTAATCTCATTATTACAGGATAACAACTCAAAAGAAATATGGCTTGAAGAGTTCCCTGGTAGTATTATAAATTAAATGTGGCAGAAAAAGAAAATATTAATAATTGTAGCTTTGACGGGTTTAAGCTTCACAATTTCAAATCAAGTAAGTGCAAATATAAATGGAAGAAATATGACAAATTATCCGAAGCTAATAAATAACTTAAACGGTATAAAAGAATATGAATTAAAGAATGGATTAAAAATAATACTAAAGCAAAACCATAATATCCCACTAGTAACTTTTTCTATATGGTACAGAGTAGGCTCAAGAAATGAATATGATGGAATCAGAGGAATTTCTCATTTTCTTGAACACATGATGTTTAAAGGTACAAAAAAATTAAAAAAAGGAGAAATAGCAAGCACAATACAAAAATATGGAGGCACATTTAACGCCTTCACATTTACTGATGGAACGGCTTACTATGAAACAATACCTCCTAAGTACTTAGAAAAAGCAATCCAAATAGAATCAGACAGAATGAGGAATTCATTAATTGATCAAGATGAATTAAACCTGGAAAAAAATGTTGTTTTATCAGAACTAGAAGGTGATCAAAACAATCCTGCCGTCACATTAGATGAAAAAATAAAGTTTACTGCTTTTAATAATAGTCCTTACAAACATCCAGTTATAGGCTATAGAGAAGATATAAATAAAATCAATTCTAAAATAATGAAAGATTACTACTTGAAGTACTATGCACCTAACAATGCTTTTATTGTTCTATCTGGTGATTTTAAAGAAGCAAATGCACTTAGCCTTATAAAAGCATATTTTGGTGAGATTAAACCAACAGGAAAAATAAATCAAGAAACAGAAAAAGACACCAATCAAATAAAAGAAAACAGAATAAAAGTAAAGAAATCTGGAACCTATAAACTGATTCAACTTTCATATCACATCCCGGAATTTAAAAATGAAGACCTATATGCATTGAATGTCATTGAAGAAATACTTTTCAAGGGGAAAAGAAGCCCTTTATATAAAAAACTTATTGATAATGGCTTAGCAACAGAGATTTCAGGAGGAAGCGATACAAGTCTTGATCCAGGACTATTTAATATAGTAGTTTCCTTAACACCAAAAGCTACGCACAAGCAGGTTGAGAAAATTATTACAGATGAAATTAATAGTTTCATAAAAACTGAACCCAAAGAGAAAGAAGTCACAGCAGCAAAAAATAGAATTAAAGCAAATTATTTTTATGGGCTTGATGGGTCATACTCAGAGGCAGTGAATCTTGGCTACTATGAAATCATAGACAACTGGACGACTTCACAAGAATTAATAAAAAGAATAAATAATGTTTCAAAAACTGAACTTCCTAAAATTGCTAAAAAATACTTAAAAAAAGAAAACAGAACGATTGGTTATTTTATCCCAATTTTAAGAGAAGGGGAAAAGTATAAAAACGAATCAATAAATGTATCAAAAACACAACACTATAAAAAGACCTCACAAATACAATCAAAGACAAAAAAACTAGAGTACAAAAAAAAGATTTTAAATAATGGCTCAGTACTTTTACACTACAACAATATAGACCTTCCTATTACATACCTTTCAGGGATAATCCCTGGTGGAAGCAGTCTATTACCCAAAGATAAAGAATGGCAAAGTGAATTAATAACAAGAATAATTAGTGATGGAAGTGAAAATTATTCTAAAAAAGATATTGAAGAGTTTTTAGATAATACAGGATCTATTATTAATTTTGCTTGTACAGATGAAGGGTTTAAATTTGACATTGTTTCATTAAATGAAAATCTAGATAGAACAATAGAGCTATTTAATGACATTATCACTAATCCTAAATTTAAAGAGAATGAAGTAAAAAATGAAAAAAATAAAATCATTGCGGAATTAATAGAAAGCAAAGATGATACAAATGAAATAGCAAGAAGAAAAATGTCTCAGATAATTTACCCAAAAGATCACCCATACTATATAGACAGCTTTGAAAATGAAATTAAAGCTATAAAAAAAATCAAAGCAAATGATTTATACAAAACTCACAAAGAACTCATAAATGGTACGGCAATAGTTTCATTAGTATCAAACATAAAAGGAAAAGAATTAGAGAATACGATAAGAGGGTTAAACCTTGGTATAGCATACGATAAAAAAGTAAAATCAAGGGAAGCCAACATTCCAAATGTTCAGCTCAGAGATATACCGAAATTTGAAAATGTATTTATAACAGATAAAGAGCAATCTGACGTATACCTTACTCACATCTCAGAAGTAAACAGATTACATCCAGATTTTTACAAGATGAATATTGCTAATTATATTCTAGGGGGAGGCACATTAAATAGCAGATTATCCACAAAAGTAAGAGATCAATCAGGTCTTGTTTACACGGTATATTCCTATTTATCAGGTTCATTTGGAGTAGGGGAGTTTGGAATTTATTTTGGATCGAATAATAAAAACGTTGATAAAGCTATTGAAATAATAAATAAAGAGCTTAAAATATTTACAGAAAAAGGTATAACAGAAAAAGAATTAGCAAAGACAAAAATATCACTAGTAGATTCATTCACCTCAAAGTATTTGTCATCATACAGATCAATTGGAAGTACTATTCTTGCTGTTGAATTTTACAAATTAGGAAATAACTATATAAATGACTATCCTAGAATAATTCATTCATTAAAATTAAGCGACGTTAATAAAGCTATTAAAAAATATATACTGCCTACAAAACTAAATACAGTTGTAGCAGGTGAGTATAAAACAACAAAACCACGAGACTAACCTAATAAAGGATTGGTTAGATACGATCTAAGACCTAGAATCCACAGCCTCAGCGCAGTTTAAACATATAGTTTTATGCTTTATATGACTACCAATATCAGTGCATGATTTCCAACATCTAGGGCACTTTTCTCCATTTGCAAGGAATACAAAAGCCTCGCAAACATCACTAGAAGCAGAAGATAAAACCTGAGAAGAATCAATATTAGACTTTTGCGATAAATCAACCTGTGAAACAATAAAAATAGTAGGCAATTCAGATTCATATTTCTTCAATAAATTAAAAACATCACTACTCTTAAGAACAATTAAAACTTTAGCCTCTAAAGATTTTCCGATTTTCTTCTCAGCTCTTGAAATTTCAAGTGCTTTATTAGCCACTTCTTTAACAAGAAGAATTGATTTATAATCATTAATTAAATTTTCAGACATATAAGATTTATTTACAGATGAAAATTTTAAAAAAAGTGCAGACTCATGATTTTTAAGCAGTCCTTTTGGGAAAGATTTCCAAATATCTTCAGCAAGATGAGGCAAAACAGGAGCTAAAATGGGTAACAAAGAGCTTAGTATTTCTTTTAAAACAAATTGAACAGCATTTCTAGAAGCTGGACTTCCTGCATAAAGCCTATCCTTTACAATATCAAAATAAAAGCTGGACAAATCAACAGAGCAATAGTTTTGAAGGATTTGATAAAACTTATAAAATTCAAAAGAGGTAAACGATTTATACACCTCATCCTTCACTTCCTGTAGCCTATGAAGTGCATACTTATCTATAGACCAAAGGTCATCATATGTAATTTTTATATTAGCTTCATCGTAATCATATAAATTACCTAAAACAAATCTAATAGTATTTCTAACATTTCTATATACATCAGCTAGCTGCTTAAGCATATTCTGACCTATTTTCATGTCAGAACTATAATCTGTACTAGCGACCCAAAGCCTTAAAATATCTGCACCATATTCAGATATAACCTTTTCAGGGTCTACAACATTCCCTAAAGATTTAGACATTTTACGTCCATTTTCATCTAGTACAAAACCATGAGTTAAAACTGTTTTATATGGAGCAACACCGTTAATAGCCACAGAAGTAAGCAATGAAGATTGAAACCATCCTCTATGCTGATCACTACCTTCTAAATACATTACATCAGAGATATTAGCCAAATCAGGATTTTGTTTTACTACAGAATAATGAGTAGAGCCAGAATCAAACCAAACATCCATAGTGTCTGTTTCTTTTTTAAAGTTGGAACTGCCACAATTACATTTATAACCATTCGGCAATAAATCCTGGGCTTCTTTTTCCCACCAAATACTGGATCCAGATTTTTTTACAATTGATGAAACATTATTTATAATTTCAGAGTTTAGATGCAAAGCATTACAATCAATGCAATAAAAAGCCGGGATTGGAACACCCCATATTCTCTGCCTGCTAATACACCAGTCAGTACGAGACTCAACCATAGAATAAATTCTATTTTCACCAACAGCAGGTATCCATTTTACTTTTTTAATTTGATCTAATGCCTGAGTTCTAAAATCTCTTACACTGCAAAACCATTGATCAGTTGCTCTGAATATTATCGGTGTTTTTGATCTCCAACAATGAGGATAACTATGCAAATAATCCTCTTGTTTAAGTAAAGAACCATTTTCAGAAAGGATTTCAATCACTTTCAAATTAGCACCTTTATGAACATAAAGTCCTTTTAAAACAGGTGAAGCTTCTTCTGTTAAAAGCCCCTTAGAATCAACAGGAGAAATAGATTTCAATCCATATTTTTGACCTACAGCAAAATCTTCAAGACCATGTCCCGGAGCAGTATGAACACATCCAGTACCAGCTTCTAAAGTAACGTGATCACCTAAAATAATCGGGCTTTCTCTATCAATAAAAGGATGACTACAAACGGAATTCTCAAGACTCTTTCCAGAAACAGTTTCCAAGATAGAGAATTCTTCTTCAAGTTTCTTAGAGAATTCAGACAACATTCCTTCAGCCAGCAATAAGTGACCAAACTTATTAGACTTAACAACAACATACATAAATTTTTCATTCAAACAAACAGCTAGATTCCCTGGCAAAGTCCAAGGGGTAGTAGTCCAAATAACAGCTTTTAAGTCTTTGTATTTTTCTAGAGATTTAGAATCATTAGAAAACTTTAAAAAATTAAACCCTACATAAATACTCTGTGACTTATAATTCTCTACATACTCTACTTCAGCTTCTGCTAATGCAGTCTGACAGGTCGGACACCAATAAACAGGTTTTAAGCCTCTATAAATATACTTGGCATCAACCATCTTTCCAAAAAGATCTAACTGAGCAGCTTCAAACTCTGGATAAATAGTCATATAAGAATTATCCCAGTCACCTAAAACACCGAGTCTTTTAAATTTAACTTCCTGAGATTTTCTATTCACCATGACAAATTCAGTACACTCTTTTCTTAACTGAACAGGATCAAGGGGGAGATTTGAATCCTTTTTTTTATCTTTAGAAATAGCACTTTCAATAGGTAAGCCATGACAATCAAAGCCTGGTACATATGGAGAATAGAAACCTTGTAAAGTCTTATACTTCACAACTATATCTTTTAAAATTTTATTTAAAGCTGTTCCTATATGGATATTAGGTGAGCTTAAATATGGAGGTCCATCATGAAGCAAAAAGCTACCAATGTTAGTTTTTTTTCTCTCTTCTAAAACTTTTTTATAAATATCACTTTCAAACCAGAATTTCTGAATTTCAGGTTCACGCTTAGGTCCATCACCTCTCATAGGAAAATCTGTTTGAGGTAAGTTTAAAGTATCTTTGTAATTAACTGTCTCTTCTAGCACTCAATTTTCCTCATTTTCAACTTTTTATTTTCAATTCTCAATTACCTACTTAACTATCATAGTCCCAATACCTGAATCTGTAAGTATTTCAAAAAGTATAGAGTGTTTTTGACTACCGTCAATTATATGTACCGCTGAAACTCCCTTTTTTATAGCGGAGGAGGCAGATTCTGTTTTTGGGATCATGCCACCTGAAATAACTTTTGATTTAACAAGCTTATTTACTTCAGATATTGTAAGTTTAGAAATTAAAGATGAAGGATCTTTGTGTTTTCTTAAAACACCTGGCGTATCCGTCATTAATATTAATTTATAGGCTTTAATAGCTGTAGCAATTTCACAAGCCACGGTATCAGCATTAATATTATAGTTTTGTCCTTTTGAATCAGCACCTACAGAACTAATAACAGGAATAAAACCTTTTTCAATGAGAGTCAATAAAATAGAAGTATCAACTTTATTCACATCACCAATAAAACCAAATTTTTTCATTTTAGGTATAGGCTTAGCATCAAAAAGCTTTCCATCTTTACCACAAAGACCAATAGATTTCCCACCAGAAACATTAATCAAATTAACCAGATCTTTTTGAACTTTGCCGACTAGAACCATTTCAACGATTTCCATGGTTTTAGAATCTGTAACTCTATGACCATCAACAAACTTTACTGGCAGATTTAGCCTTTTTGACATTTCACTAATTTCAGGTCCACCACCATGTACAATTACAATTTTTATTCCAACACAACTAAGTAAAACAAAATCTCTAATAGTAAGTTTTTTTAGCGTGCTATCAGTCATAGCAGCACCACCATATTTAATTACAAAGATTTTGTCTTGAAATTTTTGTATGTACGGAAGTGCCTGAGATAAAACTTCAACTCTTGACAATGAATCCGTTTGTTGTGTTTTAGACTTTGATGTTGACATACGATTCCTTTTGATTACTTTTTAAAAATATCATTGCATTTCTTGCTGCATCTTGGCTAGCTTCTTTTTTTGTTTTTCCTTTACCTCTTGCCAACTCATTATTATTCAATAAAACAGCAACTTCAAATTCCTTGATATGATCAGGTCCGGTTTCAACTATAGTCTTGTACACAGGTAAACCTAACTTCTGACCTTGTGTGTGCTCCTGCAAAGAAGCTTTAAAGTTATCTTTTTCTTTGTCCTTATCAGCAAGTTCAATATAACAGCCCCAATTGTCTAGAATAAAATCCTTTGTTATTTTAGAGCCACATTCATAGTAAATAACAGCAAGTAATGCTTCAACAGAATCAGCAATTATAGAAACTGGCGGGGATTTTTTTTCATTTTTTCCCATCAAAAGATACTTTTTCAAATTTAATTTATTTGCTACGTGAGTTAACACTTTTTCACTGACAACAAATGCTCTTAATTTACTCAATTGACCTTCAGCATAATCAGGGTATTTTTGCATTATATACTCACTGACATAAAGCTTCAAAACAGCATCACCAAAGAATTCCAACCTTTCATTATCTAAAAGTTTCTTTTTTGAATTTTCCTTAACATAAGACCCGTGTGTTAATGCAGTATTTAAAAGTTTAATATCTTTTATATTCAAACCTAAAGAGTTTGAAAACAGTATTAATTCTTTTTTTCTATCCTCTTTCATAATTGAATGTAAGCCCTACTTTTTTTTAAGGAATTAATATTTTAAGCCAACAAGCTAAAAGATATTAAGTAAATGCTAAGATAAAAACTATGAATAATCAATTTGAAATATTAATTAGAGAAAAATCAGACATTAAGTCAAGACAGTGGTGGAAGAAGGAAATATTAAAAGGACTCAGCTATATATCCAAAACGCTACCGAAAAAAACAGTTAATTCATCAAAAAAATGCTCATTTACACTATTAATTACAGGTGATAAAGAAATACAAAATCTAAACAAAGAATTTAGAAAGAAAAATAAAGCAACAGATGTCTTATCATTTCATCTAAGAAAAGATTTACAGATAAAAAACAATTATCTAGGAGATATTGTTATTTCTAGTAATACAGCAATAAAACAAGCTAAAGGAAAAAAGATTCCCATCGAAAATGAATTAATATTACTTTTTATACATGGATACTTACATCTTTTGGGATATGATCATATTAAAAAAAAAGATGCAAAAGTTATGTTTAAATTTCAGAATGGAATCATGAAAGAGCTTATTTACTAATGAAAAGTATAAAACTTTATGACTCACTAAAAAAAACGCAGCTCGATTACGACAGCTGTGGGAGAAGCACTATAAACATTTATAGCTGTGGTCCAACTGTATATGATCACTCACATATTGGACATGCAAGGTCATCAATAACCTGGGATTTTATAGTTAGGTTTTTAAGATCAATTGGATACACAGTAGTTTGGACAAGAAATATTACAGACATTGATGACAAAATAATCAACAAGTCAAAAGATTTAAAAATGCATCCAGATAAGGTGGCAAGGATATATTCACATTCATACCATGAAGACATGATAAACCTTAATGTAGACTGGCCAGATTATGAACCTCATGCTACACAATACCTCTCTCACATGTATAGCTTTATAGAGAAGTTAATTAAAAAGGGAGCTGCTTATGTAATTGATAGTGATGTATATTTTTCAATTGCATCATTCAAACATTATGGATGCTTAAAAGGTCAACCAGTAGAAGAATTAGAAAAAGGATTTGGAAGAGTAGAACCAAATCCTAGGAAAAAACACCCACTTGACTTTGCTTTGTGGAAAGGTGTAAAAGAAGAAAATGAGTATTCTTTTGAAAGTCCATGGGGAAAAGGCAGACCAGGATGGCACCTTGAATGTTCAGCTATGTGCGACTCTTTATATGGCACCAATTTAGATATTCACTGCGGAGGAGATGATTTAATTTTTCCTCACCATGAAAATGAAATAGCACAATCAGAAATGGCATCAGGTCCATTTGCAAGGTATTGGCTTCACAATGGAATGATTATGGTAAATGGGAAGAAAATGGCAAAATCAGATGGGAATTTTATAACTATAAAAGAAGCATTAAAAACGACTTCAGGAAATGCAATTAGATTTTTTGTATTAAACAGCCATTACAGAATGCCTTTAAACTATACAGAAGAAGGGATTCAAGCTGCACAAAATGGAATAAACAGATTATCAGAAGCACTATCTGATATAAACTTTAATCCCTATTTAATTACAAGTATTGAAAATGATTTCATAAAAGAATTTAATGAGGTTTTATCAAATGACTTTAATAGCCCTCAAGCACTAGCAATTCTATTTAAAATTACAGATACAATCAACATAGAAAAGAATAAAAATAAAAAAGAGGAGCTACAAAAAACATTAATAGTCCTATCAAAAATATTAGGATTCAACCTGATTGATAATAATGACATATCCCTAAAAGAAAATACTCTCAGTAAACTTATAGACAAATTACTAGGATGGAGAAGTGACTATAAAACTAAAAAAGAATTTGAGAATGCTGATAAAATTAGAAATCTTTTAAAAGACAGTAATATAGAGATAAAAGATCTTCCTAACAATCAAATCAAATGGCAAATAAAACTATGAAAAAACAAACATTAACATCCTTACTAGCACTGATTTTATTTCTTAATTCATCCATAGCCTTAAGTGCCAATGGAAAAGTAGAAGAGATCATTCCAAGAGAAGCCATCTTAACGAATTTAAGCAACCTCATCCTAAATAAAGATTGTGCTGAAGATATAACTAAGCTAGAAGAAGTTTTAAAAGTAAGAAGACCTAGAAATGTTTTTATAGAACATTGGATCGTACAAGAATCGACAAATAAAAAACTATTAAAAGAAATAAGAAAAGTAACAAATAAATATAATTCAAAATTGTATTTTGTCACTGGAAAAAATACATGGTTTGGTCAAAGAGCTGCTGAACATCTCATCCCGCTCTATAAAGAATATGGTAAATATATAGATGGCATTGTTTTAAGAATTGAACCAAATAGAGTAAATATTTGGAGAGAAGATGATGACTCTATGAAAGTTCAAGTATTAAATCAGATGTTAGATGGATATGCCGCAGTTTATTCATTTGCAAAAAAAATTGGAAAAAGCTTTATTGTTGAGTTTCCATTTTGGTTAACTGACTTTCAAGGCCCAAAAAGAACATTTCCTGATGATGCCTGCATCTATGCTGATAAAGTTATTTTTCTCATAGATAATGAAGAAAAATTAAATACTATAAACATTCCTTGGAATGACATTACATGCCATTATCTTATTAATTTAGGGAAAAGGGCTACAAGACAAAATGATGAAAAAATCAAAGAAATTTACCAAACCTTAAATAAAAAATTGATATTAAATTCAACTTTTAGTGGTTACATTATAGACTCAGACTCAAGTCTAGATAATAAGATTGAAACGGATTCAGAAAACTAGACAGTAAACTTAATGTAACCCATTCAAAGACTTGGTTACAAAACCTACCCTTAGGGAATAAAGACTCTATCTATGAATAGAATCTTTTCATTTATTTTGCTATTAATAGCAGTAAGCATGCCAGCAAATGCTTCAATTTTAGCTCTTCCACAAGAAAAGAATATCTCTATAAAAAGTAGCTTTACGGGGAAATGGAAAATGAAGACTATTGTCACTTCATCAAGCTGCCCAGATATCTTAGTAGGAAGCACAACAGAATCAAAATTAATAATAGGACCTGCAATTAAAGGACCTTCAAACCACATTAAAGCCTTATGGAAAGGTGGGGACTGGAAGCAAAGTAATGGAGTCTTAAAGCTATTAAATGACAAAGAAGCAATTACAGAAAGAATAACAAAGATAAAAACAAAAAAACATGAAGAATGGGAAGCGGTGTTAATTGACCACTTGAATCTTGATGAGAAAAACACCATTCACACTGAAAGCATAGTAATACAATATAAAAATGGTGAGATTGTAGGGGAATATAAGACTTATTCAATTTTAACAAGAGTTAAATAAAGATTAATAGTTAGAACACACTTAAAGATCTAAATTTATTTAAAATAGTAAGGTATATATGGAATTATTTCTAAAATTACCTTTACCAAATCTTGCATTGTTTGTATCAATTGCATTGATGTTTATTTATTTAACAATAGCTTTATTTTTTCCGGAAAGATTTTTATAAGTGATAGAAGTCATCCTATTTATTGGAATTATATTAATGCTGGTAATACCAAGTGCATATTACTTAGGCATATTTATAGCAAAGACATTCAATGAAGAAATCTTTCCAGATGATATAAAATCTAAGGCTTGTTTACTATTTGAATCAATAGAAAACCCTATATATAAATTATGTGGCATCAATAAATCCCAAGAGATGACTGCAAAAGAATACTTTTTCACAATATTTTATACAAATATTTTATTATGCATATTTTCATTTTTAGTACTGTATTTTCAGACTAGTTTGCCATTCAAAGGAAATATTAATTTCCAGTTAGACATACCGATAATATTACACATGCTTTCATCTCAAATAACAAACACTTGCCAAACCCACCATATTCCAGAACAGCACCTTACTCCACTCTCAAATTATTTCATTATGCCGCTTTTAATGTTCTATTCAAGCGCATCTGGAATTGCTACAGGAATTGTATTTATGAGAGCACTAATCTATGGAAAAATAGGAAACTCTTATGTAGATGTTATAAAAGCAATGACAAGAATTCTCTTTCCTTTATCAATTATTTCAAGCATAGTTTTTGTCTCACTAGGAACGCCAAATACATTCACTTCATCAATAACGTATGAAACACTTGAAAAAGTCAAGGAAACATTACTATTAGGTCCTATAGCTTCATTTGAAGCAATTAAGCTCATAGGAGAAAATGGACTATCATGCTTAAATGCTAATTCAGCTCATCCTTTTGAAAGTCCGTCTTATTTAAGCAATTTTATTCAAGTATTTTGTATCTTACTTATACCAACATCATTACTTATAGTTTTAGGAATTTACTTAAAGAACATAAAACAATCAATAACAATAATTTCAGTTTTATATATTGTATTAATTTTTGAAATCCTCTTAATTAGTTTTTTTGAATTAAAAGGAAATGTAGAAATAAACAATATTATAGGACTTGATGCACCAAACTGGATTGGGAAAGAAACAAGATTTGGAATTGCAGGGGCGTCAATTTTTACAGCTCTGGTTTCAAATGTTAGTGGATCAGCAAATTCTTCATTTGATGCATTCAACCCCATAGCTATTGCTTTAGCTTTATTCAACCTTTCAAATCAGTCATTTTTTGGCGTACAAGGTTTTGGATTAGTTTTTACTATAAATTTTATTATTTACACAGCATATTTAATTGGCTTAATGTTAGGTCGTACACCTGAAGTATTTGGAAAAAGAATTGAAAAAAAGGAAATAATTTTAAGCTCAATACTTATACTAATAAACCCAATACTTGTATTAACTTCCGTTGCGTTTACTCTAATAATGTTTCCTGAGAACGGGGGAAGCACTTTTGATCACATTCACTATTACACAAGAGTTTTCTATGAGTTTGCATCTGGTGCAGCTAGTAATGGCTCTGGATTAGAAGGACTTGATGACAATAATGCATACTGGAATCTAAGCCTAGCTATTGTTATGTTTGTGGCAAGGTATGCAGCAATGTCATCAATGATTTTTCTTGGAGCCTCATTTGTAAATAAACCAACTATGCCAAGCGGAGTAGTAACGTTAAAAACAGACAATTTTTTATTTGGAACTGTATTTTTATTCTTTTCAATAATATCTACAGTTTTGACTTACTTCCCTTTTATAATCTTAGGTCCAATTTCTGAAATATTAGCAAAGAATTAAAGGTAACAATCAGATGGTAATAGCAAGAGATAAAAGAAAACACACTATAAAAATAGACTACTCAGAAGTAGCTTTTAAAGCTTTTTTAGAATCAATTAAAAAATTAAGCCCTCATACACTGGTAAAAAACCCTGTAATGTTTTTAATATGGATGTGCTCTTTCATCGGAATAGTATTAAGTATTAAACCCAATATTTTTGGACCTACAGAACTATCTCAGATAGATAACCTAGTAATTACATTGATTTTAATACTTACAATTTTCTTTTCAAACATGGCTGAAAATATTGCAAAAGAGATGGGCAAAGCACAAACAGACAGTCTAAGAATAGTACATGGTGACGTAGAAGTAAAAAAAATAAACGATGATGGAAGTATAGAGTATGTTTTCTCCTCCAAACTTGAAAAAGGAGACATGATAAAAGTACAAGAAGGTGATTTAATACCACTTGATGGTGAAATAGTTGAAGGGATAGCAACTGTTGATGAATCAGCCATTACAGGGGAGTCATCTGTTGTATTAAAAGAACCAGGCACAGACACATCAACCTCAGTAACAGGTGGAACAAGAGTAGTTAGTGATTGGTTATTAATAAAAATTACTGCTGAGCAAGGAAATACCTACATTGATCAAATGGTAAATATTGCAGAAAGCATTGAAAGGAAAAAAACACCAAATGAAATAAGTTTAAATGCATTGCTTATTGCTTCCACTATAAGCTTTTTATTAGTTGTAACTGTAATCCCAGTAATCCTCCACTACTTACATATAAAATATGAATATATTTATATAATTGCTCTTTTAAGCTGCTTAGCTCCGACTACTATAGGAGGGTTAGTTAAACCTATTACAATTTCTGGCTTTGATAAAATCAATGCATTTAATGTTCTTGCTTTAACAGAAGATGCTATTGAAAAAGCAGGTGATATAAATGTGCTTTTCCTAGACAAAACAGGGACAATAACCATTGGCAGCAGAATGGCAATAGAGTTTATACCAACAGGACATAATTCAATTCAAACTGTAGCAAAATCTGCTTTTCTTGCTAGCTTTTATGATCATACACCTGAAGGTAAATCAATTCTAAACCTTGCAAAAAGATATGTTGAAGATGTAGAGATAAAAAAAATAATTGGAAAGCCAATAGAATTTAGTGCTCATACAAGAGTAAGTGGCATAGACTTGGAAAACGGTGACATCCTTAGAAAAGGGGCAAGTGATGCTATAAAAAAAATAGTACAAAGTAAAAATGGTAAGATTTGGGAAAATACTGATCAGCTTGTAGATAATATTGCTTTACAAGGAGGCACGCCTCTTTTAGTTTCAAAAAACAATGAAGTAATTGGAATAATTCACTTAAAAGATATTATTAAACCTATTATTAAAGACAAATTTAAAGAATTAAATTTAATGGGCATTAAAACTGTCATGTGTACAGGAGACAACAATTTAACAGCTAAAGTAATAGCAAAAGAAACTGGCGTTAATGAATTTATTGCTCAGGCTAAACCAGAAGAAAAAATTAATCTAATTCGAGAATATCAATCAAAAGGTATGATTGTAGCAATGTCAGGTGATGGTACAAACGATGCACCAGCACTAGCACAAGCTGACGTAGCATTAGCGATGAACACTGGCACAGTAGCAGCAAAAGAAGCCTCAAACATGATTGATCTTGATTCAGATCCTACTAAAATAATAGAGATTGTAAAAATCTGCAGACAGCTTCTAATGACAAAAGGAGCATTAACAACATTTTCAATTACTAATGATATATCTAAATACTTTGCGATTTTACCCAGCATATTTCCAATTAGTGGGCTTGAAGTTTTAAATATAATGCGCTTAGAATCCAGCCATTCAGCAATTATTTCTACATTAATATTTAATGCTATTTTAATTCCTTGTGCCACACCCATAGCAATAAGTGGTGTAAACTACTCAGCAAATGACCCAAACAAACAATTAACGGTCAATCTGCTAAGATTTGGAATAGGTGGCTTAATCATCCCATTTCTTGCAATAAAAATTATTGACTTAATAGTAGGGAGATTCATCTAATGACAGGTATCAGAGTTTGTATAATTACAATTTTACTAACATGCTTATATATTGTGTTTTCTGTAGGAGTAAGTTCAATACTATTCAACCAACACTCAAATGGATCGATAATAACTAAAAATGGAAAGATCGTAGGCTCAAGACTAATAGGACAAGAATTTACTAGCAACAACCATTTACACTCAAGACCATCTGCAAACAACTATAAAAATAATTTTTCAGGAAATTCAAACTATGCTTACAAGTCAGAAGATTTAAGAACTTACATTAAAAATAAATACAATAACTTTAAAACAATAAATAATAATAGTGGTGATTTAAATATACTTTCAGAATCAGCATCAGGACTAGATCCTCATATAACCTATGAAGGGGCTACAGCTCAGATAAAAAGAATATCATCCTCATCTAAAATAAGTGAAAATGAAGTGAGGGGATTGATAGATAAACATGCAAAGCCAAGGATAATTGGTTTATTTGGTGAAAAAATAATAAATGTAGTTGAGTTAAATTTAGATTTAAATAAATTGAGTAATAAAGATGCCAAAAAGACTTGAACCAGATGAAATCTTAAAACAAATAGTTAAACTGTCAACAGGGAGACATAAAATTTACCTTGGCATGGCTCCAGGTGTAGGAAAAACTTGTAAAATGCTTGAAGAAGCTAGGGACTTGAAAAAAAAAGGTATCGATATTGTAATTGGTTATATTGAGAATCAAGGAAGATCTGACAACAATACCTTAATAGGTTATTTTGAATCCATCCCGAAGAAATGTTTTAAAATTAATGGCAAAGATTTTTTCGAGCTAGATGTAGAGGCTGTTATTGAAAGAAGACCTGCAACAGTAATAATAGATGAGCTGGCTCATTCAAACATACCAGGGTCATTGAATCAAAAAAGATATGAAGATGTTCAAGAAATATTAAAAAATGGAATTAGTGTTTTATCTACACTTAACATTCACCATTTAGAAAGTATTGCTCCTATTATAGAAAAAAATCTTGGAATTAAAATAAATGAAACCATTCCAGACTGGGTATTAAATCAGGCTAATGAAACGGTTTTAATAGATATTCCTATTGATGATTTGCATGAGAGACTTAAATCAAAGAATATTTACAGTCAAGATCAGTTAAAACATGCTTACAAAAACTTTTTCAAAAGAAGTAATCTATTCCTATTAAGAGATTTAGCACTTAATGTACTTGCTGAAAGAGTAGACATTGAAGTTGTTAGCGAGAAACTAAAAGCAAAAATAAAAGACAGAATACTTGTAGCTTGTAAACCTGAATTAAACTCAAATAGATTGATTAAACATGCTGGGATAATAGCCTCCATTACTCATGGAGATCTAGATGTTCTTTGCATTTTAAATGAGAAAGTTGAAGAGTCTATTACAACCTCTCTTAGAGAATCAACAAAAGAGTACAAAGGAAACTTTTTCCTTATTAAAGATTTAAAAAAAAGCATAGCTGACGAGCTTGTACATTTTGTTAAATTAAACAGAATTACTCAAGTCGTAATGGGACATCAAAAAGAGAAAAAAATTAAAGAATTATTTTCAAAAACAACACTTTTTGATCTTATGGGAAAAACAACAAACTTAGATATTCTTATAGTTGGAAGCAATGAAGAAGAAGGTTTCAACATCTTAAATAAGATTAGCGATGAAAGCACTATACAAAAACAAGAAAAACATAATTTTGGTAAATTAAAAATTCATATAGGAATGGCTCCTGGAGTAGGGAAAACATATAAAATGCTTCAAGATGCAAGAGCCTTGCATGATCAAGGAAAAAATGTGTTACTTGGTGTCATAGATACTCACGGGAGACCAGAAACATCTCAAATGATGGCTGAAATGCCACTACTGCCACAAAAACTTATTCAACACAAAGAAAAATATATGCAGGAGTTTGATCTTGAAGGAGCAATACTTGCAAAGCCAGAATACATTCTAGTAGATGAGCTTGCACATACAAACGTACCAGGATCTATAAACAACAAAAGATACCAGGATGTACAGTACTTACTTAGAGCAGGAATAAATGTTATGTCCACTGTTAATATTCAACACATAGAAAGCTTAAATGACATTGTAGAACAGGTGACTGGTATTAAAGTTAGAGAAACCGTACCTGATTGGATAATTTCTCATGCAAGTGAAATTGTACTAATAGACTTAAGTCCCGAAGCTTTACAAGAAAGATTAAAAGCAGGGAAAATATATTCACTAGACAAAATAGAACAAGCTCTTACACACTTTTTTCAAAAAAGAAACCTTATAGCATTAAGAGAGCTTTCACTTAGAGAAGTAGCAGAAAGTGTTGAGCATGAACTTTATCCTAAAAATAAAAAGGGGAAGATTCTAAGCTTGATAGACATAAATTCTGACACCTTAAGACTAATCAGAAAATCTGCAAGATTAGCCAGCAGACTACAATCAGAACTTATAGTAATGCATATAATTAAAGAAATGAAAAAGCTTAGCGAAGAAAAAAAGATAGCCATAATTGAACTTGAACAACTTATAGTAGAACTGGGTGGAGATTTCAGACTGGTAGAAAGCGAACATATTGTAGATGAAATAGTAAATGCAGAAAAGAAAATAAAGCCAAGCTATGTAGTAATTGGCGAACCTACAAGAGATTCAAAATCAATTTTCACAGAATCAATAACTAAAGAAATTTTAAAGAGAATATCAAATCCACACATTTGGATCGTGGGGGATTTCACAAGAGAAAGTAACGATTAAATTTTACTTCTTAAGGAAGTAAAGTAGTAAATAGGTATACCAGCCAAAAGCATTCCAAGAGGAATTAGTAGACTAACTGATTGAGAAGTTGAAATCAACGTAAATATTGTCATGGAGAAAATAACTAGAAAAGCTAAAGATATGGTCAAGTACAGACCCAATTTACCAAATGGAATAATAAAAGTATCTTTTATAAGAGCATTTCTCCTTCTAAATATAAGAAGGGCAATAATCTCTAAAGACATAGCAATAAGATAAAAGAAAACATCAAAGACTATAAGATTTTCAAAGTCAAAAAGAACTAAAATGCTATAAATAAAACCACAAAATAAAATAGCCAAATGTGGAGTATGGAACTTAGGGTGTATTACAGAAAAGAAGTTAGGTAGTAGTTTATCTTTAGACATTGATGAAAGGATTCTAGTGGAAGAAAGCATTAAAGAATTAAATATTCCCAGACACATAATCATTCCACCAAGTGTTAAAAATACACTCAAAAGAGGAAACCCCATCGTTTGAGCAATAAATGAAAATTCACCGAATTTCCAAGTAGCCGAACTATCATGAATACAAACTCCTATCAAGACAGGGAAGAAATAGAAAAAGACAATAATAGGAATAGTGAGAAAAACTGCTTTTGGATACGTTTTATGAGAGTCATGAATTTCTTCTAAAACAGGCGTGGCATTATCCCAACCTATAAAATTCCAAAATGCAAGAGAAAGCCCATATATAAGATGATGGGGAGAAAATGAAGATTTTTGTAAAAATACAGGGCTAAAATCAAAATTTATATAAAAGAGTCCAAGAAGGATAAAAACAAAAAAGGCTATCAAAATAAATAATTTAAAGATTCCTAGAATCTCACCCACAGATTTTATACCTTTGATATTTATATAAACAGAAACCCAAATAACTAATAGATTTACAAGATATAAAGTTATATGATTCATATCTGGATAAAAGATCTTTAAATATGAAGTAAATAAAATAGGATATAAAGACAAATCAATAAGTGTATATAAAGTACTCCAATAGCCTTCCATAAATCCCCAAAAACGACCCATAGTCATTTGAACCCACTTATAATAACCACCTTGGATAGGGTAATTACTAGAGAGTTCAGAAACAATTAAACATTCTGGAATTGTCCAAATTAAAGGAATTAAAAGGATTAATAATAAAGTAATCCGAGAACCGACAGATGAAACAATTTCTTCCAGACCATAAGGTCCACCACTCACAGAGAAGAAAATAATTGGTATTAAAGTTAAAAGTTTTGCTTTTTTCGTATTATCCATATTTCAAGTATAATAATTTATGCTTACAAGTAAACAATAATAAGACAAAAACATGGAAGATACAATAGAAAATATTAAACAACTAGAAAACTTTAATCTATTTCCAACAAGCTGTGAAATAAATGAAAAAGGGCATCTAACTATAGGTAAAATCGATTGCATAGAACTGGCAAAGCAATATGGAACACCTTTATATATAATAGATAAAAAAACACTTACAGGTAGAATAAACCAATACGTTACAAGCCTAAAAAAGCATTATGAGAAGTCCTTAATACTTTATGCCTCAAAATCATTTACCTGTACTGAAGTGTTTAAAATAGCAAATGATTCCGGATTAGGGATAGATGTAGTTTCTGGTGGAGAGTTATACACGGCATTAAAAGTTAACTATAAAAAAGAAAATATTTACTTCCATGGAAACAATAAGTCTGAAGAAGAAATAGCTATGGCTATTAAAAGCGGCATAGGTAAAATTATTTGTGATAATTTTAATGAATTAGAAATAATTCAAGAAACCGCAAAAGGACTAAATAAGACCCAAGAAATCCTAATCAGACTTACTCCTGGCATAGAATGTCACACTCATGAGTATATTAAAACGGGGCACTTAGATAGCAAGTTTGGATTTGATTTAGATTATATAGACGAAGTTCTCGAAAAAATAAAATCAAGTACGAATATAAAACTAAAAGGGATGCATGCCCATATCGGATCACAAATATTTGAATTAAAGCCATATTCAGACGTAGTAGAAATATTATTAGAACAATTTGCTTATGCTAAATCTAAATATGGATTTGAGCTAGATGAGTTAAATATAGGTGGAGGAATAGGAATTTCTTACACCACAAACGATGATCCGATATTAATAGAAGATTGGGCAAAAACAGTCTCAACATCCATTAAAGAATGCTGCAAAAAATATAATTTAAATGAACCTAAACTAATATGCGAACCAGGTAGAAGTATTTCTGGTCCAAGTGGGATTACGCTTTATAAAGCTGGTTCATCAAAGCAAGTACCAAATGGTAAGAAATATATTTCTGTAGATGGTGGAATGGCAGACAATCCAAGACCTATAACCTATCAAGCCAAATATGAAGCTGTCGTAGTAAATAAAATGCTAGAAAAGAAAAAAGAAAAAGTAACCATTGCTGGAAAATATTGTGAAAGCGGAGACATTTTAATTAAAGAGATTGAGCTGCCATCAATTTCAAAAGGTGACATTATTGCAGTTTTAAATACAGGTGCTTATAACTACAGCATGTCATCAAACTATAACATGATGCCAAGACCAGCATGCGTAATGGTAGATGATGGAAAAGCAGAAGTGATTATAGAGAGAGAAACATTCGAAGATTTAATTAGGAAGCATAAATAACTTTTGCAGAGACGTAGCGCGCTACGTCTCTACAAGCAGACATTGGCGCAATGACACAGTCTTTTCATATTCATCTACTTGCTTTTTAATCTCATCATCACTATAACCATATTTTTCTTTCAATGCATTAGATAATTTCTCTACAGATGGCATGCCAAGGTCAGGATTTAATCCTAGGAAACTTCGCCTTAAAAGAACATCAGAAACTGTGTAAGCATAATCTGGTTCGCTTAAGCATAAGTTCTGATTACCAATAAAAGGTATTTCCATGGTCATACATTCAACTTTCTTTCTACCAAGTTTTTTAAATAAAAGATCAGTAGCCTGCTCAGATAAATTTCTATAAGTAGTAAGCTTCCCACCAATAACAGAAATCAAATTAGATATTCCTTCATCTTTATGGTCAAATATAATATGTTTTCTAGTAATAGCTCCTGGCTTAGTATTAGAAATATAAGGTAACGGCCTAATTCCAGAGTAAGTATATAAAATATCTTTCTTCTCCAACTTATAACCAGGAACAAGACTATTAGCTTCACTAAGCAAATAATCGACTTCAGATTTAGATGCACTTATGGAATCCAGATCTTCATCATAATGAATATCAGTAGTGCCAATTAAAATCAAATCATTCCACGGGATTATAAAAAAAGGTCTATTGTCAGATTTAGCAGAAGAGTAAACAGCATGAGTTGGAGCACCAGGAAATTTATTTACGATAATATGGCTTCCTTTCGTACCACCGATTTTTCTTTTAATATCATTACTAGCTAAAGAACAAAGCTTATCAACCCAAGGACCGGACACATTTATAATTTGCTTTCCTTTAACTGTAAACTGTTTATCAGACAGTCTATCCAGAAAAGTAAGACTAGTTATTTTTCTTAATTCATTTTTTAAAGTTATTACTTCAGCATGATTTATCACCATAGCAGAAGCCTGAGCTGCCATAATGGCATTTTCTACACAAATTCTCTCTGGATAAGTAACTTGAGCATCATAATAAATAGCAGCACCAACTAAATTATCAGAGTTAACTCCTGGCTCAAATTTAATAAACTCTTCCTTAGACATCATCTTATGACAAGGCAAGGTCTTATCAAAAGACAATAAATCATATAAAAGCATTCCCGCTTTAATTTCAAAAAAAGACCTTTTATCATTTTTATAGATAGGAATGCACAACTCTATTGGCTTTACCAAATGAGAAGCATTTTTCAATAACAACTCTCTCTCTATAAGTGACTCTCGAACTAATGAAAATTCAAAATATTCTAAATATCTTAAACCACCGTGTATAAGCCTTGTGGAAGCACTAGTACAACCATATCCAAAATCTTCTTTTTCTAAAAGTAAAACTGATAGTCCACGAAGAGCAGCATCTCTGGCAATTCCACAACCATTAATACCACCGCCTATGATAATTACATCAAATTCTTTATTTAAATCTGATTGAGTAAAACGATTTATCATAAAATTATTATAGCTGTTCTCTCTAAGATATAATAATAAAAAAGGAGCCTATCATCGAACGCTTTACTGGAATTATTGGAATTATAGTAATTTTGCTTCTAGCATATATACTTTCAAACAATAAAAAACTAATTAACTATAAACAAGCTGTACTCGGACTAGCATTACAAGCACTAACTGGCATATTTATATTAAAAACAGCAATTGGAAAAAAAGTCTTTGAATTTTTGGCTAGTGGAATTACAGCATTACTAGAATTATCCAGGGAAGGTGGTGGCTTTGTTTTTGGGGCATTGGTTAAAGAAGAATTACTTAGTAATACTTTTGGAAAAGGAAATGGATTTATATTTGCCTTTCAGATAGCTTCCACTATAATTTTTATCTGTGCACTAGTATCTGCTTTATATTATTTTGGAATATTACAATGGATCACTAAACAATTTGCATTTATATTTAATAAACTACTAGGAGTAAGTGGTGCAGAAGCGCTGGCAAACACTTCAGTAGTTTTAGTAGGTCAGGTAGAATCTGCCATTGTAATTCAACCATATCTGCCTAAAATGACAAAGTCAGAACTATTAACGATCATGACAGGTGGAATGGCATGCATTTCTGGCTCACTTATGGCTATATATAGTAGCCTGGGAATAAAACCTGAGTTTTTACTGGCAGCTAGCTTTATGGCAGCACCAGGAAGCTTTGTTTTATCTAAAATTATTTATCCAGAAGATTCTATTCCTGAGACTAGAGATTCAGTACATGTAGATTTTAAGTCAAAGGATAAAAGTTTAATAGAAGCTATCCTGGATGGCGCTTACAGTGGAGCTAAAATAAGCGTAGGAGTTATAGCCATGCTGATCGCTTTCATTAGCTTAATTGCTATGATCGATAAAATTATTGGGCTATTAGTTCATGGATTAAGTTTGAAAATAATTCTTGGCTATATGTTCATGCCGCTAGTATATATTTTAGGAGTACCAAAACAAGATATCTTACAAGTAGGACAATTATTAGGGACAAAGATTTCCCTAAATGAATTTATAGCTTATTTAGATTTAACAAAACTAATTGCAGAGGGTATACTAACTCAAAAATCAATAATCATTTCATCTTTTATACTATGTGGATTTGCTAACTTTGGAAGCATAGCCATTCAGGTAGGTGGATTAGCTCAAATGGCACCAGAAAGAAAATCAGATTTAGCGGAACTAGGATTAAGAGCCATGTTATGTGGTGCACTTACTTCTCTTATATCTGGATGCATTGCAGGGATATTGGTTTAAGGATTTTCTAGTGCTTTTCGTGCAGCAAACGTTGAACCAGCTGATGAGTCAAAGACCGGTAGCGATCCTAATATATCTGCAGGGACACCATTTAAGGCTAATTTTTGATTTTTTAATGCTTTATTTTTAGATACATCTTCTCCAAACCAATCTGGAGGATTGAAAGCATCACAAGCTTCTTGATTAGGAAATTCAACTTCTACTACTGTGAGTGGAGCTAAATCACCCTGATAAACATCATATTCAAAAACCAACCCATTAGGTCCAGGAATAGGATATCGATTTTTTTGAATAACATTTCCAATATGAGAAGGAAACAAGCTGTCAAATAGCCCTTGAGTAATTGGAATTTCTTCTTCTGGTCTAGCTGTATCCGAACCAGAATATTTAGTAGTTTTCGTATATTCTACATTTTCACCTTGTTGACTTCTTCTAATTCTAATTTCTTTATCAGCAGTAATTTCCAAGTAAGCTTGAGTAATTTGTTTATGTAATAAATCATCAGGAATAACAGGTTCAGATTTTACTAAAAACTTTCTTTCAACTTCTAATTTTGCACCAGAAGAAGGACCCGTAACACTTACAGAAGCCGCCGCAGCTGCCACAGCAATGCCTGAATGTGCATTTGGAGTTAAGAATACTTTAAACATACATCTCCTTGATAATTTAACAACCTAGCCATTTTATATTCTTATACAGCAACATTCAAATTAATTTTTTCTAATAATACATATTTCAGAGATTTTAGTTTAAGTTGCAACTAGAGCTGGCACTTCTCCAGAATTGACCACAGCTTGCTCGTGAATAGAAGATGGCTCTATACGAGAATCTCTAACTTTAGTTTTCTTGCTAAAATCATCCACCCCAGAGACTAGCGTGTATCTTTCAACAAATTTCTTAGCTGATTGAAGTCCTTTAATACGAGTCATTGCTGCAGAATATAAAGCAGAACTATTGTTAGCTAAAGAGTCTGGATCCTTCTTTAAATACTCACCTAAAGACATATGAGAACCATCATCCATTACCACATCTAGAACTCTATCAGGAACTGCATCTGAATAACCATCTTTATGTTCACCACAAGAATATCTCCATGTCTCCTGACTAAACGAAGTCCCTGGCAATTTATCATATAAAGCAGTAGCTCTGTCAAATAACTCAGGCTCTGATTTAGTTTTTAAATCTTGCAAGCTTAAACCTGATTTTTGAAGAATATACTGAACCAATTTAAGAGGACCTTCCACAAGTGGGTGCTTATTAGTTACACCATGATGAAGTGTAATGTCTGAGTAAATAAACAATGCTGTTAGTGCACCTTTGGGAGAAAAACCAGTTTTAATTACACCATTTTCATCTTCAAACAGTCTTATTTCATTTATAAAAGACATAACATCTTCTAAATCCCATTTTGGGAATCCTCCAGTAAACGTATGATCCCCAAGTCTATTATATTCAACATAATCTCCAAGAATTTTCAACAAATGATACCCAAAATTCTGCTTACCTAAGATATCTTGAATTTTCAGAATTTCGCTTTCAGCTTTTTCTTCACCAAATTGATTCACTAAAACTTGTTTTATTTCAGAGCCTTTTTCTTTTAAAATTCTCATAGAACCTTCATTGTTCTTAAATCCAGATTTAACTTGTTCAGAGAAATGACTAAAAGCAAGATGTCCATAATCATGGAATTCTCCTGTAAGCGGAAGAGCATATTTCATTTCCTCCAAAGCTTTTTGAATTCTTGGATTTTTAGTATTTTGATTAAGTTGATGAAGCAAAGGTAACATTAATGCTGAAACAGCTCTACAGTGTTCTTTTCTATTCTGGTTATATCTATCACTTCTATCTTCATTAAATGGTGTGGATATACCTGTTTGTGTAACTGTTGCAATATATTGATTTATTTTAGTTTCATCAAGTGCAGCATAAATTTTTCTTAAATCATTGTTACCATACTCGCTAATAAACTCCTCATAAGGAAATGATTGAAAACTTTCAGGTCTATCAGCCATCATACCTTTAATATACGGGAATAATGTTTTTGAAGCTTTATCCATATCTAATTTATATTCAATATGCTCTTCATGCTTAGAGCCAAGTTTATCTGGTCTTATAAAATTTTGTAGAGATTGAAACTTAAATCCTAAAAATGCAAATCCAGCACCAACAGCTCGGAATCCCATAGCAAGGTTATATACAGCACCACCCATTTCTACACCTAAACCCTTTACCGCTAACATGACGTTATTTAGTCCTAAAATAGGTGCAGCAATTCTCTTCAACCATCCCTCTGCATTCATTAAAGGTTCTTCATATTTTTTTCTGGAACCGAACTCGCGAGCACGCTGGAGAACACTACTTCCATCTCTAAATAGAGAGACTTGGTTAATACCTGAGAGAATTGCATAGGGGAAATAAGCCATTGATTGAACTCTTTCTGATATAAAGTTTTGAGCAACTGACATAGCAGTTAAAATAGATCCACCACTTATTAAATGTCCACCAACTGTTTGAAATGCAGTAAAAGGTTCTTCTTTAAAAAGTAAACTAGTATTATTCCAATTTTTTATAGAACTAATAACACCTTGCTCAAGTGGAGCTAAAAACTTAAGAAAAGGGATATTACCAATTATAGGCTTATGAACATCTGAGACAGATTCAAACTCTCTTCTTCTAGCATCACCCATGCCAAGAGACTGAGTACCATCAAAAATTGAAAACAAACCTAAACCAAAAAACTTTTTAAAATCAAGTGTTGCACTTACAGCAGACATTCCTAATGCACCAGCAAACCACGTCAAACTATCCTGAGAAAGACCAGTTAAAGCTCCCCCTATGCCTGAAAAAAGATAAGATCTATTTAAACCTTTATATTCTTCCTCATTTTCTGTACCACTAAATGAATTAGACAAAAGTTTTCCACCTGAAGAAAAAAGAGAAACAGCACCTAATAAATCAAATAATACAGCTCCACCAGTAGCAACTCCACGCATAACTTTTTTTCTTTTTAACTTCCCAGTGTCCTCAATTTTATGATTAATTACTTCTAATCCATACTCTTTACATTCTTCAGAGAAAGCACTTAGATTAGAGTATTCAATTACTCCTTCATTTTTCAAACGGTTTACATTAATTCTTTTAGAAATTGTTGGTGGTAAATTATCGTAATCTACGCATGCTGGTAATTCTTCACCTTTAAACTTATGCTTAACTCCATACACACTTCCCCCATTATTTACTCGTGATGCCACATTGGAGGAGGCTGGAGTCATTATCTACCCTGCTTCTTTTTAAACAACCTACTATATTTAGTGCTTAAATGTGTCATAAAATTTCAATTACACTATATATACTAGGGTAAAAAAATGTTAAATTCAAGTTTTTAAATTATAATTTTATATTCACAAAATATAGTATTTACGACCTTAACCTAATTGAAGAAATTTGTATTGATTTTTAGAGAATTATCTAGCTTACTGGCAAATAAAAGGATCCGTCCGATTTACTCGGCGGATCCGATAAATAGTTACTTTCAGCAATAGGAGGCTTCAACTTGTTTGAAGCCTCACAAATGAAATCTACCCCCAACCGGATTTGAACCGGTGTTACCGCCGTGAAAGGGCGATGTCCTAGGCCACTAGACGATGAGGGCACTCCTAGAAACTAGAGAATTAGATACTAGAAAACTAGAATCAAATACTAAGCACTAGAGATTAGAAAAGATTTCCAACCTTTAAGATTGTAGATTAAGACTTAAAATTAAGCAAGGTAAATAATATACATTGCATGAAATACCATTACTTAAAAGCTACAATTTTCCTATGAAAAATTTATATACGGCTCTGGTATTTACAGCACTAATATTTTTAAGTGTAAATAACTCTTTTGCCCAAGAAGAGAAAAAAGAAAATACCAATGTTCAAGAAGAAAACAAGATTGAAGAAAATCAAGAAGAAAAAAATAAAAAAAATGAATCAGAAAGCGTACAGGAAGATACAAAAAATGAACTTGGATTAATTTATTCAGCAAAGAAACTAGAAGAAGCCAATAATTTAATAAAAGAAAATAAATATCCTGAAGCAGAGAAATTAATTATACCTATTAAAGAATGGCTTACAGAGTCTACAGAAATGCACTATTCTGTTTACCAAATATATAATAAACAAGACAAACATACTTCACAAGAATACGGAAAAGTAGAAAGAGCTCATGCTATAGATTTTGGTCAATTAAGGGATCAATCCTATTATCTATTAGCTAAAGTATATATAGCTCAGAATAAAATAAAAGATGCAGCAAGATTATTGGTTTTTATAATCAAGTCAGAACCAAACACTGGCTTAGGAAAAGAATCTTACAAACTGCTTCAGGATATAAGATTTTCGGACAGAATAAAATAGCTGATGGTTGATAGCTAATGGTTGATGGTAAGAATAATTCCTTAATACCATAAACCATTCAACCATAAACCATCTACTCCTTAATACCAGTCATTGAAATCCCCTGAACAAACGTCTTTTGAGCTAAAAAGAAAATAGCAATAACAGGCAAAACTATCATAGTGGCTGCTGCCATAAGAAGTGCCCACTCAGTACCACCATGCTGTGCTTTAAATTGTTGGAGAGCAAGTGAAAGGGTATATTGATTTTGATCTATGAGATAAATAGAAGGCTTGAGTAAATCATTCCAAGTGAATAAGAACTGAAACAAAGCCACAACAGAAAGTGCAGGGATAGATAATGGTAAGTAGATTTTTCTATAAATATCAAATTCATTACAACCATCCAAACAAGCTGCTTCTCTCAAATCTTTAGGCACTGTAAGAAAAAACTGCCTAAGAAGAAAAATATAAAAAGCATTTCCACACATAGATGGTAATGTCAAAGGTAAAAGGGTCCCATACATGCCTAGCTTTTGGAAAAGAATAAACTGCGGCACTAATGTAACCATGTCAGGGAGCATCATTGTAGCTAAAGTTATATAGAAGAAATACTCTCTATACTTCCAATCAAGGACAGCAAATGCATAAGCAGCCAAACTAGACGCAACAACTACACCTAAAACATTTAGAAAACATAAGAAAAAAGTGTTTTTAAAGGCATTGAATAAATTTACATACTCAATAGCTCTTATATAATTCTCAAAGACAATAGGATTAGGAATCCACTGAACTTCAGGAGTAAATAACTGCTCTGGACTCTTTAATGAAGTTGATATCATCCACAAAAGAGGAACAAGAAAAAAGGCAGAAAAAAGTATCATAAACATTTGAGTAAGAATCTTTAGAAGATTTTGTTTAATGAAATTCATATTAAGTTTTGGATTGTTCTTGTTTATTTAGAGCTTGATTTTCAACATTTGCTTTATCAGGAATAGGATCATGGGTCTTTGCTGATATTTGAAATTCTATAATATCAATTCCTTCTTCTTGAAATTTTCTAAGTGAAATAATCTGAGCATTATTTAGAAATTTAGAGTTATAGTTTAAGTTAATAGAAAAGTTTGCAACAGAGTCCACTGTTAAAGCCCGACCAAATACATCGACACTAGCATTCTTTACTTCAAGTCTATCTATCCAAAGACCACGAGGAGTCATATTGCCAATTTCCTGCAAAATACCTGACCAGGACTTTCTCTTATCAATCAATTCAGAAAGATATTGAGTTTTTATATTTAATACTTTATTTGTTCTATCTAAACTTTGGACTTTTTTTAAATGTGCTTCAGAAAGAGCAATTCTACTGGAATATGTAGACTGGTCCGTAGAAACTGAAGGCAGAAGAACACTACTTATGTATATCTGAGCAAAAATAGTAAATGCAAGAATTAAAGCTGAAGGAACTAAGAAATTCGCTAGAGAAGAATCTAGATTTAACTTGCCAGACCTCGATAATTTAGAGAAATCTTTTCCTCCAAAGAGTCCCTTAGACTCAGACTTTCCATCGGAAGACAATAAAAGATTAGGAGCAGAAAAAGGAGTATTTCCACTGGCAGACAGTGCTATACCAAGCGATGTTACCAACTCTGGCAAAGCAACATGCTGAAGGACCTTACCCATATCAAGGAAATTAGGTGGCAATGAAATAAACTGAAGATTATATGGCAATTGGCTTAGGTTTGTCTCTTTAACAAAGGGTCCAGTTAAAAACATATTTGAAATTTGAGTCCCAGGAAGCTGGGAAATAAGATAGGTTAATGACTGTGTAACTTGTTCGTTTAACTGGTGGGTTAAAAATAAATGCTCATAAATAGGCTCTTTACCTAGCCATACAATAAGCTCACTTCGAATGTGAGATATCCAAAGAGTAGAAATAAGATTATTAGCACCACGCTGCTCCAAATAAGAACCTAATCCTAAAAATGAAGGGGTTACAGAGGTTAAATTTAAACCACATTTGGCTGTAATCATTTTAACAACATCAATCAATGCTTTAGACATCGACATTCCAAGAACATCAAATCTAAAAACACCATCAGCATCCTGGCGTTGAGTACTATATAAAGGCAAAAAAGCTAGAGAGTCTGCACTTAAGTCAACGTTAGACTCCTGAGCAATGATAGATGAAATCTCAGATTCTGGAATAGTTTTAGGAATAGTTACAGGAGAAAGCTTAAAATACTGCATGGAAAGTCCAACAGCACAATCTCTGGTTTTCATATTAGAAGCTTTTAATGCTTGCTTAAAAAGCTCCACTGTATGAGTTAGATTTTGAAAAACAGGAAGGTTTAATCTGAAACCACCAAGAATATTAATGCTGTTTTTTGTAAATTGGATTTCAACTGCAATAATATTATTTTCTGCAATTTCTATCCCAATAATTCTATTTAATGTTTTTGTAGCCATAGAACAAATAATTTTTTATTAATTTATTTAAATACCATCATTATAATAAAACAAGCCAAAGCAATGAAAGGTACAAAAGGTATAAATTGTGAAACTATTTTATCTTTAAACAGCATTTTGGCTACTGATATCCATATTAGAGCTAGTATTGATGATAAAAATAAGGCAAAAAATGCTCTTATAGAACCCAAATAGACTGATATTAATGCAAAAACCGTTATATCCCCGCCACCAAGAACTATATTACTTTTATCCAAAGCTTCCATATCAGAAGACATATCTTTTCCAGAAGAAAAAAATAAAGAAAGAAAATATAAAAGAACCTCACAAATAAGATAAACAATCCCTATCCCAGAAAATAGAATAGCAAAAGATGGAAAATCAAAATCTAAAAGAATAAACTTTATAAAATAAAAAAGAGTAAGAGAAATTAAAACAAGCCATAAAAGAGCATTAATTAAAGATTTTTTAATCTCAAATCCATAAAGAGTAAGTAATAAAGAAATAATAGAAATTAAAAATGCCCACAAGATGTTGTGTAAAAAAAAGAAAATAAAAGACCAGATCAAAACTGGGAGAAGAACATTGTTATACTCAAGTTTTTGCCTTTTAAAAAGTTGAAGAAATATATAAATGGAATCCATAAAGAAGAAAGCGATTCCAATATGTTTCATAGGAGAAAGATGAGACTCATTTGTAACCATAAAATATAATAAGAAAAAAATTATTGAAGAGTATGTAATTTTATGAGGAATAATTCTATGCTGAAAATCAAAGACAGATAGCCAGGTCATAATTAAAACAAAAAGCACTCCAACTACGCCTGTTAAAAGACCAGATTCAGAACATTTTCCAGAAGTTAAAAAAAACAAATAGAAGGCTACACTAAAGACTCCTGTTAATAGCTCACACAGGAAACTATAAAAATCAATTTTCACGCTACACTCTGCACACTTCCCCTTTAAAAATAAATAACTAAATACGGGGATATTATGGAGCCAGGCTATATTCTTTTTACAGGAGAAACAATAAGACGGCTTAAAAATAACAGAGTCTGACGTAGAGTACCTATCCACAGTTAGCTTAAAAAAACTACCAAAAGAAGCACCAAGCATGAAAACAAAAAATGGAATAAAAGCATTTTGTAAAGAAGAAGTCATATAGTAATTCTTTGAGTATCCATGGAGTTAAACAAATGGGAACTAGAAACATCTAAATAAAGCGTAATCTCATTTCCTCGCAAATAACTACAATGCCCATGTAATCTTACAGAAATCAAACTTCTTTTAGAGAACGTATCATCCAATCTTACATATAAGAGATATTCATTACCAAGCATTTCTATTAGCTCAATTTTTCCAGAAAGCATTAAAGAAGAGGTTGATTTAATATTTAGATTTTCAGGTCGAGCACCTAGTATTAAATCTTTATTTATAAGATATTTAGACATGAGTCCTGAGTAAGTATCCTGAGGGGTAGAGAACTTAAATGGTTTGCCATTTAATACAATGTTATTTAAATCAATTATTTTAAAATCCAAGAGATTAATCGAAGGGCTACCAATAAAAGATGCTACAAAAATATTATTAGGGGTGTTATAGACTTCCTGTGGTGTTCCAATTTGCTGTATTTTCCCTTGGTTTAAAACTACAATTCTATCTCCCATCGTAAGTGCTTCAATTTGATCATGAGTAACATAAATAATGGTATTTGAAAGAGATTTATGTAATCTAAGTAATTCAGCACGCATTTGAGTCCTAAGTTTTGCATCTAAATTACTAAGAGGTTCATCCATTAAAAAAATCTTAGGCTTTCTAATAATTGCTCTTCCTAAAGCAACCCTTTGTCTTTCTCCACCAGAAAGTTCTTTAGGTTTTTTACTGAGATATTTTTTTATACCAAGCATTTCAGAGACTTCATTAACAGTAGACTCTATAATAGTTTTATCAATATTTTTAATTTTAAGAGGAAAAGCCAAATTCTCATATATTGTCATATGCGGATACAATGCATAATTCTGAAACACCATGGCTATATCACGATTTTTAGGCAATAAAGTAGTAACATCCTTCTCATCAATATAAATATTTCCAGAAGAAGGGGAATCCAATCCAGATATTAATCTTAAAATTGTAGATTTACCAGAGCCAGAAGGTCCGACAAGAATAATAAATTCTCCATCTTTTACAGATATATCAACACTATCTAGTATTTTCGAATTTCCAAAAGTCTTTGAAAGATTTTTTATTTGTAGTTTTGCCATGGTTAGATAATAATTTTATTCATCAATTATCATACTATTTAAGTACTTAAAAAAGCCGGCTCAACTTTTAAATCTTTTGATAAGAAATCAACAGCTCGAATAACATAATCAATATCATCTTCACTATGAGTAGATATAGGAGTAAAACGAATTCTTGGTTCTTTTACAGTAGGGGGTCTTATAGCTGGTGCCCATATATGACATTCATTAAGGAGCCTATTAGAAAAAATCATAACGTCATCAATATTTTTAAAAGTTAGAGTAATAATAGGAGTTTTAAAGTTATTAACTGGTAATTTATAAATTTTCTTTAATCCTGTATGTAATTGTTTTGCATTTTGCCAGAGTTTCTCTCTTCTCCAACTACCATCTTTTAATAACTCCAAAGATTTAAGCACCCCTCCAACAATAGCAGGACTGGGACTAGTAGAAAACATAAATGATCTAGCTTTGTTTCTTAAAAACTCTATTACATTTTTAGGACCACTACAAAACCCACCTTCCAGACCAAAAGCTTTTGAAAAAGTCCCAATCTTAATAGGATAAAAATTATTTAATCCTAAATCTGAGACTAAGCCACTACCATCACTAGAAAAGACTCCTGTAGCATGAGCCTCATCAACAATAGTTATACAATCATACTTCTGGGCAATTTCCCCAATTTCAGCAAGTGGTGCAATATCACCATCCATACTAAAAACAGTATCAGTGACAATAAAGCTTCTTCTAAATTTGGTAGAATTTTCTAAAATCAAAGATTCTAAATGGTTTACATCAAGATGCTTATATATAAACTTCTTAGCACCTGAAAATCTTATCCCATCAATAATAGAAGCATGATTATATTCATCAGAATAAACAACATCTTCTTTACCAATTAAAGAGGATAATATACCTATATTTGTAGAATATCCAGAACTAAAACAAATTGAATCTTCAGAAGATTCAAATTTTGCTATCACTTTTTCCAATTCAGAATGTAATTCAGAAGAACCAGAAAGAAGTCTAGATCCAGTACTTCCTGCCCCAAATTTTGAAGCAGCAGATTTAATAGAATTGATAACATCAGGGTGGCTAGAAAGTCCCAAAAAATTATTAGAACCAAATTGCAAAACTCTTTTCCCACAAGTAAGCTCAACCCATGGACCATTAGCTGTTTTTACCGTTTTTATTTCTCTCTTTAGATTATTTTTTTCTAAAAGCTCAAGTTCTTCATTTATAAAATCAAAATTATTCATAATAAAGTGAGAGTATCTCTTTTTGCTTTTTCCCACCTTTTAAAAAGTTCATGATCAATACCAATAAGATCTAAAACCTTACCTACAACAAAATCCACAGTGTCAGAAAGGTTTTTAGGACTGTGATAAAACCCCGGACAAGCAGGAGCGACAATAGCCCCTTCTCTACTTAGCTTTAAAAGATTTTCAAGATGTATACTGCTAAAAGGCATTTCTCTTGGGACAAGAATTAGTTTTCTTCTTTCTTTCAAACAAACATCAGCAGCTCTGGTTAAGAGATTGTCAGATGTACCTGAAGCTATGGCACCAATAGTACCCATACTAGCTGGAACAACAATCATGCCCTGTGTTTTATATGAACCACTAGATATAGAAGCAGCGATGTCATCATATGACCATACTGTTAGATTTTCTGATTTAGAAATACGGCAATAGGATAAGACTTGTTCTTTAAGGAGTACAGGTTCAGTTGATAGAGCTAGGTTTAACTCATTTATAGCAACTTTAGAAGCACTTTCAGAAATAACCAAATCTACTCTATAATTATTCTGCAAGAGGAATTCTAAGGTTCTTAAACCATAAACTGTTCCACTAGCTCCCGAGATGCCAATTACGATTGGAAGATTTTCTAAATTAAAATTGTTTAGATTTTTAGATGTCATCATTTAATTAATATTATAGTGCTTATGAATAATACTGTCGTTAAAAACAAAGTAGAACCTAACAAAAAAGTAGATATTTACTTAAAACTAATAAATGATTACTTATTGAAAGTTCAAAAGCCTGGTCAATATTTAGGTATTGAGTGGGGACACTTAGTACAAAAAGCCATAAATGGATCCACAATAAACGGCACTAGCGACCCACAGGTTAAACACTGGGATAAAGTAAAAGCCAGACTAGCCATTATTTATCCTGACTTGTATGAACTAGGAATGTCTAATTTTGGGACAAAAATTTTATATCAAGTAATAAATAAACATTCAGATTATCTCTGTGATAGAGCTTATGCCCCAATGAGTGACATGGAAGAAATCTTGAAGAAAGATGGGACTTCTCTTTGGGGATGGGAAAGCTTTAAACCACTTAATGAATTTGACTTGTTAGGATTTTCACTTTCCTATGAATTAAATTATACAAACGTATTAAACATGCTTAAACTTTCTAAGCTTGCACCGCTTTCTGAAGAAAGAAAAGAAATATTTCCACTAGTTTTTGCTGGTGGACCAGCCACATTTAATCCAGAGCCCACAGCTGATTTTATGGATTTTTTTATTATTGGAGATGGAGAAGAGATATTAATAGAGATATTAGATACCATAAAGGGATTTAAAGAACAAATTGCCGAGGGTAGGGGCTTGTTGCAACAAGCCCTTACAACGCCTTCAAAGGACGAGCTTCTCTTACGCCTCACCCAAATAAAAGGCATTTATGTCCCTAAATTTTACACTCCAGATCCAGAGGAAAACTATTTACCTAAGCCAATAAAAAAAGAAATTACTATAAAGCAGCCTGGATCAAATATAGATATCACTTTTAAGATCCCAGAAAAAATCGAAAAAAGAGTAGTTAGCTTAACTGAACAAAACCAACCAACCACTGGACCAGTACCCTATTTAGCTTCTGTTCAAGACAGGCAGGTTCTTGAAATAAGAAGAGGATGCGACAGAGGATGCAGATTTTGCCAGCCAGGATATGTTTATTTGCCCGTCAGAGAAAGAACACCAAAACAATTAGTTCAAATTTCCAAAGAAGCATTGGAAAATACTGGATATGATGAGTACTCGCTACTTTCACTTTCAGCCAGTGATTACACGAGACTTCATGAATTAGCACTTACATTAAACAATACTCACTCAAGTAAAGGGATTTCTCTTTCAATGCCTTCTCAAAGAGCGGACAGATTTGATATAGAAATTGCAAATGAGCTAAATACAGTTAGAAAATCAGGAATCACTCTTGCTCCAGAAGCAGGAACAGAAAGACTGCGTGAAGTTATAAATAAGGGACTTAAAGAAGATCAAATTAGAAAAGCAATAGAGAATGTATACGATAGTGGTTTTAACCATGTAAAACTTTATTTTATGATTGGGCTACCGACGGAAACGACAGAAGATTTAGAAGGAATAATAAGCCTTTTAAAATGGGCTACAGATTTGTCAAAGGTAAAGAAAAAAAGAACCATTGATATCACCTGCACTATTTCTACTTTTGTACCAAAATCATTTACACCTTTTCAGTGGTTCAGCCAAGATTCGACTAAAGAATTTAGTATTAAAATCAATTATTTAAGAAATAGAATTAAAGAATTAAAACTCAGAACAGTAAAATTAAATTGTACTGAACCTAAAATTGCACTTCTTGAAGCTGTAATAAGCAGAGGTGATAGAAGAATATCAAAGCTTGTATATAGAGCATTTCAAAAAGGGGCAAGATTTGATGCTTGGGATGAGCATTTTAATTTAGACACTTGGAGAGAAGCTGGAAAAGAATTAAACATTGATTTAGATGAAGAAGTAAAAAAACATAGAGAGGTTGGATCAATAAATCCTTGGGATGTAATAGATTCAGGGCTCTTGAATAAGTTTTTAATTGATGAGTGGAATAAAGCAGTAGCAGTAACTGAAACAGCAGCTTGTACAGAAAATACTTGCCATGCATGTGGTGTTTGTTTTGAACTTGATGTATTAAATGAAGTAACAGAAGATAAATCAGACAAAAATAAATTTGTTAAGGTAATAGAAAGCAAGGAATTGATTGAAGAAAACCCTGTTCAAAAACCCGAATCTCGCACTTCAAATTCAAAAAGCTACATAATGAAATCTGCTCAAAAACTTGAAATAATTCATACCAAGACTGGCGACTTAAGATTTATATCTCATCTTGATTTACAAAAGTTATTTGAAAGGGCACTTAGAAGGGCAAAAATACCCATAGCCTTTACAGAAGGCTTTAACCCTAGACCAAAAATGCAATGGGTAATGCCACTTCCTCTATATTATGAAAGCAATCATGAGCTTATGCACCTTGATATTGGTGAAGTTCTTGATGAAAATGATATTAAAACCCGCATAAATAAACAGTTACCAGAAGAGTTGCAGATAACAAGTCTAAAGAACATGTCATTACCAAGTAAACTCCCTAATCCAGAAAATATAATAATTATATATAAAGTTTTGACATATGACCCCAACTTGTGGGAAAAATATAGATGTGAGCTTAAATCTGCTTCTAGCAGTTTTCTAAAAAAAGATTCTCACTATATAAAGATACAAAAGAAAAATCAAAATAGTGAAAAGCTCCTAGATTTAAGGCCCAGTGTAGAGAATATAGAAATAAAAGATTTACCCACCTTAGAACTAGAGCTAACCATAAAAGGAAACTTAAGAGCAGAATTAATTTTAGATGGATTACTTGGAATTGCTAAAGAGCAAATACAAAGTAAAGAAATACCAGATATTTCTAACGGTTGGCAAAATATTTGGAAAGTTAAAAAAGAACAGGTACTTGGAATTAGAAATTGAAAAGTTTTTATAAGGATTAGAGGTTAAAAAAATAATTGACATTGAGAATGTTTATATTATTTTTTCAAAAAATTACCAAAAGAAAGGGGAAAATTTAAATGAGATCACTAATAATATCTGAAAAAGATAAAATTGCAGCAATAATGGAGGATGATAAAGCCATTGAGTTTTTCATCCATAAAGGGGATTTAATACTTGGAGATATATATACTGCAAAAGTAGAAAATATAATGCAAAGTATTGATGCTGTTTTCGTAAACCTAGGAAATAACAGAATGGGATTCTTACATGCCAGTGACATTCCTGGAAGCGGAAGTTTACATGACAGAGTTCAACCAAATCAAAAGTTAATGGTTCAAATTGTTAAAGAACCAACTAGTAACAAAGGACCAAGAGTAAACACAGCAATTAGTTTACCTGGTAGATTTTTAGTTTTAACCACAGAGAATACAAATGTTTCAGTAAGTAGAAAAATAGTAGACTACCAAGAAAGAAACAGGCTCAAAGCAATGGTCTCATTAATGAAACCACCTGGAGTAGGTATTGTAGTTAGAACAGAAGCTGAAAGCAAAGATGATTACGATTTAGAAGAAGATTTCAAAACACTTTGGGACAAATGGAAAGATATAGCTGATAAGCATGAAAACCATAAGTATCCAGGATTAGTCTATAGAGATTTAGACTTTATTTATAGAGTAATTAGAGATGCTTATACTTCTGAAATTGATGAATTGGTTTTAGATACTACACAAGGACAGTTAAAAGCTCAACAGATTCTAAAAAACTGGACAGGGAAAGATGTAGAAATAATAGTTCACAAAGAAGGTAATATTCTCTCTGCAAGAGGAGTTGAAAAAGAATTATTAAATTCTCTTCAAACAAAAGTAGAATTACCAAGTGGTGGATATTTATTTATTCAAACAACTGAAGCCTTGACAGTAGTAGATGTAAACTCCGGAAGATTTACCAGCTCAAGAACACTTAGAGAAACAGTTCTAAAGACCAATTTAGAAGCCACTCATGAAGTTGGTAGACAGTTAAAATTAAGGAATATCGGTGGAGTTATAGTTGTAGATTTCATTGATATGGATGATAGAAAAGATCAAATATCCGTATTAGAAGCATTTGAAAATGCTTTAATGAATGACAGAGCAAAACCACAAATTGGTCAATTTAGTGACTTAGGACTCGTTGAATTAACAAGAAGAAGACAAGGTCAAGCACTTCAAGAAATATTCAGTCATCAATGTAACAATTGTGGCAATGGAGTAATTTTTGAAATTGCTTTAACTGGAGAAGTCAGAAAACCTAGACAAGAAGGACAAGACGATAGAGACACTAGAGGTCAAGACAGAGGGCAGGATAGAGGAGATTGGCGTAACAATTCAAGAAATAATCCTAGACGTGGACGTGACAATCGCGACAGTAGAGACAGTCGTGATAACAGACCAAGAGACAGATATCAGCAACAGCCACAACAACAGGAATCTCCTGAAGAAAAAACTGAAGAAAATACTGAGCTTAGAATTCCTCAAAATGAAGAAGTTCCAGAACAAGTAATCAATAGCAATCCTGAAGAAGAAACAGAAAATGACAATGAGTTTGAAAATGAATTTGATGAGTATGATGAAAATGGTGACGATTCTGAAGATGAACAAGATGAAGAATCCTCAAACTTTAATCAAGACTCAAAATACAATGTAAAAGCAGACGATGTGTCAGGAGTCTTCACTCTTACACCTAAAGAAGCTCAGGAACGTGAGTAGCTCTAACAAGCGTAGCTCTAGAGAAAGAGTAGATTTAGGACTTGAAAGGATTTGTGGATTTCTAAGTTATATTGGAAACCCACAAGATTCTTTTAAATCTGTAATAATTGGCGGAACGAATGGAAAAGGATCCGTTACTTTCTACCTATCTAATATTGCAAACAAACTAACTAAACTAAGAACAGGAAGATATACTAGTCCACATTTAATTAGAATCACTGAGAGATTTGTAATAAATGAAGAAGAAGTGGATGAAGAAAGATTAAATAAAACATTAACTTTCATCAAAAAACAAGTAAGTGAATATGAAAGCAATAATAACTTAAAAGAAAAACTAACAGAGTTTGAAATATTGACAGCAACGGCATTTAAACTTTTCCAAGAAGAGGGCATAGAACTGGCTTTTATTGAAGTAGGTCTTGGAGGAAGACTAGACGCAACAAACGTAATAAATAGTGAAAACACTCTCTGTTCAATAATTACAAATGTTTCTTTTGACCATATGGATTATTTAGGGAATACCATTTCAGAGATTGCATATGAAAAAGCTGGAATCATAAAAGAGAACAGCACAATTCTCACAGCAGCAAAAGATGATGCATTTGAGGTAATTAATAAAGTAGCAAAAGAGAAAAATGCAGATTTAGTTAAGATTGAATTTGACGAGGATATAGACTACAAAGATTTAGCCATAGAAATAGCATTAAATAGTTGGGATATTATTAAAGAGAAACTTCAGTTGTTAACAGAACTCAGCATAGACAAAAGAAGATTTTTAAGAAGTTTACAATTTGATGGTAGATTTCAGTATTTCAAAGAAGAAAAAATATTAATGGATGGTGCTCATAATGAAGCAGCAGCTAAAGAATTAAAAAAACTATTAGACGCAACTTTTAAGGATAATAAAAAAATATATATTATTGGCTTTCTAGATAAGGAATATAAAAAAATAATTGATGCTTTAGAAATAAAAGATGAACTAGTAATATGTACTGAACCTAAATCAGATAGAGCCACACAGAAAGAAAACATATCTACATATCTAACTTCTATAGGAAAGAAAAACATCACTTCTCCAGATATAAAAGATTCAATATTAAATGCAAGAAAAGAAAAACATGACTTGATCGTAATAACAGGTTCTTTATATCTTCTTGGTGAAGCACTAGATATAATCAAAAGGGCTAAATAAATTTATGGAAAAAGTAGTAAATAAAAAAAACGAGTTAAGCCATCAAGAAAATGTTATTCCAAAACATGTAGCCATAATAATGGACGGAAACAGGAGATGGGCTTCAGCCAAGAATACACAGCCATCACTTGGTCACAGAGAAGGCGTAAAAGCATTAAAGAAAATAGTAAAGTACTCTCACAAGATCGGGGTAAAGTATTTAACAGTATATGCATTCTCAACAGAAAACTGGAACAGAAAAAAAGATGAAGTAGAGTTTTTAATGTTTTTAGTTCAAGATGCCCTCAAAGCAGAGATAAATGAATTACATTCTGAAAATATAAAACTTAAATTTATAGGTTTTCATAAAGAACTTCCTGGTTCATTACCAGAGTTTTTAGAGTCTGCAATAAATAAAACAAAAGACAATACCGGACTAAACCTACAAATAGCTTTAAACTATGGCAGCAGATTAGAAATAACTCATGCCGTAAAAGAAATAGTTAAAAAAGTGAAGAACAATGAATTGAGTGTTGAAAATATTAGTGAAGAAACAATATCAAATCATTTGTTTACAGCAGGGATACCAGAACCAGATCTAGTAATAAGAACAGGCGGAGAGTTCAGATTAAGCAACTACCTACTATGGCAAAGTGCATATTCAGAGTTTTATTCCACAGAAACACTTTGGCCTGATTTCAATGAAAAAGAATTAGATAAATCAATAGAAGAATTCAATAAAAGACATAGAAGATTTGGGGTATAGGTACAATTCAAGTCCTAAACAATTGATTGCAATTTTTGCCTTTGATCTTCAGCAACACAAGCATCTATCATTTGATCAATTTCACCCTCGAGAATAGGACCTAAGCTGAAATTCATATTTAGCCTATGATCTGTCACTCTACTATCTTTAAAATTAAAAGTTCTAATTTTTTCACTTCTATCTCCAGTACCAACCTGTACTTTTCTTTTATCGTAGATTTCTTTTTGTTGCTTTTGGATTTCAATATCATATAACTTTACTCTTAGGATTTGCATTGCTCTTTCTTTGTTTTTAAGTTGACTTCTTTCTTCTGTACAGTGAACTTGGATACCTGTAGGTAAATGCATTACTCTAACAGCAGTCTCAACTTTATTTACGTTTTGACCACCCTTACCACCAGAACGCATTGTACTTATATCTAAATCTTTATCATCAATCTGAACATCAACCTCTTCAACCTCAGGCATAACAGCAACAGTAACAGTACTGGTATGAACTCGCCCTGAAGCCTCAGTAAGAGGAACTCTTTGTACTCTATGTACTCCAGATTCAAACTTTAATTTACTGTAAACATTTTCACCAGCAATTTCAACAATAACTAACTTATAACCACTAATATCACCAACATGTGAATCAATAATTTTAGAAGTCCAACCCTGCTTATCAGCATATCTTGTATACATTCTAAGTAAATCACCAGCAAAGATAGAAGACTCTTCTCCACCAGCGGCTGCTCTTATTTCAAGCATAATATCTTTTTCATCATTAGGGTCTGTAGGTAAAAGTAAAACCCTCATCTTTTCTTCAAGTGGGGCAACATCAGGCATCAACTCCTCAATTTCAGCTCTAGCAAGTTCAATAATAGATGGGTCTGATTCATTTTTTATTAAAGCCTTAGCTTCATCAATCTGTTTAGTTATATTTTTATATTTTCTAAAACAATCGGTAACTTCTTGAAGTGTTTTTTTTGCTTTGTTGATTTTTTTCAACTGGTCCTGGTCGCCATAAACAGCAGGATCTTCAAGCTTTTTATCGAGCTCATTATAAGTATTTTCTACATCTTGCAATTTTTGTAAAAGGATTACATCCATATACTTTATTTATAGCAATTTTTAATAGACTTTAAAAGGTATATATAATGGCTTGCTTGTTATTATTTCAGCAAGGAATACCTATCTACAAGCTTTCCATCTATAGAGTAAGACTCAAAATCCATTTTCCCCGTATCTACTTTAACTAAAACCGCTCCATAATTTGAACTATATCGAACTAGGCTTTCAGGAATTACATTTTTAAATTCTCTAAGGCTTCTCCCACCATTTCCAACAACGAAATAAGGAAAGTCATCTACTGAAATTCTTTCATACTCATGATCATGTCCACTTAGAACAACATCAGCTCCCCACTCTTTAAAAGGCCACTGAAGAACTATCGTATTTCCATGCTCACCTGAAGTATAAGGAGCATGATGAAAGTAGACAACATTAAATTTTGAAGCAGATTCTGAGAGCTTATTTTTAAGCCAAACTGCCTGATTAGAAGCACTCGTAATTCCATCGGGTTCATTTTCATCACTATCTAAAACAAAAAAATGAACATTTTCGACAACATAGTCATAGTATCTTTCATTCCCTGGTAATGTAAAATACTCTAAATAAGGATTTGCTTTAGTCATTGAATACCAGTCATGATTACCAAGACAGGGGAAAAATCTATTCTCAGGAGAACCCTCACCATAAACTCCCATATAATTACCAATATATTCATGATAGTATTTTCCAATATTTTTATCTATGCTTTCTGACTCACCATGTTCATAATTATTATCACCTACCGTAATAATGAGATCAGGATTCCAGCTTTTTACAAGGTTCGCAACTGCAAGCTCGTTTTCATTATCAGCACCATAGTCACCTATAACTGCAAAGGTTATGGGTATGGAGTTCTGCTCCGGTAAAACTTCCTGCTTAGAACAGGAAAACGAAAACAACAAAAATAGAGTAGATAAATAAATTAGTTGTTTAGATTTTAGAAACAAAAGGAGCACCTCAATTGGTTTTAGGATTTTTCATAGCCCACTTATGGAGGCAAAACCATATAAAAAACAGTAGAAGTGAAACCAAAAACAAATTCAATGAGCTTTTATACTTTAAAAACATTAACTCCATAAAAGACATTACAACAAGTATCGTGATACCAATCCAAAGACAAACCACTGATAAGCTTAAAAACGGTCTCTGGACAAATGCACTATCGTATTCACTTTGAGGATTCTGAATAGTCTTTTTCATCAAGGGATGAACAGTATTTAAAGGTGTATTTTTAATATCTTTATTTGTCATAATTCTAAAAAGTGTTTTTAATAACCACTTCATCATAAGGTAGCTGACCAGCACGAACCCTAGCTGGCTGAATAGCTTTACCAACAGTAATCATCATAGTAATAATATGATCAGAAGGTAATTTTATAATTTCACCGACTTTTTTAGGATCAAACCCTACCATTGGGCAGGAATCATATCCCATAGCTTTAGCAGCCAGCATAATAGTCTGTCCAGCAATACCGCATGAGCGCATAGCCTCATCTCTCTGAAGAGGCAAATTGTCCTTATAGAACTTTACTATCATTGGTACTAAATAGCCCTGAACTTCTTTAGGAGCATCTTTCCAATAACGCTCTGGGCTTTTTTCATGAGCATTTAAATCAGCACATAAAGCAACTAAAAGCGAACAGTCTTTAATCTGGCTTTGATTCCATGATGCTTTGCATATTTCTTCTTGAATTTTTTTATCAGTAACAGCTACAAATCTCCAGTTTTGAATGTTAAATGACGTAGGAGAAAGCAAAGCTAGTGACAATAGTTTTTTTATCTCATCTTCAGACATTTGGTGATTTGAATCAAAGTGTTTAATAGATCTTCTTTGTTCAATTGCAGAAAAAGTATCAAGAATTGTAGTACTTAACATAAATATCTCCATTTAACGATTTAAAGTATATCCCTAATATATTAACAAAAAAAGCATATAAGAAAACCCATTTTCAATAGAAAGGGGTAGAACTAAGAGTTTTGAAATGTACAAGCATTAGACATAACCCTAATATAAATAAAAACATATTATATAGATTTATAAAATAGTTTATTAGTGAGAAATGTCACAATAGACAAATATTAAATGGGTATACTTTTAGTAAGAAAGAACAAAGAATGTTAGTTAAGGAGAGACACCATGAAAACATCAAATTTCAATAATTACATATTAATTACACTACTATCATTAATATCTTCATTAAGCTATCCAGCATTAGCCCAAAATGTCTGCCCCCCTAACACAGGAAAAGTAAATGGCTCAGAATGTGCATTTATAGACTGTGAATGTGCTAGCGACGTCTGTGTAAACGGAACGTGCGTACAGTGTGCAGTAGACTCAGACTGTGGGGCAGGACATTGTGTAGACAATAGCTGCCATTAAAAATAAAACCAGGTCTATAAATTAATACAGACCTGGCTTTAAAATTGGAATAGCTTAGCTATAGCTAAATTATAGAATTAATATCTATTTCTTCCGCCGCCGCCACCTTTAAATCCACCACCACTTCTATCATCAGTTCTTTCCTTAGCAACGCTTACATTAATAGCTCTGCCTTTTACTTCAGAACCATTTAAAGCATCAATAGAACTTTGAACAGCATTTTCTGAGTTCATCTCAACGAAACCAAAACCTCTTGAACGGTTTGTATCTCTATCAAGAATCACTTTAGCTGAAGATACTTCTCCATATTGCTTGAAAAGATCTTCAAGATCAAAATCTGTAACTTCAAATGATAAATTACCTACGAATATTTTCTTTGACATTATTTTTCCTCTTTCATTATCGGTACTTGAAAACTTGCGAAAGAGGATAAAAATAACTAATTAAATAAAAAATTAATACTCTTCTCAAATCTCTTCTCAAAATCACAAACACCATTTTTCCTAATCGTGACTATTTTACTAGTCAATGCAAATATACCACAAAGATAGAAGTCAAAATCGGTATAATTTATTAATATTTCAACAAATCAACAAATAATGAGAGAAAAGCATCAAATCTGGCAAGTTTATATAATCAAAACGGGTAATGGAAAGCTGTACACAGGCATTACAACTGACATTAAAAGAAGGTTTAAAGAGCATCAAAATAGAAAAGGTGCAAAGTATTTTAGACTTGAGACCCCTGAAAATATAGTTTTTTTAGAGGCTCATGAAAATAGATCTAAAGCCACAAAAAGAGAAATTGAAATTAAGAAGTTAAACAGAAAAGAAAAATTAAAGCTAATAAAAGCAATTAGTCTGACATAAAGAATAAGCTAAAATAGTAAAAGTAACCATGAATACAGACCTAGAATTATTAATGCCAGGTGGCAGTTTAGAAAAAATTAAATATGCCGTTGCATATGGAGCAGATGCTATTTATGCTGGTGTACCAAGATACAGCCTAAGAGCAAGAGAAAATGAATTTTTTGAAGCAGAAAAAGTAAAAGAAGCCGTAGATTATGTACACTCCTATGGAAAGAAGATTTATCTTACCTGCAATATTTATGCTCACAATAATAAAATAAATGGATTTATGGAAGCTATGGCTGACATGGTAAAGCTAAAACCAGATGCTTTTATAATGACTGACCCAGGTTTAATAGCACTTACAAAAGAAAAATTTCCTGAAGCTATCATTCATCTATCTACCCAGGCAAATAATACAAACTGGGCTCAAGTAAAGTTTTGGAAAGATTATGGAGTAGAAAGAGTAATTTTAGCCCGTGAATTAAATATAAAAGAGATTAGAGAGATTCATGAAAAAGTACCTGATATTGAATTAGAAGCATTTGTTCATGGTTCTATATGCATGGCTTACTCTGGACGCTGCTTGTTATCAAATTACTTTAGTTACCGTGATGCAAACCAGGGCACTTGCTCACATAGCTGCCGTTGGGGATTTAAAGTTTATGCAAACGATGCCTTAAAAGAAAAAGAACTAGGCAAATTTGAAGCTGACGATGTAATGGCTGACTACATACCCTTGGAAGGTGATTTTTATTTAGAAGAAGGTGAAAGAAAAAAAGAATTCCTACCTATAGATGAAGATGAATATGGCACTTATATAATGAACTCAAAAGACCTATGTGCTGTGGACTATTTAGAAGAATTAAAAGATGCTGGGATAACTAGCTTTAAAGTAGAAGGTAGAAATAAAACAGAATACTATGCATCACTTGTAGCCCGTGCCTATCGAAAAGGAATTGATGCTATGAAAAATGGCTCAAAGATCTCTGATGAATTAAAAGAATGGATGCTTAAAGAAGTATCTTCTACGACTAACCGCGGATTCATACCAGGATTTTATGCAAGAAACCCTAAAGCAGAAGCTCAAGAATTAAGCCAAAGACATGCCATACAAACACATTTATATGCAGGTAGAGTGGTTTCATATGATTCAACAAGTAATATCGTTGAGATGGAAGTAAAAAATCGCTTAGACAAAGGAGATAATATAACTTTTATAACTCCTGAGAATGAACAAGAAGTAACAATAAATGAAATGTATTATTTTGGACACCCTAAATCTGAAACTCTAAAGACCTATACAAAAAAAGAAGTAAAACCTACAGAACATGCTCATCCAGGAGATAAAAATATTTTTATAGAATTACCATTTAATTTAGGCAATGACTGGGATAAAGCCATTGTTAGAATGACTTATAAAGAAGCCATTAGTCTAAAGACTAGAAAAGATGAAAACTCTAAAATTTTAACCCTTCAATAAGTTTTAATAAGCAAATTCTGTATACAAAATTAATATCAAGAGAAAACACTAAGTTTAGCTAGGACAACTCTTATATAAAGAATTTACACAAAAAGAAGTGAGTTAATATTAATAGTATAAATAAAAGTTAAAAAAAAGGAGTCTTACTATGAACTTTGACTATGTAAAAAAGAATAAAGCTGCTGTTGTAGTAGCGACAATAGCAATTTTGGTTTCAGGTGCTGTAATTTTTGCTCAAATGGACAATAATCCAAATAATGATATTACTGCGGCTCTCAGTAAAAAAGTTACATTACCACCAGGTAGTGCAATAAATGGAACTCTAGACACCACAGTAAGTTCAGCCTCAAGCAATGTAGGTGATGTTGTTTCAGCAAGTATTAATTCACCCATAATTATAGAAGGTACATCTTCAATACCTGCTGGAAGTAAACTCATAGGTAGGGTATCAAGTCTTGAGCGCGCCAATAATGCTAGTCAAGGAAGTATATCACCAGGTGCATTAGCTTTAGATTTTGATAAGATCCAAATACCAAATGGAAGTCAAATCCCTATTAGTGCTAGCGTTGGAGTTCAAAGAGGAGTTGTTTCAAATAAAACAACTGCATACACTACAGGCAATACTGGTAGATCAAACCTTGCTATGGGAGTAAAAGATACAGTAATTGGTGCTGGTGCTGGTGCTCTTTTCGGAACGGCAGTAGGTGCTATAGCTGGTGGAATGCCAGGACGTGGTGCATGGTCAGGAGCAGCTATCGGTGGTGGACTAGGAGCTACAAAAGGAATTTATTCAGCTGTTAAAAACAAAGGAACAACTACATATAGCACTAAAACTGTTGGTGAAGATGTAACCTTGAGAAGTGGCACAAATGTCACAGCAGTCTTAAATCAACCAATGAAAGTAGCAGCAAACATACTACCTTAGTTATTGATTAACTCTTACCCCAAGACAACCTTAATTATATGAGTTTGCTTGTCATCAATTAAAGGAATACCATTTTCAACAGGAATAATAGACTTACCATCTAGTTCTATTATTTTCACGCCACCTGAAACTGAATTAGGATTCTCAACAGAAATTTCATACTGTGTAGATTCATGTTTGTAGGAAATTGTAAAACCTTGCCAGTAGTCTGGAATGGACGGATTGATCCGCAAAATATTTCCTTCTAAATTTAGTCCTAGAATCCATTCTATCCCTGCTCTATACATCCAGCCAGAAGAGCCTGTATACCAGGTCCAGCCACCTCTTCCAACATGAGGAGGTTCTGAATAAATATCTGCTGCAATAACATATGGTTCAACCTTATACCGGTGAACACCAGCACGGCTATTAGCATGGTTAATAGGATTTAAAATGCTAAATAATTCATAAGCTTTATTTCCATTTCCCAACATATTAAAAGCAATTACATTCCAGATTGCAGCGTGAGTATACTGACTACCATTTTCACGAATACCAGGCAAATAACCTTTTATATAACCTGGATCAAGAGGGGTTTTATCAAAAGGTGGAGTAAATAAAAGACTAAGATTATCACCCGGTCTAATTAAATATTTTTCCACAGATTCCATAGCTTTTAAGGATCTCTCCTTATCAGCGGCTTTTGAAATAACACTCCAAGATTGAGCAATAGAATCGATTCTACATTCAGCACTTGAAGCAGAACCAAGTGGAGTACCATCATCAAAATATGCTCTTCTATACCATGCACCATCCCAGGCTTCTTTTTCAAGAGATTTCTTTAAATTGTCAGCATGTTTAATCCACGTTTTAGCACTTTCATTTTCATTTAATTTTTTAGCGATATCAGAGAATTTAGTTAATGTTGAATGGAGGAACCACCCCAACCAAACACTTTCTCCTAGTCCTTGGTGTCCAACTCTATTCATTCCATCATTCCAGTCACAGCTACCAATAAATGGTAATCCATGAGCACCAACTTTAAGACTTCTATCTAAAGTTCTCTTACAATGTTCAAAGAGTGTAGCGCTCTGCTCTGAAATTGTTGGTTGGTAATAAGCACTTTCTTCTTCAGGTGAAAGCATTCTCCCCTCTAGAAACGGAATAGTTTCATCAAGTATTTTATAATCACCGGTTACTTTCACATACTGATGAACCACATAAGGAAGCCATAAACTATCATCAGAACACTTGGTACGAACTCCTCTATCAAGAGGAGGATGCCACCAATGCTGAACATCACCTTCCACGAATTGGTGTTTTGCTGCTTTTAAGATATGCATTCTTACAAGAGCTGGTTGAGAAATAAGAAGTGCCATTACATCCTGAAGCTGATCACGGAAACCATAGGCGCCACCAGCTTGATAAAATGCAGTACGCGCCCAATAGCGACAAACTAAAGTTTGATATAAAAGCCATCTATTTAACATTAAATCTGTTTTTCGGTCAGGGGTTTTGACCTGAACTTTAGAAAGAATATTATTCCAATTTTCTTTGACTTTATCTAACACTATATTAAGATCACATTCTCTATATTTATTAATTAATTTACGAGCAATCTCTCTATCTTCTACCTGACCCAGAAAAAAGAATAATTCAATCTTTTGACCAGGAAGTATTTCCAGAATTACATGCTGTGCACAACATGGATCAAGTCCAGCACCAACATTTCCACTAAGCTTATCTCCATTTACTAATGATGCTGGCTGCTCCAAAGTTCCATTACGCCCTACAAACTCTGTTCTATCACCTGTCCATGAAGTTTGCTTTTTACAAAAATCTGCAAAAGCAACTCTCTTCCCAAATTCTAGATTCCAATGATTATAAGCAAACATTGCATTAGTATCTTCATCAATTTCTGTAACAATAAATGGTGCATTAGCTGAGCGTGAAGACCCAAGAATCCATTCCACATAAGCAGTTACTGAAATTTGTCTTATTCTTTGAGATTTATTTTCTAACGTAAGATGTGAAATTTTAATAGGGTCATCAAAGCTTACATACTGAACAAGTTTACTTTCTATGCCATGAGAAAGATGCTCAAAACAACTATATCCTTGACCATGTCTAGCAATATAAGTAGTATTTTCAAAACGAATTGGTGATGCCGTAGGAGTCCACAACTCACCAGTTTCTTCATCACAGATATAAAAGACTTCTGAACTAGGATCACTAACAGGATCATTAGACCATGGAGTAAGCTGATTTTCTCTACTATTTAAAGACCATGTATAACCTGAACCAGATTCAGAGACTAGAAATCCAATTTCATTGTTAGCAATTACATTAATCCACGGAGCTGGTGTATATTGTAGTTTTCCAAGAATAATAACGTATTCAGATCCATTATTAGCAAAACCACCAAGACCATTAAAGAATTCAAGATTTTGATTTACTGTTGGCAAGTTATCACTAAAAGAATCACGAATACGGTGATTAGTTTGATAAACAGGTTTATAAGCATTTCGTTTAATACGAAGAATTTGTTCAGAAAGACTTCCTTCCTTACAAGACATAACTGATCGCGCTGCTGTCTCTAAAAGTTCTTTTTCCTGTTGTGTAAGTAAATCTGATCTTAAGACAAAGATTTTGCCACTGTTTTCATTTGCATTACTTCCTGACATTCTAAGACTTGCTCTTACCATAGTCTCAAGAAGAACCTGAAGATCCTGAACATAAGATGTAGCTTTTTCATTAATAATAACTAAATCAACTACAAGTCTTTTCATTCTCCAATATTCATGAGCACGTAATAATTGTTTAATTGTAGCTTGATCATCTGCATTATCAATATGAACAACAAGAATTGGATTATCACCTGAGATTTGATAAGGCCACAATCCTGAAACACTTAAAGTATTTCGTTTAAGAATTTTACTGGATGGGCGCATTGAAGGATTTGAATAAATAATACGATTTGCAAGATGCTGAAAGAAGTTTGCTTCCATGCTATCAATGCCAAGGTAATATAACTGAACCTGAGCATGAGTCCAGGCCAAAGTAGAAGCACGTTCAAATGTTGCAGGGTCATGATACTTATCTGCCAGATCAAGGATTTCATCACGCGAATGAGCAACTATAGTAGAAAAAGAAACATGCTTGGTAACACCAGGAGGGATACGAATACGAGTACGTAAACTTACAATAGGATCCAATACAGCTCCAACTGTATTAGATAAAGGATGTCCTTCTACTACGGAAACAGCTTTTCTAATAGAATTTCCACGTCCAAGAAAACGTGCTCTATCTGTTTCATATTCAATACCTGCATCGACATCTTCTTCAACTGCTATAACATGAGCCATCCATACAGGAGTTTCCTCCAAAGAACGCAAACGTCTCGTGGCAATCAAAGCAGTAACTTCAGGGATATATTCTGTTTGCACAAAAAGATTTGAAAAAGCAGGGTGCATAATATCAGCCCCCTGTGGAGCTAAAACAACTTCACCATAAGAAGTGATTTCTATTTCCCTGGTATACAAACCAGTGTTCCGAAGTGACACACGTCTAATTTCTGCATTATCTTCTGCAGATACAACAACTTCTAAACTTGTTGTAATACCACCATCTTCTCTAACTATTCTTGCTCTGTCTTCAGAAAAAGTAGCTTCATAATAGTCTGGCTTAACCCCTGTTGGCTGATACCCAGCAGACCATAATTTTTTACTTTCAGTATCATATAAAAAGATATAACTCCCCCACATATCAGATGTAACATCTTCACGCCAACGAGTAACAGAAAGATCATCCCAACGGCTATATCCAGAACCAGCAGAAGTAAGCATAACCGTATAATGTCCATTTGATAGAAGATGAGTGGAGGGAACAGGAAGATGTGGCAAATTAAAACGCCGAAGTGGAGGTTCAACAATATTTTTTATATCATCAACCTCTAAACGCTCAACTTTTGAATGGGTGACAGCAATATTACGCGGAGTTCTTTCCTGAAGTAAAAGTTCAGCAGATCTCATTTCTGGAACATTATGGAAACGATGGCGCATTATGCCATCATGCAACACATTATCCAATGCTACTAGCGACATGCCCTGATGATGAGCCATATAAGTGCGCACTATTACAACTTTTTTATTTTCAGGAAGCCTTGTAGTGGTAAAGTCTAAAGCTTCATAAAAACCATAGGATCCAAAAGTTTTCATTTCTTTAAGTAGTTTAAAATTTTCTTGAGCATCCTTTGGAGAGTACATTGCAGCAAGCGCTGTAGAATATGGAGAAATTACTAAGTTTTGACCAAGCCCTCTTTTTAAACCAAGCCCAGGCACCCCAAAACTAGAATATTGATAAGTAAAATTTAGATCTCTAATATTATATGCTGACTCTGAAATTCCCCATGGAACACTACGTTCAGATCCGTATTTTACTTGTTTTTGTACAATAAGACGACAGGTTCTGTCTAAAAGACTTCCTCTGGGAGTATACATAACCAGTGATGGCATAAGATATTCAAACATTGAGCCCGACCAAGATAAAAGTGCAGCACCATTACCAACAGGGGTAAGAGCACGACTTAGAGAAAACCAATGTGAGGTTGGAACTTCACCTTTGGCAACTGCAACAAAGCTAGCAAGCCTTGCTTCAGAAGCAAGCATATCGTAATATGATGGATCAAGAGAGTTATCAGAGACGTTAAATCCTATAGAAAAAAGATTGCGAGTAGAGTCAAAAAGAAATTTAAAATTCATTTCATTAAATAACTCGCGTGAAAGCTCAGAAATATTTACCAAACGTTGAATTAATAATTCACAGGCATACAATGATATTTCTAGAGCATGAATCAGTTTATTAATGTAGATTTTGCCCTCTTCTGCACTAAGACTTTTTAAAGATTTTAAAATTTCCTGATAATAAGAACACAAATCAGTAAGTGAAAATTCTAAGGTTTTCTTACTGTTTAAAAGATCAATTTGCTTTTTCTCATCATCAGTAAGATCAGGAGGTAAGCTGTACTTATCAAGTAGATTAGCCCATGAAAATATTTTATTATAGTCACGCAAATGACATTTAACATCTGAATGAACTTCAAGAGCCCAAAACAACACTTCACTATTATTAACTTCTCCGCGTTCCTGTGCAACAGTTTTTGCAATATCAAAAACTGTATCTGCAGCAGATTGAAGTTCTTCCCACCTTAAAATAAACTCAAAAGGTTTTTCTGGAAAGTCTTTCAAGAGCTCTTCAAGTTCGCTTACAGCACTTTGCAATTGTTCAAGATTATTTATTATGCTTCGTCTTTTATCACTAACATTTAGCAAGGATTCTTTTAGAAGTTTTAGAGTGTCTTGGATACCTTCAATCCTAGAAACTGCTAACAATGGAAAGTTCAATGATTCCTTGCAAGTCTCAGACACAACAAGTAAATGCCCTGCAAAATTCCCACTATCAACAGAAGAAATATATCTTGGCTCTAATGGCTGCTTTGTGCGAGATTCATACCAATTATAAAAATGTCCTTTATAACGAGGAAGATCTTTCAACACTTCTAAGGTAGACTCAAGTCTATTTGTCATTTCTCCAATACCAATCCAACCAAAATCCTTTGCAGCAAGGATGGAGAGAAGATAAAGTCCAAAATTTGTAGGTGAAGTACGATGTGCCAGAGTAGGTTCTGGATCTTCCTGGAAATTGTCTGGAGGTAGGAAACTGTCTTCTTCTGTCACAAAAGTAGTAAAGAATCTCCACGTTTTACGAGCAATCAAGCGAAATGAACTTATTTCATCTTGAGTTAAAGTCTCGACAGGATCAACTATAGGGGGCAAGCTTACAAACCAGGAAATAGCTGGTGACAATATCCACAAAAAGATAAAAGGAGCAGCAAGCATTGCTGAGTTATCAGCTTTAAATAATAAGAATGAAGCACCAAGAGCCACAGCAAAAACAACAGACATCCTTTGTCTTTTAAAAAAATAATTCAAATCAAGATTACTACTATTTTTTTCCTGAGCAACAGTAACCCATTTAAGGAGATTACTTTTACTAATTGTTAATCGATATAAAGTACGCAAAATGGAATCGCACATAAGAGTGGCATGATAGAGAAGCAATGAAAGCAATAAAAGAGTCTGCTGAAAACCAACTAAGAAATCATAAGTAAGACTAATACGCAGCTGGCTAAGATTTCTCTTACTACCCTGATGAGAAATAAATCCAGAAAGAAAAGGAAGAAACGAAGGAAAGACAAGAGCAGTTAAAATAAAAGCAGTCCAACAGACATAAGGTGTCTGGGGTAGAAACCAACCTAATATCAAAGTAAGAATCATTGCAGGAGCTGAAAGAGTACGTCTTAAATTATCGATCATTTTCCAGCGACCAATAAAAGGAATAGATTTACCTCTACTACCACAAATCCAAGGTAAAAGCTGCCAATCCCCTCTTGTCCATCGATCCATACGTGAAGCAGACACTTCAGTATGAGAGGGGAAATCTTCAAAGAATTCAAGATTACTTACAAAACCACATCTAACAAAGATTCCTTCAAAAAGATCATGACTTAGTAGTGCATTCTCTGGTGTTCGCCCTTTTAATGCTGCTTCAAAAACATCTACATCATAAATTCCTTTTCCTGCATAAGTAGCTTCTTCAAATAAATCCTGATAGATATCAGACACAGCAAAAGTATAAGGATCAATTCCACAGGGACCAGAAAATAATCTTTGGAAAATAGAGCTATTTGATCTAGACGGAAGAGAAGACATAATTCTTGGTTGTAATATTCCATATCCGTCAACAACACGAGAAGAGCCTGAATCAAAACGAGGTCTATTTAATGGATGAGCCATTGTGCCAACTAAATGATTTACCATGCCTATAGGCATTCTAGTGTCTGCATCAAGAGTGATTACATATTTAATATTTTGTGGGATGGCAAGCTCTTCTTCATTATTTAAGAAAATATGAGTAGTGTTTGTAGCCCCACGCAAAAGACAATTAAACTCATGAAGTTTTCCCCTCTTACGCTCCCATCCCATCCATTTCTTTTCACTTGGATTCCAATTACGTTCTCTATGGAAAAGAAAAAAACGTTTTTTTCCATTCTGCAAATGACCATACCGAAAATTTAATTTTTCAATTCCTTGAGCTGCCACATCAAGTAATTCAGAATCTTCAGGACAATTTTGTTTATCTGAATCTTTCCAGTCTGAAAGTAGGGCAAAATGTACAACCCCATCTGGATTTGAAAGATAATGGACTTCAAGCTGATCTAAGTGCTCTTCAACAGTTGCTTTATTAATTAGAAGAATAGGAACGACTACAAAGGTACTCAACGAATCAGGGACACCATTTGATAATTTAATTCTTGGCAAATAACGCGGTCCAACAATAATAACTACAAACCTATTTAAGAAGGCAACAACAATATCAGATGCAGGGAAAAATGCAGATATTGAAAGAAGGATAAGCCCCCAGAGAGTGACATTAGACTGCCAACTTACAAAAACAGGAACAGCCAATAAAGCAAAAGTAAGAACTAGGATAGTGCTAATATAACCAATCTTTGCATGTGAAATATAAAAATCTAGAAATCTTCGCCTAAAGGTTGGAGTGAAATTTATTTCATCTTCTAATATCCGTCGACCTGAAGAAATGAGATAATAACCTGGATCAGCTTTTTTTTCATTAAAAGATTTATCCGTTAATTGTGAAGTAGTTTTATATTTTTCCGTTTTTGAAATTACAAGTTTTGCTATATCTAATTCTGTATAATTTGAACCTTTTGCAAGTTCTTCAATAGTATGGCGATAATAATCCTGAGTAGTAAAGTCAACAGTAGCAAAAACAGGATTAGATCTTAGTATAGAGTCAACCAAACTAACTGAATCAAAGAAAGCACGCCAGTCAAAAGCAGAGATTAATCTCATACTAGTAATAATATTTCTAACTGTTACATTAGCTGCTGACTGATTATTATGTTCAAGTGCAACAATTTCATCTGAAGTCACACCCATTCCTAAAAGCTTTTCATTTAGCCAGGATAAAGCAGGTGTTACAGAAGGATCTTGATATCGCAAACGTTGAATAAGTTGTACTAAAAAAGGTTTTCTTAATTGTTTTGATCCAAGACTATGCAAAAAAGCTTCAGCAACCTTAGGATCACCGCCATCTAATCCTAATAATTCATCGGCTATTTTATCTGCAGCCTTACGTGCCTGCAAAGAACTCACAATGCCAGCACTTAAATGTCTTAAATTTTCAATTAATATCACACGAAGGGTAATTGCTATTGCCCAAAGTTCACCAATAGTTAGAGGCTGAATATTTTGATAAGAACGAACAAACTGGGTTAGTAACTCAGGGTCAAAACGACTATCAGTATGAGCAACAAAAGCCCACGATAAACCATATACACGCGGATAGCCTTTTAAATAACCTTCAGCAAGTTTTGGCAGTTCTCTATAAAACCCTATGGGAAGGTGCTCACTTATATCTCTTAATTGTCCTTCTATTATATGAAAATTATCAATCAGCCACTCAGCAGCAGATGTAATAGCTTGTTTTTGACTTACTGCTTCACCTATAACCTGATAACAATCAGAGAGAATTTTCTTATTATCCTTCAGTCTTCTAGAAAGGTTATATCCTTCTCTGGGATCATTCGTAACTTCCTGAGCTGTTGCCAGGCTTTCAGCATGCTGCTTTAACCTTTCAACACTAAAGATTTCTGAACGTATAGGCTCTTCAGCCAAATCATCAGAAATAATATATTCATATTTAAAATGATTAGAATATTTAATATATGCTCACTATCTATTGTTTAACTTCTTACTGCTCTATTATACCTTTATAATAAATACATTTTTCTACAGCTTGCCATGATGATAAGAAATAATAAATTGCACAATTAAATACACATTGAGTAAAAGAAAATTTATATTTTAATTTAAGTCTTATAAAAAAATAAGGGCATAAAAATTATGCCCTTATCAATAATTATATTATTTTTGACTACAGTAAAAAAATAGAATTAATATCTATTTCTTCCACCGCCACCGCCGCCGCCTCTAAATCCGCCGCCACTTCTATCATCAGTCTTTTCTTTAGCAACGCTAGCATTGATAGCTCTGCCTTTAACTTCAGATCCGTTTAAAGCTTCAATAGCTGCTTCAACACTGCTTTCAGAATTCATTTCAACGAAACCAAACCCTCTTGAACGGTTTGTATCTCTATCAAGAATAACTTTAGCTGAAACAACTTCACCATATTGCTTGAAAAGGTCTTCAAGATCAAAATCTGTAACTTGAAACGATAAATTACCAACAAATATTTTTTTAGACATTATTTTCCTCTTTTATTTAGGTACTGAGAACTTCAAAAGAGGATAAATAAAATTTGATTTAAACATTAACTTAACTCTCTTATCAAGATCACAAACACCCATTTTCCATACTAGCCTGACGATCAAGCTAGGAGTTAATATACCACAAAAAATGCAAAAATAGGTATGTCACTATATTTTTTACAAATAAATTTGTATAGAGGATTATTAAAAACATAATTTAATCGCTCTAACTGAGCCTGAACCTCTTTATTTTCAAGGTATTCATCAAAAATCATTTTTCTATCTACCACTCCATGCGGAGTAAATTCAATAATTTTATTTGATACGGATTGAACTAGATTATGATCATGAGACTTTATAAGAACTACTCAAATTGTTGAAATAAACTCACCCACTACTTGATTAAATCGTTCACTCTCTTCTAAAAATGGACAATGCCCACTTTTCTCAAATATAACCAATTTTGACTCTGCAATAGATTCTTGCAAATGCTTAGCTGCGCCCAGAGATATAAGTTTCTCATCGCGACCAAAACAAAGTAGTGTAGGAATAGAAATTTTTGTCAAGACTGGTCTATAGTCACGAACAGATTGATCAAAAAAGACAGCACTAGCTATAGATTCTGGCATTAATATCATTTCATCATACATCCATTCAGTATCAGAAGTAGATGGTTTAGAAAAAAACATAGAAGGAATAAAGTTTTGAACTAATGTCTTCCTGTCAGTTTGCAAAGATGACATCATTCCACAGAGAGTAGAAAAATCAAGCACACCTTCTGGAAAATCTGGATATTTAAAATCAGATGCAGCTTCATCTACAATTACCGTAGCGCAAATATTTTCAGCACCAAACTGGTCTAAATAATCCCAAATTACAAATGCTCCCATGGACCAGCCAACAAGAACAACATCTTTTAGTTTTAGAGACGTAATTAAATTACGTAAATCCTGAGCATAAACAGGCATAGTATGTCCAGTTTGGACATGGGTAGATTTACCATGTCCACGAAAATCAAGAGCAATGGCCCTATGAGTACGAGAAAAATATGGTAATTGGTTAGCAAAAAAACGACTGCTCATCCAGACCCCATGCAAGAAGATAATAGGTGAGCCTGTCCCCATTTCATCATAATGGAGGGTAGCACTAGGAATACTGAGATGAGGCATAGTTTTTTTAGTATATCAAATGAAAAATATTATATAAGGAAAAAATTAAATATTATCTTGTCATCTGTTTTATTTAAGCCTAGTTTGCATTCTCTCCTAGGTGGTAGATAAACATTATGGTAAGAATATGGAATTAGATAATGATACATTTGGGGACCCTCTCCCTACTATAAAAAAATCACCAAGGTTTAATCCTTTCTTTGGAATGGTTGCCATATCATTAGTTCTTGGATTAGCATCTGCTTTTGGAATCTGGGGATATTTAAGCAAGATTCAGAAAAAAGCACAAGAAGTAGCTCTTACTCGTAATGTGATTATTGCAGCTAAAGAAATAATGTCAGGCGCAAAAGTAACAGCAGAAGATTTAACCGTAAAAGCTCTTCCATTAAAAGAAGTACCAAATAATACTTCACCTAAAGCAGAAAGTTTTATTGGAAGAATACCCAAGACTACTATAGCTGCTGATGAAGTAATTTCTTTTGACAAACTATTAGAAGAAAATTCACCAGGCGGCATTACATCTTTAATTCAAAAGGATCAAAGAGCAATTACTATTCGCGTAAACGATATTACTGGAGTTGGAGGTTTTATTAACCCAGGAGACAGAGTAGATCTTTTATCTGTTGTAGATATTGGAAAAGGAGAATTGGTATCTAAAGCAATTTTACAAAATGTTCTTGTTATTGCTATAGGAGAACTATTATTAGACCCCAATTCAAGAACAACTGTAGCTGCTCCAAAAGGAATAAATCAAGTAACATTTGCTTTAAATCTAAACGACTCGGAAAAACTTAATCTTGCAGCAGCAAAAGGAGAAATTCGATTAGTATTAAAATCATTTAAAAACAAAGAAAAAGAAGACGACTTTGGTGCCCTAGCAAGTGATTTATATGAAACTCCTGAAACTAAGACAAAGGTAGAAAACCCTAAAATTTATACTGCACCACCAGTTATAAAAAGAAAATCTGTAGAGATTATATTAGGAACACAGAGAACAGCAGTTTATTTATAGTATTTATATCTTTTAATTATTTCATGCGTTGTAACTGAGCCTGAACATCTTTATTTTCAAGGTATTCATCAAAAGTCATTTTTCTATCTACAACTCCATGTGGAGTAAATTCAATAATTCTATTTGAAACTGACTGTACTAAATTGTGATCATGAGAGTTTATAAGAACGACTCCCTTAAACTTTTCCAAGGCTGTATTCACAGCAACGATAGATTCTAAATCCAGATGATCAGTAGGACCATCAAGCATGACAACATTTGCTTTCGTAATCATCATCTTAGAATACATAAGACGCATCTTCTCACCACCAGAGAGGACCTTCACCTTCTTTAAAGCATCTTCACCTGCAAATAACATACGCCCTAATAAACCACGAACCTCTTCTAACGAAAGATCCTTTGAGAATTGCTGCAACCATCCAACAGCATCATAATTACACTCATCAAAGAAACTGCTATTGTCTTTAGGTAAATAACTCATACTTGTAGTTTGCCCCCAAGCAAAAGTACCACTATCTGGTTTTGTAGTACCAGATAAAATGTCTAACAATGCAGTCTTAGCAAAATCATATTCACCAACAAAAGCAACTTTATCGCCAGGGTTAATTTCTAAATCAAACTTATTTATTACCTTTTCACCATTAATCGTTTTTGACAAACCTTTAACAGTTAAAACTTCATTCCCAATTTCTCTTTCACAATCAAAACTTATATAGGGATAACGTCTTGAAGAAGGTTTTATATCATCTAATGTGATTTTCTCAATTTGCTTTTTACGAGAAGTTGCTTGCTTTGATTTTGAAGCATTTGCACTAAAACGTCTAACAAAGTCTTCCAACTCTTTTATTTGTTCTTCTTTTTTCTGGTTTGATTCAGACAATAATCTTCTAGCCAATTCACTAGTTTCTTTCCAAAATTCATAATTTCCCGTAAATAGAGTAATTTGCTCATAATCAATATCAGCTATATGAGTACAAACTTTATTTATAAAATGTCTATCATGCGAGACAACTATAACAGTAGATTTATAATTTAATAAAAAATCTTCTAACCAAGAAATAGTTTTTGTGTCGAGATGGTTAGTAGGTTCATCTAATAACAATATTTCAGGGGTTCCAAAAAGTGCTTGAGCTAATAGTACTTTAACCTTCTCACTATCTAAAAGATCTTTCATCTTTTTTTCATGTAAATCATTAGCAATACCAAGCTCATTTAATAAAATAGCAGCTTCAGATTCAGCGCTCCAGCCATTAAATGCAGCAAACTCAGATTCTAACTTTCCAATTAAAATGCCATCTTGATCAGTAAAGGTATCAGGATCCTTTGCATAAAGAACTTCTCTGGCTTCCATAACTTTATACAGCTCTTGATGTCCCATAAAAACAGTTTTAAGTACAGTAAATTCATCATATTCAAAATGATCTTGTTTTAAAACAGCAACTCTATCGTTTGGACCTTTACCAACTGAACCAGTAGAAGGTGAGATTTCACCTGAAAGAATTTTAAGAAAAGTAGATTTCCCTGAACCATTAGCGCCTATAATCCCATAGCAATTATCATCAGAGAACCTGATATTAACGTTTTCAAATAATTTTCTTCCACCAAAAGATAAAGAGAGGTTATAAGTTTCTATCATTTAAAGTCCTTAGAAAAAATTAAGCGAGTGATGATTTTAGCATAAATACATCTTACGAATCAGTAAATTATATTGATAATAATTAATTAATCATTAATTATTTTTCCATCTGTATAGAACCAGATGGAGCTCTCTTTTACAAAGCTACTTATTTCATGAAGACTACCAATTTTAGAATCAATAGAATACTTTGCAACAAATTCAACAATACCTTTAGAATCAGCATCTCCACCTTTTTCTTTATTTAAGATCTGCAATCCAATCCAATTTATTTTTTGAGAATTTAGATTTAACGATTTGGGTCTTGTTGATTTATGCCAAGTTTCAAGTAAGTATTTTTCATTTTTAAAAACAAATGCTGAGTAGCGAGATTTCATTAAAATTTCTGCGGTCTTAGCAAATCCTAATTTTTCATGAAAATATCCACAACAGTTTTTATAAGATTCATTACTGGCACATGGGCAAATCAAGTTCATAACTATAGATTATAATACTAATATGCAAACCATTAGTCCAACCTCATCCAGGTCTTTTTTTGGAAACTTAATGCTTTTATTTTTTACAGCTTTATGGAATGGCTTTCTTGTATTTTTTATAACTTCACTAAGTCTAACAAAGACTCACTTTACTCTTTTTAAGGTCTTCTTTTTTCTTTTTACAATTCCATTTATTTTAGTGGGTCTCTTTCTTATATTAATTACAATAATGGCATTCATTCAGGATTCTACTTTCTTTTTTATCGGGAAAAGACCAAAACTAACAGTGGACTTAGATCTTATTAAGCCTGGTGACGAGATCAAAGTAACTTATTTTCAAACATTTAAAAAAAATCTTATTTTAGAGATGTACAATTTAGAGCTTAATGGAAGAAAGTTTATAAAAAAAAATGGTGCCATAACATCCAGAGATGAAAAAGAATTTTACAAAATAGAAGAAAGTAACATTCAATGCTTTCAAGAACAAGAAATCATTAAACAATATGCCATTAAAATACCCACTAAAGAAGTCCTAAGTGAACTTATAGAAGGTAATTTAATAGATATAGAACTTAAAGTCAGATATAAAACCTCTGTTAGTAATATTACATTTACAGAAGATTTCAAGCTTAAAGTAGAAGTCTAAGACTAAACGGTCCCCTCATCTTCAGGAAAATCAGGGATGGTAAAGCCTGAAGATGTACCAAAACTGCCAGATGTGCCAAATCCAGGAGGAAAAGTAAATCCTGAAGAACTACCAAAATCAGGAATAGTAAAACCAGAAGAACTTCCATCAGGGAACCCCGAAGTACTAGAAGTAGTTCCTGATGTACTGCCAGAAGTACTAGTGTTACAAAGCATACTTGATCCACTAGAATTAGAACCTGTAAAGGAAAACTTAACTGGATATAAGCTTCCTGAAATTACAGTACTAGGAACAGATCTAACTTTACTGAAATCAAAGTCTTTTATACAATCATTTTTGGGATCAAGAGTAACAACACTCATCGTAATAGGCGCATTTTGAACCATTGCAGTAAAGCTAACATCTAAACAACCATCAGCTCTCTTATTCAGGATTTCAACACTTCCATCTACCATATAAGTACTTTCACTTTCAGAAGGTGAACCTTTGCTCACTGAAGTTATTTTTGTTTTTGATTTTTTACCACTTGACTCAGAGAATATAAGTAAAACTTTTGAGCTAGCACTAGCAAGAGAAAAACTATCTCCATGTTCAATAGTTAAAATATCTCCAGCTTTAAGATTATTGTATTCATCAGCAGTAAGATTAAAATTTAAACTTACAAATGCTGCTTTTCCACCCCTTTTAGCACTGGAAAATGAAAGAGAAGGAGTAGTCCCAGAACCAAGATCACAAGTAACAGAGGGATTAGAAGCAGAGCCCTTATCAGCTTTATATGCAACATTATCAATTTTTACACCACTAACACTGTTTGCAGCATAAGTTATGCCAGCAAAACAAAGCAAAGAAAGTATTAGACTTAAAAGTAATGTATTTTTCATTTTATTTCTCCCTAATAAATACTCTTAAATCTTTTCATAAAAAGCAAGATTTAAAGCAAATAGTAAAGCAATGTAAAACTAGATAAAAACTAAATGTTTAAAAATTAATATAAGTGAAATATTGATGCATCTATTTCAGTTTCAAACTCTCTTGTATATACTCTTGTTAAAGCAGCACTAATTTCATGTGGAGGTTTATCGGCTAATGCTATAGCCTGATTAGCTAAATCTTCATATTTATACTTACCATAGTTGCTAATATCAAGTGAGTTTTGCGTAATTCCTAACTCATCAGCTAAGAGTTGAATAGCAAACTTTGAATAAAAAAATTGTTCTCGATTAAACGCAGGACTACTACTTAGAGGACATACATTACTAATCCACTGATATAACATAACATTATAATCTCTACTAATTTCTCCTTTTTTAAATGAACAAGCAAGCTGAAAAATTGCATAATCTAAAATAGGATCAAGAGGACGCTTTTGGGGATCTGCTTTCTGAGCTTTATAGATTTCATAGAGAAGTCCACCTTCTTTTAGTCTTTTTTCTGCAAATCGTGCATAGAATTGTGGGTCTAGAGTTACAATTTGAGAATTTAAAGCTATCTCTTCTTGAGTATGGTGGGCAGCACCTGAAATAGTTCTTGCAAATGCATCTTCTACAGATAAAGAAAAAAGAGCAGAAGGATTATGAGTTTCAATTAATTTACCTGCAGCATGGTTTCCTGCTTTATAAATATATGGACTTAAGCCACGCATGACCAATTCAGAATCTCCAGGCAAAGAATTAGCAACCTCTATTACCCCCACAGCTTGAAAATTAAGCATGTCCAGATTTGAAGCGATTGATCCAGTAGTATCAAATCTAGCTATATATTCGCTAGATTGAGCGGGAATACCATTTAAAAAATATGCATTTAAAGGACGTCCTAATGGAGCATAATGAAGTTCACCTAAGACTCCAGCAACTTCTAAATTATTAAAATGACTTAGAGCATCTCTACCTTGATTAATTTTTCTATACACATATAAATCTTTTTTACTAAACCACATATCATTTAACAGAGAAATTGTAAGTCTAAATTTATCAAACTTAGTATAAGGTTCAAGAACTGGTTCATTTAAACGCTGAGAAATTTTATCTACCATTTCTTTCCAAGGAACTTCATCTGCACTAGAATTAGGCAAATCAGATCCTAAATTTCTTAAACGAGAAAAGTCGTTAGGTATAAAATCTGAATCCATTAAAACAAATAATGGAGTTAATAAATGATGATTAATAAATCTCTCATATTGAACATTTTTAACAGATGCATTCTCAGTTAACAACCTTACTGCAATTTGCCTTAAAGGAAGGACAATACTATTGTTAAAATCAATAGACTTAGGGACTAGAGAACTATTTATTCCCCAGTCAGGAGCTGTAAAAGGGAGCTGTGGAAAGAGAGAAACTCTATTCATTTATAACTCCGACTTTTATTAAATGTGCCTTTATTGATTCCATAAGAGTCTTTACTTTAATAGGCTTACCTAGAGAAACAACAAGACCATCACTAGAAAGTTGAAATGTAGAAGGTTTAGCATTTCCAGAAGTAAAAAAGTATTTTATTCCTCTAAAATTCGAACCATCAATTATTCTTATGGCATCATCACCATTTATTGTCCCTACAACTTCTTTATCTGCAATTATTACATGGGGAAGCTCATCTAATCCTACTTCGCGTAATTTTTGAAAAAGCTCATCAGCACTAGAAAAAGGAACCATCTTTATACCAAAGTTCTTTTCTAAATTATAATCAATAGGCTCACGAATACAAGGTTCATCCTCTAACATATAGATTATTGGTATTTTGCTAGTAGATTTCTTTTCAAAATTTGATTTTATTTTAGCCAAGTCTATTAAAGCGTCAAGATCTAAAACTCTAGGTAAGGTAATAGTAAATTTGGTGTGGTGACTAGCCACCTCTGTAGAAGAATCTACAGTAATAGTCCCACCAGCAGCCTCAATAGTCTTTTTAACTATAGCTAAACCTAACCCTTTATTATCCCCTTGAATTTCACTCTTAGTTTCACCAAGAGTAGCACTAACTCCCTCATCAAAAATATTAGGTAAAAGTTCTGAAGGAATTCCAGATCCATTATCTTCTATAATAATTACGACTTTATCTGGACCAGATTCATCAAAATCAATCTTTATAGAGCATTGAACAAGATAATCAACTTTTTTTGCAGCCTTATCAGAGTTAGAAATAAGATTTAAAATAGCATTTCTAAATAAGTGCTTATCGATGTTTACTGTAACATCATGTTCAGTTTCAGTAGCATCTGATATTCTTAGTGCAATTTTTCTTTCTTCAGAAAAAACATCAAGAGCAGATAATAAATGAGTGATTTGCTTACAAACTTTTGTATGTTCGGCATTACCGATAAAGCTCACCTCATTATCCTGTGAAAATCTTTCAAGATGTTCAATGATTCCTTTAAGATTTGATCTTATTGTTTTATAGCTAGCCTCAGCCCTTACATCACTCCCCAAGAAGCCATCACCATGGAAAGTATTTCTAAATACAGTAAATAGTTCCACTAAACTATCAACATTATCTCTAGATTCATTCTTAGCTAAATCCATATCAGATCTAGCTTTTTCACTAAAACTTTTACCCAAAAGAGCAAAGAATGAATTCTCACCAGAAAAATGAGACTGAATATACTCATGCAACTGATCAACCTCAGTCGCCAAACTATAAGGTCTAACATTGTCCAAATTTCCATCAACAATAGTAATCATATTTCTAACTTCATGCTCTAAAATTGAAAGGTTTCTTAAATGACTAGAGATTTCAACCTCATTCACATCAATAAATTCAAAACGTCCTAGAGCGAGGTCTACTGGCAAGGGAACAGAAGGAGTAGGATCTGCAATAAGAACCGGCTCAATCACTGGAACAGGTTTAGATCTTCTCCAAAAAGCCAGAGAAGAAAAGAAAGAATAAAATGTAGCTAAAGGTCGCATTAAGATCAAGCCCTCAATTAAACAAATCCAGACTATCAAGATTTAATAGTAAATAAATTAAATTCTTCTAATGTAAGAGAGTATTATTAAAGCCTTAAGAATAACTTTAGATTTTATATGTATTTCATCAGAGTAAAAAGATATTTAATTTGATTGATTTGCAGGGTGATCTGCCCAGACTAGCTTTTTCTTATTAGTTTTAACTTCTACCATGGTTATACAGCTTTCCACTGGACAGACTAAACTACATAGATTACAGCCCACACAAGTATCTTCTATAATTTTAGGAACTCTTGTATTTGGTAAAAGTTCAATGGACTGATGTGCACCATCTTCACAAGCGATATAACATAGCTGACAAGAAATACATTTGACAGGGTCTATGTGAGCAATAACTTTATAATTCAAATCTAACTCTTGCCACTTTCTAAGTTTTTTTGCTGCAATGCCTTTTAATTCAATAACACTTTTCATTTTATTAGCATCTAAATAATTACTTACACCAGCATTTAAATCTGTTGCAATTCTAAATCCATAATGCATGACAGCAGTACAAACCTGAACAGTAGTAGCTCCCATTAAAAAGTATTCCACAGCATCCTGCCAGGTTTCAATTCCACCAATTCCAGAAATGGGTAGCTTAAAGTCAGGATGATTAGTAAGCTCAGCAAGCATGTTTAGTGCTATGGGTTTAACTGCTGGTCCACAATAACCACCATGAGTAGAATGTCCAGCTACAGTAGGATTCGGTGCCATGGTTTCAAGATTAACTCCAGTCACAGAGTTTATAGTGTTTATCAAAGATACAGCATTTGCACCACCACGCTGGGCAGCTAATGCTGGTTTAGTTATGTCAGTAACATTTGGAGTAAGTTTAACAATTACAGGTTTTGTAGCAACATCTGTTACCCATGAAGTAATACGCTCACAGACATCTGGATTCTGTCCAACAGCTGATCCCATGCCTCTTTCACACACACCATGTGGACAGCCATAATTTAATTCAAAACCATCAATTCCAATATCTTCACAACGTTTTATGCAATCATGCCATTCTTCTTTTTTCTCAAACATCATAGAAGCTATCAATGCATTTTTAGGAAATTTCTTTTTTACCTCTTTCATTTCTTTTAAATTAGTTTCAAGAGACCGATCAGTTATAAGCTCTATATTATTTAAGCCCATCATTCTATTATTTTTATATGCAACTGCACTATAGCGACTGGATACATTTACGATAGGAACTCCAAGCGTTTTCCACACAGCTCCACCCCAACCAGCACGAAATGCATTCATTACCTGATAACCAGTATTTGTAGGAGGAGCAGATGCTAGCCAAAAAGGATTTGGTGTTATTATTCCTGCAAAGCCTGTCTCAAGGTTAGCCATTACAATTCAATCTCCATTATTTCTTTTTCATTAAATATTTATCAATTCCTCTTGCAGCATCCCGACCATTTGCGACTGCATTAACAACTTCTTTCCCACCATTAATACAATCCCCACCAGCAAAGTATTTTGGATTTGTAGTTTGAAAATCTTTATTTACGACCACTTTCCCATCATCAAGTTTAAGCTTAGAAATAGATTTAAAAAAGTCAATCATTTTTTCCTGACCTCTTGCAATTATCACCATATCGCAAGGAATAACAAACTGTGAATCTTTCACAGTGTTAATTTCAGATTTACGAGAACTGCTTTTTAATTTATTTTTAATACACTTCAAGCCATCAACTTTCTTTTTCCCAAGGATTTCAATAGGAGAAGTCAAGTAAACAAACTTAACATCATGTTTTTTTGCATGTTCAACTTCAAAACTATAAGCAGTTTGCTCTTTTTCTGAGCGCCTATATATGACTGTTACACTTGCACCTAAAAGAGAGGACTCTACAGCAGCATCAATCGCTGTATTCCCCCCACCTATGACTACAACATTTTTTCCTACATTTACTTTTAAATCTTTATCTCTCAGGTTATAAATGAATTCAGTAGCACCATAAACACCTGACAAATCTTCTCCAGGAATATTGATTTTTTTTGACCCACCAAGTCCAGCACCTAGAAAAATAGCATCAAATTCTTTTTCAAGCTTGCTGGGATTTTCAATGGGGGAATTAGTCTTAATTTCAAAACCTATAGCTGAAACATATTTTAATTCCTGAATAGCATCTTTATTAGAAAATTTGTATGGTGCTACCCCATACATATTCAATCCACCAGCTTTTTTATTCGCTTCGTAAACAACAACTTTATGTCCTAGCATGGTAAGTTCATGTGCACATGCAAGTCCAGCTGGACCTGCACCAATTATTGCCACTTTTTTACCAGTAGATTTTCCTTTCTCAAAGAAATGAATATTTTTATCAATAGCATGACCAGTAGCATAAGCCTGAAGCCTTCCTATATCTATGGGCTTTTCATTTAAATCATGATAAACACATGCCCCTTCACATAAAACACTGGTAGGACAAACTTGACCGCAAGATTTTCCTAAAATATTTTGACTAAAAATAGTTTTTGCAGAACCAAGAGTATTCTTTGTCATTATTTGTCTTATAAACATAGGGATATCTATAGATGTAGGACAAGCAATAATACAAGGTGCATCATGACAAAAAAGACAACGGGAAGATTCAACAACTGCCTCAGAAGGAGTCATTTGAGGTTTAATTTTTTCAAATTTTTTATTTAGATCTTCCAATTTACTATTTCTTTTCACCCCTCATAGCTACATAATAACAAAGACTGGATAACGATAAACCTATAAACCAGGCATAGTGATATAAGTCAGTTACAAAAAGAGGAAAGAGTTCTTTATTTATGACATTAATTTGCATTAAAAATCCAGGGATGTTTGGAACTATTCCAAATGCCAAGGCAATTAAAGCTTTATAGTTATATCCATTTTTATAAGTATATTTCCCATCTATACGATAGAGGTCATCCACATCAACCTTTGTTTTTTTAACAAGAAAATAATCTGTCAAAAGAATACCTGTAACTGGTCCTAATAATGCTGAATAACCTATAAGCCACGTAAAAATATAACCATTTGGATCTTGAATTAACTTCCAGGGCATAATCAAGATTCCAATAACAGCAGTAATCAATCCACCTTTTTTAAAATCAATCTTAGAAGGACACAGATTAGAAAAATCGTTAGCAGGAGCAACAATGTTTGCTGCAGCATTCATAGCAATAGTAGCTAAACAAATAATGCCCATAGAAATAAAAACAATAAATTTGTTTTCAAATCTACTGATCAAATCTACTGGATTCCAAATATACTTTCCATAAATCAGAAATGTAGCCATAGTTACTATGACTCCTATAGAAGCAATAAAGGTCATAGTAGGTGGTAATCCAACTGCCTGACCAATGATTTGAGCTTTTTGATTTTTAGCATATCTAGTGAAATCAGGAATATTTAAACTCAATGTAGCCCAATAACCAATAATTCCAGTCAGTGCAGGAAAGAAAAAAGCTAAAAATTCTTTAGTTGTCTTAAATTTAGAAGGACTTAAAAGCATCTGATCCAGCCCAAATGCATTTATAAATGCCCATGACAATAATACAACTCCACTCAGAAAAAGAATCGGTGCACAAAAACCTTCCAATACTTTAATAGCTTCTATGCCCTTAAAAATCAAAATTACATTTATGCTCCAGAAGAGAATAAAACATAAAAAAGGAATCAATGAAACTCCCATGAATTCAGGAAGAATAGTTGGGAAATCAGCAGCACCACTCCAAAGTATAGTTAGCATGGTCATTAAGGCAGATCCACCTATCCAGCACTGAATACCAAACCAACCACAAGCCACAATCGCCCTTAAAAGAGCTGGAATATTAGCTCCTTTTACACCAAAGCTTAAACGTGCATAAACTGGAAATGGAATACCATACTTAACACCCACATGCCCATTTAAAATCATAGGAAATAAAACAATGGTATTTCCTAAAAGTACAGTAAATACTGCCTGAAAGAAACTCATCCCACCATCGATAAGAGAAGATGCAATCATGTAAGAAGGAATACAAATGCACATTCCAACCCACAAGGTTATATAATTCCACGATGTCCAAGTTTGTTTTTCTTTTGGAACGGGGGCTAAATCATCGTTAAATAATGTCGAATCAAAATTTGAATTGTTTACTTTTTCCATAATAATTAAAAGAGCAGACTAGCGTTGTTTTGCTAATTCAAAAAAGGCTTCATCTAAAACAGAAATTATCTTCTCAACTTGTTTTTTATTTATAGACAATGGAGGCGTGATTCTAATTACATTACCAAGAAAACCACCCTTACCAATCAATAAACCACGATCTTTTGCAAACTCCATAACTTCAAGGGTTTCATCCTTGGCATATTCTTTTGTTTTTCTATCTTTTACAAGTTCAATTCCTACCAACAATCCACGTCCTCTTACATCGCCGATAACTTCATGCTTTTTCATAAGATCTTTCAATCCACTTAAAAGAATATCTCCCATTTCTTTTGCATTTTGAATTAATTTCTCTTCTTCAATTATATCCATAGTAACTAGTGCTTGTTTAGTCTGATAAGGATCACCACCAAATGTATTAAAGTAAAGCTTTCCGCCCATAGCCTGAGCTATATCATTTTTCATAAGAACAGCACCGATAGGTGCACCATTACCAAAACCTTTTGCAGTGGTAATAATATCTGCATCAATTTTTAATTCTTTAGTAAGGAAAAAGTTACCCCCGCCTCTACCAGAAGCAGTTTGAACTTCATCACTAATATACTTTCCACCATAATTATGAGTAATTTTACAGACCTCATGAAAATACTCAGCAGGGGGACTGATAAATCCACCCACACCCATTACAGGTTCAGCTATAAATGCTGCGATTTTTCCATGAGTAGAAGTCTGAATAGTGGTTTCCACGTTTTTTGCACATTCTAAACTACAACTCTCAGGCTTAAGATTAAAAGGGCAGCGATAACAATATGGCTCCATTGCAGAAGTAGTAGAAGCAACGGGTTGAGCTTTAAAACGCCATGAGCTTTGACCACAATTTGCAAGCGTACCTGATGTCCCACCATGATATCCATGTCTAAGATTTACAACCATGGTTTCACCAGTAGCATTACGTGCTGCAATAAATGCTAATTCATTAGCCTCAGATCCAGAGTTTGTAAAAGAACATTTATCAAGTCCTTTTGGTGCTTCACTTATTACTTTTTCTGTGAGCTCTGCAATATGCTTATTTAAATAAATAGTCGATGTATGCTGGATTTCATCATCCTTTAGCATTTCAATAAGGGCTTCTTTTATTTTAGGGTGATTATGACCTGCTGAAATACAAACGATACCACCAAAAGAATCTAAATATTCATTGCCTTTTTCATCATAGACATAACAACCTTTTCCTTTTACAAGCTGAAGAGGATTTTTATAATACAAAAATGCTGTAGGTAAAAAATGACTTTTCCTCGTATCAAGAATTTCTTCATTTGTTAAATTTGATTTATTTTTTAAGTCCATTTTATAATTCCACTAATTGTTTATAAGTTTCGGGTCTTCTATCTCTATAAAACTGCCAAAGTTCTCTGACTTCTTTTATTTCATTTAAATCAATATCACAAACTAAAAGTTCATCTTTATCGCGTGAAGCTTGCGCAATGATATTCCCCTTGGGTCCGACAACATAAGAAGATCCATAAAACTCACCAATGTTCCATGGAGCCTCAGTTCCAACTCTGTTTATAGCACCAACAAAATATCCATTTGCAACTGCATGAGCTGGTTGTTCTATTTTCCATAAATACTCTGAAAGTCCAGCGACAGTAGCTGAAGGATTAAAAACTATTTCAGCTCCACTAAGTCCAAGACATCTGGCTCCATCAGGAAAATGCCTGTCATAGCAAATATATACACCAATATCAGCGTACTTAGTTTTAAAAATAGGGTAGCCTAAATTACCAGGCTTAAAGAAAAACTTTTCCCAAAAACCTTTTACCTGAGGAATATGATTTTTTCTATATTTACCTAAGTACTTTCCATCAGCATCAATAACGCTGGCAGTATTGTAGTAAACACCAGTCATTTCCTTTTCATATATAGGAACAACTATTACCATATTATATTTTTTAGCATAGTCCATCATTAGTTTTGTAGTAGGACCATCTGGAATAGGCTCAGCTAAGTCATACCACTTTGAATCCTGTGAAGGACAAAAATATGGACCCGTAAACACTTCCTGAAAACAAAGGATTTGTACATTTTTTTTAGCTGCTTCTTCTATAAAAGGGATGTGAGCTTTTAGCATGCCTTGCCTATGCTCTTCGCATGAAGCATCAGTCGATACTTTATTAGCCATTTGAATTAGCCCTATTTTCACTGGTCTTTTCTCTGACATAATTAACCCTTTCTATTTGGCTGATTTAGTAAACTCTTTTTCACAAACATATTCTTTGTTATGAGGACTACGTTTAATATATTTTCCAAATCCTTTTCCTATTAAAGATTGACCATTATCAATGGCAACGGTTCCCCTTAAAATTACTGTTTTACATTTTCCATTCACTTTCCATCCTTCAAATGCAGAGTAGTCACAATTTTGATGGTGCGTTTTAACAGAAATTGTATGATTTACATTCGGGTCAAAAATAACTATATCTGCATCAGCCCCAGGAGAAATCGTACCCTTTTTAGGAAACATGCCAAATATCTTGGCAGCATTAGTAGAAGTCAGCTCTACGAATTTATTTAATGAGATTTTATTTTTTAACACACCTTCTGAAAACAACAGCTCCATTCTATGCTCTACACCAGGCATGCCATTTGGGATTTTCGAAAAATCATTTATCCCCATATTTTTCTGCTCCATACAAAATGGGCAGTGATCAGTAGCCACTGTGTGTAAAAGCCCTTGGTTTATAGCATTCCAAAGTGCAATTCTATCTTTTTCTTTTCTTAAAGGTGGACTCATAATCCATTTTGAACCTTCAAAACCTTCAGTTTCATAAAGCGACTCATCTAATAAAAGATATTGAATACAAGTTTCTACATTTACTTTCTGATTTCTTTTAGTAGCTTCACGAACTCTGTTTACGGCTCCTTCACATGTCATATGAACAACATAAAGCGGATGTCCACCCTGATATGCCATATCTATAATTCTTCCTGTAGCTTCGGTCTCAGCAATCTCAGGGCGAGTAAGGTAATGGTATCTAGGCGACAAGTTACCATTGGCTTTCGCTTCAGTAACCAACTCATCAATCATGTCACCGTTTTCACAGTGAGAAATAACCATGGCACCATATTTACCAGCTTCTTTCATGAGTCCGATAATCTGGCGATCATCTACCATCAAAGCACCTTTATAAGCCATAAAAACTTTAAAAGAAGAGATGCCATCTTTTTCACAAATGTCTTTAATTTCGCTCACAGTATTTTTATTGAAATCAGTAACTCCCATATGAAATGCATAATCACCCACTGCATTTCCATCAGCTTTTTTATGCCAGGAATCCAAGGCATCTCTTAATGATTTTCCTTGGGTTTGAATAGCAAAGTCAATAATAGTAGTAGTTCCACCATGCAGCCCAGCAAGTGTACCCGACTCAAAATTATCGCTGGCATAAGTACCCATAAAAGGTAAGTCCATATGAGTATGCGGATCTATTCCACCTGGGAATAAATACATTCCATTAGCATCGATAGTTTTATCAGCTGTTAATTTTAAATCTTTTCCAATAGTGTGAACTTTTTCATCTTCAATATAAACATCAGCAATGTACTTATCTGAAGCAGTGACAACAGTTCCATTTTTGATTAAAAGTGATTTCACCATATACTAGAATCCTTTACCCATCTTTGAACGGTAACCTTAGTATCAGTATAAAAATCTACAGAGGCCTGACCATGTGCTTTCACATCACCGAAAAACGAAGCCTTAGATCCACCGAAAGAGAAAAATGCCATAGGTGCCGGCACTCCAATATTTATACCAATCATACTAGGATCCACTTCATAAGAGAATTTTCTAGCCGCAGCACCGCTGGAAGTAAACAATGAAGCAGTATTTCCATACTCTGAACTATTAAGCCACTCAATAGCATCGTCCAGAGTTTTTACATTAGCAAGGCAAATGACTGGACCAAAGATTTCTTCTTTTGCAACTCTCATATCCTTTTTCACTTCAGAAATTATTGAAGGTTTTAAGAAATAGCCTTTTAAGTTTTCTACTCCTTCTCTTCCATCCAGTAAGATTTTCCCACCTTCATCAGATGCAGACTGTATAAGACCTTTAACTCTAGTTCTAGCTTCTTCTGAAATTACAGGACCAATGGTCGTTAAAGAATCAAGTCCATCTCCAACAATAGCTTCTTTTGCTTTTTTAACAATAGCTTCCTGAAACTTTGAATAAACATCTCCAACACAGAGAATTACAGATCCAGCAAGGCATCTTTGACCTGCACATCCAGTACATGATTCAAATACAGTTTTTACGGCAAGGTCTAAGTTAGCATCTGGAAGTACAACCATAAAGTTTTTAGCACCACCAAGAGCCTGTACTCTTTTTCCATGCGAAGCAGCAGTCTGATAAACATATTTTGCAACAGGAGTAGATCCAACAAAAGAAAGTCCAGCAATGTCAGGATGAGAACAAATAGAGTTCACAACTTCTTTACTTCCATGAACTAGATTCATTACACCTTTTGGCATACCTGCTTCTTCAATCAATTCAAAAACTCTAACCTGAGTAAGTGGAACTCTTTCGCTAGGTTTTAAAATAAATGTATTTCCAGAAGCTACTGCAAATGGCCAAAACCAGAAAGGAACCATAGGGGGAAAATTAAAAGGAGTAATGGCAGCAAAAACTCCCATAGGTCTTCTAATAGCATGACAGTCAATTCCAGAAGCAATATCTTCAGATGACTTTCCCATTAATAATGTAGGCATTCCACATGCAGTTTCAATCATCTGGATTCCACGTCTTACATCACCACGTGACTCTACTAATGTTTTTCCATTTTCCTGAGTACAGAGCCTGGCTAAATCTTCAGAATTTTTTTCAAGAAGTGTTTTTAATTTAAAGAAAACTTGGGCTCTGTCAATTACTGGAGTCTGCCTCCAGGTTTTAAAGGCTTCTTTTGCAGCAATAACTGCCGAGTCTACATCTTCCTTTTTTCCAATGGGACATTTTCCAATTAACTGTTTATTTGCAGGATTAATAACATCAAGAGATTCTTTTCCTAAAGATTCAATCCATTTACCATTTATATAGTTTTTAACAGGTGAAACATTTTTTACGTTTTCATCTGGACTCATAATTGCTGTCTTTTCATTTTGGTTTTGAGGCATATTCTTCTTTCTTACATTGATTATATTTATAAACTAATATAAGATACAAGTATATTACGTTTTTCACTTTGAAAATATAAAGTACACAGAATTATATAAATGAATAATAGAAAATCTCTAGATTTCACCTTCAAATTGACCATTAGTAAATTTAACCTTCCTGATTAAATTACCATCAAAGCCATTTCTTACGAATATACCATCAGGGAACCCAGCAGTCCACTGTTGCTCCTGCCTTAGAACTGATCCAGAATCTCTTTGAGAATCTTTACTGTATACAATTCTTCCACCATCTAAAAGACCATTCTTATAATTTTCAACTGTATCAACGACACCATTTGGAAAGGACTTAGTAACTTCCCCATTAATAAACCCATTGATATAATTCCCCTCAATAATTACCATACTATTTTCACTTACTGAGAATGTTCCATTTGGAATAGATTTGGTAAGAGATATTTGAAGCTTTAGATTTTTCTCTTTATCAGGGCTTCCACAAGAATATATCTCCCCCATAGATTCAGTACAAACAAAATCCTCATCAAAATCATGCAAATGAACATTCAATTCAAATAATTCAAATGGTTTACTAGAAATATTACTAACAGTTGTTTTAGTACCATTTTTTGAAGGAGATTTAACAACTTCGTTCTTTATCTCTTCTTTAACAGGCACAGGGATATCTGCATCAATATCTTTCTTTTCTTTTACTGCTGTTTTAATAGCTTTTGGGGATTGATTAATAAAATAATAAATACCACCACCAATTACTGCAAGAATTAAAGCCACTATAACTATCAATAGATTAGGTTTCATAAGATAAATTTCTCCCACTTACATTACAAGTGTTAAATTCCCTCCAGACAATGGTTCTTAACAAAGACTTATTCCGTCAATTTTAATTATTTTTACTGAGGGTATTATTTAAATTTTAGTATTAGCCCCAATGCCTATATTTTCACAAAAACTAAAGTTCTATTATTTGCTGGCATTTCAAAATCATTTAACAAAGTAAAACCATTAAGTAACATATTTTCACTTACATCTTCAAACGAACAAATAGTACTTAATGGGTTTAATTCTTTCAACCAAACATCAAAGTCAGCATTACTTTGAGAAGTATATTTGCCATTATAATTAAAAGGTCCATAAATAATAACCAATGCATTTTTCTTCAGATTCTCACCACACAACTGCATAAAGATTTCAACCTTTTTCCATCCAATAATATGGAAGGTGTTTGCGGTAAAAATTAAGTCAAAATCACCAATAGGAAAATCATCTTTGTCAATTTCAAACTCTAAAGGACCTTTTATGTTTGAAATATTTGATTCCTTTAACCATAACCCTATCCCTTCATGATTTGATTTAACATCAGAACATGTCCATAAAAGGTGAGGGAATTCTGAAGCCAAAGATACAGCATGTTGTCCCGTACCAGAGCCGACTTCTAATAGAGTCTTATGTTTATCTCCAATTACCTGTTTTAAAACATTTAAAATGGGGGCAGAGTTTCTTTCACATGATGATGAATAGGGTTTCATACTAGAAAGTTTAAACCATTAATGAGATTTCTTCAAAACTTCTTACGGTTTAGGTAAATTAACTGGAGCAAGAATTGTAGATGGAGCAAATGTTGGCATGGAAACAGCCATTGCAAAAGGTGTAATTGATGGTACAGGAGTAGAAAGTGGCAAAGTTGGGCTAAAAGCATCTAAGGGTCTTCCGGTTTCTACTGGCTTACAATAACAAGCAGGGGGATTAGAGCTATAAAAAAAAACCGTTTGTGGTGGCATCTGTGATTGGCATCTATGAATACAAGCATAATACGTGTCACCAGGCTGTACTATATTCACACCTTGAGGCTCTGCAAAACTTTTATCACAAACAAATATTAAACTAAATAAAAGAATAAGAACCAATCCATTTGCTGATTTCATTTCTCTACCTCTCTTACTACTTTCACACTATGGGTTAAAAAGAAGTTAATTTATTAGGGACAAACCCAAGTTTCTTTGTTAATCATCTGAGATATTTTTAGAAATCTAGTGACAATTGCAAGTAATACTATAAATCTTTAATTTCAGATGTCAGGGAATATTAACTTTTAACAGTATTAGCTTTTCTGGAAACATAAGACCAAACACCTATATAAATAGATATTCCAATAAAATACAGTAACCACCCTACATTAGAATGATAAAGCTTAATAATTGCTTTAGCTCCATCCCCAGAACCAGATGTTTCAGCGACAGACATGCCAAAAATAAAATAACTTACGATTCTTACTATATTCAAAAAATACATGTAATAGATTCCAATAAAATATCCTAAAAAAACAGATTTAGACTTTAATAAATCATCATTCAATTGCAATAAAAAAATTGAAAAAGCAGTTACAAACATTAAAACTCCTTCTAATCCACTACAAGGAGAATAGATTGAAATTTTAAAAAGTGGACAAGAAAGAGTAAGATTATTTATTATTGAAACATTGTCAAAGCCTAATAAATTAATAACACTAGAAGCCAATCTACAAGTACTAGAACATAAGTACATCCAGGCAAAATCATTTAATACAGGGTAAACTACAATAACAAATGATAGAGGTAAAAGAAATAAAAATTTAAATCGATGCTTAAATACAAGATTCAAATCTATAAAATAAAATATAGAAGTAAAAAACACAAAAAATGACAACAAAAGTATAAAAAAGACACTTACATATGAAGTTAACAAAGAAAGATCTTTTTTAATAATTAAAGTAATGCCAATATAGAAAGCTGACAAGAAAAGGTTAAGAGCAACAATTTTAAAATTTAGTTTAGATAAAACGTTATTCTTCTTACTAATTTCTTGAAGTAAAAGATATAAAGCAGAAAAACCTACAAACAAATAATAAGAACTAATCTGATAAGTAATAATTGTAAAACGGCTTAATAAAAATAATTCAAGAAGAGGAACGAGAAGAATAATAATTTCTTTCATAGGATATATCTTAAACCACCCCTATTCTTTAAAGGAGAATTGTTATATTTTGTAGGGTTAACAGAGCATACATTGTATACTTAAAAAGATTATCATTTACTTATTAAGTGGGTTTTTAAAAGAAGAAAAACTTGATCTAAATTAAAATAAAATAGGAGAAAATCATGAAACTAAAGTCTCTGTTAAATTCATCACTACTAGCACTAATAATTATAAATATTCTAGCTATCCCTTCTTATGCCAGCGGTGCTGCACCAGAAATCCCAGCAGGATTTGGACCTATGATAGTAACTGGAATAGTATTAGCTACTACTGCTTTTAAAAGCTTTATCAATAAAAATTAAGTCGATTCTTAACGGGACTTACAAATGGAGTAATCAATATTCCAGGAAAATCTTGCCAGCGTGGATGAGTAAATTCTTTAAGTCCAAAATTTAGTTCTTTAAGGTTTTCCTTTACCTTATAAGTTTTAAATAGCCTATCCCAGAAAGAAAATACACTTCCATAGTTTGAATTAGTTTCAAATATTTTATCTGAATGGTGGATCCTATGCATATTAGGAGTAACAATTAAGATTTTAATAAAATCATCCAACTCATCAGGCAACGGTAAATTAATGTGATTAAAGATCGCCACTAAAGCATACAGTATCTGATAAATCAAATACTGCTGCAGCGTTATACCAAAGAATGGGAAAATGAAAAATAAAAAAAGAACATTAGATACTAAGGTTTCACCTATATGTGTTCGAAACGCTGTACTAGCATCGACAAATAAATCAGTATGGTGAACTCTATGAAATCTCCAAAGAAATGGAACCTGATGAGTAGCTATATGTAAAAAATAAGTGCCAATATCACAAATAAAAATAACAACTATAATTTCAAGAAAATATGGTAGATTCAGCTTTCCTAACAGGGAGAAATTCCATACATTGATAGGGGGAAAGTACTTAGCTAGAAAAAATATGACATATATAGAAATCATATTAAAAAACTTAACAGCAATATTTTGTGCAGCATGATGCCACCGGTCAGCTTTAAAAGTCAACCAAGGAGACTTGCCTTCTAAAAAAAACATTATTCCGAGGAATACAAATTCAAAGATTTCCTTCACAATATCTCCAAGCTCTGATAATTATAGTATAAAGAAAAGACAAAAGAATTGCATTACAGTAGTATATTCTTATGAGTGTAATTCTATCTGTCAAAAATTTAAATAAGGTTTACAAAGGTGATTTTAAAGCTCTAAACAATATTAACCTTGAAATAAACAAAGGTGAAATATTTGCATTGCTTGGACCAAATGGTGCAGGCAAAACTACTCTTATAAATATAATTTGTGGAATAGTAAACCCCACAAATGGAGAGATCTTAGTAGACGGATTTGACAACATTAAAGACTTTAGAAAAACAAGGTCTTTAATTGGACTAGTTCCACAAGAACTTGTAGGCGAAGCATTTGAAACAGTCTGGAATACAGTAAACTTTAGCAGAGGACTTTTTGGAAAACCAGCAGATCATGCTTACGTAGAAAAAACTATTAAACAACTTTCTTTGTGGGATAAAAAAGACAGTAAAATGATGACTCTTTCTGGTGGAATGAAAAGACGTGTAATGATTGCTAAAGCTCTCTCTCATGAACCTAAGATTTTATTTTTAGATGAGCCTACTGCTGGCGTAGATGTTAGCCTAAGACAAGACATGTGGAAACAAGTAAGAGCCCTTCAGGAAAGTGGAGTAACTATCATTTTAACGACTCACTATATAGAAGAAGCAGAAGAAATGGCAGATAGAATTGGGGTTATCAATAATGGCGAAATTATAGTTACAGAGAATAAAATTGATTTAATGAAAAAGCTAGGTAGCAAACAATTAATTTTAGAATTATATGATCCTCTAAATTTCATCCCATCATCTCTATCTAAGTGGACATTAGAATTGAACAGCGATAAGTCTCAGCTAACTTACACCTATGACAGCATAAAAGAAAACAGCATTCCTGATTTACTTTCTGCCATTTGTTCAGCAGGGATACTATTTAAAGATATTCACACAAAACAAAGCTCTCTTGAAGACATATTCATTAAACTGGTTAAAAAATCATGAACCTTCACTCCATTAAAGCTATCTATAATTTTGAAATGGCTCGCTGGTGGCGTACTGTAGGACAGAGTATTTTATCTCCAGTAATTTCTACTACACTTTATTTTGTAGTTTTTGGTTCAGCTATAGGCTCACGAATTGCAGAGATTGACGGAATTAGCTATGGATCATTTATAGTACCTGGGTTAGTAATGCTGGCAGTTCTTACAGAGAGCATTTCAAATGCATCATTTGGGATTTACTTCCCCAAATTTACTGGCAGTATTTACGAAGTCCTTTCAGCACCAATTTCTTATGTAGAGATTTTACTAGGTTATGTAGGGGCAGCCGCCACTAAATCAATTATTTTAGGCATTATGATTTTAACTACTGCCAGCTTTTTCGTACCGCTTCAAATTCAGCACCCTTTTGTAATGTTATTTTTCCTGGTATTAACTTCTCTTACCTTTTGCCTGTTTGGGTTTATTATAGGATTATGGGCTGACGGTTTTGAAAAATTACAAATCATACCAGCACTTATTATCACTCCACTCACATTTTTAGGAGGAAGTTTTTATACTATAAGTATGCTTCCTCCATTCTGGCAAAAGGTTTCGCTATTTAACCCAGTGGTCTATCTTATTAGTGGATTCCGCTGGAGCTTTTACGAAAAGTCAGACGTAAGCTTAAAACTAAGCTTAATTATGGTTTCTATTTTTCTTTTAGTCTGCATTATTCTGATTAGGTGGATATTTAAAACTGGCTACAGACTAAAGAACTGATCATGGCATGACTTTATTCGCCAACTATGTTAGAGAAAAAGTTGTTACTATTATAAACAGATGAAAACATATGACCTAATTGTATGTGGTGCAGGTCCAGGTGGTTCAATAGCTGCTAGAAATGCTGCTCAAAAAGGTTTAAAGGTTGCTCTTATAGAAAAAGAGAGGCTTCCTCGACATAAAACATGTGGTGGTGGTATACCAAGCACTGTTATAGAACATTTACAAGAATTAGATCCTGAAACTTTTATTGAATCAAAAGTTAAACACATGAGACATACCTGGAATTTCACAGATGAAGCTACTTCAGCAATCAATCTACCAGATAGTGATAATGATTTGTCTATTTGGATGGTCAGAAGAAATGTTTTTGATAATGCACTAGCAATGCAAGCAGTTATGGCAGGAGCTGACTTGATTGAAGAGACAACAGTTTCATCTATTAAAAGAGAAAATGGTGAAATTAAACTTTATGCAAAACAAAAAAATAACAGAGAGGATTTTATAGCAAAATCAAGATATTTAATAGGTGCAGATGGTGCAAAAGGACAAGTTTCTAAAGTTGCTGGATTAAGACCTAATCGTAAAAATGTGACAGCAATAGAAATAGAATACCCATATGAGTGGAGATCAGGAAATCAAGACTTAAGACTAGATGTAATGCACCTTGAATATGGAGCAATCCCAGGAGGTTATGCATGGGTATTTCCGAAAAAAAATCACTTGAATATTGGTGGAGGTATTATTGACAACAGATTTTTAAGTGTTGGTCAAAACCAAAAAGAAATTATACACAAAGCGATATCAGGATATTTAGATCATCTAGAGATACCTCATGATAAAAATAAATTAACCTATTTTGCACACCCTATACCTATTTGGAATGGAAAAGAACAACTACATACTGATGATAGTCACATATTACTGGTAGGTGATGCTGCTGGTCTTGTAAATCCTTACTTAGGAGATGGTATTTCTCATGCAATTACAAGTGGATCTATAGCTGCAGAATGTGTAGCTAATAATACTGTAGATCAATATACAGATAAAATTTACGATAAACTAGGATCACATTTTGATGCTTCACTAAGATTAGCAAACATATTTTACAGATTCCCAAGATTACTCTATCCACTGGTAAAACGCTCTAGATCAGCACATCATGCAATGGAAATGCTACGCGGAAATACACCAAGATTATCTACACCTATATCACAGTTCATATTCAACTGGATGTTGGGGTTTAAACATTAATGATTAATTTTCTCTAACAACAAGTGAGTAATATAAGAATTTATCGAATAAAAAAAACTTGCATACAAATTAAACGGGGAAATACAGTATAGAAAATTAAGAAAATCTAAAAGTAGTTTTAAATTTTTCCATTTAAGTTATTATTAAATGCCGAAATTTAAAACTATGACTTTATCAACACCAACACACGTTCAAGGACACCTTCCTCCATATCTTCGCTACAGAGAAGCGATGTTAGCTTTAAAACAACAAAATGGTGCAAACAGAGCATCCACTGCATTTACAAGTTCAACTCCACCAACTCCTCCTTGTCAATTTAAAGCTTTACTTGCATGTCCAACCTTAGTAGAAATAAAATTATCCCCAAGTCCAGATCTGACTCGTTGTGTAAACAATCCTACTTTTCATACAGCCAACAATGGCGAAGTATTCATTGTAAGAGGACAAGCAACAACTGGTACGGATGTTTTGTGGGCTACAAGACATGGGCGAATTTTGGCTTTAAGTAATAGAGAGTTATTTCCAAATGCAAAAAGAGTATGTTTTATCCCAAACAGATACGAAGATAATAAACATTTCGGATCAGCACCAAGAATTGATTATATAAATTAACTTTTCAATCAATTTAAAATTACATTAAGAAAAACTTTAGAATTTAGACTAGAAAGTTAAATCACCTTGTTAAACTATAATCAATGAAAAAAGATTATCTCACAAAATCAGATTTTATAATTGCTGAATCCTGCCCTACAAAACTGTATTATAAAAAATTAGCGTATCCAAGCATTCTAGAAGAAGATGATTATTTAAAGCTCTTAGCTGACGGTGGATATATAGTAGGTAAAATGGCTAGATTACTTTATCCTGATGGAATTGAAATAAAGATAGATGAAGGAATTGAGAAAGCTGTAGAAAAAACTAAAGAGCTATTAAAAAAAGAAAGTATAACTTTATTTGAACCTATTATTAATATTGATGGGTTATTTGTAAAAATTGATATCTTAGTAAAAAAAAATAATACTTTTGATCTCATAGAAGTAAAATCTAAATCTTTTAATAGCGAAGAAGGTAAAGAACTTTTTATTCGAAAGAAAAATGACTGGAAACCTTATTTAGAGGATGTAGCCTACCAATCATATGTTTTAAGCAAAGAGTATCCAAATACTAAAATTAATTCTTTTCTCATGCTGCCAGACAAAGCAAAGAGAACAAAAATAGAAGGACTAGCTTCCTGGTTTAAATTAAATAAAATTGGAAAGAGTTATGATGTTCAGTTTACTGGAAACCTAGAGGAGCTCAGGAAAGATGACATTCTTACATGCGTACAGATCAATGAAGAAGTAGAAAAACTATTACAGACTGTTGATAAAAACTCAAAGCTATATTTAGAAAGCATTTTTCCAGAAGTAAAAAAAATCCCCACAGAAATTAGCAAAGACTGTAAAGAGTGTGAATATAAACACAAAGCAAATATTCAAAGAAATGGTTTTGCAGAATGCTGGGGGAATTTAGCATTTACGGAGCCACACATCTTTGATCTTTATTTTATGGGCACAATAGGTGGATTTAAAAATCCTATAGTGAATACACTAATAAAAGAAGGGAAAGTTAATATTTATGACATACCCTTAAATAAATTATCTGGCATAAGAGGAGAACGGCAAAGAATCCAACTCTCAAAGACTAAAGCTAATGAAGAGTGGGTTTCAGATAAAATGAAATCTGTTTTAGATAAATTTCAATATCCTTTATATTTTATAGATTTTGAAACTTCCAGAATGGCTATTCCTTATCATAAGAATATGAGACCCTATGAACAGGTAACCTTTCAATGGAGTGTCCATAAGATTAATTCTCCAGGCTCTGAGCCTGAGCACTTTGAGTGGATTAACTTAGAAGAGTCATTCCCTAATTTCAAATTTGCAAAGTCACTTATGAACTGCATAGGCGAAGATGGAACAGTTTTCATGTGGGCAACTCATGAAAACACCACACTTAGAGATATCTTTGAACAAATGGAAATTTACAAATACGAAGATCCAGACTTAAGAAAATGGCTAAATGAATTAGTGAAATTCAGTAGTGATAGTCCAGGTAGATTAGTAGACATGAATGATTTAACCTTAAAAAACTATTTTCATCCAGAAATGAAAGGGAAGACTTCACTAAAATATGTTTTGCCTGCTATCTGGAAAAACAATTCTTATTTACATGAAATCCCTTGGTTAAAAGAATACTTGAAAAAAGAAGGAACAGAAACATTAGATCCATATGAAACTCTCCAAGCCATAGAAATAGCAGGCAAAGCAGAATTAGTAAAAGAAGGAACAGGAGCTATGAGAGCCTACCAAGAACTGCTCTACGGCATAAACAAAGACAATCCAGAGGCAAAACAACAATGGGCAAAAATACTACTTCAGTACTGCAAACTAGACACAATGGCAATGGTAATTGTTTGGTTGCATTGGAAGAATCAGTACTAGCTCTATTTGTATAAAAATAAATGAGAAGTATAATAACTTCATATGCCTTTGCTATAGGCAATATTAAATACAAAGGAGTATTTTTTATGAGAGCGACGAACCGTCTATTAAAGTCATTTTATTTATTTGCACTAATTTACATACTTTCAGAGGCACCATGCTTTGCAAGCATAACCATACCAAAAGAAATTCCTGAAGGATGGGGTCCTTTACTAGCCTGCTTTATGTCAGTAGCAGTTGTAATAATAAAAAGCTCTAACTTAATACCACTTTTAAAGAAGATATATTAAGGACACTCTGTCGGACTTCCTGGAGTACCTGGACATTTCTCTCTTTTTGGGGCAGGAAACTTCGCAGGTTCAGGAGGTGCTACAGGAGGTGGCGGAGAAGCCGGGGGAGGAGTAGTTTCTTCTCTTCTTCTTTGTGGAGGCGCTTTTGGTACCACAGCAGGTGATGCATTAGAAGGAAATCTAGAACCAATAACTCTCATTTAATTATCTCCCTAATAATTGTAGAATTTCTTTTCCTATAGCCCCATTTTGATTACTTACTACTGCTAAATTAGCCTGCTCATTTGCAGCATCACCTAAAAAACGCTCCCACTTTCTAAGTCCATCAGAACCCAGCATATTTCTCCATTTCCCAACATCACTAGATCTAAAATTGTCAGATTTTTGGTCTGGTGGACGTCCATCAAAGAATTGAAAATCACCATCTGACTTGTCTTTAAAATATACCAAATTACCATCAACAAATCCACAGTTCTCAACCATTATTGGATCAATTGAATGACTAAGTAATGGATAAGGAAATAAAACAGGTCGCTCATTAGGTATTTCTAGAGCAGTTTTCCATTTAACTATTTCTCTTAGCATCCTAAATTTGTCTTGGGTAAAGTAGCCATGTTGTTGATCATATTGGTATCCCAAATTATACAATCTGTTTCCTTCATTTAATAAATCAAGCTGAGAAAAAGCAAAGAACTGAGCATTTAAAACATCTTCATGCATACTTAAAAGGAATTCTGGATTATTTTCCACAAAGTCACCTGCCTGGCAATATTGATCAACCATGAAGTTCAACATAGACTCTTTTGGAATTCCAAAACACATGCCAGATAAAGTTTCTAAAGAATTAATCTTAATAGCTTCTTCCTTAAATCGTGCTTCAAAAGTAGCTGGATTAAAAATATGATTTTCTCCAACATTCCTCAATGGATCGCTTAAAAATTCCAAAACATACTTTCTAGGAATTAAATAAGCAGGTCTTTGTGTAGGGTTTACGAAATGATCATTAAAAGCAATTAAAGAATACTCCTCACCTTTTATTTTCATCATTGCTGGGTTATCAACCAAGACAAGACCTCTTGAATGAACAAAGGTTGTGTTTTTTAATTGGTTAACATTATTTACCAAATAATGATTGTAAAGTTCAACTACAGCTTCTGCTGATGAATTAATAAAGCCTTGATTCGGTGCAAATCTTGATTGAATATGTCCTTCTGGGAAAAGATTTCCATGCAACCCTCTCACCATAATTCCAGGACCTGGAAAATCATTAACTGTATAGGTTTCATTTTCATTTTTTAATTTATCCAATGGGGAGAATCGAACATATTTAAAATCACTATTTTTACTACCACCACCATTGGGCTTATTAACTTGTCTAATAAACTTTTCAAAATGCCATAAATTATCTAATTTAGTGGACCTCATGGCATATGTCCATTGACCAAAGTTAGTTCTTAAGTTTAAAGACCTTTCATTAGCAAACAATGATTCACGAATAACCCTATTGAAATTACTAGAATCAGGGTTTACATCTAAATCAAACACCCTTGAAGTAGTAGAATCAGGGTTTAAATAATATTCTAAAGCATTATAATAATAAGGTAGTATGTCAGGTCCATAAACAGCGGTTTTCATCAAAGCTTCTTCTACTTTCCATTTCTCATCATCAGAAAAATCAACTTCACTTAATCCATCTCTAGATACAAGCATTGAAAGCGCATGAGTTTTCATTTTAGAAAAAGTTGGAGGGAAAAGTCCTCGCCTATATTGTCGAATTAGTTCTTCTCTTTCAGATTCTCGCCCAAAAACAATAGCTCCACCAGTAGGATTGCTTCTTAATTCTGCCATCATATCTGCATAATTATAAGGATCAGGGAATTCATATTCTGGGACTTCACAAAAAAGTACTTTTTCACTTAATGAGGGAGAGACATCACTGTGAGGTTTAAGTACGAAGTGAGGAAAAGGGGAAACACGTAACATCCCACCATATTGATTTGATTCTATAAAAGGATTTATGGGAGTCGGTCCAAACCTAGAAAAATAACGATCTGCATTATCATTACTTGGTTTAGCAACAATATTAATTAAATGTTTTAATGGGTGAATACTTGTCATTTAAATGAATTAGAACGATTCTATCTTTTTAAGAGCAAAAAGACTGAAGGGTTTATATTTTTTTTATAATTTCGGATCTAGATTTTGCATATTTAACCTAAAAACAATCAATATGTCATTATTTCAATACTGTCATTATTTCAATACTGTCATACTTTCATAGATTTAATCTACTTCTAATCTAATTAGTGGAGTGAAATCAGGTGGACTAAGGGCAAATTAAGAATATTACGAGGTTTTGAAATGAAAAAATATTTAAAGATAGTACTCTCAATTGCTTTTGCATTTTTTATTATTGGTAATAATATTGGTCTTGAAACTAAGGTTCATGCTTATACAGAATGTCTTTCTGGAAAAGTAGGTAAACTTCTTGGACAAAGCTGTAAAGGTGACTCTCTAATGAGTGCAACAACTGAGACAAACACTATTGAAGTAAAGATAAAGGATAATGGAGACATAATTTGTTTTGCTTGGTGTGATTGCACTGCCAATTTAGTTCCTACTACAACATGCGAAGGTGCAGGTTTTATAAAGCCAAAAGGTGCAGAATATTGTGAGATGCTTAAGGATAGTGGGAAGTTTAAGTCCGTTATAGAAGAGAAAATTCCTGATAATAAAAATCTGAGTGATGATGAAAGAAAAGAATATTGTTTAAAACGATTTGGGGATTCAGATCCTAATTCTACTAATTGTGATCAGGCTTGCAAAAGTGGCGTGGAAGGGTACTCAGAGAAAGGAGCTGAGGTTAATTGTTGTGAGCCAATAACCCCTCCAGGAATAGATCCATCACCAATAAATCCTCCAACGGTAGATCCTTTGAGTCCTTTACCTTTACCAGAAAGCCCTCCACCAGCAGACCCTCTAAATCCTTTGCCTGCTCCAAGAACCCCTCCAACGGTAGATCCTTTGAGTCCTTTACCTTTACCAGAAAGCCCTCCACCAGTAGAACCTCTAAATCCTTTACCTGCTGCAAGAACCCCTCCAACAGTAGATCCTTTAAATCCTAGAGTTCTACCATTCACACCTCCAGTGATAAATCCTCTGAAGCCGTATTAAGGTAGTTTCGACAAGCTCAGGCAACAGTCACATTTAATACCATTTCTATTGCTCTAAAGGGATAAAAATTAAGCTAAAGCTAACAATCTTAAAGGAACTAATCTTTTATCAACCATTGCAGCACCATAAAACGATTTTTTATCTAATTTGACCTCAACATCTGGAGGTTTAACAAGAGAGGTATGATTTAAATTTTTTCTATTGGGAATAGTTTTTTTCAATGAATGTTTATTGGAGTCTTCTGACTTTTCACTAAAGTTAAAAGCTTCTTCACTCCCTTTATATTGCAAACTATTATTCTTAGTAGAAAAACTATTCTTCCCTGGAAGTAAAATAACAAGTAATTTATTTGCCATAACGATGCACCTCAACCTCTAAATTTTACTACTTTACAAGGTATGAAATATTTTCTTATTGAGAAGGTATCAATAAGACTGTTAATTTTAGAATCATTTAATGAATGATATTAAAGAGTAATTCTATTAACAATCACTAATTAAGAGCATTTCATCATATAAAGGATAAAGTAGAAATTCCTACTTGCTAAGCTCCAAGTAGGAGACTAGGATACTAGGAACAATACATTAGCTCTTACAAAGAGAACCAAAAGATTTCTATCCATAAATCAGCAAACTCTATTTAACGACATCTTTCAAACAGTAGAATGCTGAATAGAAGAAGAAGAAATTATTTAATCAAAAAAAATATAGAAATTTTAACAAGAAAAAAAGTTGAAAAAAAAATCTAAAGATTATGAGTATTAGAGATAAAAAGAACTTAGGGGTAAAGTCCTAAATTATCTAAAGAGAGTTTTATATATTTTCAATAGACAAAAAGATTAATATTCTTTTTAAGTTTATCTTCAACATTTCTAATCAAAAGCAGTGATTATCACTTAACATTATTTAATAGCAAAAGAGGTTCTTTAATATAGAAGCCTATAATTTCAATAGAAAGAAAAGGAGAATCTTAAGATGAAAGAATTTGCAATATGCTTACTATCACTTATATTAGCGATGTTCAGCCTATTAGCTGCACTTGCTAATCATCGTCCTTATCAAAACCAAGTAAATATTCACTTAAATGAAGCCAGCCATGAATTCTTTGATGACAATGATGTTCCAGAAGCAGCTAAAGAAATAAGACTAACAGTTAATTTGCTTAGAAATAAAAATAGGAATTCCAATTTAATTGATAGGGTAAAAATCGACAACTCTATTAATAAGCTAGAAACTTTAGCTAAAAAAATGGAACGAGGGGCACCGGTTAAAGGAAAAGATTTTAACAATGCAATAGCTACGGCTAGAAATGCAGTAAAAAATTAATTCTGTAAACTTACAAAAAAAAGGAGTAGTTTATGAGTAAAAAAAACGACAATGAAAATAGTGGTACAAAAGAAAGAGAAAATTGTAAGCCAGACCAAATGAAGGCTAATGATACTAAGTATGAGCTTAAAGGCGACAATAAATGTATAAAACCTGATCCTGCCAGCAAAGACAATAACCTTGATAAGGAGAAAAATAATAGCTGAAGTACTAACAGCAAAAGCAGCAACTAATAGAAAGAAGACAGAATAAAAGGAGGCAAATAATAAGATTTTGATTTCCATTGATAAAGAAAGCTTAACTATTTACAGTTAATATATCCTTTAAAAGGAGCATATTTAAGGGCTATAGCTTTGTCAACTTTAAATAATAGAATATTCAAAATGAATTTAAAAAATCAATACATTCAACTTTTAATCATAATAGTCTTTTCAATTTTTACAATTACTCCGGCAAAAGCATTACTATTAGAGAATTGCTTAGAAACCATAAATCTTGACCCCGACTCATGGTCAGAAGAGGAATCAGCGGAAGTGGGTAAATGCCTTTACATTGAGCTTATAAATCAAGGAATGAAGCCTTGCAATCAGGAATGCCTTTCAAAATTAACCCCCTTAGAACTAAAGCAACATATTGAAAATAGAGTTGCTAGAATGCGCAAGATATTAGACGAAGAGCAAACAAGAAGAACACTACAAACTATAAACATAAAACCCCCAAGAGTGCTTTAAACTTAACCACCTGGCTTTGACTAAGCCTGTCAGGCAACATTATGCAACCAGAGTAAGCTCCCTACACATATAATAGTTTGAAGATTAGGATATCACCTGAGCTTATTGAGGATGTCACCTGAACTTGTTGAAGGCAACGGTTCTCAAACAAATCATCCTTGAGTTCAATATCTTTTCCAATACAAGATGGTTAAGCTTATACGATTGAACCAGTCAGGGACAAATGTTTGATAAAAAGTATAAATCTTATTTAAAGTTATTCTTCACTAAAAAGACTAATAGACTTTTTATTTTTTTAGCTTTTGTTATAGGGGCTGGAATTGGTACTTATTTAGTCCTTCCATCATTAAATAATTTTTTTGATTTACCTAATCTTGATAACGTACAAGAATATGAGCTTATTAGCTCTATTGAACTTTATGACTACAATGATAAATTTGTAGGATTTTTATCAGCAGAAGAAGATAGACAAGTTGTCCCTTTAAGTGAAATCTCCCCTTACTTACAACGAGCTGTTTTAGCCATAGAAGATAAAGATTTTTATGCTCATAGAGGAATTGATCCATCAGCAATTATAAGAGCAATTTTCATAAATCTTCAGTCCCAAAGAATCGTTGAAGGAGCTAGCACCATTACTCAACAATTAGTTAAAAACCTTTTCATACCTGAGAATGAAAGAGGCCGAACATTTTCAAGAAAAGCAAAAGAAATTCTTTTAGCAATTGAGTTAGAAAAGAAAATTGATAAGGATGAAATTTTAGAACTTTATTTAAACCAAGTTTTTTGGGGTAGTAGAGCATATGGAGCTCAAAGAGCGGCTCAAAAGTACTTTAATAAAAGTGCTAACAATTTAACTCTTAGTGAATCAGCATATTTAGCGGGACTTTTGCAAGCCCCTAGTCGACTTTCAAAAAAAACAGATGAAGCAATACTAAGAAAAAACCTTGTATTAAAAAAAATGAATGAGTTTGGATTTATTACAAATAAACAATATGAAAAGGGACAAAAAGAAAAACTTCAGTTCAGATCTACGCCAGGTCAATTTGAACTTTATCCTTATTATTTTTCATATGTATTGGAAGAATTAAAACAACGATTTGATGTAAAAGATTTAAAAACAAGAGGCTATAAAGTTTATACAGGATTAGACCCTGATGCACAAATCAAAGCAGAGAGAATATTAAATCAAGAAATTAAAAATGCACCTTCAGGTGTAACACAATATGCTCTTGCTTCTATAGATATAAAAACAGGACAAGTAAGAGCTCTAGTAGGTGGAGTAGGGAATTACTGGAAACACCAGTGGAACAGAGCGACAAATCCTCACACAATTGGTTCTGCATTTAAGCCATTTGTTTATTTGTCTGCAATTGAAGCTAGATTAATCAACTCTGGCACAGAAGTTGATGATTCAGAAGTATCTTACCCTGACAACGATACACAGTGGGTACCAAGGAACTTTGATAACTCTTTCTGGGGAACCATTAATATTAGAGAAGCACTTGTAAACTCCAGAAATATTCCAGCAGTAAAAGTTGCACATTATGTTGGCATTAGAAATGTCATAAAAATGGCAAAAGCCTGTGGCATTGAAACTGAACTTCACCCAAACTTATCATTAGCTCTTGGTAGTGCAGCTATATCTCCATTAGAAGCTGCGGCTTCATATGCAACATTTGCTAGAGGTGGAATTTATATAAAGCCTATCTTAATAAGAAAAATTGAAGATCGCAATAAAAAAATTATAGAGAAGAATGATCCAGTGCAAATAAGAGTAGCTTCTTCTGATTCTGTTTCAGTTCTTATCAGCATCCTGCAAGATGTAGTCAAAAGGGGTACTGGTACTCTTGCAAGACTTGAGGATAGACCTGTTGCAGGGAAAACTGGCACATCAGACAAATCTAGAGATGTTTGGTTTATTGGTTTTACTCCTGATTATTCAACAGCCATATGGGGTGGGAATGACCACTCTCAACCAATTTATGGAAAAGGTGTTACTGGGGGTGCAATTGTAGCTAGAGTTTGGAAAAAATATTACCAGGCATATTATGCAAATAAAGATATTTCAGCAGGATCATTTCCTGACGAAGCATTGATGGAAGGAGTGCTAGCAGAATCTATCGAGTTTGCACCAGAAGGACATAAAACTAAAAGATCTGGATTCTTCTCAAAATTATTTAGGAGACATAATAATAAAAATAACATAAGAGTAGCTACCAGGTAATTTAGAAAAATTCAACAATCAAAAGAATAAAAAAAATCATCCTTTAGTTCAATTTCATTTTAAAAACAATAGAGCTAAACTTACACAATGAAACCAGTTGATGGGAAGACATACAAGAGGAGTCATTAAATTACTAAAGAAGGGTTTTAAATGTTTTCACTAGAATACAAAAAACAAACATCTTTTCAATTTATCTTTAGTAGTTTCCCCAACAGCCAGAATCATTATTTAATATTGGTTTGAAGTAAAAAAAAAGAGGTGAGTTATGAGTAGAAAAGAGAACAATCAAAATGGCAGTACTAAAGAAAAAGAAAGAGAAGACTGCAAGACAGATCAAATGAAGGGTAATGATCCTAAGTCCGATAATAAAATATACGCCAATAAAAGTACAAAATCTGATTCTGCCAGCAAAGACGACAACTCTGATAAAAACAGAAATAAAAATGAAGGTGCTGACAATAGAAACAGCAACAACAGAGAGAAAAAAGAAAGAGTGTAATAAGAAACATTCCACCAAGAAACAGTGCAATCCTTTAAAAAGATTGCACTATTTTTTTCACACTAAAACAAGAGATAGCTGAGCTAGATACTGAGCAACGTCGAAGTATGTTGAAAGCAACATACCAAAAGGACTTCCTGGTGAATTTAGTTTTATGCTAGCCTGCTCACTATTTCTTCTACTTCTTCCTAGATTTCGGAATTAAAGCAATAAATGCTTCTAATTGACCACCAATTAAATCAGGGATTAAGTTTCCCCGAGCAACCTCTTTTAAAGTTTCATGCTGGTATTTAGCATGTCCTATTAAAGTCCCAGCAAAAACACCACTCCAGGCTATTCCACCACTTGCAGCACCCACAGCAAGTGCACCAATTAACCCTAATGAATCTAAAGCCAAATTTCCTGTAACAATTCCAGCAACAGGAGCAGCTATATCTGCTCCAATATTTAAAACATTATGCACTCTCCTGTTTGAAGGATCTTTATGTCCAGCATTATAATGATCTCTACAAAATTGAAGGTAGTTTTTGGTTCTTGAATAAAAAGAAGATATTTTCATAAAATAGATTTAAAGGCTTTAATTATTAGTTAAGAATTACTACTTTTACAAATATTACTTATAAAAACATCAGCTTTTTTTACTATCATTATAAATAATGTAAGCTGCATGACCAATTTCTTGGATAACTTTACCTTCTATATCAACATTCATTTGTACTTCCCCAATAAAAATATCAAATTTGCCTTTTGCATAATCAAATTCATCAGCCCATCGATCTACCAAGTAGTCAACAACCTCTTCTGGTGGAGCTGCTTTAGCGTCAGTGGCTTCTTTTTTTAATCCATATAAAGCTGTAGCAGTTGTAGGAAAATCTAAATAACTTCCAATTGCCATAAACCTAACATGATCATCAGCTATTAGTTGTTTTAAAGTTTGTTTTGCTTCATCTATAGTTAAAGACTCAAAAGCCAATAATCTTTGAGATTGTTCACCAAGTTCAAGCCTTTCAATCACTTCATCATTTCTTTGTATAAAAGTAGCTATTACAGCAAGTCCACCAGGTACATTAGCATTAAGTGGGAGAGTATATAAATCATACCTAGCAGCAGGACCATCATTTTGCTGAGCAAACTCAACCTGCATATCAATTACTTGATCATTAATTGGCATTGAAGCAGAGGGAAGTCCTTTATTGATCAATTCTTCCGCTCCAGCAGCAGCTATAAAATTAACTCTCTTATTAGAAAACAAGTTCTTTAGTCTAGCTGTTAAATCTCTAGGTGACAAACCTAGTCCTATAATTCTTTTATGTGACATATTATTCTCCCCATTAAATTGAAATAATTCTATTACATAAGGGTAAAGAGGTAAAAAAAATTAATTATTCCTTTAACATATACAGGTTCAACTTGATAGGGACTTCATCTAAATTAAATATTTTTTATTTTTAGAATTATCAAAGCAGTTGGTTTCGACAGGCTATTTGCCTTAGCCTGTTGAAGACAACGCTTCTGAGGATTATTTCGTTTGAAACAAACCTGTAATTCATTTGATTTCCATCTATACAAAATTAACAAAATCGTTCTAAAAAAGTTCAACAATTTGCCATTTAAAAGACTTAAAAAGTGTTTTTAAATTGTATTTGCTTATAAAGCAATATTTATATTTGTTTTATTAAGTTTTTATTTGTATAATTTTTCCTAGTTTATTTTCAAGCAATTTGTTTATGACATCTATTTTAAATAATTATGGTTCAGTGCAATATTCTTCCCCTGCATTACGTTTAATGCAAACAGGTTGGACTTTTCCAAAAGATGTTGACTTATCTGTGATTGAAGGTACAGGGAGTTTGAATGAAAGATTAGAGCAAGCCAATAGTGCAATCGCTGCTATAGAACAAAGAATAACTACATCAGCTGGGACGGGTGAAGATGAACTTCTTCACAATATAGCCTGGTTGCCATTAATTCAGCTGAGACAACAGTTAGCTGCACAAGCATTTAAAGAAATGCCTAGAACTAAAGTAGAGTATGACGAAGCGACACAGGTGATAAATGATATTCTACGTGCTGCTATAAGAAAAAAAACAGGCTCAGAGCATAACCCTGTAAATAGAATTGAAGGATTCGCTGATGAAGTTGCTTTAGTAACAGCGTGTCTATTAGATGCAGAAGGTCAAGAACATGCTACGCACGGTGTAAGCAGAATACTTACATATGCTCAAGCTATATTAGATGGGAAAATTAAAACAGATGGAGTCGTAACATTAGAACATGAAACCCCAGGAAAATTAAGTTTTAACGGTGGAGGTACATTTGGTCAAGTAGCTGTTCAGATGGCACTTCAAGGTGCACTCAATAATATGGATACTTTGCCTGATGATTCTGCATTAATGGTCACTATGAAAAATGCATCTCATGCAGGTAGATTAGAGTGGATTTTAAGACAAGCAACTAGAAAAGGTTATCATTCCTTTGCTTTATTTAATGTAGACGGAAAAGGTAGAACTGCACCTTTTGGTGGTGCCGAATCCAGATTAGGAACGAATCCCATCGCTATGGGAGTTTCTACTGGTATAGATCAGGATGGAATAGTTGGAGATTCAGCTACGACAGCCTGGGCTGAAGGTGCAGTAAGAATTGCATACTTGAATAATCTTACTGTTCCATTAGATGTTTTAACTACTCCAGATGGTGAACCTACTATACATCCTGCAGGTGTATATAAAGAAGGAGGTCCTCCAGATTTACTTCTTCCAATAGGAGGAGATGTAGCTGCATATAAAGGATCTGTATTTGGACAAATGGTTAAACTTTTAGTGGATGCTACTTCTGGAAGAAAAGCAGGAAATCCAGTAGGAACACCAGGACACAACAATTTATTACTTGTGTTGAATAAAGGTGATCAAAGTAGTTTTACTACCGTAGCCGATAATGCTGCTTATTTAAGAAACTGTCCTCCAAAGCCCGGGCATACTGTTCATTTGCCAGGAGTTGGTGGATTAGAAAGATTAGGATTGGCAAGACAAAATGGATTAAAAATTGCAACTGGAACATGGGAAAAAGTATTAGAGTTACATAGAAAAGTTTGTGCTTAGAAAACCATGAACACAATTGTAAAGAGATTTTTAGTGCCATTTATACTAATGCCACCAATAGCTTTATCTCTGGCTGAAGATAAACCAGCACCACAATCCACAGTTCAAAGAGAAGCAGCAATAAAAAAATTCTTACCTACATCCGATAAAAATGAACACAACTTAATTAATTTAAATAATGTATACATGGCTAAAGAATTAGCAGGAAGAGCGAGTATAGATCCACTATTACAGGACACTGAAAAACTTCGTGCAAAGTTAAAAGAAACAATAAAAACTCAAAAGCATGCATACACTGATGTGCTTGTGAAACATAATGGTAGACCTGATGCTGTCGATTCTCTTTCAAGAAGTCAGCTTATAAGAATTTCTATTCTTATGGATGATCTTTTAAATGGTGATTTGGTAAATGATATTGGAAAAATTATAGATTCTACAGAGAAAAACAAAGAAGCAGGCGGACTTGTACTAATAAAAGAAGGAAAGGTACATTTCAAAGCACTACCAAACGCTTCGACTGGAATCAACTCCCCACAGTTTAATGCAAACTACTTATTTCCTGATGATTCTTTCAAAGAAGCAAATGCATTTCTTTTTCATACACATCCATTTATAAAAGGTCAGGGTTCCAGTAATGGACCTAGCTGGAATATGCAAGCAAGCAGATTAGGTGTGTCAATTACAGGAGACACTGGAGTAGCTTTAGCTATGAGTAAACAATACGGTGAGACTCATCATCTTGTAATAAGTACAGTTGGAGATCCCGTAGTTAGAAAGTTTAATATTGATTATTTTGGTGGGGAAGCAACAAATGCTAAAGAACCCAAAAATCAGTTTGATACAGAGTCTCTACTTGAGCATATAACGATACTTGATCTGGGGATTTTTAAGTATTAGATATTTCATAGAACTAATTATTAAATATTTTTAAGGTTAGCAAGTTTTGATTTTTAATATAAAGTACTTAACCTAAGATCTAGCATGTTGTAGTAACATAAAAACTAAGTTTTTTTTATAATCAATATGACACCTATTGTTCAACCTATAAACTTTAATTCAGCGACATATAGTCGCAGAAGATTTTTACAAGGCAGCACAGTTACTGTAGCAGAATTAGCTTGTAGAAATATTTTAGGAATGGAACCTGACAAAAAGTTAAGCCAAAAACCCATTGTTTTTATAAAGCTAGATGGTGGGGCAAGTTTATTTGATCTGTTTGAAATGGAGCCTCACCCGAGAGTGGACAGAATTTATGAGCCTATAGACACATCAGTACCAGGACTTCAGATTTCAGAACTTCTTCCTCATCTTTCACAACAAATGCACAGAATGATGCTTATAAAAACACTCACACACGGTGAAGGTACACATTTTAATGCCCAAGCAATTACAACAATAGGTAACAAAGAAACATTAGGTGGAGAGGACACCTTAGATTTTAAACATCCAGGAAGATTTATTGAGCTGGGAAAACAACAATTACCCCATGATGGACTAGGCAATGTTGTAATTAATAGTAGTTATGGATTTACACCACCCGTAGGATTAATAAATGAAGTTACTCCACATTCAAGAAAAACTGAAAAAGGTGATTTAACTAATCCTTTTGGTGAGCCTTCACAATTCTCTAGCAGAAGACAAGAATTAAGAGATTTAGTTAATAGATTTGAAAGTGTCTCCACTATCAACACTCCTGAAACCCAAGGTTTTGTTAACGCTCGTGAAGCAGGCTTTAATACATTGGATAGAGATTTAGGTAGTGCATTTAATTTAGATACTGCATCAAGAACTGATAGAGAAAGATATGGAATAAATGAATTAGGGGTATTTTCTAAATCTGCTCTTACAGCAAGAAGACTAATAGAAAAAGGACTTCCCATTGTTACGATAGCAAATGGTGACTGGGATTATCATGCAGGAATAAAAATGTACATGGATGAACACATGCCAGAAGTTGATAAACCGCTAGCTGCTCTCATAGAAGATATGGATGCCATCGGTGGAATGGTAATTTTCACTACTGAGTTTGCAAGATCACCTAAAATAAATGATGGACTAGGAAGACACCACTGGACGGAAGCTAATTTTGGCTGTATATCTGGTTTTCATCCAGGAACAGTAGTAGGAAAAATCGATGGTGGCGGAAAATCTGTTTATCCTCTTTCTAACGGAAAATTTCTTCCTACAGCAATTTATGCAGCAGGCTACAATCCACTCCTTGTAAGATCAACTGGTGGAGTATTAACCCAGGTCAAAGTGGATGGATTCACTAGGTCAGAATTATCAAGTTAATCGCCAATGCTGGTAGGTACCGAACAATGTTCGGTACCTACACATGCCACAATAAAACAAAAAAAACAAGTAAATTACTAATACCTTTTTTCAGTACTCCATAATTAGCGTAGTTAAGATTTGGGCACACTAGTTTTTAAAAAACTTTTGACTTCTGGTAGGATTAGCAAACAATGAAAGAAGATTTTATATTACTACTTCCAGATTCACCTATTCATGCTGGTTTCCCTTCACCAGCACAAGATAGCTTTCCATCATCAAGCAGCTTAAATCTAAATAGCTATTTAATTAAAAATGAGAATGCTACTACCTTATTCAGAGTACGTGGAGATTCCATGAAAGATGCAGGGCTTCTTGATGGTGATATTATATTTGTAACTTACGGACAAGAATCAAAAGCAGGAGATATCGTTATTGCTGATGTAGATGGTGAAAGAACCATTAAGTTTTTATGTTTTGATAATCAAGGGGCATATTTAGAACCAGCAAATAAGTCTTTTAAATCAATTCGCCCACAAGAAAATCTAACAATTGTTGGTGTGGTTACTGCTATGTGTAGAAAATATTAATTTTTCAATTATAAAACTATGGAAATTACAACAAGATCTTGGACTCAAGCAATAGCACTTGTTGATTGTGACAATTTTTTTGTCTCATGCGAACTTCTACTTAATCCAAAATTAAAAGGGAAACCTGTTTGTGTACTTAGTAATAATGACGGCTGTGTAATATCCAGATCGAAAGAAGCAAAAAGGCTTAATATAAAAATGGGAGAGCCTGTTTTTTTAGCCAGGAAGAGAGTCCCTGAAGCAATTTATCTTTCTAGTAATTTCCACCATTACGGTATAGTCTCAGATAAAATAATGAATATTTTAAAAAGCTTCACTCCTGAAGTAGAGGTTTATTCTATTGATGAAGCATTTGTAGACTTAACAGGTGTAAGACAAATGTTTAAGAAACCCTATCTTGAAATCATAAAAGATATAAGGGAAAAGGTCTTGAAAGAAACGGGCATTCCTGTTTCTATTGGTGTAAGCCTTTCTAAAGTATTAGCAAAGATTGCAACTAAAATTGCTAAAGATAAAAGTGATGGTCTCTTCTCTATTTCAGGGAAAGAACTTAGAGAAACACTTCCAAAAATATCAATTGGTTCAATATGGCAAATCGGGCATAATACAGAAAGTCTACTTTTAAAACATGGGATAGACAATGCCTATAAACTTGCATGCCAAGATGAAAAGTGGGTTGAGAAAACACTTACTAAAAAAGGCTTGGAATTACAGATGGAAATGAAAGGCTATTCCATATGGAAGGTAGACACGAAAGGGCAAGAAATAAAAGGAATACAAAGGACTAAATCGTTTGCTAGCTCTACAAATGATAAAGAGATTATAAGAGGTGCTCTTTTCTATCATCTACACAAAGCTCTTACAGAACTCAGAAGAAAGAATCTAAAAGCAGGGCTTCTAAGCATAATGCTACGTAGAAAAGACTTTCAGTCTTTTTCATTAAATACAATAATTGATCCACCTAGCAACTTTGAGTTTGATTTTACAAATAGGATAAACAGTTTATTTAATAACCTATATAAAGAAGGTTTATATAGAAGCTGTGGTATTCATTTAACCAATTTCACATCTGGAGAAACAGAACAATTAAACTTATTTAGCCAAACCCTCTCTCTATCAAATAAGAAAAAAGAGAGCTTAGCAGAGACATGGGATTCCATTGAACAGAGGTTTGGCAAACAATCTTTAAGAACTGCTTCTATGCCTTCACTTAATTACCTAGATAAACGTGCCATAAGAGGAATTGAAACATTTTCTAGCTTTGAGTATCTGCCGGAAGTTAGGTGAGGTTTATTTCTTAGATTAGAAATAGTGATATTTTTCTTCTCACAGTGAAATCCCTACATCTTATTAAAAGTTATTTTTTAAATATGGCTATATTTATTGTTGTAAGGCAGCAAAAACAGCTTGTTGGGAATTTTCCTTTAGTGGTATATGTACACTAGTGGAGAAAATGTATGTTTAAAAAATATTTTGTTTTATTAATTGGTTTTTTGGTTTTATCAAGCAGCTTAAATTCTAAAGCAGCTACCATTACTAGTTCAACACTTGATACATATACTATAACGTTAACAGGTAATGATTTAAATAATGTTTCAGGATTAAATATCACTGTAAAGCTTCCGAGAAAACAGGCTGACATAACCACAGGCATAACATTTTCTGGAATGGGAGCCAGTACCCTACTTTCCACTGTAACTGGCCCTACAGGCGAAGATTATTTAATTAGCTTAGTATTAAATGGAATGATAACTGATGGAAAAGCTACTATCACAGGTATGATTGTAGAAGGTTCTATAATCAATGGTGCTGAATTTTTAGTAACAGGAATTACTAGAGATGGTGGAACGGATTTAACCAGTGCCCTAACTACAGATATTTCATTTAGCAATTCAAAAGCTACTCCAACTCCAACTCCTGTTGCTACTTCCACGCCAGCTTCTGCTCCTGTGGTGACTGCTACACCTACACCTGTATCAGAAGCAGTTCAAGATATTATAGATATAATCGACCCAAATGGTGAAACAGAAATTAATGCAGAAGAAATTCAAAACGCACTTAATAATAGTCAAATAAAAGAATTTGCTCTTACTACTAGTAAAAATGTGCAGTTAAAAAAGAATGGACTTAATAAAATCTACATTAGAATGAGTGGAATCTTTAAAAAGAATTTTCCAGCAAAGTATTTGCATTGTTATATCTTCTCAGACAATGCAATAACAGGTAACCATGTGGGTGACTATATAACCTCAACTAATCCTGCTTATTTTGCTAATCTTGCTAGTGTAAGCGGTGCGAAGTATAGATTCACTAAAAGAGTTGCTCTTTCTGTTTTGCCTACACCAGATACTGATGGGGAAAAGATCTTAAATGGGGAAATACAATCAATACCTTTAGAATTTACTGTTTATTGTTTTGCTATTGATAAAAGCCTTGACCAATATGCAAATTCTATAGGGGTTAAAGTACCTAATCTTACATTTTCAGAAATATCTAGTTATGCATTCCCTTATAATGTTTTACCTACTGCAAATGTAGCATTATTTGGAAATTCTACATCTACAAAGATAACTGCACCTAAAGCTGCTACTGTGGGTGGGAATTAGAGTAGTATTAAATTAATGTATGTAGAGGTAATTTCGACAAGCTCAATCACCGGAAAAATTGCCTGAGCATGTCGAAGGCACCTCTACACTACTACGAAATTCCCAAGCGCATTATCTCCAAAAGCATTTTCTGTGTTAAGAAATCAGGATCTTGTAGATTTGATTCAAACTCTCTTATACCAACATCCATAACGGGTCTTAAAACATTAAAATAATAATCACTTCTTTCATCTGAAGGAAATTTAATATCTACCATATCTGGATCAAGTCCTTGTCTTCTTATCTCAGCTCTCATTTCAGCAATTACTTCAGGAAGATTCAAATATTCACCAATGCCAGGTAAAAGCTGAATAAAAGCTAATTGATTTAGCGGGGAGGAGTCCCTTAAATGTTTTACAGAATTCTTAACTGTGCGAATACCATACAACTTTAATCCAAACATTGAAACAAGATCACCTTTAACTGCTTGTTCATGCAATGCTTTTAAATCACTTGAGACCTTCTCAAATCCTTCTTTGTCCGGGAATGAATAAGTACCGACTTCTGTTCCAAACAGAAAATCTTCAATCTGCTGAGCTTCAATTGCAGCTAGAATTCTATTATGAATTAAGGTACCAGCTTTTCTTTCTTTTGTAGAAAATGCAATAGGACTTACAGTCTCTGGATAGATCTTTATTCTTGATAATTCAGAATCTATAAACTCGCTAGGAGTATCATGCATACCAGACAATATGTTCATCTCAAAACGAAGACAGGGATGGAGATGTGCCTGGGCAGCTGTTTGAAGTCTTGATACATCTTGAATAGTACCAAGAATTTCATCATAACAATGTCCTAAATCCTTCGGATCTTCTTCTCTCCAACTCAACTCATCATTTTTAACAATTTGTGACTGTCCATGTTCTTTTTTAAGAACACAAACATTCACACAATTCTGGACATGAGCGACAGCCAATCCATAATAAGCATTTGGTGGAGATAAGTTTAAAGACATAATTTTAGAATTTCAGAATTAAAATGATACTAAAATCAAGCATTAAAGTACATTAAGATTTGGATTTTTAGGCTTTATTTAGATTTTATTAATCATTAAGAAAGAAATTCTTTTCTTATTTACTAAATCAATTGTTCAAACCCATCAACAGCTAATGTTTTACGAGCTAAATTATTAAATTTCGTTCTGTAATCAAAGTCATCACACCATATATTGCTAGGATATTGAAATCTAGCTCCACCATGCACAACTAATCCTTGAGTTTCAATTCTTTCACTGGCTTTAATATCACGAACTAAAGAGACATTCTCCAGTAATGAAGGATCTATTCGATATATTGCCTCTAATATTTTTATTGAAGTCCAGAACTGGAGTAGACTTCCTGGCATAACATTAAATTCTGAGTCTGCAAGGTTCATCCCTAATTTTTCTGCTCTTATTATGGACTGCGTAATTTCACCAACGCTTGTTGAAGAGGGAAAAGAGTGAAGCAAATAGTCTAGATTTTCGATAGGATAAACTATTCTCAATGCAGCACAGGGACCCAATCCATCAGTAGCTAAAAAATATGTCCCATTTGCAATGGCTGCATGACCATAATCAACATATATGCTATTTTTAGGTTTTCGAGTTGCATCAGGCTTGCTTTCAAAAACTCTCTCAACAGGAGTAAAACCATCTTCGACTAAACCCAGATAAAGATCACATAGTGAAATAGAAATATCATCTCTGTGTTTATCATTTTCCCGAGATCCATGAATTTCATCTTTAACCCAAGCAAAGTGTTTTTCATCCAACTTTATCTTGGGCACTTGAAAAACATTAATGTTACTTACCTGCAATTAATTCACCTGTAAGAAAAGCTACTACCACTTTAACTTCTTCTCTACTCTATCGCTAAAGTACTCTACAGTAGGCGCTACTACATCAACATAGTGTTCATGATGTTCATCGCCATCAAAATGTATCCTATGGTACTTTAACCCATATGTACGTTCAAAACCAGTAGTAAAAGCGGCTCTAGCTTCATCAAATCTAAAAAACCTAGTAATAGGACTTTTTGCGTTGACAAAAATTGGTACGGGTCTATTTGGAAAAAAATTATTATTTCTAGTTGTTCTAACAACCTCTTCTTTAATTGATTTTCCAGTAGCTTCTCCTGATGCTTTTGCTAGTGATATAAGATGAGCTTTTGCTTCAGGATCTCCAGCCATAGCCTTATCATAGACAGGCTGAAGTTGATCCATTACTTGCGCAACTTGTGGCAAAACAGTATTTGCTGCATTTGGATCTGGAGGTAAACTAGTGTATGCACCCAGCATAGGATATTGCTTATCTCTTTTCCAGAGTGAATTCTGCCTAACTGCTTGATAAATATTTTTTACAAAGGGTGGTGAATTTGAAGGAATCTTCACATCACAAGTAGTATTGGTTTGAGCATAAGGTGAAAGTGAAGGAGCACTAAGATCACAATCAAAGAAACCAATACATGTAGGCATGACATAGTCCTTATGACCTTCTCCCCTTTGTAATTTCATTGTTTGATTAAAAGTTTCTACGATGCGTTCAGCTGTGTCACCATCAAGATCATTGCTTTTCCAGCTCGTTGGATGCATTTCTGGTTGTGCTATAGGTGATTCTTTTTTCAGCACACTACAAGAAACCGTGTTTTTGTGACACGAAACAGCTACACCATAAGCTCTATTTATATAAGACATAAAAAAAGTTTAAACCAAGTTTTAAATTATGATATTAAATTAATTTAATCTTGCAATGTATTTCTAATTAAAAAATTATAAATATAAATTAAATGCATTAGCAAAGCTCGGATTTGTCTGATTTGTTGCCCTTCAAATAGTGGACATCAGTGAGCTATATCTAATCTTCAAAACTGGCGGGGACTCATGAACAGTATCCAAAATAGTTAAAAGTACTCGGAGTTTAACTCAACTATCTTAGTTAAGAAGCGGTTTTGGTTAAATCAACCAATTTCTTAAAAAAAACCAACTATTTTTAGTTCTTATTAACTCTATCCATAAAATACGTTTGTATAGGCAACTGTATTTGGTATAATATATTTGTGAAGCTAATAAAATGGAATGAGCTAAAAAACGATAGATTAAAGAAATCTAGAGGCGTTTCATTTAATGAGATTATCAGGGGAAGACTAATTGCTGTTAAAAGACATCCAAATAGAGAATACCAAGATATCATGCTGTTTGAATATAAGAACTATATTTGGGTAGTGCCTTTTGTTAAATCAAATGGGGAAATATTCTTGAAAACTCTTTTTCCAAGCAGGAAATATACAAAATTATTTAAGGAAGGTAAATTATGAAGAAAATTAAGCTGAATAAAGAAGAACAACTAATTGAAAATGAGTTAAGCAGTTATCTCAATGTAACGACTTCTGAATTTAATGAAATTGCTGATTCATTAAGAGCCAGAAAGAAAGATGCTGTAATGAATATAAGAATCAATAAGAAAGATCTTGAAGCAATTAAACAAATATCCAAAAAGCTTGGAGTAAAATATCAATCCTTTATTTCAGAACTAATTCATAGAGCAGCGAAGAGTGCTTAAAAAAGGTTATTTCACGAACCACAGATAAGACTCGAAATAAATTATTTAATATTAGCTGGAATTAAGCTTTAATGCTGATTTTGAAAAGATTCGGGGCTTATGCGATAAACTTAGAACCTTTTTTAGAGAGAATCCTGAGAAGTTAATTAGGGTTTTAAGGATGCTTGAAATGGCTGCTTAAATAATTTCACGGATGTAACCCACGGTTACAGCTTTTTTATTTATCTTGTTGTATATTGTTTCTATGGTTAAAGCTGAAGAGTTAAATAAAGGTGAAGTAATAATTTACAAGACTAAAGGTGGGAAAACATCTTTAGAAGTTAAGCTTGAAAAAGATACCGTTTGGCTAAGCCAGCAGCAGATTACTCAGCTTTTTAATAGAGATAGAACTGTTATTACTAAACATATTAATAATGTCTTTAAAGAGAAAGAATTAGACGAAAAAAGCAATGTGCAAAAAATGAACATTCCAAATTCAGATAAGCCTGTTGCTTTCTATTCTTTAGATATAGTCATCTCCGTCGGTTATAGGGTTAAATCTAAAGAAGGTACTCAATTTCGTATTTGGGCTAATCAGGTCTTAAAAGATTATCTTATAAAAGGCTATGCAATAAATCACAAAAGACTACCCGAAACTAATTTAAGAGAGCTAGAAGAAAAGGTCTTGCACAAATGCCAATTAGAGAAAATAAAAAATTAAGATTAGAGAATTTTGATTATTCTTTACCAGGATGGTACTACGTTACAATCTGCACCAAAGACAGAATTAAATATTTTGGACAAATTAAAAACAATAAAATGATTTTTAATAATTATGGACAGATTGTCTTAAATGTTTGGAATCAAATACCGGAATATTATAAAAATGTATCAATCGATGAATCGATCCTTATGCCTAATCATCTGCATGGAATTATTGTAATTGGAAACAATGCAAAGGCAATAAAAAAATCGTCAATGCTGGTAGGTACCGAACATTGTTCGGTACCTACACATGACACAATAAAACAAAAAAATAATTATGGGTTATTATCAAAAATCATCAAATCATTTAAAGAAATTACGGTTAAAACAATTCGACAAAATTATAATGATTTTGATTTTTCATGGCAAAAATCATTTTATGACCACATAATTAGAAAAGAATATGCCCTCTATAATATTCAAAAATATATTAAAGAAAATTATGGTTCTTTATTATTAAAACCACCTGCAAAGCTTATATAGTCACTAAGTTCTGGATAAAGGATTGTTTTTCCTGTAGCCATTTGAAAAATATAATTAGCAAAACAGTTAAAGTGAGTATATTTATTTTGACCAGGAGTAAGAAAATTGTTTTTTAGGTTAACACTTCTAAAAACAGGATGCATTAAGTTTTTATGACCAAGAGTTGGATCATTGTAGTAATAAAGTAATAAACCATCTTCAATACTTAATATAAGATTATGTTTAAACCCATGATATAGATTTTGATCATAAAGTGTACTTATATCTGCAGCCAAGTTACTTAAATTAAAGTCAAATCTATGACATATTAGAAAAGTGAAGATTTGATCTTCGTTAAAATTAATAGGATCAAACGGTGAATCTCCCAGCTTAATACTTCTTTTTAAGAAAGAGGGATTCTTAATTTTTGTTCTATATTCTTTAAACTTACTTAATTTATTTATGGCATCTTTCAACGCCGATTTATCAACAATAGATTTAACTTCACCAACTCCACAAACTGTCTCAATCGGGAAAAATCTTTGTCTGTTTTCAGATTGTATTAATGGAGTAACTTCAGGATCGTAAATTATAATATCAGCCTGAGTACTAACATTATTGTTTGCGTCTATTACAAAACCATTTGTAATATCTAAATTACCAGGGATAAAGAATCTAAGAAAATCTTTACATATTGCTTCGCGATAAACGCCATATTCTCCAGGATGCGCTAGTTTTCCATTTGAGTCATAGAAAAGACTTTTAGACGTTAAAAGAAAAGCCTGTTTAAATATTTCAACTTGCTCTATAAGTAAACTTTCTACAATTGTGCTTGCCATACAATTAACGCCTTTCAAAAATAGTGGTTTTATTTTAACTCATTTTCTATATACATTTAGTATGATTTTAAACCTGTAAAATGAAATTTAAAATTGTATAGTTCTTAAACAAAGACAATCCAGAAGCAAAACAAAATTGGGCAGAAATACTACTACAATACTGTAAATTAGACACCATGGCTATGGTAATTATTTGGTTGCATTGGGAGAGGCTAGTTAAGAAATAAGGTTTTACTAAAATAACAAAACTTTTATATAATTCTTGAATTTCAATCCTGTATATGATACAAATTTACTCAATTAAAGGGATTTATAGAGTTTAGTCAAAGTAGATTAACCTTACTGTTAGTGGACAGACTACTAACAATTTACCTTTAAAGGAGACAATATGGACCTTAGAACTGATTTTATAAATGCAATTCACTCAATGAATAAACTGGAAATAACTTTCTTTTCAAAAGAAGACAAGGGAAATTTAATAAGGCTTTGCGCACCTCTAGATATAGGACCTATGAGAAGAAATAATCAAATAATAAATAACGGGATAGAAATGTTTCACGTATGGGATTATTCAAGCGATAAGAAACCGCATCCTTTAGCATTACATTCTATTAAAATAAAAAGCTACAGGGTACTAAAAGACAAGTTTGATCCTGGAGATTTTGATTTTAGTGTTTTCAAGTACTCATTTTTTATTCCAAGAGACTGGGGAAAAGATACAGTATCAATCTAACTATAACTGGGCTATAAAGATTAGTGCTGACTGGGTTTTAGATTTAAAGGAATGATGAGTATAATTACATCTATAAATGCAAGAAATATTAGAAAAAATTAAGCCTGGCGACATAATACTAACGGGCAAAAGAGGGTTTCTATTAAATTCATTACCAATAAGATTTTCTAATTTTTTCAAATCAGGAATAAAGAATAGATTATGGACACATTCGGCTATTTACATTGGTGATGATTATATTATTGAGTCCATAATTTCACCAAGCAAAGGTGTTATCAAAAGGAAATTGTCCGATTCTTATTTAAAGAACGAATATGATATTTTAACTTTAAGAAGAATCCCATACACTAAATACAATTATTCAAAAGTAGTAAATTATTGTAAAAGTAGGGAAAAATCTGGCTATGATTTCAAAGCGTTAACTTATTTTTTCTTAATGGAGATAATCCCTTCACCATTAGTTTCTTTAATTTCTAATGATACCGTAGACCAACTATTAAACAATAGTAATAATTATTTCTGCTCAGAACTTGTAGCTGAAGCACTATTAATGTCGGGGGACTATTGTTTTGATAGAGCTCCTAATCAGATAAGACCTTTAGATTTTTTAAGAAATAGCTACTGTTTTCAAATAATCCATGAAGATAAAGCCAAAGAACCAAACTGGAAAAATACAGTTTTTAACATAGGGTATTTCATAGGAATAATTATTTGGGGAATAATCTTAATATCAATAGTATTAAGTATATTAATAATAATTGCTACTGCTTTCATATTTTTTTTGGGCAAAACAAAGAAAAAAGATGAGCCTAATATAGAGCCTAAAGTTCAAAATGAACTATAAATAAGTTTTTAGCTTTTTATAAGATTGATGATACTAGCCTAACATTGGGTTTAGATTTGAAAGATATTTAATTATCAGCTCTTATCATGAGCCCTAATTAGTTTAAATGTATATTTTCAATTATAAAATATTAACTTCTTTGATAATCTTTATTTCCACACTCACACCTTAAATTTTTATACTTCTCAACATATTCAATCAACTTATTACAATCACTACATTTCAATAAGATTTCTAATTCAATAATCTTATCCCAAGCAGCGCTTAAATCATCAACATTAGTGCTTGTAGAATTATCATGAGATTCAAGATTCCCTAACACTGTTGTTGTAATAAGCTTTTCAAAAACTTCTTTATGAACGACTTTAGGATACTTTTTTAATTGAGAATTTACCGCTTGGCATAATTCATTAGGGGTTCTTTGTTCATTAAAGTCATTTAACCTAAAGGGGAGTTCAGCTTTAATTTTAAATGCTACTTCTTTAAGTAGTTTTTCAAGGTATATTCTTACATCATTCCCTAAACTTTCAGCAATTCTATTTTCTATGTTAGAAATTATTTTCTGTCTTAAGGACTTGGTTATTTCTTCAATTTTTGATCCATCATTATTATCCCATTTAATATTTTTAACAATCCATTTACCTTTTACCAATCTTGAAAAAATTTGAAACCAGCTTTCTTCATGTGTAAAAGCAATAATTTGGTGCTCTTTAGAATACTTATGAATTAATAACTCTGCAAATCTTTGCCTATGAGTTGAATCAAAGCTTGATATTACATCATCAAGAATAAACATTTTATTACATTTATTATACTTATTCATAGACATAAGAAAATATGCAATACCCAAACTATTAATTCTTGATTCATTAAAATATTTTTTTGGTGGGTAATCTTTATTACCCTGAAAATCATAATAAAGAGTTATACCATTAAGGTCACCAGTTTCTTCATCTTCCAGCAAACTCAAACTAACATTTTGTATCCTTCCATCTGTATACATTTCTTGATATAAATCATTAATATCTTTAGATAAATTTGTCAAGAAGTTAGTAAGACCTTCTTTTTGCTTTTTTAGAAATTCAGAATAAGAGATTCTAAGTGATTCAACAAGCAGTTTATACACTTCTTGCTCTTTATTTAATTCTACTTTTCTTAGATATGCTATTTTTGCTCTTGTTAGTTTTTCTAATATATCAAATCTTAAATTATCTTTTTTTTGTTTTTTAATTGTTTCTATTCTAGAAGTCAACTCTTCAATAGTTGCTTTTAACTCTTTTTCATCAATTTGTGGCTCATCAATAATTTTTATTTTTCCACACTCAAGCTTATTCTCCCTCAATAATTTTCCATATTTATTTAAATTATTCACCAAATCAGTTACGCTGATTTTCAATTCAGAATATGCTACTTCTGTTAAATGCTTCTCTCTTAATGTAAAAGTCCATTGTTCAATACAAAGATCTAACAGATTTTGAGTTTCTTTTTTAAGTTCTTTATTTTTATCTACTTCTTCTTTCTGCTTTTTAAGCTTATCCATTCTTTCGCTAATTTCAGACAGTAACTCATCCTTATTCTTATTTTGTAAACATAAAGGACATTCATCCTCATCAACAAATCCATTCCTTAAAAGACTTACACCCGCATTTAAAAGAAGTTCAAATTCTTGATTTTTCAATGTCTCAATATTTTCAGAAATAGATTTATAGTGTTCTATATATTTACTATGAAGTTCTTTTAAGTTGGATAGCTGAGGAATTAATGCAGCCAATTGGTCCTTAATTCTAATTAAAAAATTAATTTCTTCAGTAATTTTTCCATCTTCAGCTTGTTTTATTAAATCAATAGTTTTATTTACATCATTTAAAGATTCTAATTTTCTTATTGGAAGTGGTGAAATCAATTCATTTATAGCATTAATAAACTCTACTTCAGAATTGACATTTTGCTTTAGTGTTTCCAACAAATATCCTTGCTCTCTACTTTTTGCATCTTCAAATGATTTCGCTTCCATTTCTGATTTTAACTTATTCAAGGAAGCTCTGAGTTTATCTTTTCTATCCGTTACCACATTAAAACCAATAATTTTCGACAAACTTTCAAGCTTTTCAGATTTTTTCCCTATAACAAATCTAGCGAGTTCTTGATTTCGCAACATTATATGTTCATTTTTTCTTGTTGCTTCTAAGTAATTTTTAAACTCTTGAGATTCGTTAGAAAAAACTGTATCTAGATTCCCTCTATTGTTGGTTACAATTGATTTTCTACAATTCAGCTTATTATCAGAGAATTCAATCTCGACAAAAGCTTCTTCAGAAGGAGCCAAATTAACATTCCGAAGAGCTGGAATTCCACCTCGACCAATTTCTTCATTAGACAAATGTTCAACCGAACCTTTGTAAAACCATTCTATTGCGTCTGTTATACTGCTTTTTCCACTTCCATTATCGCCATAAATCAGTATTGATTCCCCGTCCAAGGGGAGTTCAATTTCTTTTTTAATTCCTCTTATTCCTTTGATATGTAATTTTTTAATTTTCGCCACTTGCTAATTTTTCCTTTTTTAATTCAGCCAGAGCATTATAAATCTTTGTATCAGAAAAAGTGTTTTCCTTATGTAATCGCAAAAGAATATCTGCTATCTCAGGGTCTACTCCTTCAACAGATTTTAAATTAGAAAAAAAGTCATCTACTATTTTTTGCCCACTAATTTCTAATTCTTCCTCTATTTGCTCTCTTTTATTAGTTATTATTGAACTCATATTTTTCTCTTTTCTTCCTTATTACTCAAAGTATTGCCAATTAATTAACAGCTTTAAATTTACATCAAAGTTTAAGACTTCAAAGCCTGACTTATTATTGCATATAGGATAAACGCCATAATTTTGTACAAAATCTAAAATAAAATAACTTTCAAGATCTTCAATTCTATACTTCCAAATATTTTTAAGCATTTCAAAGTTAAGGTATGTAAAATAAGTATTATCAATCGATCTATAATTTTTAATCCCCATATTCCCTGAAGTCCCATCATAATGGCTACAGATTCTACTTCCTATACTGTTAGTTCTCATTTCACTCATACCAATGTAAATCAATTTTGAGCTCTTTGACGGATAATTAATAGACTTACTCTGCAAAAAAATGAAATACAAACCAACCATTCCTTGCAAACTTTGAAAATTGTTAGGCTCAAATTTTGCTGGTGAATCAAAGTTTATTTTATACGTATTCATCTTATTTTGTAATAATTCTACCAATTTTGAATCTTCTTAACCATCTATTTCTAACTCAGCATAAGATACACACTATTTAGCCTTCAAATCAGCACATATTCAAGCTTGCCTAAAATTTTATAACTGAAAAAGCCACCTATTAATTTCTTACAAAAATCGAATGAAAGTAATCACTGTAAAATGGATCTATTCCTGCAGCTTTATAATCCTCCATCATAATCATTTCACCGATGGGACTTGGATGCTTTGGAAGCTTGTCTGTTTTATCAAGATCAATATATCCAGTAGGATTTTTTCTTATACCATGGGTACAGGCAAATCCATAGCCTTCTGGCTCAAAGCCATTAGTTTTAGGTCCAAGAATTACCCCATCACCACTAAGGGTAACTGCTTCTATATTTCCCATAATAGATCCACATATATTTTCTATTTCAGGTCTAGTTTCTCTGTTATTTCTAAACGGAGACTCAATACCACACAGGTAAAATACTACTCTACCTTTATTACCAGTTGCTCTGGCTTCTTCCAGGAATGGTACGATATCATTTTTTCTAAAATAAGAACCAAATTCTCCAAATTCTTTAAACTCATTTTTAAGTCTAATATTTTTGCCTAATTGAAAATCTACTCCTACATAGGATCTTGCACCAAATATTTGTGCAATTACCCTTGGCATAAAGGAACTAGCTGGATTCCCACAACCAAGATCAACAAAAACCTTACCTGCAATTAATTTCTTTAATTTCATGCCTAACTCATTTAATCTAGATGATTCCAATGCTTCTAATACTTGCTTTTGTATATTAGGATCTTCTACTAATTGCTTGTATGTTAATGCTGGTAATCCTAAGTCTAATTCTTTAATAAGGCTAGTTGAATGAGCTTTTTGAAGGATATTAAAACATGTTTTAGCTTGGATTTCATCAGTTGGAAATATTTTCCTATAAGGAGCAGGTGTTGAGAGTTGTGCAGATGATGGTTTTATGATTTGACCCATAATAAATCTTTTTTATAAAAATAAATGTATTCACTTACATTAATACAAAGTAATAAAAAAAATATTTTTTATAATTACGAGCTATTCAATGTTAATTATTTTTAATGGACTAGTACTTATCTACTACCTATAGCCTTCAAATCTGCATAAAATCACATCAACTAAGCAAAGCCTATTAACTCTTAAGTCTATCAATTAAATCTTCAACTGGAATAATTCCATCACCCAATTGGCCTTCAGATTTAGATATAAAAACTCCAGTTTGGTTGTAAATATCTTCCAACACTACATCTATTTGTGGACAGAGAACAAGACAATCGCCAGTAGATGGGTTTTTACTGCCATTTAAATTTTTATAATCAATAACTAAATCTACATCAGAAGGGTGGGAAAATAATTCATAATTACAATGTACAAGAAGTACTTCATCCCCAACTTTCATATGAGACTTTGAACCTTCAAAATGATCATGAATAAAATCATAAGAATACTTTTTAGGATAAATACCCCATCTAGGTTCTCCTTCGACATGACTTCCTGTTATACCAACAGGCATGACTTGAAATCTTCCATATCTGCCATCAATAATTTTTGGTAACATATCACTTGCCATTTCCAAAGCAGTTACTACAGCAGCTTTTGACAAAAGAACAGCCTCATCACTTTCTGCAATTCCACCAGATGTAAATCCAGGAGTACTAGATTGAGTTCTAGTATAGTGATTTGTTCTAAAGGTGCGTACAGGACAAATACGTGTCATAAATGCATTTCCTACTAATAAATGCTTGGATAAAAATACTCTAGCATAGGCAAATAGTAGAAATATTAAATCCATCTAATCTAAAACTAAAGAAAATATAAACAAGGGGGTTTTATCAGTTTTTTGTAGCCTTAATAACTTCAAATCAGAATGCCCTAAAGCAAGTGGAGTTATATTAATAGGCTTTCCAAAGTTTCCTAACAACAAACAATCAACAATTATAAAGCTATAAAAGTTTTACTTGATTAATTTTTAATAGTGATTTTTTATTTTTCACTCTTATCTCTTAAACTGTTTAAAAGCTTAATATGCTTATTTTTAATTCTTTCATATATTTCTTTAGCTAAATCTTGCTTATATGTATGAGAGGTTAGATTTCTATCCTCAAGCATATCTATCCAACCTTGACCGTCTTCAAATAGTTTTTCTCTAAAAGCTTCTTTAATAGTTATTTTTGGAGAATTTGTGCTAACCCCTCTTTCTTGAAGTATTGCCCTTAAAAGTTTCCATGCTAATTCAAAAGTAAATTCAAATCTTTGAATAGTACCATCAAGAATAGTAGAACTCTTTGATAGATCCTCTTTTAATGATTCATTAAGTCTATTTAATGCTTCTTTATAATCTATAAGCAATTCTTTTATTTTACTTTGATTCATACAGAACTTTTCCTTTAAGGACAGCCTCTTTTAAACTATCTTTTGTTATACCATAAAAGTTTATTAAATCAATTTTTAAAGGTGTAGAAAGCTCTTCTTCTAAGTTAAAATGAACTAGATTTACATCAGAACTATCCCAACTTTCATCGACTATAGCTATATCGATATCAGAAGTTTCTCTATAAGTATCCGTGGCTCTAGAACCATATAAAACTATCTTTTTAACAGGCTTATGAGAAAGTATCTTTTCAATTAACTCTTCGGTTAACTTATCTGGAACACCGTTAATTTTATTTTTAATACTTATATTTTTAAAGGATTTATTTAAGTTTAAAAGTAAATCCTATCCCGCTAATTAAGATATATCTGGAAGCCCAAACTTGTTTTGAGCATTATTTAAACTGGCGGGGCCGACGAGACTCGAACTCGCGACCTCATGCGTGACAGGCATGCGTTCTAACCAACTGAACTACGACCCCGTATAAGTTGCAAGTTATAAGTTGTAAGTCTCAAGGAGAACTTAAAGCTTTAAATTGCACTGGTAAATTTTACCAAAGTAATATCAACGTCACTATTTTTTTAATCAGGATTCGGAAAGGCAAGGATTATTATAACTTAATTGATATTAGATAGAAGAAATTTAAGCCAAATACCCATAATGAAATGTAATAACAATAGCTTAAATACTATTATTTTCACAGACATCTGGTGTTAGATTGCTATTTTGATCTGCATTTAGAGCATTATATAATCTGTCCAAATACTTATCTGTATTTTTCTTTACCACTAAAGCAATTTCACTTGGAATACATTGATTGTTAATTATAGGCTGTGACATTCCTCCGCTACTAGAAGAACCACTACCAGACATACCAGCCATAGTTCCTGCCATAGTAGTACTACAGCCTGCTCTTTCTGGGTGATGACCACAGATACATTTCACATCTCCAGCCGTGCAGTGATGAAAAGCAATTTCAGCTTCTGGGCTTTCCTCTAATCTATTACCAGTAATAGCATCACACGATGTATTTAAAATATTTTCAATTCTTTCACTAATAGCATCATAGTAAAGTTTCAAGATTTCAGCATTACATCCACCATCAGTTTTAATAAGTTTAATCAATGGTTCCCTATTAAAAGCTTTATAGTTTATAAAATGCTCTGTTTGATATTTTTTTGTTTTTTTAATTTCATGATGAATACCGTTTAAAGCTTCTAAAGCTATCTGGTCCTGAATAAACTGGGGAATAGTGTTTGAGCTTTTCGCATGAATAGAAGTAGATTCTGATTTTACAAAAAAAGTGAAAATAATTGAGACTATGATTAAAAGAAGAGATGATTTGATTTTCATAATTAATCTCCTAGATCCTTAGCTTGATTATATATAGTTTTGCTTTCTAGTTATTAAATTTGGATTTTATAACTTTACCTATAAGTAAAAACGTAAGAACCAACTCTAATTAAGCTATAATCTGATGTATAAAGGAGAAATAAGTTTTGAATATCCTTATCGCCATTGTACTTTTATTATCAAGCATTTTTACTGCAAATATTTCAATAGCTCAGGAAGCCACCCCTTCTCCCAGTCCAACTGACAACGGACCTTGTAAGGTAACCTTGAATTGTGGAGAAAAAGGGTTTCTTACCAAAGAAGAAATCAGAGCTTTTAATCCAAAATTATCACAAAAGAAAATAAACTATCTTTACAATCTTCAATTTAAATTTACGGACGTTTTCAAAAAAGAATTTACTCGTGATGCAAGATTTTTTACAATTCCTAAAAGCGTTTGCACTGATTTCAACTGGACCATTAACACTGCAAATGGGTATTTAGTAAAGGACTCGGTGGATTTATTAAAAAGCTCAGGCAATACTGACTTTGACAACTATGTAATGCATATAGTACAGCTCTGTGAACCTTTTGAAGGTTTAGTAGATGATGTACCCAGTGGAAAATATTCTGAAGAAAAAATCAGATATATATTTAGCTACCTGATCTGCAAAAAAGAAAATGGCAAAGTTATAACTGTAAAATAAATGTTTGAAAGTATATTAAAACCTAAAATAAAAAGAGTAGTTATCGTTTTATTTTTATTTTTTTATATTGATCTCATTCACATAATAAACGACTTCTTATGGGATAAAGCAAATAATTTTGCCGTAATAATTAGCCATGCTGAAGTAACAGAAAATGGACCTGTAATTCCTTTCTGGGCAGCAATGATACCTATATCCTTAGTAGCCCTTGCCACCATTATTTTTGTAGTTTTACTTTTTGCTACTTATTTTTATTTTCAGGATGACATAGATGTTGAAGAAGCTAAAATCTTACTAATTATCTCAGCCTTTCTAGTTGGCATAAAAAAAGTCTTTTGCCTTCATTGCATGCTTATGGGATCCATAGCAACATTATTCTTTTTAATTCCAGGGCTTTTTGGTGTAAGTGCAGCATCTTTCATAGCTAAACTTATAAAAAGAGTTAAAAGTGAATAAAGACGCTAGAATATATTTATGCGTATCGTAATTACAGGAGCAGCAGGTTTTGTAGGATCACACTTAGTGGATATGTTTTTATCCCTGGGTTATGAAGTAGTTGCTATCGATAATTTAATTACTGGAAAAAGAAGTAATTTAACAGTAAATAAAAATCTTACTTTCTTAGAACAAAATGTTTATAAATATATTGAAGTAGAAGGAAAAGTGGATTGGGTTTTACATTTTGCCAGCCCTGCATCACCTATTGATTTCATGAAGTATCCTATTCCTATTTTAAAAGTAGGATCGAGCGGTACTATAAATTGTCTTGGTCTTGCTAAAGCCAAAGGTGCTAAGTTTTTTCTAGCTAGTACTTCTGAAGTTTATGGAGATCCATTGGAACATCCACAAAAAGAAACCTATGTAGGAAATGTAGATCCTATCTCAGAAAGATCTGTTTATGATGAGTCAAAACGCTTTGCTGAAGCAGCGACTATGGCTTACCATCGTTTTCATAAAATAAACGTTAGAATTATCAGAATATTTAATACCTACGGACCCAGAATGAGACCTGAAGATGGAAGAGTGCTTTCAAACTTTATTACTCAGGCTATGACTGGAAAACCAATCACTGTTTATGGTGATGGCTCACAGACTAGAAGTTTTCAATATGTCAGTGATCTCGTAAATGGAATCACAAAACTTATGGATGTAGAATATCAACTACCTGTAAACCTTGGAAACCCAAATGAGTTCACCATTTTAGAACTTGCAAACATTGTTAAAAAAATTACAAACTCAAGCAGTGAAATTATTTTTAAACCATTACCTGATGCAGATCCTAAACGCAGACGACCAGACATAAGCAGAGCTAAAGAAATATTAAAATGGGATTCAAAAGTCTCTCTTGAAGATGGTTTAAAGAAAATGATTGATTATTATAAGAGTATTGGTTTAACTAAGGTATAAACTAAGATCAAACCCATACGCTATGAACATCCTTTAAGTTATTATCTCTAATTTCTTTTAAACCTTCTAAAAGTACATTTGCATGACTAGCAAGATGACTCACATTTAAATCACTTAGTGCTTGTAACATTCCAGGATTAGCACAAATTTCTTCCTGTATTAGTCTTTGACCAAGCAAAGAAACTTTATATGCAATGCTTGAACCTGGCACATCTTTTGATGCTAGTGCTATCCCATAAAAATCAAAGACTCCCAGAGAAGCATACTCAGGGTTTCCATATCCTATTTGCTCTTCCATCTCATCAATAAGTCCACAAAGGTGGCTAGCAAATTGATCAACTACTAATTTTTTCAACCCCGATTCTTTAATCATACCTAATTTTTGTTTTATTTTAGGATCATCAACTAGAAGAGCTTTAACATATCTTTCATCTTCTGTTAATCCAAAAACCTCATTTCCATTTTGAGTAATCCATTCATTAACTAAAATTTGATTTCTTGCAGCTGCAGTCTGTTTTTTGATTAACCTATTATAAGTAAAAACTGATGCATATAAAGAACGCTCTAGACCGAATTTCTTTACAACAGAAAGCTGAAAATTAGCAGGAGTTGTTATTAACTTATCTTGAACAAGCAAGCCTTGCTTAAGAGCTTCATCTCTATCTAACAATATATAATTTTCAAAGGTTTGAGAATTTACATGTGATTCATTTTGTTGACACACTGCATCTGCTAACCAAATAACATGGTCTACATATGCAATTTTTTGATGCCATGTTTTTCTTTTTATTCTAAAATCCATTATCGTTGAAGCTTGGTTTTCTCTTGGATTTGCAAACAAACCCCAATTAACGGGCAAAAGAACTTGCTTCAAAAAATCTCCCCTAAGAACTGCCCATTTTTCTCTATCTATTTCTCGTAACTCTCCTGTATCAAAACTTGTAGTAAAATCTGGATTAACTTCTCTAGCTAAATCTACAACAGCATTAAAATCAACACTACCATTCCAGTTAAATCCTAAATTTCTTGCTCCTGCTTTATACCTAGCTGCAAAAGCACTAACTTTTTCTAATCCACCAGGATTAAAATTTACAATCAAAGGAGGAGGAGCTGGATCATTACTTCCTACAGGAACAGCGTAAGTTTCATTTATAAATTTTGTTACTAAACCAGCAATTGCAGCAGGTGCTTCACCTTTTAACCCTCTTATTTGCTGCTTAACTGTTCTTCCATTAGGACTACCTAAGATAGACTCAAGAACATTATCGGTAAGCTGTTCAGTAGACACTTGCTCTAATTGAACCAGCCTGCTTTTTAATGCAGTTAAATATGCTTGTTGATAAGTGATTTTCATAAGAAATATAATGTTATCTTTTTTCCATATAAGATTTCATTAAATAAATTTAATTTTGGCAAAGTTGAATTTGATTTCGTATTCTGTATATAGATTAAACCAAAGAAACTAATATTTTTAAATTACATTGGTTAAAGGAGCATATTGGTCTGAATTATTAATTTTTGACAAAGGTTTGGATATGGTTTTTTGTGCATCCAAAAACTCCAAAGCTGCTCTTAATTCTTCAATAACAGGAAAGCGATAAATTACAGATAAAGGGTAAAAAGGTTTTTCACTTTCTTCACCTTTTTTCTCTCCCACTTCTAGTTTTATTTTACTTAAATCAAACTGGTCCATATCTGCATCTGTCATTCTCTCTATATTAGGATGTTTTAAAGATACACTTGAATGAGTCTCATTAACACTGTTAACTCTTCTAAAAGCTGAAGATTTATTACCTACTCTATTTATTAAAGAACTTGCTGAAGTACCTTTAAGACTTCTAGCTGCTACACCTGCAGCATGTGAAACACTAACAAAAGCCTTATGCATAACAGAAAATTTACTTGAAAGGGCATCAAATAACATTCCAGCAACTTCATCAACGGAATGTGTTTGAAGTTCAGAACTACAATAATTTCCTCTACTGATAAAGTCTAGAACACCTGGATCATTAGTAAAAGTACTCCTATTTTCTTTAGTTCTATTATCGTGTGCATTTCTCATAGCAATCTCAAACAATCCTGCTCTTTCTCCATTATGAACTGGCATAGTATCAATCACTTCTTGTTTGGGATTAAAGAAATAACAAAGAGACTTAACAGCATCTTGATCTAATGGGGTTGAAGATTCGCTTCCTCCCTCTAACATCGTAGTCAAATATTGACCGACCATATGAGATGCTTCAGGCAAATTGTCATTGGCTAAAAGTCCAGCACCCACTGTTAAATTATGCGAAATTGTTTCAGCATTAATATCTACTGCTCCAAGAGCACTTCTAATTAACGAATTGCTTGAAATTATAGGAGCATAGTTTAAAACTTTTGCTGCTAAACCTGAAACATCTCCGCCCAGAAGTGGAAGTGCTGCCCCACTAGTTTGTAAAAACTGTCTTCTTGTAGTCCCAGAAGCCTGTCCACATATTCTTAAAGGTGTCATTAAAATAAAGTATACAATATGTTGCTTTCATATTGCAAGACAATTAAAAAGATTACTTCTCTGCCTTTTTAATCTTCGCTTCTATTCTCTCTTTAATCATTATGGCTTCTGAAAGTAGCATGTTTGCTTTTGTTAAAGCCTGCGTAAATTCACCGTCAGTTATGGATGGATCAGTATTTGTAAATGGTTCTAAAGCCATGATGGCTTCATTGTCATTAGCTTTAACTTCATCTATTTTAGATTGAATAGATGCCATGCCAATCATTGCATCACTACCTGAAAGCCTGTTACCTAAATCCTCCAAATCACTTAATGATGACATCAATTCATCAATAGCCATAGATACAGAAACGGTTCCACCCATTGCAAGGGTTTTTATACTAATTAGTTTTTTTGCATCTTTTTCATTTGTTATTGCACTGGATATTACCTGACCATCAGTTAAGACAACACCAGAACTACTGACTACAGAGCCTGATGAAGATACTGAACCAGAAGATGATGTACTGCCGGATGAAGAGGTAGATGAAGAGGTACCATTATCACAGTTAAAAGTAGTGGTTATCATAAGTGTTGTACTGGCACTAGGAAAACCTGAACCAGGGACAAATGAAAGTCCTAAAATGTCACCCATACCTGGATCAAAAGCAACCATAGTACTAGGATCAGTAACAGGAAAATTATTTATAGTTAAAGTCAAATTTCCATTTGCATCAAAAACAAAAATATCTCTACCTCCAGTTTCAAAACCATTTGCAGCAGGTCCTACTTCAAAGACAGAACCTGAAAGTCCTGGAGGTCCATCTAAAAGAAACTCTGGATTTGAACATCCACCAAAAGCATCGATAGCTCCCTGACTATTACTAAAAGGGAAAAAGCCAGGACCTGTAACGGTAGGATCATTTGGGAAAAAGACATCATTAAACTGTGCATTATTTTTGCTAAATACGCTTACTAAAACAAAAAGGAAAGCTACTGCCAATATTGCACTTTTAATGTTTAACTTTTTCATTGTGATCTCCTTGTTATAACTAAAACAAACTTTGTATATATTTTAGATTAAATTTCAAATACCAATTAAAAACTATAAATAACCGTAACAAATGTTCAAACTAATAAATAATTGCAATCCTAGTAGGCGTGAATCATACAGCTTGAAAAGATATTTCTTCAATGCATGAGTTATTAGTAAGGTTTTGCCTTCTCAATACAGCAATTGCACTATTATGAAGCTCTGGTATGTTACTTTCACAACATTCTTCAATTACATAAGTAAAATAACCGTGGTCATACGTATCAAAAGCTGTACTTAATACACAGGCATTAGTTTTTAACCCAGTTACATGTACTTCTTCTATTGAATTCTTTTTTAATATTTCAAGTACATTTGGAGAGCCTTTAAGAACTGAAGAAGTAGATTTTTCTACATGAACAGTTAATTTGTTTTTTAAAAGCTCAAGCAATTCATTATGAGTATGAAAATCTTTATCTTTTGGAAACTTTACTTTAGCCTGCCTATCCCAGATCGATCCCTCTTCTGCATGGAATACCGCTTCAATGTAAAGGTCATATTTTACATGGTTAATTAAATCTTTAATGTTAGAAATTATGTACTTATTTTGTTCAATTATAAAAACAGGTTGTATATCTACAAGTATTAAAGCTTTTTTTCTATTTGAGTTGGGTATTTTCATTTTCTCTGTCCATTATTCTAGCTTTAAAACAGCTCACATTAAAAATAAAATACAAGAAAACAAAAAAAAGAAAAAGTTAGAATTACTTTTGGTGAACCAAATCATGCTGATGCAGCAGAGTTAATACCTAACGTTAAAAGAATAAGTAATACTGAGATAGAGTTTTCACATGGTGAAATGCCAGTATTATTTAAAGCATTTCTTGCTATGGGAGCTTTAGCTGCCTCCAGAGATGATGTACTTACATAATTCATCAGCAAAACATTGACGTCATTACACCTAAATACATAGTTAAACATGGTAAATTATTACTCCGCACATTTACATTAGATAAGCGGCAAGTAGTAAATAGGCAAGGTTAGTAACCTCGCATTCAAAGGGAAAAGAAATGGCAGCTCCAAAGAAAAAGAAAAAACTTATAACACAAATTAAATTGCAAATCGAAGCAGGAAAAGCAAATCCAGCTCCACCAATTGGTCCAGCACTAGGTCAACATGGTGTAAACATCATGGGATTCTGCAAAGAATACAATGAAAAAACAAAAGATAAACCAGGTCAAATCATTCCTGTAATTATCAGCGTTTATGAAGACAGATCTTTTGATTTTATTTTAAAAACACCTCCTGTTTCAGACTTAATTAAAAAGAAAATTAAGATTGAAAAAGGATCAGGTATTCCTAACCGTAATAAAGTTGGAAAAATTACCATGAAAGAAATAGAAGAAATTACAAAAGAAAAAATGCCAGACTTGAATGCTCTTGATGTAAAAGCTGGTATGAACATTGTTATGGGTACAGCTAGAAGCATGGGCGTAGTAGTAGAAGGTTAACCTTATGATGAGAAGTCATTCTGTTGCTGCACATATTGGACAAAGACCAACAATGAGAAGTCATAATGCCAATGAGAAAAAAGTAGCAGTAAAGAAGAATCAAGGAAGAAGTGAAGGTGATGAAGGTTATAGATTCCAAAGCCTCGTAACAGAATTAGCGGAAAAAGGGATTTATAATATTGGAAATGGTCTTGGGTAAGTAAAAGGATAAGGGGTAAGGTTTCTCTTGAAACTTACAACTTAAATCTTGAAACTAAAAAGGAGGGTGGGAGAAGTAGAGGCAATTCACGAATTGACTTTAAATCGCTAAAACCACAAAAACAAAATGGCAAAAATAACAAAAAAGCAAAAGCAAATCGCTGAGATTCTTGGTGATAAGGTAAATAAGGGATTAACTCCAGCAGATGCAGTTAAAACTTTAAAAGAAGTTTCATCTAAAGTAAAAAGTAAGATGGATCAAACTGTAGAATTAGCAGTAAGACTAGGAATAGATGCAAAACAAAGTGACCAACAAGTAAGAAGCTCAGTTTCATTACCAGGTGGCACAGGTAAAAAAGTAAAAATTCTTGTACTAGCAAAGGGTGAAAAAGTAAAAGACGCTGAAGCTGCAGGAGCAGATTTCGCTGGTTCAGAAGATTTAATAGCTAAGATTGAAGGCGGATGGATGGACTTTGATAAGTTAGTAGCGACTCCAGACATTATGCCTCAATTAGGTAAACTCGGTAAGATGCTTGGTCCTAAAGGACTTATGCCAAATCCAAAAGATGGAACAGTTACAGCAGATGTAGCAAAAGCTGTTAAAGATTTAAAAGCAGGAAAAGCAAGTTTCCGTGCTGAAAAAGACAGTGGAATTGTTCACGTACCGATTGGAAAAATTTCTTTTGAAGAAATAAAGATTTTACAAAATCTTTCTGCAGTAATGGAAGCTATAAATAAAGCTAAACCCAGTGGTGCAAAAGGAATTTATATAAAGTCAGTTTATGTAAGTACTACAATGGGACCAGGATTAAAAATTGATCTTGGAACATTGGATCAGCTTCATGAATATCACATATAACCAACAGACATAAGCAAATAAAATTAAAGCCTCTGAATGTAAAACTCAGGGGCTTTTTTATTTTAAGAAAATATAAACAGTACCAGCTCTTAGAGGCAGCCCTATTCCTTCTAAGAAAGTACTGAAATGTCAAATTAATGACGATTAAAAAAGTGTTATCCATCACATGTGATCAGGATCACATTAAAAAAGGTTTGGCTATAGTAAAAGACAGCGTATATGACTATTGAAGGGTTAATTTCTAAGATATAAAATATGCGAATTTTAAATCAAAATACAGAGACAAAAAAAGAATTTAAAATAATTCTATTTGCATTATTTTTTGCTTTTACATTTTTCGCATCAGATTTTTCTAATTCTAAATGTTTTGCTACTATGGCATATTTACCCCAACTAGGTGCCATTGCAGTTGATACCTTTGTTGATGGATCTATAACAGATGGCATGTGCTCTTTAAGAGAAGCCATTCAAGCAGTAAACACTTTAACACCAGTAGATTCATGCCAATATACTGCTGGTGTAGATGTCATTGAGCTACCAGCAGGTCAATATGATCTTTTACTTACAGGAATATCAGAAGATAGCAATGCTAGTGGTGACTTAGATATAACTAGAGACCTTAAAATTACGGGCTTTGGGACAAAAGCAAGTAATACCATAATTAATGCAGCTTCTGTAAATGAAAGAATATTTCATTGCATGGCAGGAACTGTAACTATTCAAAACCTAAAACTAACAAATGGCAATCAAGGTGGTAATGGAGGAGCTATTTACGCTAGTGGTTTAAACAGCTTAAATTTAACTGATTTAGAAATTATAAATAATAATGCAACGGGCAGTGGTACTGGTGGTGGAGTGCAAATTGATGGAACTCAATCTGCAACTATTGACATGTGTACGATATCAGGAAATAATGCAGGAGGATTTGGTGGTGGTCTATATTTTCTTGATTCTGGGACTACACTAAACATTAAAAATTCAACTTTCTCAAGCAACAATTCACAGAATGGAGGAGGTTTATATTATCAATCAATGACAGGAACTGGAACTATAAACAATTGTACTTTTACTATGAATACTGGAATGATTGGTGCTGCTGCAATATTTAATGACAGCACTACTCTTAGTATTAAAAACAGCATTGTAGATGGTAGTTGTGGTTTTGGTTTTGGGAGTTCATCCCCCGATCTAATTAATAATCTTGAAAGTGGTACTTCTTGTAATTTTACTGTAGCTGGAAACCTTCAAAATACAGATCCTTTATTAGAGGCTATAGCTGATAACGGTGGACGTACTATAACTCATAAATTACTTTCAGGTAGTCCTGCTATAGACACTGCTGACACTGCAACCTGTTTACCTGTAGATCAAAGAGATGAAAGCAGAGATCTCATGTGTGACATAGGATCTTATGAGGTTAGCTCAGCTTACACTTCACCACCTACTTTAGAATTTGCTACGGTAAATGGCACTACACTAATACTTGATTATGATGAGGATTTAAACACTAGTTCTGTTCCAGACATAATGAATGACTACAGTGTTATAGAAACTGTAAACTCAATGGATGTAGGACTCCCGATTTCTTCCATTTCTGTATCTGGTGATAAAGTAACACTTACTCTATCAATAGCTGCAAATGATGCAAGTACAAGTATGGTAAAAATATCATACACACCAGGAAGTAATCCGATTAAAGATGTGGCAAATACTCCTGCAGATGCTTTAAGCAATCAATCAGTCACAAATAACACAGACGCTACTGCACCTACTATACAAAGTGCTACTGGAAATAGCTCTACTATAACCATAGCTTTTAATGAAGCATTAAATAATTCATCTATGATAATTATAGGTGATTTTACAGCTAATGAAAGCTCAAATGCACTTGCAATAAGTAGTGTATCGATTTCTGGTAGTAATTTACTAGTAATGTTAGGCACACCATTAACGCAAGGAACTACAGTAGATGTATCCTATGCAATAACAACATCGGATATAAAAGATAATGCTGGTAATACTGTTGCTGGTTTTATGAATCAAGCAGTAACAAATAGTACGGATTCTACCGCACCTGTTCTTATGACAGCTGAAATAAATGGCATGACTTTAGAACTTACATATAATGAGACCTTGGACTCAGGATTTGCACCAACTATAAACGATTTAGGTGTAGAGGTGAACTCATCAATGGTGTCACTAAATTCAGTAGGAGTAAGTGGTACGAAAGTAACCGTTACCCTTACAAATGCAGTAGTTATGACAGATATAGTCAGCATAAGTTACCCACCAGGAGTAAATAAAATAAAAGATCTTGCAGGGAACAATGCAGCCTCACTTACAGGTCAATCCGTAACCAACAATACTTCTGACACCACTGCACCATCACTAGAAGGAAGCACAATAGATGGGAACACACTCATTCTTGATTATGATGAAAACTTAGATACGAATTCCATTCCAGCTATGGCAGATTTTAGTATCTCTGTAGGCATCCTCTCAGTAACAGTTAATAATGTTTCTATATCAAACGACAAAATAACTCTAACCTTAGATACTGCAGCTGTTAATGGAGACACAGTTTCACTTGATAGCTATTTTGTGGGTACAAACCCTATTAAAGATACTGCTGGAAACATCGCATCTGATTTAGCAAATGTATCAGTAGTAAATAACACTTCAGCCGCAGCTGTCGATGCTACACCACCAACACTTACTTCATCCAGCATAAATGCTACGAGCATTTCACTCAACTATGATGAAGCATTAAACAGTAGTATAACCCCTAGTAATGCAGATTTCTTAGTCCAGGTAAATGGATCAACAAAAAGCATTTCTTCCATAACAATAAGTAATCAAAAAGTAACCGTAACATTATCTAATGCTGTAAACCCCGGCGACAATGTAATTCTTAACTACACAATACCAGTATCAAATGCCATTCAGGACTCAGCCGGAAATAATGCTGCAGGTATATCAAATAGAACAATTACAAACAATACCCCCTCAGAAGGTGGCGGAAGCATCCCCACAAACAGTGACTCAACTCCACCAACGATTGAAAACATAACGATCGATAAAAGCACATTGACACTAGACTATTCAGAAAATATTTCCTCTTCTCCAAGACCAGATTTTCATGACTTTTATATAACAGCAAATGGAAAAACAATTGAAGGTCTAGCTGTTACTGTCAACAATGACATAGTTACAGTAGAACTAAAAGATTCTGTTTCATTTGGTGATGCAGTTTTATTTATATACAAAGGTTCTGTTGGGGGGGTGAAAGATTTAGCTGGAAATAAAGCTGGAAACATAACAGATAAAGTAGTAACAAACAATACACCAGACCCCACACCACCGATTCTCGAATCAGCCGAAATAATTATTGATTTACTAACACTAGACTACAGTAAAAAACTTTTAGCAAAATCAGGAATAGATCTCAAAGATTTCAAAGTTTTAGTAAATGGATTTGAGTCTGAAATATTTTCCATTCTAGTAAATGAAGATAAGCTTTTAATCAGACTATCTAAAGCTGTATCAGATAGCGACAAAATAACACTGTCATATACAGCAGGGAATTTATTTATAGAAGATTCATTAGGAAATGATATTAAGAACTTCACAGGATTAAACGTAGCTAATAATACTCCAGACAGAACATCACCAGTATTAAGCTCAGCTAATGTTAATAAAGATATTTTAAACTTAGTGTTTAGTAAAACATTAGATGATAAATCTATCCCTACTAGAGAAAGTTTCACAATACAATCCAACAACACTTCTCTAAACATCACAGACGTAATGATTGATAAAAATACAATCATTTTAAAAATCAATCCTGAAGTCAAAGAAAATGAAAAAGTAACAATATCATTCAAATCCTCAAGCTCATCTCAAATAAAAGATTTGATATCCAATGCTGCAAAAGATTTTTCAAACCAAGAAGTACAGAACAATACTAAAGCTGACATAACTAAAGATCCAACTGTAGATCCAGAAGATGGAGAAACAGTATCATCTAGTGGCTCCACACAAGTAGCAGTAGAAGAAGACCTCATTACAACAAGACTTAAAGTAATAGACAACAGTGTTAATTTCTATGATGTACCTAAAGCCATATTAGAAACATTTAACACGAACACAAATGATATCAACAATTACATTTTTGGAGGGTCCACTCTTAGCTTTGAAGTAAGAGATCCTCTAATAATTAAAAGAATAGACAGCTTAAGCACTAACTCAAAGATAAAAATAAAAGTACCAAATACAAGTAACAAATTAAGTGTTGTAGATGGTACCGTTATAAACATTTCAAACAATCAAAGAGTAATAAAAGTTTCAAAATTACCAATGAATATTATTGAAGGCAAGAGCATTATTGTATTAGGAGCAGGAAATATTAATATCGGAAAAATAAATGTATTTGCTGTAAACAATATTAGAAAAGCACAAACTAATAGCATTAAAGATTTAGCTCCACAAATCAAAGGGACCTCTGTTGTTGTCACTGGAAATGTTATTAGATTAATAATAAAAGGGAACAACTTCTACAGTAGTGGAACCCCGATACCATTAAATATTGACAGTGCATTAGTATCTAGCAGATTAACTGACGTGTCAGTACTTCCAGGAAAGAGAATGCAAAATACAGTTAAGATTTCAAATGATCAAAAAGTAATAGTTTTAAGAATGAATCCTGATTTCAATGCTAAAAATGGAAATTACTTGGTAAATGTTTTTACTCCATTTGGACAAGCAACTGAAGTAGTTTATTTACGTAAAGTAAAACAAAGAGTGAATTTGGCTACTAAATAAAAGGAGCCACTAATAGTTGCAAGACTTAAGTTACAAGTTTCAAGGAGAACTTAGAACCTTGATAGTGTTCTGCTTGCAACTTGAAACTTGTAACTAGAACCTAAATAATGAGGGCTCTGCTGAAGTCTAAAAAAGAAAATGCGGAGCATTGATTAATCAACACTCCGCAATAACATGCCCTTGGCCAGACTCGAACTGGCACGGCTTTATACAAACCAACGGATTTTAAGTCCGTTGCGTCTACCATTCCGCCACAAGGGCAACGTTTAACAGTATAAGACGACTTCTATAAAATTAAAATCAGTCTAGGTAAAACTTAGTTACGATTTTATGTTGCATATGTGCATACTCAATAGCTTCTTTTAATGTATGACTATCGTGATATAAAAATGTTATTAGCTGTTGAGAGGCTTCTACAATTTCACGGTTACATATTCTGCTAGCATCAGCAAGTGTCATATTCGTTCTTTCAGGATGTTCGTGAATCATCTTTATGCCTATTAGTGCATTTTGAACTTCAGTAGGTTGTTGGCTAATGGTTTGAGGGAGAACAACTTCTAATTTTGCCTGATCTGCTCTGACTGCACCTTTAATTACTGCTGCATTAACACCACTAGCTCCACCACTGGTAAGAATAATGTTTCCACTCACAACAAGTGCATAAGAAAGTATTTCAACAAGCTGTTGATGCATCAAAGAAAGATTTCTTGTCCCAATGATGGCAATTTTTCTAGTACCTATGTTCTGTATTAACCTTAGCTCTTCTACTAAAGAATCAACTGTCGGCATTGTTAACTGTCCAGTACTACCACTGCCAGATTTTTCTGAAAAATAAATTTGTTTTCTCCCTTTTTAAATTTTAAACTTATAATTAAAGGAAATGTACATGACTGATAGAAATACTTTAAACAACCCGGATAAAAATAATAACATTATTTTCAAGTTAGATAATTCTAATTTAAATGAAAATCAGCTTTTGGCTGTAAATCATGGAAATGGTCCACTTCTAATAATTGCAGGAGCAGGATCAGGAAAAACAAGGGTATTAATTCATAGGATTGCCCACTTAATTTCTAATGGTTTTCTCCCTGAAAATATATTAGCTGTAACATTTACAAATAAAGCAGCCAAGGAAATGAAAGAAAGGCTGAATAAGTTATTACCTAAAGAAAATGGTTCACTCTGGATAGGTACTTTTCATAATATCTGCAGCAGAATATTGCGTCATGACATCCAAAAACTCACTTTAGAAAGTAATGAAAAATGGACAAATAATTTTGTTATTTACGATGAAAGTGACAGCACAAATTTAGTTAAACAATGCATAAATGCATTGGATTTAGATAATAAAATCTATGTACCTAAAATTATAAAAGGACAAATAAGTTCTCTTAAATCACAAGGCTTTGAAGCAAAGGGTTATGGAGACATAGCAAAAAATCATAGAGAGATAAAGATTTCAGAAATATTTGATCTCTATCAAAAAGAACTTTCTAAAAATAATGCCCTAGATTTTGATGATCTATTACTTTATACAGTTAAACTTTTAGAGCAGGATGAAAGAACAAGAAGTTATTACCACAAAAGATTTAAGCATGTTTTAGTAGATGAATTTCAAGATACAAACTTAATTCAATATGAGCTAATTAGATTAATTTCAGAAGGTACAAATAAAATTCAAAGAAAAGATTTAGACAGAGAATCACTATGGCAGAACAGAGGAGTTACTGTAGTGGGTGATGTAGATCAAAGTATTTATTCTTGGAGAGGTGCGGACTTTAGAATTATTCTTGGTTTTCAGGATGATTTCCCTGAACAAACACTTATAAAACTAGAGAAAAATTATCGTTCTACAGAAACCATATTAAAAGCTGCAGACACTATTATTAAAAATAACAAAGAAAGAATTGAGAAAGTTTTAATTCCCACGAAAGAAGTAGGTGAAAAAATAACTTGTTTTGAAGCAGAGGACGAAATTGAAGAAGCTCAGTACGTAGCGAAAGAAGCACAAAGATTATTAAAACAAGATTACAGATATGAAGATATGGCTGTTTTATACAGGACAAATGCACAAAGTAGAGCCATTGAAGAAGCATTAATTAAAAAAAATATTCCATATCAAATCATTGGTGGATTTAAGTTTTATGACAGAAAAGAAATCAAAGATGTTTTAAGTTATTTAAAAACCCTCTACAATCCCAGTGATTCTGCTTCATTAAAAAGAATTATCAACATTCCAAGAAGAGGGTTAGGTGCTACAACTCTGACAAAAATAGAAGAGTATGCAAGTAAAAACAATTTCACACTTTACAGAACACTTCTTGAAATAAAAGATGTGCCAGCCATTTCTGAAAAAACAGTAGTTTCAGTTCAGAATTTTGTTGAGTTGATAGAGTTTTTAAGAAAAGCTTCAAAGTCACTATCCATGTGTGATTTACTAGATCAGATACTTAAAAAATCAGGCTATTACGAAGAAATCCAACAAGAAGGAACATTAGAGTCAGAAGAAAGATTGTTTAATATTCAAGAATTATATTCTGTAGCTAAAGAGTTCGAGGCAAATTATGTACCCCCAGCCATAGATGAAGATGATGCTTATATTACTGCTTCACCTATACTAGGTGATTTCTTAACTCAGGTTTCTCTCTATACAGACCTCGACAATTTAAAACAAACTACAAATAAAATTACTCTTATGACTTTGCATTTAGCAAAAGGATTAGAATACTCTATTGCTTTTTTATGTGGCTTAGAAGAGGGTGTTTTCCCTCATTCCAGATCAATCAATTCACTGGATAAAAACGAAATGGAAGAAGAGAGAAGGCTTATGTACGTAGGAATAACACGTGCAAAAGAAAAACTTTATTTCACTTATGCTAGAGACAGAAGACTTTATGGAATAAGAGAACATGCTGAGCCCAGCAGATTTATAAGTGAAGCTCCAAAAGATTTGCTTAGTGGTTTTTATGGTGGGCTAGATGAAAAAGCAAGAAATGATAAACAATATGTTTCAAAGAGAGGAATAGTAAGAAAATATTCAGAGTATGAAATAGAAGAATTAATTGAAAGACCAAACAATGGTGTTACAAATGTCACAAAAATCAGGCAATCACCTACATCGAACCTCCGTGGAGACGCTACAGAATATGGAATTTCATTTAAAACAGGAGAGAAAGTGTCTCACGAAAAGTTTGGAGAAGGCACTATAGAACAGGTTTTTGGCGAAGGACAAAAAACGATTTTAAATATAAATTTTGGAAATAGTGGTAAAAAACTTCTTGATCCTAAATATGCAAAAATCGTGAAGCTGTAATCATTCACGATCTGGTAGTTTAAGCCCCGTAAGTTCTGACAATTTTTCAGCACATTGCCATTTGGCTTTTTCTAAATCTTTTTCAGGGATAAATGGTTTTCCTATTCTGACAGTAACTGGTCCAAAGAGTTTATTTGAACCGACTATACCGACTGGCAAGATTTCCACACTTCCTAAATTAGCAATAAATGCTGGTCCTAGGTTTGGCTTGCCTAGCATCCCAGGGAGTTTACTTCTAGTACCTTCTAAAAAAATCCCAACAGGCCAATTCATTTTTAAGATCTCTTTAGCTGCTTTAATGGTAGTTTTTTCTACTTTTTCTCTATCAATTGAAAATGCAGCTAAGGTTTTAATTAAGGCTCCCCAAAAAGGGACATCAAATAATTCTTTCTTTGCCATATAAGCAATGTTTATATTTAATGCTGCACAAACTAGAGGCGGATCATTATTAGATAAATGGTTAGGCATAACAACAAAAGGTCGATTCTGTGGGATATTTTCTCTACCAAAAACCTTAAGTCTAAAAAAAATGTAATAGATAGGTATTAGGAAGAACCAGATAACGAGGTTTTGCCATATCCTTCCATAGATGCTATAAACTTTTTTATTGTAGTAAGCCATCAAACAATACTAACTGGTTTATGGTTAATAGTTGATGGTAAATAGTAAATTTATATAATTTTTCACTTTTCTCAGCTATAATCAATTTGTATTTTAATTCTGAACACTGAAACGGGTTGTTGGCAAAGAAAGGATTTGTATGATTTATTCACCAAATCCGATCCTACAGGTAGATTGACACAAAAGAATTGCAGACAAGCTGCAATTCAAAATGAAGGACAGATGTTCGAGTGGTTTAAGAAGCAGACCTGGAAAGTCTGTGTACATCAAAAATGTACCGAGGGTTCGAATCCCTCTCTGTCCGAATTTTAGTTTCAAGCAGTAAGTTACAAGTTGCAAGGAGAACTTGGGAAATATAGAACTCAAAGTTCTTGGTTTTCCCATGAAACTTTAACCTTGAAACTTGCCACTTGTACAATCCCTCTCTGTCCGCCATCCTTCGCTCCTCGCTTTGCTCGTCGTCTTCGGATGGCAAAGCCAAATAAAATCAATATTATTAAGCAAGAACTTCTCCATTAACCTCTTAACCCAAATTTATTTAATTAAGTAAGCTTAAATATTTGATATTGCTCTTGAAAGTTGCATGGCTAATCGTTTACAATAAAAATAATAAGTAATATTTAAGAAGAAGCATATATGAAAACCAATACAATATTTGTTGTAGAACTTCCTGTTAATAGGTTTGGGCATCGCCAGCTCCCAGGGCCAGTAATCATAGAAGTGGAACGTAGACCAGATGACAATCATCTCCATGTAATTAGTCCAAATGAAAGAAGATTTTCTTATTTAGCATTACCAATAACAGGTTTTGATTTTATTCAGGTACCAGAACAAACACCAGGATATTTAGATCTAGATGAATATGCACGTTTACTTGAAGCAAATCAAGGGGCAGAAATAATAGGCAAAGGATGCACTATGCAGCCTTGGCAAGTGTTAGCAGCAAGAGCATTAGCCAATGGCATACACCCTAATGACATTCCTGAACTTAAACTGCTTAGTACCTAACTTTTATAATTTATTAAAGCTTTAAATATTATCTAACTCTCAGTACATACACAATCATTAATAACTCTTACTTTCTTATAGTAGTATTGACTTGAAAGAAAAGGCTATTCTCTGCTAATCTTATTAACTCCTAGAAGTTAAAAAGGTAAAAAAATGGCATACAAAGAAAAAGAACACAGAGGCAGTAGAGATCGCGATAGAGATCGTGACAGAGATAATGAAAAAGAAGATAGAGCTCCAAAAAGAAAAAAATGGAGTTCAGCTGAATCATTAAAAAACACAGATTATAAAGATGTTAGATTTTTATCCAGATTTATTACTGAGAGAGGAAAAATTCTTCCAAGAAGAATTACTGGATTAAATGCTCAACAACAAAGAGCCGTAGTAAAAGCTATTAAAAGAGCAAGGCAAATGAGCCTATTGCCATTTCTTAGTTACGGTGCATAATACAGGGGACAATCATGGCAAAAAAATGTGACATATCAGGAAAAAAAGCAATTACAGGATGGAGATATTCATTCTTACGTGCTCACTATAACCCTACAGCAAAAAGAAAATTTGAAGTAAATCTTCAACCAGTTAACACTGTTGTAAATGGAAAAAAAGTGAAGATTAAAGTAGCAGCATCAGTGATAAAAGCTCATCCAGAAATTAGAACTGGAATAGTTCTTCCACTTGCTGGTAAATCCCTTAAGAGAAGAAGAAAAATACTTAAAGCTCATATTGCTAAAGCTACAGCTACAAAAAAGTAAATTAAATAAATAAGATTAAAAGATACAGCTTAAACGATAAAAGGATCAGTCCGATTCACTCGGCGGATCCGGTCAAACGTAACATTTAATTAAAGGAAGGTTCAGCTTGTCTGAACCTCCACAAATAAAAGAAGAAAGATTCTTAAAGCACATATTGCTAAAGCTACAGCAACTAAGAAATAAAGAATTAAAGCTTACAAACCTAACTTATGCTGATAGATGTTTTCATCTTCTTTAAGTTTTAGTTTTTTAACTACCTTAGGAACTACTAGCCAAACAAGTTCACCAGATAGCTCAACACCATTAGAAAGCGCGATTTTAGCCATTGCAGCCTTCTTTAACTTTATTCTCTCAGCTAATATCAACTTCCCTAAAAAAGCCTCTAAATCAGGCGCATGCCCTACTAATAAAACATTATTTAAAGCATTATAAGTAAGCAAACCTTTTGCTATTTCTCTACTTGAAGAACCACAAGCCAAAAAATCTACAATCTTAAGATCTGGCTTTGGTAAAAGAGTTTTAGCTACAATTTCTGCAGTCTCTTTTGCTCTAAGAAATGGGCTACTTAATATGAGTTCAATACTCTCATCCATTTTATTTAAAAATGAAGAAATCTTAGAGACTTTATCTATACCTTCTTCTGTTAATCTTCTATCAAAATCATTGTTACTTGGAACTTCACCCAACTCTTGTGCATGGCCATGCCTTAAGATGAAGATATTTTGCATTTTAATTCTTTAATGAATTCTAAGTATTAGGTCTTTCTTTTGCCATTCTAATTGAAGCTTATCAAGAATACTTACAGATGCTAAAAACTTAGATCTTAAAGTAGACTCTTCTGAATTTTTTATTTGTTCTTCATATGAAAGAACGGTAAATTTACAAGCTTTCTTTATAGCTATTCTAACTTCTATATCATCGGCTCCTCTTCTAATAAGTTCTGTTCTTGATTCTAAGCCAATTCTATCTTCATGTGAATCAATAGCCAAATTAATTAATTGTTGAGCTGTGAGTTTTTCAATACTAAAATTATCTTCAATTTTTTTATCGTTAGCTGTAATCATTTTTGTTTGACGTCCTTTGTTAACTATAAGAGTTCTTTCTCTGATAAAAAGTTACTAGATATAGCTCTGATTTGGGGGAATATTAATGAATAAATAATCATTCTATATAAACCTACATCCAATTATTAAATAATAATTAATAATCCAGGCTTTCACCTTATACAAAGGGTAATAATCCGGAACATTATATAGGAGGAATATACTGATTAAAATTTATTATACAACTCTAAATATGTCCAATAGCTTGAAAACACCTTTTTTACATAGCCTCTAGTTTCATCATAAGGTATATATTCTATAAAAAGATCAAGGTCTGATGTCCCATATTTATTCACCCAGTTTTTAATAGCATTAGGTCCAGCATTATAACTAGCCACTGAAAACAATGGGCTAGGAAATTCTGATAACAGTCCTTTCAAGTAATACGTACCAAGAGATATATTTATTTTGGGATCTTTCAAAGATTCATTTGAAGAAAGGCTTACCCCAGACTCACGTGCTACGACCTTAGCCGTAGGAATAATTAATTGCATTAATCCAAATGCATTTGAAATAGAAGTAGCATTTGGATCAAAACGAGACTCTTGCCTAATAACTCCACAAGCAAGTAATGGGTCTAAATTAGTAAAGCGACTACTGGATGACAAAACATCCTGCCAAAAATATAAAGGATAAGCAAGCTTCCAAAGTGGGTTTTCATTAGAAAAGCCATAATGAAGAATAGTTGCACTAGCTAAATTTATAGATGTATCATACTCAGAATTTAGAGCTTTAAGCCAAGCTGTAATTTGCTTAGAAGGTGATGAGTTCTTCCCAATAATCTCAATAGCTTCATCAAATTGCTGAAGTTTTATAAGCTCAGTAACAGTGACACCAAAATGCTCATTTAAATTATCCAGCCTTGATATGACAGGAATAGACCAGTTGAAATCTTTTAATTCTTTATAAGAGCTTTGTTGATCCCACTTAGGATCTACGCCACCAGTTAGTGCGAGCAATCGACCTTTAGCCCTATAGTAATAATAATTGTCAGAGTTAGTACCTTGAACCTTTTTATAAAAATCAATGGCATCAAATTTTTTATTTTGAAGTTCAGAAAGTTTCCCGAGCCAAAATCCAATTTTCAAACAAGATTCAGATCTACAATTACTAGAAGTTAGATTTGCTTCAAAGTGTTTTTTACCCAAAACTATAGCATTACTATAGTTTTTAATTTTAATATCACTCCACATCAATTCCCAAACAGCATCTAAAGTAAACTCACCCTGAGGATAAAGCTCCATTAAATTTAAGAAAATTTCTTTTCTCTTTTTTTCATTTACTTCAACCAATCCTTCTTTATAAAGAGTGTAGTAAGCCAAATCTGGGATATCTTTAGTTACCTTCTCCCAAAAAGATTTACGAGAAAAGCTAGGCATACATTTAGAGCAGTAGAATAAAGACCATTTAACATTTTTAGATTTAGGGAAAGCATAAGCAAACTCCTTAAAATATTTTTCAGCCTTAGAGTTCTCACCTATTCTAAACAATGAGTAACCTAACGAATAATATTTTTTTACATTATTTTCAAACTGATAATAATAAGCAGCTTTTTTATATTCCTTTTTATTGAAATAAACATCTCCAATTAAAGAAAAGTCAGAAGGTTTAATCGGGATGTTTTTTTGAGGTGACTGAACAGTAATAATATCTACAATTTCTGGGGAAAAGCGTCCATCAGGGCTTTTCTTTAAATATATTCTCCAAAAATTAAGAGCTTGTTCATAGTTTTGTTTATTGTATTCATATTCACCCAAGTAATAATTTGTAGCAATTCCATACTGTGTTCTAGGAAATTCAATTTTCAAAGAGTTTAATGTTGAAAGTGCCTCACTTGTGAGCCTAAGCCTAAGCTGTGTTTGTGCCAAATAATACTTAGCTTCAGGAACACTTCTGGAAGTAGGAAATTTTTTAATTAAATCATCAAAATATTTAATAGCTTTTTTATCATCATTTAAAGAAGCACTTAATATAGCAAGGTGAAATAATACCCTCTCTTTTAAGGGATAACTTTTATCCAATATACTTTCATAAATTTGAATGGCTTTATTTGTATTTTTCTTCTTTTCATACAATCTGGCAATAATATATTTTCTTTTATAATCTGTATACTCTGACAAATTAGTTAAGTTTTCTAGCTCTTCTATTCCAGAATCAATATTAAATTTGCTAACTGTAATAGCTCTATCCAACTTTTCTTGTGAGGCGACATCCTCCTTAGGGACTATAACTGTTTCAGCAGAAATAGTTTTAGAAAGTAAAAAGTAGCTAACTGCCATTAATGCAAGAAAAATAAAAGCAATTTTGATTTTTGAGTTCTTTAACATAAATACAATTATAAGGTAAATTAATAAAAATTTGCCAACTCACACTTGTTATAATCTTTACATGCAAAGCGATTTAGCAGAAAAGAAGAAATCCGAATCTCAAGCAGCTTCTCACAGCTCACAGCTTTACATTAAAGTTCGTGGGGCAAAAGAACATAACTTAAAAAATATAAATGTTGACATTCCAAAGGATAAATTAGTAGTAATTACTGGTGTCAGTGGTTCAGGAAAAAGCTCATTAGCATTTGATACAGTTTTTGCTGAAGGACAAAGAAGATATATAGAAAGCTTATCTTCTTATGCTCGCCAATTTCTAGGACAATTAAACAAACCAGATGTAGAGTCTATTGAAGGGCTAAGTCCTGCCATTTCCATCGATCAAAAATCTACCAGTCACAATCCCAGATCTACAGTAGCTACAGTAACTGAAGTCTATGATTATTTAAGATTACTTTTTGCAAGAATAGGAATCCCACATTGTCATGTATGTGGTGAAAAGATCAAACCACAAAGCATCGATCAAATTATTGATCAGATTTTTTCTCTTAAAGAAGGTACAAAAGCTCATATCTTAGCTCCTTTAATCCAAGGAAAAAAAGGTGAATACCAAGCACTTTTCAGAGCACTTTTAAATGAGGGCTTTGCCAGAATAAGAGTAGATGGGAAAACTTATTTATTGGAAGAAGATATAAAGCTTGAAAAAACATTAAAACACAACATAGAACTTCTTATAGATAGAATAGTTGTAAAACAAGAATCCAGATCAAGAATAGCTGACAGTATTTCTCTCGCTTTAAAAAGAGGAGAAGGAATTGTAATAGTAGAAGATTTAAATGAAAAAGAAGACCATGTCTTTAGCGAAAAACTTGCTTGCCCATTTGGGCATGGATCCATTCAGGAAGTCTCACCTAGAGCATTTAGTTTTAACAGTCCATATGGTGCATGCCCTACATGTCATGGACTAGGAAACAATTCAGAGTTTGATCAAAATCTAGTAATTCCTGATCAAAATAAATCTTTAGGACAAGGAGCAATTTTACCCTGGGCAAAAACTAACAACCCCTACTATAAACAACTTTTAGAATCACTAGCTAAACATTACAAATTCAAACTAGACATACCTTGGAAAGATTTACCTAAAAAGATTCAGAAGAATATTTTATATGGATCAGATGAAGATGAAGAGATAAAATTTAAAGTTGATTCCTGGGATGGTGATGAAGTCACTACTTATAAGAGTCACTTTGAAGGTGTTTTAAATCAGTTAAAAAGACGCTATGAAGAGACTGAATCGGAGAAACACAAAGAAGATTTAAAAACATACATGACAAGTACTCCTTGTACTATATGTGAAGGAAAAAGATTAAAGCCTGAAATCCTTGCTGTAACAGTAGGAAGCACTTCCATTTCTGAACTTTGCGCATACTCCATTAAAGAATCAATGGACTTTTTCATCAGTTTACCCACACAGTTAAGCGAGAAAGAGAAGAAAATTGCACATCAGTTAATGATTGAAGTTAAATCAAGATTGAAGTTTTTAATTGATGTTGGATTAGACTATTTAACATTAGATCGATCAGCAAATACTCTCTCTGGTGGTGAAGCTCAAAGAATAAGACTAGCTACACAAATTGGTTCTGGACTTTCAGGAGTTTTATATGTTTTAGATGAGCCGTCTATTGGACTTCATCAGAGAGACAATGCCAGACTCTTAAATACTTTAAAAAGACTTAGAGACTTAGGAAACACCGTTCTTGTAGTAGAACATGATGAAGAAACTATTAGAGAATCTGATTACATTATAGACATTGGTCCGAAAGCTGGAATCCATGGTGGAGAGTTAATTGCAGAAGGAAGAATGGAAGATTTAATAGCTGAAAGTAAATCTATTACAGGAGAATACCTCTCAGGAAAAAGAAGAATCCCCACTCCTAAAGTAAGAAGGTCTGGGAATGGGAAATTTTTAGAAGTAAAAGGAGCAAGGTTAAATAATTTAAAAAATCTTGATCTAAAAGTACCTCTTGGAAAATTAGTATCCATAACCGGTGTAAGTGGCTCAGGAAAATCCAGCTTAGTAAATGATCTTTTGTTTCAATATTTACAACACAAACTTTTAAAAAGTGTTCCAATACCTAATGGAATTGACAGTGTAAAAGGAATTGAAAATATAGATAAAGTTATAGTTATTGATCAAAGCCCAATTGGCAGAACACCTAGAAGTAATCCAGCCACATACATAGGTTTATTTGACATAATTAGAGAAATCTTTTCTATGACTATAGAAGCAAAAGCTCGTGGTTACGAACCTGGCAGATTTTCATTCAATGTAAAAGGCGGACGATGTGAAGCATGCCGTGGTGAGGGTTTAAATGAAATAGAAATGAATTTCTTACCATCAGTTTTTGTGCCCTGTGATGTATGTAAAGGTGCCAGATATAATCGTGAAACATTAGAAGTAAAATTTAAAGGTGCATCCATTAGTGATATTTTAGATATGACAGTGGAACAAGCTCTGGAGTTTTTTGATTCAATTTCTAAAGCAAAAATAAAACTACAAACATTAAATGATGTGGGCTTAGGTTACATAAAACTAGGACAACCAGCTACGACTCTATCTGGTGGTGAAGCACAGAGGGTGAAATTAGCAGAACAACTCTCTAAGAGAAGTACAGGAAAAACGATATATCTTTTAGATGAACCTACTACTGGATTACATTTTTATGATGTGGATCACCTACTTCAAGTATTAAATAGATTAGTAGACACAGGAAATAGTGTAGTGGTTATCGAGCACAACTTAGATGTCATAAAACAATCAGACTGGGTTATAGACCTGGGACCAGAAGGTGGATTCCGTGGTGGAGAAATAGTAGCTGAAGGTACACCAGAAGAAGTAGCTAAATGTGAAAAATCATTTACGGGAAAATACCTAAAAAGTAATTTAAAATAATTAGTATTTCCATTGATTATTAAGAACTATTATGCTAATTTAATATCAATAGTTTTTTTATTTAAGGAGGATTTTATGGGATCATTAATATCACCAGTTGCATTAGGGATCAACAAACTAACAAGTGCTTTACACACTAGAAGTAGAGAAGCTGGAGAAGTACCAGCTAGAAGATTCAGAGAGATTCCAAGCGGACAATCATTTGAACCACACTGCTTAACAACTTATGGTAATTGGAGAAATTCAGGCTCAAGTTACATTATCGACGAGTACACTTTTAAACCCATAATAGAAGTAACTGAAAGCGGTGAAGTTTTTGATTTAAATCCTGACACTCTTCAGAGCCATTACTCTCTTGCAAATTCGCCTGCAGAATTTGCAGATTCATTATTTGCATAAATCTAGAACTGGTATTTCTCAATTTTTGTATCTATAAAATATGGTTATAACAAATCAAGTTGCTAAAATTTAGTTATCCTTATATTAGTTATTAAGTCAGAAAACGGAGGAAATATGTCTACAACTACAACAGGATATGCACCTAAAACCTTTACACATTTAAAAGGGTTAACAGGAATTTCAGATGCTCAATTAGAAGAGCATTTTAAACTTTATGCAGGTTATGTAAATAATACAAATACTTTAAATCAAAAAGTAGAAGAGCTTACAAAAGCAGGAAAATCAGGGACACCAGAATATGGTGAATTAAAAAGAAGATATGGATTTGAATATTGTGGAATGGTACTTCATGAATATTATTTCGACAACATGACACCAGGCGGCATGGCAGTTAAAGAAGATTCAAAGCTTTATAAAAAAATAACTGAATGCTTTGGTGACTGGGCTACATTTGAAACAGATTTTAAAAATGTAGGAAAAATGAGAGGGATTGGTTGGGCAATTTTATTCCAAGATCCAACCACTAAGAAACTTTCAAATCATTTTGTGGCTGACCATGAAATAGGAAATATTCCTGGCTACAAACCAATTCTTGTAATGGATGTATGGGAACATGCATACATAGGTGACTACAAAGCTACTGAACGTGGAAAATATATTGATTCTTTCTTCCAAAACATTTGTTGGAAGACTGCAGGATCAAGAGTAATGGAATAGATTTCAAAAAGACGCTCCGGTGGGGCGTCTTTTTTTTATAAAGTAAAAAGGAGAAAATCATGACAACACAAACAGCACTAACCATAGGACAAGACGCCCCAGACTTTAAACTCAAAGCTTATCCAAGTGGAGAATATTCCATTTCACAATTTAAAGGAAAGAAAAATATTGTTCTTGCTTTTTATCCTAAAGACGATACACCAGGATGTACTACAGAAATGTGTGCATTTAGAGATGATATTTCACAATTTAACGAAGCGAACACTCAAGTTTTTGGAATTAGCTGTGATGATGAAACCAGCCATAAAGCATTCAGCGAAAAGTTCAGCTTCAAACAGCCATTACTAGCTGATGTAGGTGGTGAAGTAGCTAAAAAATATGGCACTTATCAAGATGCTAAAGGCTATGCTAGCAGAAAGCTTTTTGTAATAGATAAGGCTGGCAAGATCCAAAAAATAGTGGATGGAATGCCTACAAATAGTGAGCTTTTAGACTTTGTTAAAGGTTTAAAGTAAAGATTCTCAAAACTAAAGCTATAATTAAGACTTGTGAAAAGAAATCAAAATCACAAGTCTTTTTTATTTAATTTAAGAATTTTGCTTGGATTAACTCTCATAATGCTTTTGTCCTCATGTGCTAAACAAGAAAACAAAAACACTGTTCGTCTTGCCTACATGCCTAATGTAACTCATGCAGTTCCATTAATTGGTTTAGAAAAAGGATTTTATCAGGAAGAACTCGGAAGTAATATTAAACTTAAACCAATGCACTTTGTAGTGGGAAACAATATTATCGATGCTTTTATTACTAATCAGATAGACGTAGCATATGTAGGTCCAGGTCCATTTATAAACTCGATTTACAGAGGGGTCCCTTTAAAGTTATTAGCAAATTCCTGTGATGGCGGAACTACGATTGTAGGAACAGAAACATGCAGAGATATAAAGACTTGCCAAGGCAAGTCTCCACGGATCTCTGTGCCTCAGTATGGAAACACTCAGGATCTTATACTTAGGAAATTCATTGAAAACAACAATATAAAAAACGCTAAAGTAATAGCTATTCCACCGCAAGATACAGCTACAGCATTTTTCACCATGTCTATAGATGCAGCATGCTTGCCTGAACCATGGGGCACAATTTTAATTGATAAAGCAAAATGCAAAATAATAAAAGATGAAAAAGAAGTTTTAAACAATGGAAATTATCCAGTAACAATTTTAGTTACCAATAAAAAGTTTGCAGAAGAAAACCCTGAGGTAATTTCCAAGCTTTTAATTGCAAATAAAAAAACTATAGATTTTATAAACTCAAATAAAGTAGAATCTATAGAAATAACTAGAAATGCAATATCAAAAATTACAAAAAAAGACATAAAAAATGAAATTATATTAAAATCACTGTCTAGATGTACTTTTAATAATAAATTTGATTTTAATATACTAAAAGAATTTGCTGAAATTGGAATAAAAGCAGGTTATTATAGGAAAGTACTTTTAGAAAGACTCCCTCAAAAATGAAATTAGCTTTAATAAGAATTGGATTTTATGCAATACTATTTGTAGTTTGGTACCTTATCGTTAAAGTTGGAGAAATACCTAACTACATTCTTCCAGCCCCTATAGATGTTTTTGAAAGTTTTTATTTTGGTTTTCTAAAAGGTGGGTATTTAATAGGAATATTTAGCTCACTAGTAAGAGTTTTAATTGGATATTTTTTAGCCTTAATTATTGGAGTTGTTACGGGGATTCTTTTAGCACGATACTATTTATTAGATATAACTTTTGGGAAATCTATTCTTGCACTACAGTCCATTCCTAGTGTTGCCTGGGTACCACTGGCATTACTTTGGTTTGGGATTACAGACAAAGCAGTTATTTTTATTATTATCCTTGAAGCAGTATTACCAGTAGCACTTAGTACAAAAAATGCCATGAAAAATATTCCATTAAATTTAATCAGGGCAGCTCAAACACTTGGAAGTAAAGGATTACACCTCTACCAAAATGTAATTTTAAAAGCAATGATTCCAGAACTAGTTACAGGACTTAGACTTAGTTGGGCATTTGCATGGAGAGCATTAATTGCTGGAGAATTATTTATAAGCGGTGCTGGAATCGGACAAACATTAGAACTAGGAAGATCATTAGCTGATATGGCTCAGGTAATATCAATGATAACAACCATTGGTGTCATAGGGTTTTTAACAGAAAATATTTTCTTCGGGTCCATAGAAAAAAATGTACGATTAGCATGGGGGCTTGACGCACAAAAATAATGGACGAACTTTCACCAAAAATAGAATTTAAAAATGTGAGTAAATCATTTGACCATAACTCAAATGCTGAAAAGATTTTAGAAGATATAAGCTTTGATATTTATGCTGATGAGTTTGTTTGTATATTAGGACCATCAGGATCAGGAAAGTCAACAGTATTAGGACTTATTGCTGGATTTATAAAAGCAACCTCAGGAAAAATTTCATTCAACTCTAAGCCTATAAAAAGACCAGACAGCTCCAGAACATTAGTTTTTCAAGACTATGCACTTTTTCCATGGCTAAACATTATAGACAATGTGGGATTTGGATTAACTACTAAAACTAAGAATAAAAATGAGATCAGAGGAAAAGCTCTTGAATATTTAAATCTTGTGGGACTATCAGCATATAAAGATCACTCTATTAGCCAGCTTTCAGGTGGCATGAAACAAAGAGTAGCCATAGCTAGGGCTCTTTGTGCTGAACCTGAGGTTTTACTTCTCGATGAACCATTTGGAGCTCTAGACCAACAGACTAGAGAAAATATGCAGATTGAGATTCTGAGGCTTTGGGGGAAATCTAAAAAGACTGTTGTTTTTGTTACGCATAGTGTAGATGAAGCACTTAAACTGGCTGACAGAATAATTCTTATAGGTGGCAAGCCAGGGAAACTTCTCTATAATACAAACATTTCAATCTCAAGACCTAGAGATCTAAAAGATAGTGAATTAAATAAAATAAGAAGTCAAATAATAGATAGACTTGCTCAGCCAGAATTTTCCATGGGAAGCGGGATATGAAAGGTTCTCTATACATAGTCTCCACTCCCATAGGCAACCTTGAAGACATTACACTTAGAGCTCTTCGCATTCTTAAAGAAGTAAATCTGATTCTTTGTGAAGATAAAAGAGTAACGATAAAGCTTCTAAATAAGTATGAAATTAAAACAAAACTTATTAGCTATCATAAGTTTAATGAAAGAAGTCAAACAGAAGAAGTAATTAAAGAATTGAAAAATGGGACAAACATTGCTTTAGTCTCTGATGCAGGAACACCAATTATTTCAGATCCAGGATTTGAGCTGGTTAAAGAAGTCAGAGAGAATAACATTAAAGTTATAGCTATTCCTGGTCCATGCGCATTAACATCAGCTATCTCAGTGTCAGGCAAAGTTAAAAATGATTTTTTATTTATAGGATTTCTAAGTGATGAAAAAAACAAAAGAACTGAGAAGCTAAAATCATTAAAAGACAGATCCGAATCGGTACTTTTATATGTAGGACCTCATGATTTAAAAAAATACTTAAAAGAAATTTCTGACATATATCCAGACATAGAAATTTTCATTTGCCGAGAACTAACAAAGATTTATGAAGAATTTATATCTGGCAAAATAAAAGACATAATAGAAAAGCTTAAAGATAAAGAGGTGAAAGGTGAAGTGGTTTTAGGATTGATATTTAATCAAGAGGCTGGATTGACTGAAATCACAGATAAAGAAGTACTGGACTCTATAAATAAACTTACAAATAAAGGGCTTTCATTGAAAGAAATAGCTAAAATACTCTCAAACGAATACAATTTATCGGGCAATAAAATCTACAATCTTTATATAAAAAACAAATGAAATCTTTCAATAAATTTAAATTAATCAATTTCAAGAAAGTATTAAGCTTTGACAATAGCAATGAGATATTTATTATTGATGGTAAAGTTTCTAGAGAAAGCAAATTAGATGATTGTGAAGTGTTGGATTTAAAAGACTGTATTCTTTCACCTGGATTTATTGATCCTCAGGTTAATGGATTAAATAATTGTAGTTTTTGGGATTTAGAAGAAAATAATTTAGATGAAATTGATAAGCTAAGAGTTAATCTAGCCTACCAAGGAGTTACAGGATTTTGCCCCACCGTAATCACAAACTCAAAAGATAAGATTTTAAAGTCTGTCGATTTGATAAACTCATACATTAAAAACTCAAAAGATAAACCAGGAGCAAAGATTTTAGGAATTCATATTGAAGGGATATTTATATCAAAATATGGTGTCCACGAAAAACAACATGCCATCAATGAATTAACAGTTAATAACATAAAGTCATTCATAAAAGAAAATGTAATTTTATTTACACTGGCACCTGAATTAGATAAAACTGGAGAAGCCATTAAATTTTTAAAAGAAAGTAACATCACTGTTTCTATTGGACATACAAATGCAACATATGAAGAAGGATTAAAAGCATTAGATGAATATGGAGTAAATCTTTGTACACATATGTTTAATGCTATGAAAGGTGTTAATGGCTTTAATCATAGAGGAATAGATGAAAATAACTTAAAGGCTTTAAAAGAGAAACTAGATGATAAAAATAAGATCAACCCTAAAGATGACGGAATAATGCTTGCTCTTTTAAAAAATAAAAATGTTGTGTCCATGGCAATTCCAGATGGCTTACATGTAAGCAAAGAAGCTATTAAATTCTTGTATGAAATTAAAGGAAAAGATAAATTTGCAATCACCACCGATATGGTTTCAAATCCATTTTTCAAAGAAAGTGAGAAGGTTGGTACTCTTGGTGGAGGACAAACTGGCTTTGATAAATGTGTAACTAATTTAACTACTTGGAATGTTTCTAATTTAGAAGATATTTTAATATCAGCATCAACCACCACTTCAAAAGCTCTAAATAATGGAAGAAATAACGGTTTTGGAGAAATTCAGTATGAAAAAGATGCATATATCACTATTTGGGATACTTGTAAGAACAAGGTAAAGGGAACTATTATAGGCAAAAACCTATTCTTAAATTTCTAGACCTATCATTAAACTGAGAGATTATTAAATAAATGGAAGCATATGTATTAGGTTGGCCACAACCAAATGGAAAAATAGCAATTCTTTGTAGATCTGGTGGAGTAAACCAGGGGCCTGCTTTTTGCCAAACTAGAAAAGAAGCAGTGATGCTTAGAACAAAATTAGCAAATGATCCTAGAGGAAAACAAAGTAAAAAAGCTCAGGTAATAATAAAAAGACTTCTTATTTATTTATTTGCAAGTGATGAAACTATTCTGTGGAGGCCTGGTGACCTTTGGGTTTATGTAGATCCTAAGAACTTAGTGCTACTTGAAGAAGCAAGATTCTCATAGAGTTAATGTTACGTTAATCATTCCATAGAGGTAAAATCATCTATTACCTCTACACTTTATTTTCTATAGGGATAATACCGTATTAGAGTAATCCCTGAGGGGTAAATTACTTATAGATATGGACAACTGCACATTATATAAAAGAAAAGGTGTTAACCCAGGGGTACCTGGGAGGATTATCTCCTATGTAGCTATCTGTGAAGAAGTGAAAAGAAAGCAGATTCAGGAAGAAGAGAATAAAAAGAAAAACAATGATTTTCCATTCTTTTCAAACCTAATAGGCAAAGTGTCCCATGAAGGTGTAATCCATGGAAGCTGGGCTTTTTTAAAATATTGATTTTTTAACTCTTTCTTAACGTTAATTCTATTAAATACCTTTGGTAACTCTATAGTTACTTAAAAAGAGAGAAAATAGATCAGATAAACTTTTAACAAGTTCATTTTGATTTATTAAATTTAGAGGGAAAATGGCCATAGCAATAGTCAAACAGGACAAAGACTTCTCACGTGAACTTGCAAAAGTAAACGGTGGGTATGCGCCATATTCAAGACAAGGCATTGAAGCTAATAGAAATACGGGCTTAGATAAAGTAGCCAGTTTATTTGCACAACAATTAGCAGAAGCTGGTAGAAAAGAAAAAAATGATTTTCACATTAATATAAAATTGCCGAATTCAAATGGATACACATTGCCATTTACTGGAGCACTAGCTAGTGAAGTAACACAGCTAGGAATGATAGCTAGTCTTCAAGGCGTAGGAAGAATGCTTGGCTATGTAAAGAAAAATAATCCATCACCACGCATGTTTTAAATAGCAGTCTATACAGCAATACTCTTTGACAAAATTACTTAAGTATAAGAATATATATGAGCTCTTGTGCCAAAGAAAGTAAGGGAAGCGCAAGCTTCATAATATTAAAAACCTTATTGAGGTCGAGGTAATTTTCAGAAAATTATAAACTTGATTATCTTTGGCCCCATTGTGTATAACATTGGGGTTTTGTTTTTATAAAGCTCAAAGGAAGGAACTATGGCAACAAAAGTACAAAAAGAAAAAGTAGTTCAGGACTTAAAGGAAAATTTTGCCAAGTCAGCACTTGCAGTTGTAACAGACTATAGAGGCTTATCCATGACTGAAATGACAGAGTTAAGGAAAAGACTATATAAAATCAAGGCTGATTATAAAGTTGCAAAAAATACTTTAATAAAAATCGCAACTAAAGATACACCATTTTCAGGATTGGAGTCATTGTTAGAAGGACCAAGTGCGGTTCTTTTATCTTCAGGTGATCCATCTGAATCTACAAAAACAATTGTAGAGTTCTTTAAAGAGATAGAAAAGGGTGATCTTAAAGGCGGGTTTTATGACGGTAAACTTTTAAGCAAAGAAGAACTAAAAGTTCTAGCTACATTACCATCAAAAGAAGTTTTACTTGGTCAAATTGCTGGATTACTTACAGCAAATGTGGGAAGTATCGCTGGTTGCTTAGAAAGCTTAATCAGAGATATTGCACTATTAGCTGAAGAAGTCGCCAAGAAAAATGCAGCCGGTACACCAGCAGTTGCAGCAGCAGCAGTGGAAACACCAGCAGTTGCAGCAGCAGCAGTGGAAACACCAGCAGTTGCAGCAGCAGTGGAAACACCAGCAGCTGAAACAGCAGCAGTGGAACCAGAAAAACCAGCACAGTAGAATCGCAATCGTAGAATCGCGTAGAGTCGCATGGTATGCGACTTAAATAAAAAAAGGAGATAGAAATGAGTAAAGTAGAACAATTATTAGACAATATCGCATCACTTACAGTTCTTGAAGCAGCAGAACTTAAGAAAATGATGGAAGAAAAATTTGGAGTTACAGCAGCAGCTCCTATGGCAGTAGCAGCAGTAGGTGCAGCAGCAGCAGTAGAAGAAAAAGATGCTTTTGAAGTAGTACTTACAAGTGCAGGCGATAAGAAAATCGAAGTACTTAAAGTAGTAAGAGAAATCACAGGACTTGGACTTAAAGAAGCTAAAGACCTTGTAGATACAGCTCCAAAACCACTTAAATCTGGAGTAAAGAAAGACGAAGCAGAAGCAATGAAGAAGAAAATTGAAGCTGCTGGTGGAAAAGTAGAACTTAAATAATAAGGGCTATGTAGTGAGAAAGCGAGGTTTACAAACCTCGCTTTCATTTTTTTGTACCTATGTCTAAAAAATTTAAAAAAATTCTCATTGCAAACCGTGGAGAAATAGCACTTCGCATCATACGTGCGGCACGAGAACTTGACATTGAAACCGTAGCTGTTTACTCAGAAGCAGATGCTAACTCTTTACACGTCCAATTAGCTGATGAATCCTACTGTATAGGTCCAGCCAGATCAGCAAATAGTTACTTAAATATTCCATCCATAATCAGCACAGCTATTTTAAGCAGAGTAGATGCTATCCATCCAGGATATGGATTCCTTGCTGAAAATGCTGCTTTTGCTGATATGTGTCAATCTCATGAAATTAAATTTATTGGTCCTTCTTCTAGCAATATATCATCTATGGGTGATAAGGCTACTGCTAAAAAATTGGTTAAAGAATCTTCTATCCCTGTTACACCTGGAATTGATGGCTTAATTACAGACTCAAAACAAGCAATTGAAGCAGCTAAAGAAATTGGCTATCCAGTAATTGTAAAAGCTACTGCTGGTGGTGGTGGCAGAGGTATGAGAACAGCTAAAGATGAAGCTGAATTAATTACCAGTATTGATGCAGCAGCACAAGAAGCAAACAATGCATTTGGTAATCCTGGACTTTACTTAGAAAAATATATTACAAAACTTAGACATATAGAAGTTCAATTACTTGCTGATGAACATGGAAATGTTATTCACCTTGGTGAAAGAGACTGTACCATTCAAAGAAGACATCAAAAGCTTATAGAAGAAGCCCCTAGTTTAAAAATAGACAGCAAGCTTAGAGAAAGAATGGGGAATGCAGCAGTACAAGCAGCTAAACAAATAGGCTATAAAAATGCTGGGACAATAGAATTTATATTTGACTTAGAAACAAACAATTTTTATTTCATGGAAATGAATACCAGAATTCAAGTGGAACACCCTGTCACCGAAGTGGTTACTGGAGTTGATTTAGTGAAAGCTCAGATCAGAGTAGCTAGTGGTGAAAAGCTCTGGTTAAAACAAGATGACATTAAAATCAAAGGTCATGCTATAGAATTTAGAATAAATGCAGAGGATCCTGATAAAAACTTTGCACCATGTCCAGGGAAAATTGATGGCTATATAGCTCCTGGTGGACCTGGAGTTAGGGTAGATAGTCACTGCTACACTGGTTACACAGTGCCACAATATTATGACTCTATGATTGCTAAATTAATTGTACATGGAGAAAATAGAACAGAAGCAATTGCAAGAGGGAAAAGAGCTCTTGATGAGTTTGCTATTACAGGCATAAATACCACTATTCCATTTCACTTAAAAGTTTTAAATCATCCTAAGTTTATTAGTGGTGACTACAGCACAGATTTCGTAGTAAAAGAGATGGGTTAGACTTCAACTTCTTCTTGTTTTTGCTCTTTGTATTCAGGGTCTACCTGAGCATGCATTAATAATATTATAGAGTCTTTCTTAATATCTAAAAGAAGTTGTTCAAACATATCAAATGCTTCTTTTTTATACTCCATAAGAGGATCCTTCTGACCATAACCTCTTAAGTGAATACCATCTCTTAAAGCATCCATATTATGTAAATGTTCTATCCATTTACTATCTATAACATGAAGCATTACTTGGCGTTCTATCTCTTTAATATTTTCAACACCAAGCTCTTGTGCTTTTGCTCCATAAGCAGCTTCACAAGCTTCATCTAAAACTTCCTTAATTTCATCAAATGATTTAGCAGATAGATCTTCTAAACTAATCTGACTAGCAATAGGTGGAACATCTGCTATTAAAGCTTTATAGAAATCAGGAATGGATTCTTCCATCCAAGATTCCTGAGGTGTTTCAGGGTTTATGTGTGTATAAAGAATATTTTCTACATGAATTTTAAATACTTCAAGGACAGATTCACTAATATCTCTACCTTCAAGGATTTTTCTTCTTTCTCTATAAATTACTTCTCTTTGTGTATTCATCACATCATCATACTGAAGGACGTGTTTTCTTAAGTCAAAGTTATGAGACTCAACTTTTTTCTGTGCATTTTCTACAGAGCCTGTAACCATCTTGGCTTCTATAGGCAAATCTTCTTCAGCTTTCAGAAATGACATTAGGCTTGAAATCTTTTCTCCACCAAAGATTCTCATTAAATTATCTTCTAATGATAAAAAGAATTTTGTAGAACCTGGGTCACCTTGTCTAGCTGCACGACCACGAAGCTGATTATCAATTCTTCTTGATTCATGCCTCTCAGTCCCAATAATATGCAATCCACCTAATTCAACGACCTTAGCATGTTCTTCATCACAAATGTCCTTAAAACTAGAATGAATGGTCTCCCATTTTTCTTTATATTCAGCAGTGCCTTCTTCTAACTTAAATTTAAGCATTTCTTCTTTAGCTAGGAATTCTGGATTTCCACCTAAAAGAATATCAGTACCACGACCAGCCATATTAGTAGCAATGGTAATCGCTCCTAATCTTCCAGCCTGAGCCACAATAAAAGCTTCTCTCTCATGATTTTTAGCATTCAAAACATTGTGAGGAATTTTATTTCTAATAGCTTCAACAACCTTTACGGACATTTCAAAACGCTCAAGAGCAAAACTGAGATCAGCATCTATAGATTTAGCTTTTATTTCATCTATAACAGGTTGCAAATCTGCTAGCTTTAAATTCCCTGGTCTATCCAACAATTTATGAAGTCTATCCAATAAAGCTTGATCATATTTTCTTTCTTTTAAAAGAGATTCAAATCTTTGTGCTTTTTCCTGCATTAGTTTTATCATGACTTGAGGCTTAGTCAAAAGGTCTGAAATAAGTTCAGATTTTTCAATACTTATAGTCCCAACCAGTACAGGTCTTCCAATTAAATAAATGCTAACTATTTCCTCAACTACAGAGTAAAACTTATATTTTTCAGTCCTATAAACTTGATCGTTAATGTCTTCTCTAATGTTTGTCATATTAGTAGGTATTTGAACGACATCAAGATTATATATTTTTCTAAACTCATCTCTTTCTGTAAATGCAGTACCCGTCATACCAGCAAGCTTTGGATAAAGTCTAAATAAATTTTGGAAAGTTATAGTAGCCAGAGTGAGTGTTTCTTCCTGGATAGATACATTTTCTTTAGCTTCAACAGCCTGATGTAAACCATCGCTCCAGCGCCTACCCATCATCAATCTACCTGTAAACTCATCAACAATTACAACTTCTGGTTTGTTATTATTTTCAGGATTTGGACTAATAACATAGTCAATATCTTTTCTAAATAATTCTTTAGCTTTTAATGATTGTAGTAAGTGATGAGCAAGATTTACTTTTATATCCCACAAATCATCTACGTTTAAAAGGCCTTCTGCTGTTTTAATACCTTGATCAGTTAAAACAACATTTCTAGCTTTCTCATCTACCCAATAATCACAATTAGTGTCATCTTTATCTTTGCCCTTTTTTAATTTTAGAGAAAGCTTTGACATTACTACATAAATATCTCTTTTTCCTTCAGATGGCATCCCTGAAATAATAAGAGGAGTTCTAGCTTCATCTATCAATATACTGTCAACTTCATCAGCAATAGCAAAGAAATAATCTCTTTGAACGCATCTACTTAAACTAGTTTCCATATTGTCACGAAGATAATCAAAACCAAATTCATTGTTAGTACCATAGGTGATATCTGCCCTGTAAGCTTTATGTTTTTCATCTCTTTTTTGATGGGGCACAACAAGCCCAACTTCAAGACCCAAGAAACGATATATTTTACCCATCCACTCAGCATCACGACGAGCCAAGTAATCATTCACTGTTACCACATGTACTCCACGACCAGTTAAAGCATTTAAATAAACAGGAAGAGTCCCTACAAGAGTTTTACCTTCACCAGTTCGCATTTCTGCAATTTTCCCTTGGTGAAGAACAATACCACCAATTAGCTGAACATCAAAATGTCTCATATTTAAGACACGCCTAGAAACTTCACGAACAGTAGCGAATGCCTCAGGCAGTATTTCATCCAAAACTTCATAAGTAGCTTTATCTATAGTATTTCTAATCATTCCAGGAATTTTAGGAACATCATCTGGCACAAGCAAAGCAAATTCTACATCCTTGAGTTTGTCCTCTATTCTGCTTTTAAAATAAGCTGTTTTAGCTTTTAATTCATCATTTGTTAAATTTTTAAATTCATCTTCCAATGCATTAATCTGTTCAACTATTGGCATAATAGCTTTTACTTTTGCATCATTATTTTCACCAAATAGTTTTTCTAAAAATTTAAGCATTAATGTTGTTTCCTATTCTCTACTCTCTAGGATATATGTTATCCTAAAATAGCCTATGACAACATTAATAAAATCTTTAAATGATATAAAAAAAGCAATAAACATATCAAAAAGAGACATTGGTTTTGTCCCTACAATGGGCGCATTACATGATGGACATATTTCTTTAATAAAAGCATGTAAGCAAGAATGTAAAACAACTTTTGTAAGTATTTTTGTGAACCCTAAACAATTTAGCCCAGGGGAAGATTTTGACAAATATCCCAGAGACTTTGAAGCTGATTTGAAAATATGTAAAGAGCTTAATGTAGATTATATATTTTCCCCAGATGTAAGTGAAATTTACCCAGAAAAGGTTAGTGAAGAAATCGTTACTCCACCAACAGCACTTACAGAAATGCTTTGTGGATTGAGTAGAAAAGATTTTTTTCCAGGGGTAGCAACAGTAGTTAAAAAGCTTTTAGAAATAGTTACGCCTGATTATGCTTATTTTGGTGAAAAAGATTTACAACAACTGTTTGTTATAAGATGGCTAGTCAAAGAATATAAAATACCTACTTTTATTAGAGCCTGCCCAATTGTGAGAGAAAAAAATGGACTTGCCTGTAGCTCTAGAAATAGGTATTTAAACGAGGATAAAAAAAAATTAGCCTCACATATTCACAAGTCCCTAGAAATGGCAAGAAGAGATGTAAGAAGTGGAATATTCACAGCAAGCAAAGCCGCTCTTGAAAGCTTGGTCTACTTATCACAGTTTCCAGACATAAAAGTAGAGTATTTAGAATCAAGATCAAAAGAAAATTTAGAAAAAGTTACTGATGGCAGAACAAAAGGATTTTATTTTTTGGTTGCAGCGAGAGTTGGGAATGTAAGACTCATCGATAACATCGAAGTGTAAAAATGAGCCTCCGAACCTATGAGAAAACAAAAAAATAAAAAAATACGTAACCAGAAACCATATAAGATTGCCATAGATGGACCAGCAGGTGCAGGGAAAAGCACGATAGCCAAATTAATTGCAAAAAAAATGAAGTTTTTATACATAGACAGTGGAGCAATGTACAGAGCTGCTACATTATTTTTAATTGAGAAGGACTTGCTTAAAGCTAATGAAAAAAAAATCAATTCAGCCATTAAAAACATAAAGATTGACTTCAAAGAAAAAGGTGGGAAACAATTAGTTTTCTTAAACAATAAAGATGTAAGCAAAGAAATAAGATCTGGTTTAATAAATAAAAACGTTAGCCATGTTTCATCGTTAAAATGTGTTAGAGAATTACTGGTAAGAAGACAAAAGGATTTTGGATTAAAAAACTCCATAATAATGGATGGAAGAGACATTGGAACCACTGTTTTCAAAGATGCAGATCTCAAGATTTATCTAACTGCCACATCAGAAGAAAGAGCAAGAAGAAGGAAAAAAGATCTTGAGAAATTAAATGAAAAAGTAAGTGTAAGTAACTTAGTAAAAGATATACAAAGAAGAGACAATATTGACAGCTCAAGAAAGATTTCACCTTTAAGCAAAGCCAGCGATGCAATCTTAATAGATTCCAGCAATTTAAACATCAATGAAGTAATTGAAAGTATTGAATTCTTTATCCCAAATTAAACACTAACATTCTTTTTATTTTTCTTATTTGTAATAAACATTGCTATACAAGCACCAATAACAGAAAAGAAAATCCCTATAAAGATTACCAATACTGATGAAGTAATAAAAACAGTAGGTAAAATTTCATTTAAATTTGGAATAGGCTGAACATCTTTTGGCCAATTTTTTTCAAGCACCCGAATCAAAGACTTTTGATTGTCAACTGAAGAGAATGAAATCACCATAAGCAAGTCTATGCATACACTACCAACTATCCCTGTAAACAAACCAATTAAAACAGAATCGGTAAAAGTCATTATTTCTTTAGTAGTTTTTGTGGCTATTCTTACGGCTACATAACCACCGACAATTGCCCAGAGAAACAGACCTAAAGCAAAAACAATTGTTAGTAATGCAATAAATAAACCACCAAAAATAACAGGTTTTAAATATGGGTCTTTCATATATCAGCTTTTCCTATTTCCCCAACTTGCCATCTTCGTATAACTTATTTAAATAATGATACACAACAATACTGCCAGAACATGAAAGATTTAAAGATTTAGCCATGCCAAATTGTGGGATTTCAAGTACTGGATAATCTTGATTCATTACTTCTTTCGGTAATCCACCCCTCTCTTTCCCAAACAGAAAAAGAGGATTATCAGGGAATTTAAATTCAAAAAGAGACTTAGAGTTACTAGATTGCTCTACTAAAATAAGATTATAGCTAGTAGTTTTTACAAAAGCAAAAAACTCATCCAAAGTTTTAAAATGATTTATCTTTGTCCATTTTTCACTAGAAACAGCTGCATAAGCATTATAATCTTGATTTCCTATCAAAAAGAAGTCTTTAACTTTTGCACAGTGAGCAGTCCTGAGTAATGAGCCAATATTAAATTCTTTAGAGATATTATGAACAGCAATTCCAAATGGATGTGTCCAGGAATAATACTCTTCTATTTTTTTATTTCTTTCCTCAGTAACCATCAACCATCAACCAATAGCCATCAACTATCAGCCCTTCTTAGCCTTTACTAAAACAATTTCTTGGATAGAAACATTAATTAGAGGTCTTTTACCAACTAGCTCAATGACTGTTTTATTTACTGTATCCCTAACAATATTTTTCAAACTCAAGAGATCTTTTTGATCTTTTTTTATAGCATCAGCAATAGCTTGAGTGACAAACTGTGAAGTCCCCATACAAAAAGCTCTCCAGTCTTTCCCTTTAGCAAAAGAACAGGCTTCAGCCAATATTTCTGGTCCAGCAATTACATTTCTATCTTCATCAACAGCAAGAGCAATGGTAATAGTACCTTCATCAGAAAGTGACTGCCTCTCTTTCATTGTCAATTCATCAATATCCAGTCCTTTTGCTTGATTGTAGTAAATAGATGGGGCTGAAATTCTACCTGCTGTTCTAGCCACCTGATCTCTTAGCTGAACTACTTCGCCATTTTTTAAAATGTGAATATCATTATGGTTAACACCCATATTTTCGGAATGTTTACCATAAACAACCATTTGTCTCTCTTCTCCAAAAGATGGGATAAAAGATCTGGGTTTTGTAATGGTTACAATAAACTTACATTCTTCCTGAGAAGAATGACCAGACACATGGACTCCCTGCCCTTTGCCACCTACTACCTGAACTTTCTGAACAAATAATTGATCTACCGTATGAGCAAGGATTCTAGCTGTACCTGGAGGAGGATTTGCACTAACGACAACAATATCCTTTTGTTTTAATTTAACTGAAGGGTGCTGTTCATTTGCAATTTCAATAAGACCTTTTAGAAAATCCCCACATTTACCAGAGAGGATCACTAAAACATCCTTATCATCCATTCCTTCTAAATCTTTTTCTTGAATTAATATTTTTTTATCAAATTTTAAAAACCCTGATTCAAAAGCAGCATCTATTTTATTGTTTAAGTGTTCACCAGAAATACAAACTTTTCTATTTTTTTTGGTAGCCAAATCAAGGAGAATTTGAAACTTATGCAATCCATTTGGATAAGTAACAACAATTACTCTTGAGTCAGAATCTAAGAGTTCATTAAATCTTTTTATTATGAATCTCTCCGACTGTGTATAACCTACGGATTCAACGTTAGAAGAGTCACTAATAAGCAAATCTACAGTTTGTTCACCAGCTTCTGAATATGCAAAGTAATCAAACTTGACTTTATCGTATGGGGTTTGGTCGACTTTAAATGCTCCAGTATAGAGAACATTGCCAGAAGTTGTTTTAATAAAAAGTCCATAAGTATCAGGAATAACAGATGTGTTTTGAATAGAGGTAATATTGAAATTGTTTCCAATTTGAAATTGCTTTCTTGATGTTAATTCTTCGGTTTCTGGAAGTACCGTTTTTTTTCCAAGTGACTTTTTCACATATTGAATTGCAAGCTTAGAACCCCATATTTTTGGAATCTTCACTTTTTCCAAAAGATAAAAAGCTCCACCACAAAAATCATCATGAGCAGATGTCAAAATTAGCCCTTTAATTTTCTCTTGGTTCTCTAATAAATAATTTGTACTAGGGAGAATTAAGTCTACGCCAGTCAAATCTTGAGGCGGTAATATCATCCCAAAATCGACTATTATAATTTCATCGTTTTGCTCAAATATCCAAGCATTTTTTCCAATTTCACCATGCCCTCCAAGGGGAATGGCCTTCAATGCATTAATGTCACTCTTTTTTTTCATTTTTTCACCCTTAAGAGGTTAAGAAAACCCCTTAAACAAAAGCTGGACTACCAGCAATAAGATTTTAAAATTTTATACTGGGGCTTTACTAAAAAAATCTTGTGAGTAAATTTCAGCCCAATCAGTTTAACAATTGAATTATATCCATATCTTTGCCAAACACGCACAAAGAAATAACAAATTTTTAAAGTATATACTAAAGGAGATGATTACATTTACATATTTCCTAAGTTACTATATAACAGAACATGACAAATAAACCTCAATTTATCGTTTCATCAGTATATGGTCCTCTTGAATCCTGGAGATTGGGAAAGTCTCTTGGTATTGATCTAATTATGGATCCTTCAACATGCTCCTTTAACTGTACTTATTGTCAGCTTGGATTTATTCAAAAAATCACAATTGAAAGAAAAATATACGTAGAAACAAAAAGAGTAATTGAAGATTTCAAAGCAAGTAAATGGCAAGAAGCTGATGTCATAACTTTTAGCGGAAGTGGTGAGCCAACCCTTGCTATAAATCTAGGTGAAACAATAAAAGAAATTAAAAAAATTACCACTAAACCTGTCAGCATTCTTACAAATGCAACTATGTTAAATCTAGACGAGGTAAGAAAAGATGTAGTAGAAGCAGATATTGTATCAGTAAAAATTGATGCTCCTGATGACATTACTTTAAAGTCCATTAACAGACCAGCAGATGGAATAACTATCAAATCAATATTAGAAGGTATAAAAAAATTAAAGTTAGATATTGGTTCTAAAGGTAAAACAAAAATACAAGTACAAATGATGTTTATGCCACAAAATAAAAATCAAATTGAAAAATTAGCAGAGATCTTAAATGAAATTAAACCTGATGAATTAGCACTAAACACACCTACAAGACCATATCCATCTGGATGGGACATAATTACAAGAGGCGCACATGGCGAAGATGCTAAAAAAATAATTTACGAAACAAAGCCTTTAAAAACACTTACAAAAGAAGAAGCAAAAGCCATTGAAGAGCATTTAAAAGAATTAACAGGGTTAAAAATAATCTCTGTATTCAATCCTACAATGTAACCCTCGGTTACATTCGTTATGTTAGTGATACCCTGGGTTACATTTTATGCGGGTTCATAATCATCATATGTTTTAATACCTAGTATGAAAAAATCTATTTTTATAGCCGAAACTGAAATTGAGAAAAAAATATTTTTGATTAGAGGAAAACAGGTCATGCTGGACAAGGATCTAGCTGAATTATATGGCGTTAAAACCAAAGCATTAAATCAAGCTGTAAAAAGAAATCTTGAACGATTTCCCCATGATTTTATGTTTAGATTAACTTCAAAGGATGCATTTTCAAGGTCACAATTTGTGACCTTGAAAAAACAAGGAAAGAATATCAAGTATCTGCCATATGCATTTACCGAGCAAGGTGTTTCAATGCTCTCAAGTGTTCTGAAAAGCAAAAGAGCTATATTAGTAAATATTCAGATAATGAGAGCTTTTACAAGATTTAAACACTTAATCCTAAATCATAAAGAAATTGTTGAGAAATTAAATACGCTAGAAGGGAAAGTTGAAAATCATGACACAGAAATACAGTCAATTTTCAGAGCAATAAGAGATTTAATAGCAAAGAATGAGACACAAAAAAGAAAGGTAGGATTTTGTATTAATCAATAATGCATTGAAACTAAGTGGGTTAAAAGGATATAATCATATGGCATTATTACAATCGTTCATACAAAATCAGGAGAGAAAAAATGAAATTTGCTAAGAGAACAGAATCATTACCACCATATTTATTTGCTGAAATCGATAAGAAAAAACAAGCAGCAGCAGAAAGAGGCGTGGATATAATCAGCTTTGGAATAGGTGACCCAGATCAACCTACATTTCCTCACATAGTTGAAGCTATGAATAAAGCTATTCATGATACTTCTACACATAACTATCCTCCATATCAAGGTACAAAAGAATTTCGCCAAGCTACCGTTAAATGGTTTGAAAACCGTTTTGGTCAAAAGTTTGATGCAGAGAAAGAATGCTTATCATTAATTGGATCAAAAGAAGCTATCCATAATATGATTTTTGCTACTATCGACCAAGGTGATACAGCGCTACTTCCAGACCCTGCATACCCAGTTTATAAATCATCTACTATTCTTTGCGGCGGAGTACCTTACATAACTCCATTAACTGAAAAAAACAATTGGTTACCTGACCTTACAAAGATTCCTACTGATATTGCTCAAAAAGCAAATATCATAATGGTTGGTTATCCAAACAATCCTACAGGTGCTATTGCTCCTATTGAGTTCTATAATGAGCTAATTGCATTTGCAAAAAAATATGACATTATTGTTCTCTCTGATAATGCATATTCTGAGATTGGATTTGATGGATATAATGCCCCTTCTATTTTTGAAGCTAAGGGTGCTAAAGACATTGCACTTGAATTTCATAGCTTAAGCAAAACTTATAATATGACCGGTTGGCGTGTTGGCTTTGCTGTAGGAAATGAGAGAATTATTAAAGCTCTCAGTACAGTAAAAACAAACATTGACAGTGGTGTATTTAAAGCTATTCAAAAAGCTGCTGTTGCTGCATTTGAAACTCCTAAAGATATTGTTGAAAAGAACAACAATATTATTAAGGAGAGAAGAGATGTTGCAGTTAAAGGTCTTAGGGAATTAGGTTGGGAAATTAAAGAGCCTATTAAAGCTACATTTTATCTATGGCTTCCAATACCACCTAACTTTAAAACATCTTCAGAGTTTGCTTCAGCAATGCTTGATAAATGTGGAATCGTTGTTCCACCAGGTAATGGATACGGCGAATATGGAGAAGGTTACTTTAGAATTGCCTTAACGGTAGATAAAAAGAGAATTGAAGAAGGTATAGCCAGAATGAAAAAAGAAGGCTTAACTTTTAAAGCACAGGCTTGTACAGTTTAATTCTTAATTAAAACTACATTCTAATGGCAATGAATCTTATGGAATCAAAGCTATTAGAATTTAAAAATCCAATCGTATTATTTACGCTAGGAATAATATTTGGAAGTAGTGTTTATTTCCAAAACATTGGTTTAGTTTATGCATTTATAGCCTATTCAATTCTTTCTTTGCTATCACTGTACTTTAAAAAGAAAGAGTTTATCCTTCTTGGGTTAGGGATAGTTTTATCTTTTTTTTACTGCCTGGAGTATATAAAATTAACGAAGCCTAACTTAGACAAACATTTAAACAAACAGTGCATTTTCATAGGAAGAGTCTTATCAGAGAAAAAAGGCATTTTCAACAAAAAATACACCCTTGAAGTAAGTAGAATAATTTCAGACAAAGAGACAATCAATCAAACGTTTAAAGCAGATGTAACAGGATCTAAATACGATAACACTGACATTGATGACATTATAGAAATCAAAGGCAAATTAAAGAAACCAAAAAGCGCAATTTTAAAAGGGCTATTTGATGAAAGGAAGTATTTACTCTCAAATGGAATTTATTATAAAATAAACAGTAAGAACGGATCAGTAGTTTACCTGGACAAAGGCAAGACAAATCCATTTATCAGAGGAATAAACACATTAAGAGAAAGAATAATAAAAGACAACAATCGTTTTCTTAATAAAGAAAATGCTTCACTGGCAAATGGCATATTAATAGGTTCTAAAGCTAGTCCACTTGATAAAAATACAAAAAACAGGATTCAAGTCTTAGGACTAAGTCACATAACAAGTGCTTCCGGTTTCAATATATCAATTCTGGCTGGCGTAATATTTTTCCTCACAAGAAAACTTTTTAAAAGATCAAGTTTTATACCCACGTTTATTTCAATAGGGACAATTATTTTTTATACCTTCTTAGCTGACTTATCCAGTTCAATTATAAGAGCAGCTATTTTTCTTGTGTTGGTATTGCTGGGAAGCATGTTTAATAAACGAATAAAGATATTGCCAGGAGTTTCCTTAATAACTATATTATTTTTCCTTCAGAATCCAGTAAATCTTTTAGACATAGGTTTCCAGCTTTCAGTATTTTCATTTCTAGGCTTAACCTTATTTTTAGAAGATGTAAACAAAAGCATTTTACCCCACATACATAAGAGCTTTCACTTTATCGTCTTTTCAATACTTGAATCATTTTTTGCCCAGTTAATGACAATGCCCATAATCATATTTTATTTCCACAACATACAAATTCTTGGTTTAATCGCAAACATAGTAGCAGTACCACTAGCATCAGTTATTTTAATAACTGGACTTTTAAACACATTAATAGGGTTTATGCCAATACTAATCTTCATACAAATGCTTGTCTATAAAATAATAGGACTAGAGTGTTTTTTATTTTTCAAATGGATAGATTTACTAAGCCTAATAGAAAACAAACAGATTTTCATTCCTAGAATTGATTTTTACTATACTGCTTTCTTATATACATTTATCCTATTAATTGCTGGAATAATTTCTATCAAAAAACAAAGAAAGCCCTTAGTGATTTCTTTAGGCATAAGCATTTGCTTGTTTTTTACACATAATGAGATTAATAATACAAAAGACTACTTAAAAATCTTCATCTTCCCAAAATATAATCAACAAGCTGTTTTAGTGATTAAAGAGAATAAAACTCCTATGTTTTTTAGTAGCAGGCTAGATAAAAAAACAGAATATCAAATAAAAGAATTTTTGAAATTAAACAATTTACAAGAAGATTTCATCTTTTATAATCTAAAGGACAAGACTAGTTTAATTTCAAATAGCGAGCTCATAATTGATAGACCAGAAAAAATAAGCATAAAACATAAAATGTTTACCTTTGAGTTAGTAAAAGGTTATTCAAAAAAAATTAACAATAAAGCCAATGTTGTAGAGCTTCCAATTTTAATGAAAAAAGATCCTGATTTCCATCACATATTTTCAGACTTACCCAATTACATTGTGGTGAATGACTATAAGAAACTATCAAAACAATCAGTAAAAAGCATTGACTGGTTAAAAAAACAAAAAACAAGAGTCTTTTTTCTAAGTAACTCTGGTACCATAACTATTGTTTGCAAAGATAAAAACAGTTTTTTCATTGAAGAAGAAGGATAACAAAGCATGAACTCATTACTTATAGATATTGGCGGGACAAAGACAAACATCTGCCTAGCCAAAGAAGATTCGCATAAAAATATAGAGCTTGTAAGCTCAGAAATAATATCCACCACCAGTAATCCTGAGCACATCATTCAAAAGATTTTATCTATCTGTCAAAATTCTAAAATAAAAATAGAAAATGCCTCACTTAGCCTACCTGGGAAATGGAGTAAAGAAGGGGTTCTTGAAGAGAGCATAAATCTTAAAGAATGGATAGGATACCCATTTATAGAGAGCTTAAAACAAGAACTTGGAATTGAAAATATCATCTGGGAAAGTGATGTCATCTGTGGTGGACTTGGTGAATATAATGAAATAGCAAAAATAAGAGAAGAAAAAGATTTTTCATTGCTATATCTAAATCTTGGAACTGGTTTTGGTGCATCATTTATAAAAAATGGCAAACCTTTTAAATCAAATAAAGGTTTAACGCTTAGAATGCATAAAATGGTATTGCCTTATGGTGATGAAATATACTCATCTGTAGATTTTTTATCTGGCAATTCAATAACTCAAGACACACCATACAAATCAACAGAAGAATTATTTGTAGATTATAAAAATGGAAACATAGAAGCTATTGATTTAATTTCAAAAGCCCAAACTCAACTTGCAGCATGGCTTATCAATTTAAATTATTTACTTTCACCGGATTTAATAGTTTTAAATGGTGGATTAACATATGACTTTGAAGTGATTTGCGAAGAGGCTATAGACTTGGCAAATGAAGATCTTGAAAATCAGATTAAAATCATCCCAAGCCAATTAAAAGAAATGGCTACAATTTATGGGGCATTTACAAACATAAACCTTGCATTGGCAAAGTAGAAGAAATTAGAAAACAGAAGGTACTAACTTGCTTGGTGGCAGACAAATTAAACTGATATAACTTCCAAGAGTTCAGGAATCTCTCTCTTTAGCATAGACTCAACACCTGCCTTTAAAGTCATCACTGAACTAGGACAAGTGCTACATGCTCCCTGAAGGTGGAGTTTTAAAATCCCATTTTCATAACTATCAAAAATAATATCTCCACCATCTGAAGCTACAGCTGGTCTAATTTTAGAATCTAATATTTCATGAATTTTCTTCACAATGTCAGTCATCCCTGAATCGTCAGAAACAGAAGATTCATCCTTTAAAACAACAGGTTGATCAATTTCAAAATATTTATTTATAACTTCAAGTATTTTTTCATAAATAGAATCCCAATTCGCTCCAGGTCCTTTAGAAATTGTTATAAAATCTTTGCCTATAAATACTTCTTGAACAGCATTTATTTCAAAAAGCTGTAATGCTAACGGTGAATTTTTAGCAGCTTCTTTGTTTGCAAAATTGTAAGTTTTTAATGGTGAAATTATTTGATCTAAAACAAATTTCAGTGCATTTGGATTAGGGGTACCTTCTGTGTGAATTTTCATTTTTACATCCTTTTTAATATCATTCTATAAGATTTTTCAAGAGGGAATAAGGCTATACCAATTACATCAAGTCTTTTCCTGTCCTTTAAGACATGCACTGTATAATAAGGACATGCCTGAAAAATCAACAGCAGAAAATGTCTTTCAAAACCTTAGAAGCAAAGGTTTAAGAGTTACTCCACAGAGAGAAAAGATTCTTCAAATTTTTATGGAGCTAGAAGAAGGTACACACTTAAGCGCAGAAGACTTATTTAAAGTTTTAAGTGGGAAAAATGAGAACATTAGTTTAGCCACTACATATAGAACATTAAAACTGCTTTCACAATTTGGTTATTTGAGAGAATTGGATTTTGCTGAAGGTCATAAACACTATGAACTTAACCAAGACAAAAAGCCACATCATCATATTATTTGCTTAAACTGTAACAAAACCATAGAGTTTGAAGATGACGTTATAATTCAAATCGGTGAAAAAATAGCTCTTGAAAGAGGTTTAGAACTAGTAGACATTCAATTTAAAATTTATGCCGTTTGTCCTAATGAACATGACGATGAAAGCAGAACTCATAGAGCTTAGAAGCTTATGAGCCTAACCATTCCGCCATCTCTTTAACAGCCAAAGCTCTATGACTTAGCTTATTTTTAAGTTTTGAGCTTATTTCAGCAGAAGTTTTCTTAATCTTTGGAATGATAAAAATAGGATCATAGCCAAATCCATTTTTACCTTTTGGTTCAAATGCTACTGTTCCATCCCAGGATTTTTTTGTTTTAAATACAACTTTTCCTTTTTCATTAGTACAAACTATGGCACAAGTAAAACAACAATTTCTATCATTTTCATTTTTTAACTTCTCAAGGATTTCAGAAATTCCTTTCCCCTCTCTAAAAAATCTAGCTGACTTTATTCCTGGCTTTCCACCTAAAGCAGACACTTCTATGCCAGAGTCATCAGCAAAGGCTACAACTTTTAACTTCTTTGACAATGCACTTGCTTTTTTATATGCATTTTCTAAAAACGTTTTTCCATTTTCATTTACATTAAATCCAGGAGGAGCATTGCATAGCTCAAACTTCTTTAAAAGCTTAGGATTCAAAAGTTTTAGTATACTTTTAATTTCTTTTAGTTTATGCTTATTTGATGAAGCAAAGTAAATTTTAAGTTTTTTAGATTTTCTCATGGACATCTCATCTATTATAAAAAAACTAGACTCAAAAATCGACTTGGATAAAGAAGATCTAAGTTATATGTTTAAGATTTTTGAAAATCAAGAAATCTCCGACAATGAAACAGAAGAATTTGTAATCAAATGGAGAGCTAAGGGCGAGACTCCATATGAGTTAAAAGAGTTAGTAGATTTGATATATTCCAAACAAGAACCTATTTCAGGATTTGAGGATTCTATTGATGTATGCGGTACAGGTGGGGACAGATTAAACACATTTAATATTTCTACACTTACAGCCATTGTTGTTTCAGCTCTAGGGCTGAAAGTAATCAAACACTCAGGAAGAAGCAGCACAAGCATTACAGGCAGCATTGATATTTTAGACAGAGAAGGCCTTAACATAGATGCCAGAAAAGATATAGCTGAGGACTGCTTAAACAAACACCACTTGATGTTTGTTGGATCTAAAAAACTAAGAGACACTTTTGGTAATGTGAAAAAAGTGTGCAAAAAAACTGGTTTGCCTGGATTTGTAAATCTTATCGGTCCACTATCAAATCCTTATCTTGCAAATTATCACTTACTAGGTGTATCAAACCCATCCTGGGGAAAACTACTTGCAGAAACATTGAAACTGTTAAACAAAAGAAACAAAGCTTTAATTGTTTGCTCTTCAGTAAACGAAAAAGGTTACATGGATGAATTATCTTTTTGCGGCACAAATAAAATCTGGAAACTCGAAAATGGACTAATAAGCGAAGAGAAATTTGAAATAAGCAAATCATTAAAAGAAGAAATTGATATTACCGATTTAATTGTTAAGGATGAAGATGAATCAAAGAAAGCATTTGAAGATGTTTTAAAAGGAATAGTAAAATCAAAAGATCTAGAAAGTAAAATTAAAACAGTAGCACTTAACTCTGGTGCAGCTCTCTACCTAGCAAACAAAGTACCAAATATAGAAAAAGGATATAGCAATTCTCTTGAAGTTATACGAAGTGGTAAAGTCTGGGAACATTTCAATGATTTTAGGAACTTTATTAATAGAAATTAGCTATTGAAGCTAATCAAAACCTGAGGTGGTTATATGAAATTTTATTTAGTTTTACTTTCAATTATTATAGCGATGAGTTCTTGTCCAGTTAAGGCCGATAATAATACTGCTGCAACTAAAGCTCAAGCAGTAACTAGTGGTGAGTATGTAGAAGCTCAAGAAAAGCTAATGTATGCTCAAGGAAGCTATAAAACAGCAAAACAGCAAGAAGATGCAATGGAGAAAATGAGAAAAGCAGCAAAACTTAGTCTTAAGGCTGCAAAGTTAAGAGCAAGAGCAGAAAAGACACAAAGCAAAGCAGATTCATTAATTCATAAAGCTGGTCAACAAGCTGTAACCAGAGGACTATATATTACAAATCCACTTCTTCCAGTAATGATGCAAGCTCCACCAGCCGCTGAAAAAACAGCTGAAAAGCCTTCATTTGTACCAGTACCTGGTCAATCAATTAATATAATTGCACCTAGAGCTGAGCAAGTATCATATGACAAAGAACAACCTCAACAAGAAGAATATTTACCTGAACCACCGACACTAAATAACTTCTAAGTTGATTTACTCAACCAATATTTAAAAAGACTCGATAACATCGGGTCTTTTTTTTTATCTAGAGCTTAAAAATATCCATCAAGAAGTCTCACTTGTGGACCAGGGACTCTTATTTGTTGAAGAACTACTGGTTCAATAGGAGGTCTAGGTCTAAATTGATTTGCAACTCTAGCAATAGGAGTTGGAAGTCTTGGATCATACCCATTTCCTAGAGCGCTGATAAATTCTATAGGTGTTAGTCCATTAAAATCAAGAGGTGGAGGATCCATATATTCTCTTAAAAAATCTACAGGATTATTATTAGTTGTGTAAACTACATTATGAAAAGGTCCATCCATCAGCCTAGGCAGTAGAGGTGAATCTAAAAGGCTAGAGTTAAATGGAATTTGGGGATTGATTCTATTCATCATCCCTCTCATCAAAGTTAATCCATTGTCATGGGATGAAGGTCTTGGAATAAAAGGCTGCCTAGGCATTAGAGGTGAATCTAAAAGACTAGAGTTAAATGGAATCTGGGGATTTATTCTATTCATTACTCCACTCATTAAATTTAAGTCAGGGCTATTAAATGAAGACATTGGAGTAAAAGACTGATTAGGCATTAAAGATGAATTTAAAAAACCATAATTAGATTGCATAGGAATTTTTAAAGGACTATCCATATTAAATCTCAAGATATCAAAAATGTTTTGACCAGATGGTGCAGGCGCTGGACTGTCCATATATCCAAACATGTCACTAAATTCCATGGAACCTTCACCAGGTAATTTAGGTATAGTGCCAAGAAGCCCTACTTCCCAAAATGGATTTCTTTGAGTAAATTCATCAGTTCCAGCACCATTAAATCCAACTACAGTTCCTCTAGCATTTTTAACTGGAGTTCCTGGACCGTACAATTGGCTTGCACTCATATTTCTATTAAATGGTATTAAATTAAGTATAAAAATTCTAATTCACCTCATATCTAATTGTCAGGGATAATAGTTAAATTCTCTTTAAGATGATCCCACAAAAGTAAACCTTAAGACGATTCTATCTGCTAACACCTGTGTAGAAGTTTGCCTGTACATTGCAGTTCTTCCATCTCTAGTATGCAAGCCTAGCAGAACTTCAGTGCTTGGGTTTTGGTTAGTGTTGTATGAGTGGGAGTAAACTGGAGGAATGCCATTAGGAAAGGGTGAAGGGTTACTAGACGATTGTTGAGTTCCATTTGATTGATTTCCTGAACCCTGAGCATTTTGCTGAGGAGGAAGACTAGAAAGTCCGGTTAACTGAGCCAACCTACCTACTGCACGTGGGTCGATAGAAGCTACTAATGGAGGATTTAGAATTCCATTTGCTAACATAAAGCGATAAAGTGGTGGTAGAGACTCTGAGTCTGGTATAGCAAAAAGATTTCCAATTGATTGTGCTTTAAGCTGAGCCAGTTGGTTAAACTGCCCTTGTCCTTGTCCAAACTGTCCTTGTCCAAACTGTCCTTGCCCAAACTGTCCTTGCCCAAACTGTCCTTGTCCAAACTGTCCTTGCCCAAACTGTCCTTGCCCAAACTGTCCTTGTCCAAACTGTCCTTGATTTCCAAGAAAACTAAAGGGGTTAATTTGATTTCCGCCAAAAGGGAATTGATTCCCACCAAATGGACCAGAAAATTGATTGTAGTATGAAGACCCGGGAGAAGAATTAAAAACATCACCTGTTGAAAGTGGATAACCAGAAGAATTGTTAGTTCCATTATTTGCAACACCTTGTGGGTTACTAAACCGATCAGTCCCAAATAAAGATGGTGAACCTGATTGGCTTCTCCAATTAGAAAAGCTAGGAGAAGTTGCACCTTGTGGATATCTAAATCTATCTAAACTGAATTGTAAAACAAACATACTATCCCTTCTTTGCAAGTATTGTTAAACATGTAAATTAAGACAAGGTTATAAATTGGAATTTTGTAGGGACAATACTGACAATCTGAGAAATGGGCAAGAGGATGAAACAGTCGCCGAAGGCGAACCTCGCTCACGGAGTGAGCGGGCAATGGGAAAAAAGTAAATTGTGATAATATTAGGTTTGGAGTGCATTCAAAGTGTTTTTGAATGCTGAGAGGCAAAAGCCAATCCTTACAACCTGATCCAGATAATGCTGGCGGAGGGAAATAAATTGAAATCAGTTTTAGATCCAAGTCTTAAAAAAGATGAACTAGTAATAGGTGGGAAGACATTTAAGTCTCGCCTAATGTTAGGTACTGGGAAATTCCCAGATTTTGAAGTAATGAAAAAAGCTCATGATAAATCAGGAGCTGAAATAATTACAATTGCTATTAGGCGTGTAGATTTAAGTGCTCCTGGACATGTGGGATTACTTGATTCCATAGATATGAAGAAATATTGGATATTGCCTAATACTGCTGGTTGTGCCACAAAAGAAGAAGCTATTAGAATAGCAAGACTTGGTAGAGCAATGGGAATCAATAACTGGGTAAAGCTAGAAGTTATTCCAGATGCTAAGTATTTACTTCCAGATCCTATTGCTACATTTGAAGCTGCAAAAGAATTAATAGAAGAAGGGTTTGTAGTTCTCCCTTATATTAATGCTGATCCTGTTCTTGCTAAAAGGTTAGAAGAAATAGGTTGTGCTACTGTTATGCCACTCGGTTCTCCCATAGGCACAGGTCAAGGAATAAAATCAAAAGCAAATATTGAAATTATAATTAAACAATCAAACATTCCCGTAGTGGTAGATGCTGGAATTGGAGTGCCATCTGAAGCATGTGAAGTAATGGAAATAGGAGCCAGTGCCTGTCTTTTAAATACAGCCGTTGCAAGTGCAGAGGATCCTGAGGAAATGGCAGAGGCTTTTAAGTTAGGAGTAGAAGCAGGAAGAAAAGCATATTTGGCTGGGCGTATTCCTGTAAAAGAATATGCAGCAGCCTCAAGTCCAAGCCAAGGAATTATAGGGAAATAACGGTAGAGACTTGATTTAACAAGTCTAAAAAGGAGAAAACGCTAATGAGAAAATCCTGGGTAGAAAAAAGAGAAAAAGATACAAACAGATCACAAATGCACTATGCAAAAAAAGGCATTATTACTGAAGAAATGGAATATGTAGCAAAGAAAGAAGAACTTGAACCTGAATATATTAGGTCTGAAGTAGCTCGCGGAAGAATGATTATCCCAGCAAACATTAACCACGTAAATTTAGAACCTATGTGTATAGGAATAAATTCAAAATGTAAAATAAATGCAAATATTGGAAACTCAGCAGTTACATCAAATGTAAGTGAAGAGTTAAAAAAACTTGAAATGTGCATTAAATATGGTGCTGACACTGCTATGGATTTATCCACTGGCGGAAACTTAAATGAAATCAGAACAACGATCATTGAAAAAAGTCCTATTCCTATTGGTACAGTTCCTATTTATCAGGCTATCCAAGGAATGCAAGATATCTCTGAACTTACAGTAGAAAAACTTTTTGAAGTTATTGAACTACAGGCAAAACAAGGTGTAGATTACATGACACTTCACTGTGGTATTTTACAAGAACACATTCCATTAGTTTCAGGAAGAATTACAGGAATAGTTAGTCGTGGTGGTTCTATTTTAGCTGAGTGGATGATTAAACATGGAAAACAAAATCCACTTTATACAGAATATGACAGAATCTTAGACATTTGTAAAAAATATGATGTCACGATTTCACTTGGTGATAGCTTAAGACCAGGATGCATTCATGATGCCAGCGACAAAGCACAATTTGCAGAATTAGATGTCTTAGGTGAACTTACTAAAAAAGCATGGGAAAAGGATGTTCAGGTAATGGTAGAAGGTCCTGGTCACGTACCTATGGATCAAATAGACATGAACATTAAGAGACAAATAGAAGTTTGTCATGAAGCACCATTTTATGTTTTAGGACCATTGGTTACAGACATAGCACCTGGATATGACCACATTACATCTGCTATTGGAGCAGCACTAGCTGGTTGGAGTGGAGCAGCAATGTTATGCTACGTAACTCCTAAAGAGCATTTAGGTTTACCAGATCCAGAAGATGTAAGAAATGGAATCATTGCATATAAGATTTCTGCACATGCTGCTGATATAGCACGTCATAGAAAAGGAGCTACAGACAGAGATAATGAACTCTCTAAAGCTCGTTATGCATTTGATTGGAATAAGCAATTTGAATTAGCATTAGATCCAGATCGTGCCAGAGAATATCACGATACGACTCTTCCTAATGAATACTTTAAATCTGCTGAGTTTTGTTCTATGTGCGGACCAAAGTTTTGCTCTATGCACATAAACAGAACAGTAGATGAGTACAATAAACAGTTGGATAAACAGCTTTCTAAAGTTTAAATCTGAGAAAGCCAAAATTTATGACACCTTTCAGGAATTTTATGTTCATATAATTCCTGAGCAACTTGATCCTTATCTTTAATTTCAATAACCATTAAAATTGGAAGATGATCATGATATTGACTATACACAAATTGAAGGTAAGTACCATCTATAAGATATTTTTTACGTGAAAGTTTAGATTCAGCTACTATAAACTCATGAAATTCTCTACCACCAGACGCCGACTCCCTTCTAAAGGATGAATGCTTAACTTCAAACTTATAGTTATTCTTTAAAAAAGGAACTTTAGTATTTGTAGAATTAATTTGATCAACTAAAGAGTTGGAAACAAAATTACAAACGGCAAGCTTAGGACCTAAAACTCCTGGGCTAGTATCTTTGTCTTTGGAAGGGATATTACACATGGGAAACTGATCTTCCCATGCTGTAAATGCCAAAGGCAACAAATCCTGAATTATACCCATTGGTTCACCTTCTGGTAATAGCAAAGAGAGCTTATCTTGATATCTATGACTGCTAATAAAGCTTCCATTTAAAATTCCCAGAGCTGAATGAAAAGATTGTCCATTTAAATCCACTGTTAATTCATGAACTTTGTTATCTCTACCAAGATTTAGCCTTTCAATAGGAAGAGAAGATTCATAAGCACTATTTAATAGTGAAAATAACGTTGGTGAAGTTAGCGCTATAAGATCATCTTTTCGTTCTCCAAGAAAATCACCGTAATCACCGATAGATGAGAAGAAATTAAAAACTTCATGATAGACAGGGAACCGTCCAAAGCTTCTGGAAGAAGGGAAATCACTACCACCAAATGTTTCTCTATAACTTACCTGACCACCCTCATCAAAGTACCAGCCCCTAGAAGCAGCATTTACCTTAAAGCTAAATTCATCACTGAATGATACTTTTTTTAGTGTAAAAGTTATGGGAGGAGAGATTTGCATCTGTAAAATAGTACCAAAATAGCTTGTTTATAAAATTAATTTTTTTTAATAAAGTAAAAAACACTGGAAAAACAACTTTCTAAGGTTTAGATTCTTGCTTTATCAAATGCATCAAACCAGTAATAATGATAAGCTTCTGGAATTTTATGTTTTTGTAAAATAGAGATCAAATCATCTTTATTCTCAGGGAGTTCAAAAGCCATTACGACAGGCAGTCCATCATTCAACGGATCGGCTGCAGATAAGAACTGTTTATATGTAGGATCTATAATATAGATTTTTCCTGTAAAGTTTGAAGTGGCTAGCAAAATTTGGTGAAAATTAACCTTTTCAATTTTCTTGTCTGCATAATGTAAATTAAATTTAAAATTGTTTTGCAAATAAGCATCATCTACAAGTTTTAAAGAATGCCCCAAAGAAAATAAAGTACCACTGGTAACTAAGCCACATGTTGAAGTTAATGGAATAGTACATCCAAGACTAGTAGGGTAATCTCTAGGAGCTGCACCGTACAAACAAGTCCAGTTAGCATCCTCATACCCAGCAAAAATATGCCTGTATAAATTATGTAAAAGAAAGGGTAATTCCCCATCTCTATATAAAGCAATAGAGCCCAAAAAACTAGAGTCTCGATATATTGGATCTTCATTTTTAACTTCATTTGCAATGGCTATTAAATCAAAAGAGCGATCTGAAAAACGAGACTCTACAGCATGAAGTTTTCCTTTTTCTGAAACAAATAAATTCACATAACAATGAGACTTGCTTGAAGATGGGGCTAATATTCTACCCACTTCATCATCATATAAAGAACTAGATTCATTAAGCAAACCAGATAATGGTTCTTCCTGCTTGAAGCTGCGATCGTAAACGACTGAATAATTATGATGAGGCCCAAGAACATTTATAAAGTCGGGGTTTGATTCTCCTCCATTTTCTAAGAAAACATCCTTTGGCATTAAGACTTGAACCTCATACTTACCATATGATGTGGATTGAACCGTAGGTCCTTGCATTGATAACCTTGGCAGATATTTAAAGTGATTAACTATTAAAGATGTTCCATTCATATATAGGGATTTATGGTAGCAAATAGCAAAACAACACAAGCTTAAATTTCGTTAATAATTACTCTATTTTAGTGACAAATTTAAGATTTATCGTCTTATTTTTCAAATATCTGATAGATTTATAATAATTTAATTTATTCAATTTATAAAAACCGATGATGATTTTACTTCTAACAAGAATAAGTCCACATTCAATGGTATATGCAAGTACACCAACTAACAATTTTGGCAGAAGACTTACTCTTCCAGAGCCAGAATTAAAAGTGGTCACTAAGCTGCCTAAAGAAGTAGAAAGTGTTCAAGAACAATTCTCTGAATTGCTTATATCTAGCAATAATATAGGAAAAAATATAACACTTCTTTTAAATAAATCTTTAGCAGGAAACACTTGCATATCCCAAACACTAGCTTTCACACCTTCAACGAGATCAAATAATGGATGGCTATCAATTAATGTTATTAGGCAATCATATAAAAATCCAAACTATTATAGAGGGTTTGGGGATCAAGACTTGAGTTTATATAAGCCTAGAGAAGAAGGAAGTATTGAAGTAAAGTTTGAAAGCTGCGAACACCTTAGAGAACTAACAAAAGATGAGTTAAAAAAGTACTCATTTGCCCTCTATCTATATAGGAAATCTGGAAATGATTCAATGCAAGAGAGAAAACATTTCAAAGCTGGAAATCATTCTTACTCAATAGATTTAGATCCAAGCGATGTTAATGAAACACCTTCAGCTGCATTCCAAGAAACTGTACGTCACAATTTCATAGATGAAGAACATACACCAGATCATACTTACTTTTTATTAGCATTTAGAGAAGATCAAATTAGTGACAAACATGAGGATTTACTTTTAATATATCCAAGTTAAGCACTTAAAGACCGATATAAAGTTGGAAGGTCTACATTAAACTTATCTAAAATTTCTTTAATTCTAGGAGGAGATAATCTGTTATAAACTAAGGCTTGAACCAGATCCTTTACATCTATACTTTCACCACCACCATCATGAACATTTAAAAGTGCTAGTCCTAAGACACGTCTTGTCTCTGAATCAAAGTTAGAATTTTCATCTATTTCATCAAAGGGCTTAGCCCTTGGAGCCCTACAATCAACCTCAATAATAATATGGTCAGAATCAGCTTTATCATGAATAACTTTACCTGGCTTAGTATTAGAATCTGATAATGAAGCCAATAAATCTATATTCTCTATAACTACTCCGCCACGTTTATTAGCCATATCTCTTGCATGTTTTAGAACTTCCCAACACTTAGGAGTAAACAAGCTATGCTTAACCCAGCTAGACCCAGAAGCAACAGCAACAGCCATAAGACCTCGCTTTGTTTTTAATTTTCAACCAAGTGAGTTAATACTAGTCCTTTAAAATCTCAAAGTCAACTAAAGAGCCTTAATCATGCTTTCTTTGACATTTCAAACAAAAAGTATTAACATATATAGCACGTGAGAATATTTAGGAGAAAGCATTGATTACATTAGACAAATGTAGACAAGTTGTTCCATCAATTAGAGGAATAAGAAAATTTCCTCTTCTCTTTAAAAAGAATTTGTCTGAAACTGAATTACTCTCTATACAAAGTGAATATGCCGTAACTCCACTAAAAACATCTCCAAGAGTTTTTTTTAATTTACAAGTAAGAGATATGCACGGCGAGAAATTGAATGAAGAGGAAAAAATACTTATGCATAATTTTTTACTCTCTGCAAAGAAATCAGACTTAATAGCATTATTAGCAGTAGGATATAGCTTTATTCGAAATCCTTATAAAGTAATTAAAAGTATTTGGGCTACAGCAGCATCCATTTAATCTAGATTTTCAGGTATTAACCATACAAGCAATCTATTTACCATTTAGGAACAGAAAAAAATAAACATCCAGAAAGACTTGATTCTATTTCATTTGCTTTATCTAAAGCTAATTGGGAATGAGGTCTTTGTTTGACTTCTCCATATTTCCTTAAAAGTGAAATAGCTAATGGCTGCTTACTTTCACACAACCCATCTATAAGTGCTTTTCTTACATGAGCATTCTTCTCTCCAACATAATTAGGGAGTAAATCACCTAAAGAAGCTTCACTAGATCCATTAGCACCATGAACCGTCATGTTAACCAAAAATCTTTCAAACAATTCATCAGTACCCACTTCTGATCCTAGTAATGCAATCCCCAATGTTTTAGCTGAAAATACTGTTTGAAACATTCCCAGAACCTGAGCGATTTTCACCTTTTCATCAACTAGAGTCTCTGGTTTAGACAAAAGGCTTCCTAAATAGTTTTGAACTTGATTTGAATAAATGACATTTCTTTTTACTGCTTTCACCAAAGCTCTTAAAGCCTCAGGCTTATTGTCCTTTGATAAAATATTGTCTACAAGTGTGTCTGGAGAAGTTATTGAGACAACTCTCTTACAATGGGTAGCTATTGAGTTCTGAAAGAAAATTCTCATATAATTTGATTATTACACAAGTATTTCAGTTAAGAGAATATGTTAGAAAGATTTAATCTACCTAAGCATCCTATTTATAATCTGAGAAATATAAGGAATGTTTGTATATTTACCATAAAGGCAAAAAATTACACAGTAAACTATCATAGCTAAAGACCCAAACTTTATAACCATTTGAAGTGTGCCATGTATTTTTGCTAAAAGTGCAACTACAGGAAGTAAAAAAGGTATAAAACCTAAGATCTGACTGATTAAAGAAAAGATTATTCCTATAGCATCAGGAAAGAATGAAAATAAAAGTCCTATGAAAATTGACTGAAAACAATGGAATCTAATAAAATCTTTTTGATCATAATAATGACGTTTTGAAACTAAAAGCCAGATGAAACCTATAATTCCAAGGCTTAAATATGATGTCGCCATGCCTATTTTTTCTTTTATATCTGGTATTTGTGTAGCCATATAAATAATTAAGAATTAAGAGTTGAGAATTGAGAATTAAAGAAATTGATCAATTCATTTATATCACTCTTGCACTCTTTTTCCTCACGTGTCTTTAGATTTTTTATCTTTAGGCTTCCCTTAGCCTTTTCATCATCTAAATAAAATACTATAAAGTCAATGTTTTTCTTTATAGCTTGCTCTATTTGTTTACCTACATTATTAGGATTATAAGAAATTTCAAAATTTATACCTAAATCCAATTTAGACACATCATTAACAATTTCAAAAATCTCTGGCTGATTACTTATAAACATCAGCGAAGAAGACTTTTTAAGAATCTCTTCTATAACTAGCATTAATCTTTCCACCCCTATACCAAAACCAAAACCAGGAGTATCAGGTCCACCAAGAGATGCCACTAAACTATCATATCTTCCACCAGCACAGATAGTAGATTGCCCCTTTAGGACTTCGCTAGTGGATTTAATTTCAAAGACAAAATCATTGTAGTAATCCAACCCTCTTACTAAGCTAGGATTTGTTACTATATTTTTTATTTTTCTCTGAGTTTTATCTTTATACACTCCAAGAATAGTCTTAATTTCTTCCCATCTCTTAGCAGAAGGTTCAGATAAAAACTCTACCGGTTTTTTACATGAAGCATAGATTTCCTGATCTTGCTTAACCTTACAATCCAGCATTCTAAGAGGATTCTGTTCATACCTACGATTACAATCTTCACATAGATCTCCTAAAAATCCTTTTGTATATTTTTGAAAATATTCTTTATAAGCATTTCTTGATTCTTCATCACCTAAAGAATTAATTTCAATTCTAAATTCCAAGCCCAATTTATCAAAAATTTCAGAGAGCATAAACATCGCTTCTATTTCACAAGAAATAGAATTACTACCTAAGATCTCAGCATCAACCTGATTAAACTGCCTATAACGCCCAGCCTGCGGTCTTTCATAACGAAACATGGGTCCATAAGTCCAAAGTCTTACAGGCTTAGGTTCTCTATGAAGTCCATTTTCTATATATGAACGCAAAACTCCAGCAGTAGCTTCAGGTCTTAAAGTAAGAGATCTCTCACTTCTATCTAAGAACGTATACATTTCTTTATTTACAATGTCAGAACTTTCCCCTACACTTCTATGAAAAAGTTCAGTGTGTTCAAATATAGGCGTGGAAACAAAATTAAAAGAATGCTTCTCTAAGGCTTTCCGACAAATATCAATTACTCTTTGCCATTTGGCTGAGTCTTTTGGCAGGATATCCTGTGTTCCACGTGGTGCCTGATATTTCATAAACTTTTTATCCTAAATCTCTTTATTAATAGCTTACTAAACCAATAAAAAAAAGGTGCAATTAAAATATTTAAAATAGAGCTATAGAAACTGACAGGAAGATACCTATCAAAGACATTAATTAAATGCTTATTGTTGTATTGTATGCCATTAAAAAGCTCAAAAGGAAAAGTGAGAATAAAAGCTAAAAGTATAAAAAATACAAGTTCATCTGAAAAAATATTTTTTATCAATAATCCCGAAATAAAACCCATAAGTGGATAAGAGAAGTAAAACAAATGATCATAAAGCAAACTGCTGCAGAAAAAAGATGAAATCAGTCCAAAAATAGTACCTGCCAAAGGACCAAATATCAAACCACAAAAAACAGAGCCTAAAAGCATAAGATTAGAAGCACTGTCAAAATACAGGATTCTACTAAAAATAGAGAGCTGAAGTATCCATGTAATTACAGCTAATAGAAATACAAAAAGATATTTTACATTCTCATTACGACTTTTGTTACTAAAATAAAACGTTTCTGACATATTTAAACCTTTTAATATATTATAATAAAACCTGATTAGGTGTCTGAATTCTGAAAACAAATGTTCAATGTTCTCTTCACCGGTACGCTATTAAGCTGTATCAATAATATTGGGGAGTCGCCAAGTGGTAAGGCAAGTGGTTATGACTCTCGCTAAAAAGTATAATAATATTGATATCTGAAAATTTAAATTAGTTCTTATTGGGGAGTCGCCAAGTGGTAAGGCAGGTGGTTATGACTCTCGCTACAAAGTATAATAATATTGATATCTGAAAATTTAAATTAGTTCTTATTGGGGAGTCGCCAAGTGGTAAGGCA
>JAGVKQ010000008.1 GCA_020050435.1 Candidatus Caenarcanales bacterium
CTGGAGTGGAGGAATCAAGAGATTCATTATATGTAAGAGTGATAGTAGTACCAGCAACGTTAGTAGCAGCAGAGGATAAAGTAGGAGCAGTAGTATCAGCAGAAGTGAAATCCCATGTAATAGTATCAGTAATACCAGCATAGTTATTATTAGAAGAATCTTTAATAGCAGTATTGTCTATTTGAACATAGTAGCTAGTGCCATTAGTAGCTAAAGTTCCAGTAGGATTAATTGTGACCATATTAGTAGAGAATGTAACTCTAACGTCTCCTACAGGAATCGATTCAAAAGTAGAATTGTCAGAAGTTCTTTTAATAATGATATTGCCTGTGCCAGCTTGAACATTCTCATTAAAAGTTAAAACTAAATTAGATGAAGCTGAAACACCTGTAGAACCATCTGTAGGTGAATATGTAGAAACTGTAGGAGCGAATGTGTCAGGAGTACTATTTGTTACTGCTTGACCAGAAAGAGCTAATGCTAATTCACTGTCTGCATCTTTTATATCATTGGTTCCAGGTGGAGTGTAAGAAATAGTAACAGTATCGCTGTTTGTAACCGTAGGAGATAATGTTAGAGTGACTACTGTACCAGAGATCATAACAGAAGAAACAGTTGTAGGACTTCCATTAACAAGTACGGTAAAAGCAGATGTAGCGGGTGCAGTAGCATTTAAACTTTCATCGTAAGTGAGTGTTAAAGACGTTCCATTTACAGCTGCACTTGATAAAGTCGGTCTTGTTACTAATGTGCCTGAATTTCCTGCTGTATAAAGATCTGCTATTTCTTGAGCAGTTAATTCTCTACTATAACCTCTGATTACTGCTATATCACCTCTATAATTTAAATTAGTAGAATCTGTCTGTCCCAGTAAATACTGAGTAGCTGCAGTCCATAACATGGAAATAGCTACTGGAGTACCTTCGGAAACACCGTTCACATATAACTTTTGAGTACCACCATCAGTAGCTGCTATTACTAAGTGATACCAAGTGTTATTCATTATAGTAGTTGTTCCTGTGACAGTTCCTCCATCCATAGAAAAATGTACAAATTTTGCTGCATTTGTTATGTTTATTTGTTGAACAAATCCCATGGTAGATGCATTTGTTCTAAAAAATACAACTCTGTTAGTAGCTACGTCTGTTGGTCTGATCCAAGTTTCTATAGAATAACCTACAGTAGGATTGATAGGATCAGGAATTGTTACAAAATCATTGGTTCCATCAAAAGTTAAAAAAGAAGGACCAGTTCCACCCCATGGATTAGCAACAAAGCTACTTAGTGCTCCAGTAAATCCATGTGGACCTAGGTCTGACCATGAAGTAGATGTAGTAGAAGTTGTAGCTGCGGTGCTCATATTGTCGAAGTTGTTTGCATTGAACTCAAATCTTACATCATTTGCTCTTGATATTTTAAAGCCACCATTAAATTTTATAGGCTTTCCAGACTTATTGAACTTCATATAGTTTTCTTGGTAACTCTTATCAATTCTTTTTTTAGAAAAAATCCCAGAGTGAAGTTTGTAAAAATCAATTTCTTTATTCTTATATTTATTTGATAAGGTATCTAATAAATTGCTAATATTAAACTTCTTATTTTTTAATGAAATTGATCCTGCGTAAATACTGTGATTGTAGAAAAAGAACTTATCCTTGTTCCTTGAGTAGACTACTGTTAGATAATAATCTGATGTTTCTAAATTTAACAATCTGTTTGCTACTTTAGTAACAGGGTCTACGCCGCTCAACTTAGTTAGGTTATTCGTTATTAAATAGATGTTTTTATCTTCTAATGATAAAGAATTTGCTACTGCAGATTTTAGGCCATTAGGATTAGATGCATAAACTTCTATCGTAAAACCATTATCAGGACTGCTTTGTGCAAAAGATGGACAAGTGCAATTTAATAACATGATAAAAGTAAAAATAATACAAAAGATTCTTTTTAATTTAAATATATTCTTAATGTTTTTTAAAAGAATCATTCTCATCCTTTTGATTTTTTTATTGCTCACTGGAGGTTAATTTCCATAAAGTGAGGTGCAGCTAAACCTGTAAGTAGGGTTAGCTTAAATTTTCTTTGTAGGAATATCCCTTTGTTTATATTTTTCTGCCTGAATATGATTTTATTTAAAATATTTGAATCGATGTATCCATAAATAGTATTAGTTTGAAAATTATTTTTTGTAGGGATGAAGTTATCTTGATTGTTGTTATCTTTTTACTTTTTGCTATCTTGAAAAATCTCAAGATATTTTTTGTAAGAGTATGATTCTTGTAAATTTCATAGTTTGTATCTGTCTTGTTTAAGATGTATACAAAGTGTACTAGTTTGTATCTGTCTTGTTTAAGATGTATACAAAGTGTACTAGTTTGTATCTGTCTTGTTTAAGATGTATACAAAGTGTACTAGTTTGTATCTATCTAGTTAACAGATGTATACAAACCTAAAAGCAAGTTTCTTTTCCATTTGTAGTGAATCCAAGGAATCAGAAATAGGGCAACCCCTAGCTAATACACCTTAATGTGTGTATAATATATGTGCAATAAGATTATGTAGGAGTAAGCGTATGAGCAAAGTAAGAAAAAATCTTTCTATATCTAAGCAGTCAGCTAAATACCTTAAAACAGTTGATAATGAATCTGATTTTGTAGATAACTTGATAAAGCAAGCAATGTTTGAAACAGCAGCAAATAATATGGCAAAAGATACTGGTTATTTAAAAGAATTTAAAGAGTGGGACTCTATGCTTGATGATGGTTTAGAAAAAGATGACTAAACCAGTTTTACTTCATAGACCAAGAAGGGGGGAAATCTGGATTGTTGAATTAGATCCAACCCGTGGTCATGAAATGCAAAAGACAAGATATTGTTTAATTATTCAATCCGATGTTTTAAATAAAAAACTCCCTACTTATATCATTGCACCGATAACATCTAAGGTAAGAGCTGAATGGTTTCCTATTGGAATAGTTTTAAAAAGGGGAGAAAGTGGTCTTCCTAAAGAATCTCAAGTTATGCTTAATCAAATTAAAGCAGCAGATATTACAAGATTTAAGAGAAGAATTGGTAAGTTGCCTGAAAACACAATGATACAAATTAATGAATCAATAGAGTTCGTATTAGGTTTAAATAACTAATCTCAGAAATATTTTAAGTTTCTTTTCCATTTATCGATAAGCCCGGAGGAGACAGGATTCGAACCTGCGTGGCAGATTGCTCCGCCTAACTGATTTCGAGTCAGCCCCGTTATGACCACTTCGGGTTTATTAGTGGGATTTTAGACAAGCTAAAATCTCCTTTTGCTTTATATATTGTTTGCACGGATCCGCCGAATAAATCGGACGGATCCTTTAATTGCGAATTCGGAGACGGCGAGATTCGAACTCGCGTGATAGGTTGCCCCATCTAACTGATTTCGAGTCAGCCCCGTTATGACCACTTCGGTACGTCTCCATATTGTAGTTAATATTGTAAACTATTTAAAGTATGCAAGATTTAAAACAAATAATAAAAAATATAAAATTACTAGCTATTGATGTAGATGGTGTTTTAACTGATGGCTCGCTCTTCTATTCTAAAGATGGGGAAGCTCTGAAAAAATTTAATGTGAGAGATGGTCAGGGTATTAAACTGGCTCAAAATTATGGATTAGAGTTGGCTATTATTACTGCAAGAGAATGTGAAATTGTAAAAAATAGAGCTGGTGAATTAGGGATTAAACATATCTTCCAGCATGTATATGAAAAAGGGAAAAAAGTTACAGAGATTGCTAACTCACTAAATATTAAATTAGAAGAAACTGCTTTTATCGGTGATGATATTTTAGATGTGCCAGCACTTGAAATTGTAGGTTTGCCTGTTTGTCCTAAAGATGCTCATCCCAGTGCTATTTCTAAAGCTAAACTTATTACAGAAAGAAATGGCGGATGTGGTGCCCTTAGAGAATTAATAGATTTGATTTTAAAAGAACAGGGAAAGCTAAAGCTTTAATCCCTTGTATAAATCCTTGGTAACCTAATTTTAAGCCTACATATCAATTCCCATGTAATTGTATCTAATTCTTTTGCCCAGTCACTGATTGCAATTTCTTTTTCATTTTCTTTTCCGATTAAAGTGATTACATCATTTACTTTTCCATCTTTTATATCTGAAATATCAAACATCATTTGATCCATTGTGATATTTCCTACTTGATCTATTAAACTATCATTGTAAATAGCTTTTAATTTGTTTGAAAGTTTCTTGTCTACACCATCAGCGTATCCGATTGGAATAGTAGCTATTAAGCTATCTTTTTTTGCTTGCCAGGTTCTGTTATAGCTTACATAATCATCTTTGTAGATTTTGTGAATCTCAGTAATTCTTCCTTTTACAGAAATTATGGGTTCAAGAAAATTATATTCTTGCCCGAAAATTGCTACTCCTACTCTTACCAAGTCATATCTAAAATCTGGATAATTGATCGCTGCATAGCTATTTGCAATATGTTTAGGGATGTCCTTATATGCACCCACAGCAGAGTCAAATCTTTCTTTTTGTAAATTTGAAAAGTCCACATCATGAGCAGAAGAAAGATGGCTAAAAATACCTTCTAACTTGAAACAGCTAGAGTTTAAAATTGAATCTATAACTTCTTTTCCTTCTTTATAATCTATTCCTAATCGATTCATTCCAGTATCAATTTTTATTTGTACAGGAATTTTTGATTTTAAATCTTTAGAGAAATTTTCAAGAAGAGTTATTTGATCTTTTGAATAAAGAGTTATTGTTAAATCATTTTTTAAGCATTGATCATATGACCAGAATGGTGTGGCACCCAGCATTAAAATAGGAGTTTTAATTCCTGCATTACGTAATGCAATTCCTTCATCTATAGTTGCTACTCCAAATGAATGTACTCCAAGGCTTTGTAATATAGGAGCAGTAGCTGTGGCTCCATGACCATAAGCATCTGCTTTTACTACAGCCATTATATTTGTTTTTGTTAAATCTTTTAATTTAAGAAAATTTCTTTCTAGAGCAGAAAGATTTATTTCCACCCAACTATCTCTTTGAGTGCTTGTTGTAGATTGTGATCTGTGGGTAATAGTCATTAGAACATTATAGCGTCATAGTTCTTTCATCTTCTACCCTCTAAATACTATGTCTCTACAACAAATCACGATATAATATTTCTGTTATTTTGGAGAAATTAAATGAAAAAACTTGCTCTTATAAGTGTTTATAAAAAAGATGGCATTTTAGACTTTGCCACTAAGCTCTGTAAAGAATTTGATTATGAAATCTTATCTACAGGTGGAACAGCAGAATTACTTAAGAAAAATGGATTGCCAGTAAAAGAAGTTAGTGAAGTTACAAAATTTCCTGAAATGTTAGATGGCAGGGTGAAAACTTTACATCCTGTTGTCCATGGTGGACTTTTAGCTAGGCGCGATAAAAAAGATCATATGGATACCATTGCTCAAAATAATATTTTACCCATTGATATGGTTGTTATAAATCTCTACCCTTTTGAAGAAGTTACTTCGAAGCCAGGTGTAGCTCTAGAAGAAGCTATTGAAAATATTGATATAGGTGGACCTTCTATGATTAGAAGTGCATCTAAAAACTATTCAGCTGTTACTGTCGTTTGTGATCCAACTGATTATGAAATGGTTTTAAAAGAGTTGAAAGAAAACAATGGTCAGACTACTTTAAAGCTGAGAGAAAAACTTGCTTGTAAAGCATTTTCTAAAACCAGCACTTATGATAAGGCTATTAATACTTATCTCTCCTCAGCTATAGGAAGTAGTAACGGAAATGGAAATGGTTCTCACGATAAATATGCACCTAATCTAAACCTAAAACTTACCTTAAAACAAAAATTACGTTATGGTGAAAATCCTCATCAGATGGCAGCCTTGTATTCCACAGAAGACTCTTCTAATGGTTTAGCAAATGCTGAAATCCTTCAGGGGAAAGAGCTTTCATTTAATAACTTCTTAGATCTTGAATCAGCTTGGAATATAACATCAGAGTTCGCTCCTGAATTGCCGATATCAGTTATTGTTAAGCATAATAATCCATGTGGTGTAGCCATTGCTCCTGATTTGCTTCATGCATATATAGAAGCTTTTACTGCTGACAGTGTAAGTGCATTTGGTGGGATAGTAGCATTTAATGGAAAAGTGGATGAAGATGTTGCTAAAGAAATGGTGAAGATCTTTTTAGAAGCAGTTGTTGCTCCTGACTTTACCCCTGCTGCTCTTGAAGTTTTTAAATCTAAGCCTAATTTAAGAGTTTTAAAAATCAAGTTAAGTACAAATATAAAAAATAAGATTGATGTAAAGGCTATTGATCAAGGATTTTTAATTCAAGATTTTAATAGTCAGATTCTTGATCCAAGCAACTTAAAAGTTGTAACGAAAAGAAAACCTACTGATACAGAAATGATTGATCTTATTTTTGCTTGGAAAGTTTGTAAGCATGTAAAATCAAATGCTATTGTAATTGCAAAAGATGGAAAGACAATTGGTCTTGGTGGTGGGCAGACAAATAGAGTCGGTTCATTTGAGATTGCTTTAAACCAAGCTAGTTTTAATTCTAAAGATGCAGTTGTAGCTTCTGATGCTTTCTTTCCTTTTAAAGACAATATAGAAGTAGCTGCTTCAGGAAAAATAGCAGCTATTATTCAGCCAGGTGGAAGCATTAAAGATCAGGAAGTAATAGAAGCTTGTGACAAATATAATATAGCTATGGTGTTTACTGGAATGAGACATTTCAGGCATTAATTTGTTATTATTTATTTATGCCATTAACCTTTCAAGAATTATATTTAACTTTAAACCAATACTGGGCTGATCAAGGTTGTTTAATTATGCAGCCATATGATATTGAAAAAGGTGCCAGTACCATGAATCCTGCTACCTTTTTAAATGTTCTTGGTGAGAAGACCTGGAATATGGCATGTATAGAACCATGTAGAAGACCTACTGATGGTAGGTATGGTGATAATCCAAACAGACTACAAAACTACTTTCAGTATCAGGTCATTATGAAACCTTCGCCCGACAATATTCAGGATTTATATTTAGCTAGTTTAGAAAAAATTGGTATTAAAACAAATGAACATGATATTAGATTTGTAGAGGATGATTGGGAATCACCTACGCTCGGTGCATGGGGAGTTGGCTGGGAAGTTTGGCTAAATGGTATGGAAATCACGCAGTTTACTTATTTCCAGCAAGCTGGTGGAATAGATTTAAAACCTACGCCTGTAGAAATTACTTATGGTCTAGAAAGAATAGCCATGTACATTCAGGATGTGGATAATGTTTTTGATCTTACCTGGACTAAAGATGTTAAGTACAGAGATGTTTATCATAGAAATGAAGTTGAGCAAAGCAAATATAATTTCCAGCTTGCAAATATTGATGATCTGTTAAAAAGATTTGATATGTACTATAGTGAAGCTAAATCATGCCTGGATAATAAGCTTGTTTTGCCTGGATATGATTATATTTTAAAATGCTCACATTGCTTTAATTTATTAGATGCACGTGGTGCCGTTAGTCGCGATGAGAGAATGGCATTTATTCTAAGAATTAGAAAGCTTTCTGAACAAGCAGCTAGACTTTATTTAGGAATAGAAGAAAAAATTCCTGTGGCTAAAACCAAATAACCATCAACCATTTAACCATCGAACTATAAACCTTCTAAGCTACTGCTAATAATCTTAGTGTAAATAAATTTCCATCAACCATTATCGTTCTATAAACAGGCTGTTCATCTAAATTGTCTTCATCATCTACTACAAATAAAGAATTTTTACTCTTTGTTTTACTTGCGTGACCTGCTCTTTTAGTTCTTGTTAAACGCGTTCTTTCACTAACTGCTTTTTCAAGTGCACCTTGATCGTATCCATTGCCTTCCATACCTTGTTGGAATGCACCATCTGGATCTTTGCCTTGATTCCCTGTAACTGGGTTTAGGTTTGGCCCGCCGATATTTCTATTTATTGGTGTTAGATTTAAAATAAACATTTTATTTTCTCCTGCTTACCCTGTTTATCGGCACTCTTGAAGTTGTTAGTATGATGCCCGTGTGGGGTTAACACCAGGTAAAGGATATAACGCTGTTTTTTTATGTAAATCTAATCTTTCATTAAGAAGAAGTTAAGGTTATCCCTTTACTTTTGGTAGAATTAGTAAAGTGATTAGCAGAATTAATTTAAAATCAACAAGGTTGCTTCAAGGGTTTATTTATCTTTTGATTCTGACTCTTGGATATATATTCTTTTATTTATTTACAAAATTAAAAATTGAAGGAATGGAAAATCTTCCTAAAAGAGGAAGATTTATACTAGCAGCAAATCACCAAAACTTTTTTGATGGTTGTTTGCTTGCTATGCTGATTGGACCATTTAGGAGAACTAGCTTTTTAATTTCAAAGAGACCATTAAAAACAGAGTTTTTAAAATGGCTTGCAAAAGCTATTGGTTCAGTCCCTCTTGGAAATGGAGTTGAGGAGTATCAAAGAGCTTTAAAAAAGCTAAATAATATACTTACTCATGGTGGAATTGCCACTATTTTTCCTGAAGGTACTGTAACTAGTTTTAGCCAACCTACAAAATTTAAAGGGGGAGTTGCTAAATTATCAATGGAATCAAGATCGTTAGTAGTACCTGTATATTTTAATGGTACTTATAACCTTAGGCACTCTGAACATTTATGGAAAAAACCAGAAATAACCATAAAAATTGGTAAACCTGTTGATCTTTATAATTATGCTGATATTTGTGGGAATAATTTGGATAAGATGGCAGCTGTTTTAAGAGAAAAAGTTGTAGAACTCTATGAACCAAGAAAGATTGAGGTTTTAGAAGAAATCACTACTAATGGAAAGACATTAACAGATGTTGTTGGGGTTGCTAAGTAGGTATAACAAGGGCTTAACTAAATAATCGTAAATTTTTATTATGATTTTATCTTATTATGACAATGGAAAAAATGGAGATATTGTACTTTTTATTCATGGTACTGCAAGTGCTAATGATGTTTGGGAGAAACAGTATAAAATTCTCAAATCAAATTATAGAACTATAGGAATTGATTTAAGAGGGCATGGAAAATCGGTCAATCCTGGTGGAATTTGCACTACTGATGTGCATATGAATGACTTGAAAGAAACTCTTGATTATATCGGTATAAGTAAACCCGTGACTATTATTGGACATTCTTTTGGTGCTGTCTTAGCCTTGAGATTTGCTGAAGAATATCCAGATTCTGTTTCGAAGTTATTACTTGTAAGTTTACCTCCTAAAGTTCCAGAAGTTTTACATAGATACTACAATTGGTTATTGGGTAAGCCTGTAGACTTATTAAAAAAAACTACGAGATTTGCTTTAAAACTCCCTATAAAAAGAAGACATAAGCTTGCTCTTATCTCTGATATGTCCATTGTTAGGCAAATATGGAGAGACTCGATAAGCTGGGATTTTCTTTCAAACACTCCTAAAGTTATTTGTCCTATTCATTTTTCTGTAGGTAGGTATGATTATATTGCTTTAAAAAGTTCAATAAAAATACTACATAGAACCATGCCAAATTCTAGCTACAGGGTTTTTGATTTTGCCAGCCATACCTGCATGGAAGATGTACCAAAAGAATTTAATGAATGGGTAATAAAAAGCTTGAGCCTATGAGCCTATGTTCTTATGTTCCTATGAAAAACAGTTTATGTTATTTGTTCTTCATAGGCTCATTGGTTCATAGGCACGTAGGTTCATCTTAAGAATATTTCTTTTGCGATAATTAATCTTTGTATTTGTGATGTACCCTCATAAATTTGAAATATTTTTGCATCACGCATAAGTTTTGCTACAGGATATTCATTTGAGTAGCCGTACCCACCATGTATCTGTACAGCATCAGTTGTAACTTTCATGGCTGTATCGGCAGCAAATCTTTTTGCAAATGCAGCCATCTTGGTATTTCTTACTCCATTATCCATTGCCCATGCTGCTTGCCAGGACAATAATCTGGCTGCTTCAATTTCAGTAGCCATATCAGCAATCATGAAGTTGATTCCTTGATGCATAGCAATTGGCATTCCAAAAGATGTTCTTGTTTTTGAATATTCAATGGAATGTTCCATTGCAGCTCTAGCCACACCTACTGCTCCAGCAGCAATTCCTGGTCTTGTATGATCAAAAGCTTTCATTGCAATTTTAAAGCCTTCACCTTCTTTTCCCAGGAGATTAGCTTTAGGTACTTTAACTTCTTCAAAAGTAATTGCATGTGTTGCAGAAGCTCTTTGCCCCATCATGTCTTCTTTTTTTCCAATTTTTATTCCAGGTGTGTCTGCATCTACAATAAATGCACTCATTCCTTTGTGACCCATGGAAGCATCTGTTTTAGCTAGAACATAAAACCATTTAGCAACACTAGCACCTGTGATCCATTGTTTTGAACCATTTATAATGTATTCATCACCTACTAACTTTGCAGTGGTTTGTACCCCGGCTACATCAGATCCTGCCTGAGGTTCAGTTACTGCATATGAAGCAAAAGTTAATTCTTTTGTTATCATGCCAAGATATTTTTTCTTTTGTTCTTCGTTGCCAGCAACTATTACTGGTGCAGTAGCAAGATGATTTGCTGATAAAGCAGTACTAATGCCTGAGCAACCAGCTGAAAGTTCTTCAGCAATAATGACTTCATCTAAAACACTTAACTCAGCGCCATTGCAACTAGCTGGTATATTCAGGTTCATTAGACCTATTTCAAAGGCTTTTTTAGCTATTCCCATAGGGAACTTGCCTTCTCTGTCATGCTCTTCAGCATGTGGCCTAATTTCTTTAAGTGCGAATTCTCTTGCTAATCTTTGTAGTTCTTTTTGTTCATCCGTCAGGCTAAAGCTAATCATTTATTCTTAATTCCTCTTTAAATATCCATTTACAAGTTAATAAAAACACAATCGTATTATAAAGTGATTTCATGAAAATTAGACGTAAAAGACCACAAAATGTCTCAAATTCGTTGTTTTGTGGTATAATTACAATGATACGCTAGTGCACTATATACAATTTCGGCTTTATCGAAATGTCGACAAAACCAATCACTAACTAGCTTGACAAAAGGAAATGCAAATCTCTTTGCGCAATAAAAAGATATGTCAAAACAAAAATTAGTTCAATACGGGGATCCAGTTCTAAGAAAAGTTACCAGTAGAGTTATTAAATTTGATAAGTCTTTAAGAAAACTTATTGAAGACATGTTTGAAACCATGTATGCAAATGAAGGTATAGGTCTTGCTGCACCACAGATCGGTGTTAGCAAAAGAGTTTTAGTGGTTGATGTAGATTATGCATCTAAGCGTTATGTTGATGAAAAGACAAATAAAGAAGAAGCTTCTTATAGTCCTCTTGTTTTAATAAACCCTGTTGTTATCCAAAAAGAAGGCGAAATGGTTTCGAAGGAAGGCTGTTTAAGCTTTCCTAATGTTTATTTTGATGTTATTAGATATAAAAAAATCATTGTTAGGTATCAAGATTTGCTTGGTAAAGAAAGAAAAATGTTAGTTGAAGACAATTTACTTTGTAGATGTATTCAGCATGAAATTGATCATCTTGATGGTAAATTATTTGTTGATAGACCTGCAGATGCAGATGAAGTAAAGAAAGTTTTAGATGAAAATGGTTTTGGCGGCATTGATTCAGTTGCTCCTCCTATCCTAATCGCTTAGATTTTAGTTCCACCCGCACACTTACAATTTACAAAAGTAAATGTAACTAATCATTGCTTTTGATAAATTCTCAATAAGACAAGAATTCCTCCTAAATTTTTTAGCTTTTATTATTTATTGTAAAAATTTTGTATGGGAAAAATAAAAACAAAATTAAGTTCTTAGATATCACTATTTTTATATCGTAAGATTGATCTATCAATAAATAAAGGGAATTTTTATGGCTGCACAAGCTACACTTACAAAAAAAGAAACCAAGTCATCTAAGTCAGTAACTCTTGTAGAAGTTACTGCTGCTGTTCCACAAGAGCAAGTCAACACTTTAAGACAAATGATTATGAGATATATTTTGGATAATAACAGCGAAGAAGTAGCTTTTAAGCTTTTAAACATGTCCAAAACTAAACTTAGCGATGTTAATCTTTGGGTTACAAAGTAATTCTAAAAAGCATTTTAATGTGTTAAATCTTTAATTCTGCAGACTTTTGACGAATAATTCTTATTTTCTATAGTGGAATAGTCATTTCCATTTATATCTTTGTAATTAAGTATGATTTGATTTTCTTTAGTAGATTTTTCTTTATCATGATCTGTAAAAAAGGCATAGAGTTTACTACCTTCTTGTACCCATCCCCATTTTTCTTCACAAGCAATCCTATCTTTTTGAATCTGACTTAAATCATTAAAAAAGTGCAGAGTATAAGAGTATCCATTTAGAATTATTTTTCCTTCTATTTCTGCCCCTATATTTTTTACAACTATAAATTCTAAAAATTCATCTTTTTTATATGGGAATATTTTTTTATCAGGCCTCTCTGGTAAAGGTTGTAAGTCTTCCCAGCTAATATTGCTGGATCTGAGGATGACAGGTCTTAATTGAGTGTCTTGTTCAATGTCTTTAAGTCTATTGTTAATTGAATATTGAAGCCCACTAAATGTAAGTATGCAAATCAAACTAAAGGTTTGTATCAAAATGGTTATTCTATGATAAGTCTCTTGTTTCATGCTTTGAGTTCTTACAATACTTTTAGCCTTAGGAGGCTTCAACTACACCCTGTTAAGGGTTGTTTGAAGCACCATAAATAAAATGAAATGGATCGGATAGGATTTGAACCTATAACCAAAGGATTATGAGTCCTCTGCTCCACCGTTGAGCTACCGATCCGCAACTTTTCTATTATATAGTAATTCTAAGCAGTTTTAGCAACTTCTTTGTCAAAATCTTTTACTCTGTTTTCACTGTTTGGTATGGGTAATGAAAATTCAAATATACTACCCTCTCCGTATTTACTTCTTACACTAAGAATTCCATTATGTTGCTCTATGGATTTTTTAACAATCGTTAGACCCAGACCAGTTCCCTTAACTGTATGAACCTTATTTTCAACCCTATAAAATCTTTCAAATATAAGTTTTAAATGCTCTTCAGGTATTCCAATCCCATTATCTATAATTTGGAATAACACCTCATTATTTACCTTCTTAGCTACTAGCTTTACTACACCATTGCCTGGAGTGTATTTAATTGCATTAGAAATTAAGTTTACAAAAATTCTTTCTAAGTTTTCCTGGTTAATATTTAAAAGTGGAAGATCATGATCAGTTTCCAGCTTTAATTTGATGGATTTTTTCTCTGCAAGGACTATCGTAGCTTTAGCTGCATACTCTATAGAAGGATAAACTTCTTGTAGTGTTAATTGTAACTTCATGGCTGGAGATTCCAATCTTGAAAGCTCTAGAACATCATTTACAAGTTTACTTAGTCTGTCTGTTTCTTCATTTACAATAGTTAAAAATTCTTTTCTTGTCTTGTCATCAATTTGATGCTCATGGGAGCAAAGAGTGTCTACATAACATTTAATACTTGTAATTGGGGTTCTAAGTTCGTGACTTACATTGCTTATGAATTCTTGTTTCATTAATTCAATTTCAGCTTCTTTTGTTCTGTCATGTATAACGATAAGAGCACCAAGTTTTTCTTCGTTTTGGCTTTCTATTGGTGTGATAAATACTTTTAAATTTCTGCCTTCTTTTATGTAATCAAAGTCAATTTGTTCAATGTTCACTTTGCTGTTACTCATATTTTTTAAATAACCTACGATTTGTGCATTGATTTTTGGATTCCATATCTTTGTTGCTTTTTGTCCCATAAGTTCATCTGAGGACATGTTTAACATTTTATTGGCAGCAAAATTTATGATTTGTATTGTACCTTCTTTATCCAGTACAATCACGCCGTCAGTAATTGACATAACTACTGACTCAAACTTATTTCTTTCAGAGCTCAATGAAGCGATATTAGACTCTTCGTATTGCTCTAGTCTTTTTGACATTTTATTAAAGGCCTTCACTAATTGTGAAAGTTCTTTACCAAGAAACCCTCTTAAAGGAAGTTGAAATCCAAATCTTCCTTCAGAGATAGCTTTTGCACTTTTTTCTAATTTTCTTAAAGGTCTTGTAATTATTAATGAATTAACAATTGCACCTATAACAGAAAGTAACCAAACCAACATAAATATTTCTAGCAAAAATATTAGTAGTTCTTTATTTGAACCAACAATTGTAAATCCTTCATCAGGAAATCCTACCCATACCCAACCAAGAAAATTAGAGCCATATTGAATAGGTTCTGCTATGGTTAAAACTTTCCCACTGTCTGAATATGTGGTTTTAATATATGGCACATGTTTAGGTGGTTGAATCTTATCACTTGAAGTGTTTGATAGTTTGTACAAGTTGGCAAATTGACTTTTAGCAAGTATTCTTCCTGAGTTATCTGTAAAAATAACAAATGACAGCTTATGCGGTTCCTTCTTTGTAAGCTCATTTATAATTCCGTTTAATCTTTTTTCCCTAGCTTCTCTTGTTTTGAAGTTGAGAATTAATGCTTGCCCCCCAACTTGAGAAAGGGTTTGAGCTGTTCTTAAATTGTAATTTAGTTTTAGTACCTGATTGTCAATATTTGATTGTATATTTTGGATAATAAGGAAAGCACATAAAGTTATAAAGATTGAAATTCCAAAAACAATTGAAAGTATTAGTTTTGCCTGAAAACTTAAATTATTAAAAAGATCTTTTAATCGTCCAAAAGGCTTCTTTAAGTTATCTTTCACTGTTAAAACCATATCTAAAATTATACTACTGCTTGTTTACTGTCTTTTTAAAGAAAGTAGTTTTAGGTCTTGTATTGTCTTTTGTGTTACTAAATAGTTTTTTTTCTTCAATATTAAATACGATTTCTTCAGAGGTTAATTGTTTGTCTTCTTGCTTAACGTCAGCATTCCCTTTAAATATTAATTTTTTAGGCTTTCCACTCCCTTTTTCTCTAAGTAATACACCTTCATTGCTTCTACCAATCGTACCTTCGTAAGATAAGTTTATTAGTCTTGGTGGAGCTGATTTTGCTGTAATCGTAGAATCTGTCTGGTTAATAAAAAGCTCATCAGAAGTAATATTTATTGGCAGTTGCTCTTCTTTTGTTTTTTCTTTATGTGGCCAAATTATGCCTTTTACTTCATTTTCTGCTTTGATGTCTTGAGTATTTATATCAAAAATAAATTGCTTTGCTGAAATTAAGTTGTTTGGTTGCTCAAGGTTTGCTTTTCTCTTTTCTCCCGTAAAAAAAGCTTGATAAGGTTTTTTATTCTTGTAAACTATTTTTGCTGTATCTGAACTTATTACAGTATCTCCATAGGTCGTTCTTATGTTGCCTGTAGCATTGGCATCTTCGCCATTCCAATAAAGATCTTGAGAGTCTGAGGCAATGGTTATTGGAGTTGATTTTTTGTCTTTAAGTTCTGAAATTACATTTCCTTCAGCTTTTATTGATTGTTCATTTAAGAATACTTTTATTTTATCGGCTTCTATTTTTCTGTCTTTTAATTTTATTTTTGCTCTTCCTGTAAATATTGCTGTGGTGGGTTTGCCATCTTCATCAGTTTCTACCTTGCCTTCAGGAGCTTCAATAACTGCATCCTTATATTTAATTACAATATTTCCTTTAATTGATATTTGTTGTTTGTCAGCTTCTAAGTTGTCAGCATGCTTGATTTCAAATTCTTCTGCTGCACATCCATTCAATGGATAAAAAAGAAAATAAATTAATAGAAAAAAGGATAAAGAGACAAATTTTTTCATTTTATGCTTTATTTACTGTTGCTACTTTTACTGTTGCTGTTTTTACGTTTCCAGAAGCCTCAACTTTACCTGTTTGTAAATTGTATACTATTTTATCTGCTGTAATTTGATTTGATCCCTGTATAGCTTTTGGTTTCCCACTAACTGTTATAAAGTCATTCTCATAATTAAGCTGATTGCCAGAGCACTTTGTATTGCCATGAACTATAAGAACATTGTTTTTAGCTATTACTTTTCCATCTGGTTTTAATAGTAAATAACCTGCTCTAAAGGTTTTATCATTAGATGTAAAAACAACATTTGATATAGCTTCTACATCACCATCTTTTTTCCATCTGATTTCATTTGCAGTAAGAACGTCATTTCTCAATTCATCTTTGATGACAATCTTTCCGCCCTCAGTAATAATTGCATTCTTTAAGTCGCTATCACCAGAGTCTTTTTCTATAGACACTTTGGTTCCAGATAAAGTTAAATTCTTGAAAATAGCTTCTTTAAGATTCTCTACAATGATTTTAGTTTGATCGTCGTTGACAATAGCATTTTCACCTATGACTGATCCTGAGTTTTTTAGGATTAGACTAAATCCTTTTTGAGCTTCTATTGATGTCCCCATTCCAAGTGCTAATTGATTTGTAGTCAGAAGAAAAGTACCTAGTGGATTTTTAGCAATCACCTTTCCTAGTAAATAAATTTCTTTTGAACCATAATTACCTTTTGCTGATGGTGCACTCAACTCAAAAACAACCTTATTATCCTTATAGACTTCTGCATTTATACCTTTTATAGATGCTCCCTGTAGATTGTTTTCTGTAGAGCCTTCTTCTGCTGTTAACTGCCATCTTATTGTGCCAGTCTTTGCATCTATCTCTTTTAATGAATAGCCTTCTGCTTTTGCTTCACTTTTTTGTTCTTTTGTATTCAACTCTTTTTCAGATTTTTTTACTAAACTGCTTCCCTTTACAAAAGAAAAAGTAAAAATACCAGCTACGCTAGCTAATAAAAATGCAGTTTTATATTTTTTTATTACATTGAACATGTATATACCGTGTAAGTCTAAACCCTAACTTCCCTGCTAATTGTATCAGAGCCTGAAAGCGAGGTTACGTAACTTTGCCTCCTAAGCATACGCCCGTTCCAGGTATATGGCTTATCGTAGTACTTAATTACTTATAGATCTCAATAAAATAGCTTGAGTAATCTCTAATAATCCCTCTTTTAAATTACCTTCTTTAATCTTTGCTTCTCCAAGAAATAAATGTGGAGCTGGATTGCTGGGGTCTTGTTTGACAACTTCATTCCATAATTTTTTTGCTTTTTGAAAATCATCAAATTGTTCAGCAAGAATAAATCCATAATAAACCTTTGCCCAAGAGTCATTTGGGTCATGTTTTAAGACCTCTTTAAAGTAAGACAAACTTTGTTCAAGACTTTCTTTTATCTGTGGGTCATTATCTATTTTTATTAATTTTTGATTGCTAAATAAATCGATGCCAGCATTCTTTTTCTTCTCTTTTGATTTTTCTGTTGTCTTGTTTTCAAGTTTTTCTTTTTTCTCAATTTCTTTTGAAATAAAATAAGCTTTTAAGTAGTGTGTGAAAGCCAGTCTGTATCTAATATTGTTTACTGAAGCATTGTCAGGACTGTGTTTAAGTATTTCTTTATACTCGTCAATTTTTTTATCTATAAGTCCGGCATTTTCTGGTTTCCTGATTAACTTTTTTGTTTTTCTTAATTCTTTTATGGATTGTTCTACATAGCTTGTTCTGCTTAAAGCTATTGCTAAGTTAAAGTGAGCTTCTGCATTGTCAGGATATTTTTCTACCTGAGCCTTTGCAATATCTAAATCATCAGTTAAAGAAATGTCTTCAGTGTCAGTGTTTATCATTAAAGGTTCTTCGGCAAAGGTAGGAATAGCAAATATCCCAACAAGCAAACAAGCCATAACAAGTCTCTTTATCATCCTACTCTCCCCATTTCTATTGATCTATCTGTGGCTGCCATAATTGCTTTAAAAATCACATCTTCAAAATTATATTTTTGTAAGGTTGTAATTGCAGCATGAGTAGTACCATTTGGTGATGTCACCATTTCTCTAAGTCTTTTCGGAGATAAATCTTTTATTTCTTTTAACATTCTTGTAGTGCCTAGTCCCGTCATTAGTGAAAGTATATATGAAGTTCTTTCATCTAACCCTAGCTTAACTCCGCTTTTAACAAGGGACTCTATCAAATAAGCAAAATATGCTGGTCCTGAGCCACTGAGAGCTGTAACCAGATCAAACTTGCTTTCATCTAACTCTAGGACTTCTCCTATGGAAGAGAAAATCATTTTTGTAATTTGTTTTTGTTTCTTAGTAGTTTTTTTATTGAAGGTTAGAACATTTATCCCTTCACCAATTTGACAAGGAGTATTTGGCATTACACGGCCAATAGGACTATCTTTAAGTGTTCTTGATAACTTATTTATTTTCACTCCAGCTGCTATGGATAAGATCAATGTCTTTTTTGAGATTTTTTTGTTTAATGTTTTTGATAACGCTTTTAAGAGTTCTTCTATATCTTTAGGTTTTACTGCAATGATAACTATGTCAATTCTCTTAAAGTCTAAATCTGTATAGTCTTTAAAAACATTAAATTTGGCTTTTTTTAAAAACTTAACTCTATCTGAGCTTTTCTCTATAAATAGTATGTCTTTTTTGCTTAGAAAGTTCTTATCAGCAATGCCTTTTGCAATGGCAAAACCCATGTTCCCACCACCAATAATTAAAAGCTTGCTCATTCTTTATCCTCTACCTGCTAATTATACCTGTTATACGATATTAAATTATTTTTATTTTATTTCTTTGCTAGAATATAGCTCTTATATTTAAAGTCATGAAAACACAATCAGATGAAAAATTAAACAACTCAAAGCATACTTTTAAAGTTGCAGAAAGACTTAGCTATGTCCCTACGTATAGCTTTGCTAAGTTAGATGCTGAAAAGCAATTAATTTTAAGTACTGGTTTAGATGTAATTGATTTAAGTCTTGGTAGTCCTAATTTGCTTTCTCCAAAAATAGTTGTGGATGAATGTATAAAAGAAATTCAAAACCCTGCAAATTATAGATACCCACCATTTAAAGGAAATAAAAATTTTAAAGAAGCTGCTTGTGCATGGCTTAAAAACAGATTTTCTATAGACATTAATTCAGAAAATGAAATCCTCCCGCTTACAGGTTCCAAAGAAGGAATTACTCATTTAGCTTTTGCATATATTAATCCTGGTGATATGACCATCGTCCCTAGTCCATATTATCCAGTGCATGCTAGAGGTACGCTTCTTGCAGGTGGGAAGGTCCATGAATTACCACTTACCCCTGAAAACAATTTTCTTCCTCAGCTTGATACTATTCCTCAGGAAGTTTTAGATAAAGCAAAAATGCTTTTTATAAGCTATCCGAATAATCCTACTGGAGCTGTTTGTGATTTTGAGTTTTTAGAAAAAGCTGTTTATTTATGTAAGAAAAACAATATTATTCTTGTGAACGATTTAGCTTATTCAGAGCTTGTCTTTGATGAAAATAAAGTTCATAGCATCTTTGAAGTTAAGGGTGCTAAAGATATTGCAGTGGAATTTCATACTCTTTCAAAAACATACAGTATGGCTGGTTGGAGAATGGCTTTTGTTATAGGAAATAAAGATATTGTCAGTGCTTTATATGAAGTAAAAACAAATACTGATTATGGTGTTTGTGGAATTATTCAGTCTGCCAGTGTTAAAGCATTTTCTATTCCTCTTTCCGAACATAAAAAAACATCTATGATTTATCAGGAAAGAAGAGATGTAATGTTAGAAAAACTATCTAAGCTTGGTTGGAATATACCTAAACCTGGCGGTGCAATGTATATTTGGTTACCTATTCCTAAGGCATATAAATCAGGTTTTGATTTCTCCTCAGACTTATTGCATAAAGCAAATGTGGCTACTATTCCCGGTGGCTCTTTTGGTACTCATGGTGAAGGTTATGTTAGATTTGCACTTGTCGACCATAAAGAAAGACTTTCTGAAGCTGTAGATAGAATGGAAAAAGCTGGACTTACAAACAAGTAAAAATTTGTTTAGGCTGCATTAATAAATTTTAAACTGTTTTTAGTATTTCTAATATTGAAAGAGGTTTTATTCTCAACTTTCTTTTCTTGTGGCTTCTCTTCTTCTTTTTTTAGGGGATCAAATTTAAAAAAACTTACAAAAGCTGAGTATATTTTTGGACTGGATTTCTTTAGTAAATCTGGGTTTTTAAAGAACATTGATGATGCTTCAGCGATAAATTCAACTTCATTGTTAAATGCATAATATGACATTCCAATTCCTGGAACTTCAACATGAGGGGTAGATTGACTGTTTCTTAGTATTTCCTGGCGATCTCCTGCTGCTATAAATTTTTCTAATTTATAAAATAACTCTTCTCTTCCTTCTTCAAAATCAGCCTTTTCTTTTTCTGTCATGTTTCCAAATATTCCGTCAGTATTGCGATCGTTTCCAAGTATTAAACTGAGAGCACCTAAGTCTTTATCAAGATATGGATTACCCATTCTTGTTCCAACTTGGCTCTTATCTGCTCCATCTATTGCATGAGCCATTTCATGAATTATTGTTTTTATTAAGCTTTCTGCAACCATTGAAAGCGTTATAATTACTGTATTCTGATTTTCTTTTCCAAGATAAACTCCGGCAACATTTTTTCTGTCTCCTGTTTCACCGTTTGAGGCGAGTATTTTAAATCCATTCCTGTATTCAAATACTTTATTTAGTTCATCCGTTCTGCATGAATATTCTGCAATGGCTAAAGCAATAATATATTTAGTGCACTCATCAGCTTCTTGTAAGTCATCTTCATTATATTTTACAACTCCATTTATGGTTTTATATTCGGGTAAGAATTTTATTTTTTTATCAAGTATATCTTGAAGATTTTTGTCATATTCTTCGAGTTTTTCTTTATTGTTTAATATTGATCTTCTGTAGGGAAGGTGTTTGTTGAAAATATTTGGATCTTTTGTAACTGTGAACAAGAAATTCAATGGCAGTCTTAAATATTTATTATTTGAAAAAACATTCTTGTAATTAATGGAAAGAATGTTGTTGAATGAACTGTAATTGTATTGAATATCAAATTCTCCTCCTGGTTGTAAGCAAATCTGCAATTTTTTTTCTAAGCTCAATGCTTTTTCTAAATACTCAGGATTATCAAAAAAAATCTTGTTTAAATAATCGATTGCAACCATTTGTCCTGATGCTGTTAGTTCTTTTTGTTCTTTAGGTTGTTTCCATGCTTCTATTAAATAATCACTAGTAGTGTTGATTTTAAGTTTTCCACTTTTAATTGACTCGAATAAAAGCTGCTTAAGTTTCTCATATTTTGCTAATCTTTCTGGATCTTTGGTTAATGTTTCTCTGAATGGTAAATAAGTGTTTATTAATGACTCATTTCCCGTCAAATCAAAGTCTGCTCTTGTTTCAAGCCTCTTAGTTTCAAGTTTGTAATCATTGATTCTTTCTATTTGTCTATTTAACTTTTTAATAATTGCTGATATTAATAATGCTGGCTCTTTTTCATTTTTATCTAATCCGCTTAATTTATTTTCTTGTTCTTTTTTTAAGCTGTCCAAAACAGTGATTAGCTCATCGGGAGAATATTCCTTTTTTAAATTATCTTCTAGTAATTTTATTGTTTCTGGAAGTCCTACTAATTCTTCTTCCATACTTATTATTCTTTCTTCCCAAGCTTTATTCTTCTTTTTGAAAATTTCTTCTTTTTCTGCTGCTGTTGGTAGGTGAACTTTTATAACCCTTAAATCACTTTTCAAGTCTTCTATAATTTTTTCTGAGTTTGGGATTTTTAGATCAATTCTTTCAATCTCGATTATTTTCTTTATTTGTTCTTCTTTGTCACCTTTTTTATTGTTCTCAGTATTCTCAACTGCAGCTGTTAGAGCTGTGCAAAAAACATCATAGGACACTATAGATGCCATTAGAATGGTAGAAGCAGGATTAGAAAATTGTTGGTTTAATCTGTTGAATAGATGAGTTTTAAATGATGATATCGAAAAGTTTGATTTCATTTTTCCCTTGTAATTGCTTTTACAACATATACAAAGCAAGGGGATTACTTAAATTTATATAAATACAATATGATTGATTAAAAAGAATTTTATATTTTAGCCTTGACATCTTAAGTCTTAAATGTTCCTTAATAAAGCTAGGAAGTTAACAAGTAGTTGAAATATTTTTTTTGAATTGTTGGTATTAATTCTGATAGTTTCACATAGAGAGCTAACTATCATCTCTCCGGAGGCAGAAAGGGCTAGATATTGATATAATTGTTCTTATGTATTGTTTACTACTTGTAATTATTTTAACTTTTATTCCTTTTTCTGCATATGCAAAGCAAGAAATTAATCCATCACTTTTTAGCTACCAGCAAGGTGTTCAAGCACATAAAACTGGTGACTATGAAAATGCTGAACTTTTTCTAAAAAATGCATTGAATACCAATCCTTTTCATTTTGCTTCTATTATTGAACTTGGAGAAGTATATATAGAGAATGGCAAATATCCTGATGCTATCAATATTCTAAGCAAAGCATTAAATATAAACCCAAGTGATGCACTCGTTCATGTACTTTTAGGAATAGCTTTTCAGGAAAATAAAAAATATGACAGTGCTATTTATCACTATAAACAAGCTATTAAAATTGAACCTGAAAATACTTTAATTCGTGTAAACCTTGGTCTTGTTTGTTCTCAAAAAAATGATTACCCTTGTGCTATTGATAATTTAGGAAAAGTTGTTTTAGCTTATCCCTATCAGCTAAGAGCTAGAGCTGTTCTTGGTACTGCATATCATTCATCTATGGACTATGGTTTAGCCAAAGAGCAATATAAATTTGTTTTAGAACATGAGCCAGAGAATTTAACCATTTGGTATAACTTGGCAAAAGTTCAATATTCTTTAAATGAATTTGATGATGCTAAGAAGTCTATTGATAGAGCCATTGCTCTGGATGCATCTGTAGTGGATTTATACCTTGATAGAGCAGATATAAGTTATAAATTAAATAAATTAGAAGATTCTGAAAATGATTATAAAAAAGCTCTTAGCTTAGATACATCTAATCCAGAGAGTGAGATAGAATATGCTACTTTCCTTTGGAGGACAGGGGCATTTGCTAAGGGTGCTCAGGAATTTGAAAAAGCATATAAACTCCAGCCTGACGATCCCACTATATTAGTTAATAAAGCATTTCTTTATCAACTATCTAAAGACAATTCTAAAGCTATTTCTTCCTGGAATGAAGTCTTAAAGGATGATTCAGGTAGTGTTATTGCTACCTTTAATTTAGGAAAACTTTATCAGGAAAATTTAGATTTTGATAGTGCCATTCAGTATTATAAAAAATTATTACCTAATAAATCGATTTCAAGGGAAGAGCATCAGGAAATTGAACTTGCATTGGCTTATTGTTATCAGAAGAATAAAAGCTATTCTGAGGCTAAGAATATTTATGAAAATGTTCTTAAAGAAAAACCAAATGACTCAAATGTTTTATATAACTTAGCTGTTCTTTTGCTTGAAGAGAAAAAATACACTGAGGCTGTTCCTTACTTGGAACGTGCTTTAAGTAATAACTTTAGTCCTATAAAAAATATCTATCAGGCACTTGTTGAAGTCTATTTGAATCTAAATGACCAAACCAATTTAAAAATCGCATATAAAAATTGGCTAGAGGTAGATAAAGATAATGTAGAAGCCAGAATTGCTTATGCTAAATTCCTTGCTAAAACAGGAGATTCTTTAGCAGCGATTGATCAATATAGAGTTGCTGCTGCCTTGGATAATACTAGTGCTAGCAGGCTTAAGCTTGCACAGTTTTTACTTGAGCAGAAAGATTTATATGGTGCAGTAGGGCAGCTTCAAGAATATATAAAAACTGAACCTAATGATGTAAATGCTTTGATTTTATTAGCTAATACTTTCAGAGATCTTCATGTGAACGAGCAGGCAGCTGACATATATAAAAAAGTAATTAATATTGCACCTGAAAATCATCTTGCTTATTATAATTTAGGGCTTGTATATCAGGAAGATAAAAGACAAGAAGAAGCTATAAATTACTTTTTAAAAACGTTAGAAATGGATGATAAGTACAATCAGGCTTATTATGCTGCTGGCTTATCTTATTTATTAAATAATGAAAAGGATAAAGCTAAAGAGTATTTTGAAAAATATTTAATTTTAGATCCTAGCGGTCAGTATAAACAGAGTGCAGAAGTTAAGTTGAAGGAAATAATAGAGCCAGTTGTAGCTCCACCTAGCCCTGTTCAGGAAAAAAAGCCTGATAGTAAAATTGCTCCCCCTGTTAAAAAAGAAAATGCTATAAAGCCAGTAGCTAGTAAGTTGAAAGGATAAAATGCAGTCAGAATTTTCTAGTAAATTTATAGTTTCAGGAGAAGTCCAATATCTTCCTGGAAGTTTTACAGAATTAGAAAAACTTCTTATTGAAGCTAAAAATGAAAATAAGAAATTACGAGTAAAGCTTGGTATCGATCCTACTAGTACTGACTTGCACCTTGGACACACTGTTTGTTTGCATTATCTTAGACGCTTTCAGGAGCTTGGTCATACTCCAGTTTTAATTATTGGCGGATTTACTGCTATGGTTGGAGATCCCAGTGGTAGAAATGAAGCTAGACCGCCACTTACTTATGAACAAGTTCAGAGCAATGCTAAAACTTATTTAAGCCAAGTTAGTAAGATTCTTGATACTTCCCCTTCGAAATTTGAAGTTGTAAATAATTATGATTGGTTGGGAAAACTTTCTTCTTCAGAAATTTTAAAACTTGCACATTTGGTTACTATAAATCAGTTGATTGGAAAAGAAGCTTTTGGAAATAGAATTGATAAAGGTGAACCACTTTATTTGCATGAAGTTCTGTATCCGATTTTACAAGGATATGATTCAGTAGCTGTTAAAGCAGATATAGAGTTAGGTGGAATAGATCAAACTTATAATGTGCTTTTTGGTAGGCATATGCAAAAGCATTTTAAACAAAAAGAACAGTTAGCTATATTTTTGCCTCTTTTAATTGGCTTAGATGGAAGCAAAAAAATGTCTAAGTCTTTTGGGAATTATATTGCTTTAAATGATAGTCCTGGTGAGGTCTTTGGAAAATCTATGAGTATTCCAGATGAGTTAATTATTCATTACTTTAAACTTGTTTCAGACTTGAAGGCAGAGCAAATCTTTAATTGTGAAGAAGAGCTAAAAGCTGGTAGGAATCCCAGAGATATAAAAATGGATTTAGCTTATAACTTAGTGAAACAGTTACACTCTAAAGAAGCAGCAGATGAAGCTAAAGAAGGCTTTATTAAACAATTTCAAAAAAGTGAAATTCCTGATGACATCGATGAATATAAATTGATAGAATCCATTAAAGTTACAGATCTTATGCTTAATGCAAACCTAGTGCCTTCTAAAGGCGAGGCTAAGAGACTGATTGATGGTGGTGGTGTTAAGCTACAATCAGTGAAAGTTGATGACCCTAATTTTTTGATTACTAGTGACCATAAAAATGCTGTTCTCCAAATTGGAAAAAGAAAGTTTGTCAAAATAATATAATGTCTATAAATGAAAAAAATAAAGATAATTTGAAAGTAAGGGAAATTTGCTTGGCTAGTTCTTCCCTTAGTGAAGAAGAAATTGGAAGACTTGAAAGCATTACCGATAATTTTCAGTTTATTTGTGACCTTTTAGCTACTGATCTTATGGTCTATGCAGAAGCTAAAAAAGAAGATCATTACGTACTCTTAGATTTGAAAAGACCGCATGGGCATCCTACTTTGTTTCTTGAAAACTCTGATGTTGGGAAAATTGTAAATTCAAAATCAGAACCTTTTGTAAAAAAAACAGTTGGTGGTGGTAAAAAATCTCTTGGTGTTTATGGTGTGATGATATCAGGCAGACCTACTCAACAGGTTATTTATCCTATCTACCACTATGAAAAAATTATTGCAGCAATATGTTTTGAAAAAGATTTATATCTTACAGAAAGTTTGCTTGGGAAAAACTGGAATAGAGTTGCTGATGATCTTGTCGGTGCATTAAATCAGAAGAGGCACAGATTAAAACATTGGCCAAAACTCTCTGGACAAGAAGGTTTTATACTTACAGATACCCAGGACCAGCTTATTTATGTTAGCTATATGGCTCAAAATCTTTTAGTTTCTGTTCTTGGTGTTAGAGAGCAACCCGTTGGGATGAAGCTACCATTATTATTAAAAGACTTTCATCCAGATGTAGTAAAGTCTGAGCCAGTTATTAATCTGATTAAAAGAAGGTATTCTGGCATCGGTGGGACTCTTGAAATTACAAGTTTTGATTTGTCTGACAATAATAGAATACTTGTTCTCAGAGATGTATCTGAGCTTTCACTTAAAGAAAAAGAATTAAAAGTAAAGGGTGCTCTTATAAAAGAAATACACCATAGAGTAAAAAATAATTTAAATGCAGTGGCGGCTTTACTTAGAATGCAATTAAGGCGATCAAATAATGAAGCAGTTAAAGAAGCTTTTCAGGAAGCTATTTTAAGACTAGATAGTATAACTACTGTTCATGAGTTTTTATCTGAGGCTGATAATGTAGAAATTGTAGGGATAGGCCAACTAATTAAAGATATAGTTAGAAAGCTTCAACATGCATTGTCTGTTGAAGATAAGGTGATAAGTTTAACTACTAACTCTCCTGACGATTTATATTTAAATAGTGAGCAAGCTGTAGGAGTGGCACTTATAATTAATGAATTAGTTTCAAATTGCTATGAACATGCTTTTACAGATAAAATCTCTGGTGAAATTAAAATAAATATTTCAATAAACAAAGACAGTGAAAATAATTTTATATTAACAGTTACTGACAATGGAAATGGTATGCCAGATACCTTTGATAAAGATAACCCTAGCAGTCTTGGTTGGCACATTGTTAAGACTCTCGTTACTGAGGATTTAAATGGTAAAATTTCAATAAGTAACATTGTTGAAAATGGTAAAAATAAAGGGACAGAAGTAAAAATCGAGGCAAAAGTAGATGTCAAACAACACTAAAACAAGAGTTCTTATAGCTGATGATGAAGCATTGATTCGTCAGGATATAAAAGAAATTCTTACAGAAGCTGGATATGATGTAGTAGCAGAAGCTAAAGATGGTCATCATGCATTAGAACTGGCTAAATTAACTTCACCTGAAATTATGGTTCTAGATATAAAGATGCCAAATATAAATGGACTAGAAGCAGCAGAAGAAATTCAAATAGCATTGAATAAAAGAATACCTACCGTTATTCTCACTGCATTTAATCAATCTGAGCTCATTCAAAAAGCTGGTGAAATCGGTGCATTTGCATATCTAACTAAACCAGTTAAACCTCAGGATTTAATAGCTACTATTGAAACTGCTAAGTATAGAGCTAAAGAAATGGAATCCTTAAATCATGATATTTCTGATTTGAAAGAAAAATTAGAAATTAGAAAATTAGTAGAAAAAGCAAAAGGTATCATAATGAAAAAAATGAGTATGGATGAACCTGATGCAATGCATTATCTACAAAAGAGATCCATGAATGATAGAAAGTCTATTAAAGAAGTAGCTGAAGCTATTATTTCTTCCTAATTGTCATTGCGAGGAGTGATAACGACGAAGCTCTCATTTTGCAATATTGTTCATTAGGTAGCCTTGCAAACGATATTTTAGTATAAGATTGCTTCGGGCTAAAGCCCTCGCAATGACATGGTTGATTTTACTTCTTCTTGCTCTTCTTCGCTTTAGTTCTTTTTGCAGAACTAGTTTTTGATTTTTTGCTTGTCTTTTTGACTGACTTCTTTAATTTTTGTTTTACAGTTTGATTGCTAAATGGCTTCAATATCAGTTCTTTAGCACTTTCCAAGAGACTTTTACTGGTCTTTCTTAACTCGCTAACTATTTTTTTCTTTTCTGACTCTGATTTGTTTTGAATGGCTTCTAATAATTCTTTTGTTTCTTGTGTCTTTAACTCGCCATTTTTTTCCAATTCTTCTACTAGTTCATTTATAATTTTTTGCATGTCATCGTAAATACCAAAAACAGCTTTTTTAATTAGTTCTTTAGAAGTCCCTACTCCTATACAAGCCATTACAGCTCTTTCTAAGATTTTTCTTTTATCTTCTTTCTTCCCAAGTCCAGCACCGTTACCATTTCCGTTACCATTTGAATTCATTTTTACCTCACTATTGTTTTTCTTTTAATTTTACTTCATCCCAAATCTTATTTAACTCACTTGGTGTTAGATTTTTAATCTCTTTATTTGATTCTTTAACTGATTCACTTAACATTTTATATCTTCTCATGAATTTATTGGATCCATTAGACAAAGCTTCTTCAGGTTCTATCTTATACCACCGGGCTATATTTGCCATCATAAATAGTAAATCACCAAACTCTTCACTAAGCTTTTCTTTATTTCCAGACTTTATTTCATCTTTAACTTCTTTAAGTTCTTTTTCAAAAGCATTCCAGATATCTTTTTCATTCTCCCAGTCAAATCCATCTTTGCTGGCTTTTTTTGAAATTTTATAAGCTTTTAATAGAGCTGGAAGTGCTACAGGTATGCCATCAAAAATATCTTTTCTTTCAGGCTTTTCTTTTTTCTTTAAAGCTTCCCAATTAACTAAAACTTCTTCAGTATTCTTTACAGTAACATCACCAAAAACATGAGGATGTCTTGAAATCATTTTTTCATTTATGACTTTTGCTATATCGTTTATGTTAAATCGTTTATCTTCTGAAGCTATTTGTGCATGTAAAACTACCTGAAGCAAAACATCACCGAGCTCTTCCATTATGGCAGTGCTATTTTCACTATCTATTGCATCAATAGCCTCATATGTTTCTTCAATTAAATAGCGCTTTAAAGTTTTATGAGTTTGCTCTCTATCCCAGGGGCAACCATTAGGTGCTCTCAACTTCTCAACGGTTTTAATTAATTTTTCAATGTCTTCCATAAGGGTTATCTATATAGTTTTAAGAGTTAAACATAGTAAATTTAATCAGTTTTTTTGATAAAATCATCTCTTTATACCTATTATTTCTTTATTTATACAAAATACTGTATTGTTAATATTTCTTTAAGAATTGCCAGCTTTTAACATACCATAACCTTGTTGTCATATCCTTATCTCACGAGCAAAAGCTTATTTTTAAACCATTTAAATATGAATACAAAAAAAACAATTTTAATAATTTCAATGCTAGTTAGTCTATCTTTACCTGCATTGTCAAGTGATAATGCTGTTGATGAAGTAAATCAAAGAATAGAAACTAAAGTTACTGACATTCCTAATTTTAAAAGTCCTGTTTGTTTACTTGTTGGATTGAACAGTTCCGAACTTGCATATAGGGAAATTTCAAGCTTGTCAGGTTTTGAAATGTTTACTGTGCCTTATAGAGCAGATATAAATGAATTAGTTGATCAAATTAAACCAAGTCAAATAATAATTAAACACCCAAGTGGTTTTGTTGGTTTATATACTACAGATGGTGGCTTAATAAGGGGAGTTCAAACTGTTAATGGACCTCAAATAGCTGCAGTTCCAGGAGCTCTTCCTCCAAGTATTATTTTACCTACTGAAGCAAATACTACATATGATGCTATTTATTATCCAGGTTCAAATACTGGCGGAGTATCTCAAGGTGGTCTTGGTTATAGTCCCCCACCAAAAGGAAGAGGATTAAAAAGACATTTCTTAAAACTTGGTACTTTGATTGGGCTTACACCATTTCAATATCCAGGTTATTTTATGGCTTACAATACTTATAGTCAGGAAAAACTTGTTCCATCACTTCTTATTCCAAATATTCCTACTGTTATTGGTGCAGCTTCTTCATATGCTGATGCAAAACTTGATCAAAGTGAATATGCTCAGGCAAGACCACAACCTCGAGACTATATGTTTCAGCCAGTGTTAGAAGGTTATTAAAATCAATTCAAATATTTTTCTAACTGTTCTTTTTTTATCAAGTATTTATTGTTGCAAAAATGACATCTACCTTCTGCATAGCCTATTGTTTCAATGATATTACTTATTTCATCTTTGGAAAGTCCACCGATGGCATCTTCAAATTTCTTTTGACTACAACCACAATAAAAACATAATCCTTCAAACTCAGAAACTATTTCTACTTCAAAATCTGAAAGACCTTTCTTTATTGTTTTATCTATAGTTAAACCAGATCTTAAAAGTAAAGAATACGGATCAAGCTTAGAAAGCGTTTCCTCAACTACTTTAATATCTTCTTCCTTTGCTTCTGGCAATGCTTGAATTAACATTCCACCAGCATGGAGTACTTTTCCTGTCTTTGGTTCAAGGTAAACACCACAGGATAGAAAAGAAGGAATTTGTTCTGATCTGGCTAAGTAATTTACTACATCATCAGCAACTTCACCTGAAATAATTTCAACAGATCCTTGGTAAGGCATGCTATCTTCATTGTCATAAATTACATGGACATAACCAGTTTTACCTATAGCCTTATCTATATCCACATAACCTTTTTTATCAAATACTTCTACCTGAGGATTGCTTATGTATCCTCTTACCGTACCTTCATTACTTGAATCCACGATAATACTTCCTAGTGGGCCATCACCTTTCAATTTTAAGGTAAGGTGTCCTTTAGTTTTTTTTAAGGTATAGCAAAGTAAAAGTCCACAAGCTAATGTTCTCCCAAGTGCAACTACAGCAGTATGTGATAGGTTATGTCTTTGTCTTGCTTCTTCAGTTAAATCACGAGTAGATACTGCAATAGCTCTAAATGCATTATTTTTAGTTATGGCTCTTACTAAATGATCACTTTCAGGCATAAAGAAAATCATATTACATATCTTTAATAATGTAATGTATTGAGAGATTTTTTGGATATTTTCTTATATTAGAATTAAAAATACAGTTTTTAAAACAAAAAACATGATAAATTAGAAGGCGAAAATCTATATTTTCACTTGTACACTTTTAAATGATTATATGATTTTGCGGAAGTAGTTCAGTGGTAGAATGTCTCCTTGCCAAGGAGAAGGTCGCGAGTTCGAACCTCGTCTTCCGCTCCATCAATATTGCGCTCAAGACAAGCTTGAGCGCTTTTAGGTCAAGTCTCTAGGATTGTTCGGACCCATCGAGTAAATCGAATGGGTCCTTTTTTCTGCGAATTCGTTATAAAATTCTTCTTATTGAAAAATTGTCTTTTTCTTTTATGCTGTAGCTGGTCGTGCTAAGTCATTCATTGATGCCATCAATGTTCTATTATCTTTTTCGCTTTGTATTAATGCAGCAAGAAAATCTTTTACCATTCCTAATGCTGTGCAAACTCTCATCCACATAGTCATTTTCTCATTAGTTTTAGCACCTGCTCCACCTGGAGTAGCACTATCAAAGATATCACTTTGTAATTCAGCTGCAGCATTTTCTAAACTACCCATTAGGTTTGTTTGTGCTGTTAATCGAGACCCAAAATTTCTTGCAGATGTATTTTCTGCTGCGAATTTATTTGATATTGCTTGTAAACCGCTCATATTTTTTACCCCGTACTAATATCCTAAAATACTTTGGTTATGGATTCCTTAAGAAAACGAGGTTTGCAAACCTTGCTTTCAGCTCTATGCCGCTGCTATTTGAGCTGGTCTAAACAAATCATGAGTCTTTCTATTAGCTTTCTTATTTTCTGTGGTTTTTGCACATTGATTTGAAAATCTAGTGTAAGAATCACTGATTAAATTAGCGGCTATAAACAAATCCCCACGAGCTGCTTGTGGGTCATAGTCTAAACCACCTAATACTCCGTTTAAAATTTCATCTTGTACACTCCCCATAGATCCTATTGGATCATTTGGGTTAACTGTAGCTCTTGTCATTGCCCCGTATGCTATGTGTGCTGGATTTAGTCTCATATCTTTGTCCCCTGTCAAATGTCCCCTACAAGATAAAATCTTAAAACAGCAAGGTTATAGATTTCTTAAGGCATAAAAAAATCTTTTACAAGGTTAAATTCATATTAAGAAGGCGAGGTTACGTAACCTCGCTCTACTTCTTATAGGTGACTATGTGCTCTAAACTAGATAGCTTTTGAGCTGTTTTAGCTGAGTATTTAAGAATGGGATTACTTACTATAGCTAATAGAAATACAGAAGTCACAGCGATTGCAATTGCTAAATTTAATTCTTTTGACTTGCCGAGAGAGTCTTTATTTGTATCCATTTCACTTACAGCTTGACTTGGCTCGTCTACTATCATAACTTTAGCTACATACGAATAGTAATAAACAGAAAGTGCTGTAGTTGCAAGAGCTATAGAACCTAAAATAATGCCCATGTTTCCAGCATCAAAACTGGCTTTAAATAATAAAAACTTAGCTATAAATCCAGCTGGTGGTATAGGTAATCCAGCCAGATTAAATAAACACACTGCAAATGCAAATGCTAACAATGGTCTCTTTTTTGCTAGACCAGCATAGTCTGAGATATTGTCTGAGTTTGCTTCATTTCCAAAAGCCATGATACAAAGAAATGCACCCATATTCATAATGGAATAAATAACCATGTAAAAGATACTGGCTGAAATTGTTTCTGGCTTACAAAGAGCCAATCCAATTAATATGTAACCAATTTGAGCAATAGAAGAATATGCCATTAGTCTTTTTATCGATGCTTTATTTATAGCCTGAGAGAGTGCTACAAAATTCCCTATAAGCATAGAGAGTATTGAAATTACAATTATTATAGGTTTCCATGAGTAAGCAGCAAAATCAAAAAGATTAAATAAAATTCTTATGCTTATAACGAAGGCTGCTGCTTTTGAAATGGTGGATAGAAATGCTGTGGCAGGGGTCGGTGCACCTTCATATACATCTGGTGACCACATATGTAATGGTGCTCCACCTAATTTAAATGCAATTCCACCAATTATCAAGACAAGCATTACTGAAATAATTGATATATTTACTGTCCCATTTAAAAAGCTTTGAAGGAGTTTAAATTTAATCTCATAAAAATGTGTAGATCCGCAAAGTCCATACAGTAAAGAGAGTCCAAATAAAAATATTGCTGAAGCGCTGGCACTGTTTAATAAGTATTTTAGAGAAGCTTCATTACTTCTCTTGTCATATTTTGAGTAGCCTACGAGCATAATTGCACTTAATCCCATAGTTTCTAGTGCTACAAAAAGACTAATCATGTCATTTGCACCAGAAAGGAGCATGGCACCTAAAATCGCAGAGAGTAAAATGATCATAAATTCACTCTTATGTACAAATCCCTCTGTGTATTTAATGGAGCCTAATATTAATAGAATGGATGAAAATAGAATTAATGTTCTAAATAAAATGCTTAAGTTATCTGCAATAAACATTCCACCAAGAACTTGTACAGGCTCTAATAGTGGTATTTGTGTTTTAATAATATGAACTAGTCCAGATAACAGTAAAATTGTTGAGGTTAACCAGATAAGGCTTTTATTCTTACTAGTACTTAGGAATACTGATAAGATTAAAGCCAAGAGAACTAAAAGCTCTGGGTAAAGTATTGAAACTACGTCTTTAATCCACATCATATCAGAGAAATTATAGAACCTTTTTTTGATTATTTAGGGAAAATATTAAATTAAATGGATAAATGTTATAGAGATGATTAGTTGTGACGTCTATACAAGGATGTGGAATATCTATAAAGAAGATCAAATATAATAAGAAAATAAAAATATGTAGTTTAGTAGAGACTTGATTCAATTTTAGTAGAAACTTGATTTATCAAGTTTAAATGGAGAAAAATAAGATATAAAAAATGTCCAAATATAATTACTTAATTTTAGTTTTTATTTTTTTAGTTTATTCAACAAATAATACTTTTGCGGCAACTTCTTTTTCAAAAAATCTCCCAAAAACAAAAAGTGCTTCAAAAACTTCTTCAAAGGATAAAAAATCTTCTGTAAAAGATGATGCAGAAGATGCTGAAAAAGCTGATGATATTGAAAAAGATAATCCGGGTAAAAATTATAAACTCGTAGCTATTTATTTGATTGGTAATAAGTCAAGGGTTCTTTTGAAGGATAGCTCTCAGCCAGATCTTCCTGCTAAAGAATACCAAGCTGGTGACTTCTTAGATGATGCACAAACCATAACAATATCTAAAATCAATTTTAATCCTACTGCAAGAATTGAACTTACAGACAGTAGTGGAATTAGTTATCTTTTAAAGCCTCAAAGTACTGAAGAATCGAAAAAAACTGGATCTAGCACTGGTTCATTGCCTACATATTTTTCAGCTGGTAAAAATAAAACAACTAAGAGAGCTCCTTCAACTTCTAGTCCACCATCACCAGTTGTTCCACCACCTCCATCTTCAGCTCAACCAAACCCTGCTCAGCATGAAGCTAAAAAAGATGAATCACCTAAGCAGGAGTCCTCACCTGCAAAAGTTGATGCATCTTCAGGTCAAGCATTAAAGACAACAGATTCAGCAGCTCCACCTCCAGCAGATACAGCAATGCAGCAAGCACCACCACCAGCCATGACTGACCCTGACAGACCAGCAAATCCTTTTGAGTAATTTATTAGGCTTCAGACAAGCTGAAGCCTTTTTTTTATCCATCCTACCGTTTTGTCGGATCCGCCAAATAAATTGGACGGATCCTCTCTGTGTGATAAGTTAGAAAATTTCAAGACAATGCATTGGGGCGTCTTAAATCACGATCTTAAGTTCTCAATTTCTTTGACAGTTTTCGGAGTCCCTTTAGTAAGTACATCATGTCCACGTGAAGTAATGAGTACGTCATCTTCTATCCTAATTCCAATTCCTCTAAATCTTATGGGTAAGTCTGAACTATTTGAAGTGTAGATTCCTGGTTCTAAGGTGGTTACCATACCAGGTTTTAATTTGATTGATTTCCCTTTTTCATCTACGTAAGGACCTGCATCATGAACATCAAGACCTAACCAATGTCCCGTTTTATGCATATAAAACTTTTTATAGTCACCATTTTTAATTATTTTTTCTGTACTTCCTTTTAGTAAGCCCACATATTTTAAGCCTTCTACTATTACTTTAACTGCTTTATTATGTGCATCAATAAATGTTTTACCTGGTTTGATTTCTCCCAACGCTTTTAACTGGGACTCAAGAACTATTTCATATAAGTCTTTTTGCTCACTTGAAAACTTCTTCCCAGCGGGAAATGTTCTGGTTACGTCAGATGCATAATTTTCATATTCGCATCCTGCATCTATTAGGATTAAATCTCCATCTTTTATTCTTTTTGAATTCTCTATGTAATGAAGGATTGTACAATTTTCCCCTGAACCTACTATGGTGGGATATGAAGGACCAGAGGCTCCATTTTTTCTGAAATGATATTCAATAATTGCTTCTAGCTCATATTCATGTATTCCTGGTCGTGCAAGTTTCATCGCTTCTATGTGAGCAAATCTTGATATTTCAGCAGCTTTTCTCATAGAGCCTATTTCATTGCTGTCTTTTATAAATCTCATTCTATGAATAATATCTCTGTGATCTAAAATCCTTTTTGGAGATTTTAATCCTGATCGGTTTAGTCTTTTTAAATCACCGACTATAGTTGTTATTCTTGAGTCAAGTTTTGGATCTTTTCCAAGAGGATAATAAATGTTTTCAAAATTAATTAAAATAGATTTTAGTTTCTCGTTGAAATGTGAAAATGGGTAAGACTCATCTGCTCCAAACTGAGATTTTGCTTTTTCTAATCCTGTTCTTTTTCCTGTCCAAATTTCTTTATCTTTATCTTTTGGTTCAAGAAAAAGAATAAAGCTAAAATCTTTTTTTTCCTTTTTTAAAATACAGACTGAGTTAGGTTCTTCAAATCCTGTTAAATAATAGAAATCCGTGTCAGGTTTAAATTTGTATTCAACATCATTTGATCTTATCTGATGTTTACTGTTTGGAATAACTACAACTGAACTGTCAGGAAGGCTACTTAATAACTTTTTTCTTCTGTGCTCAAATATTGATTTTTTAAAATTGCTTGTCATTTTTTAAAAGATGGGAAATCTATCCTGTGGTGCCTGAAAAATCTAAAAGATGATAATAATCATTAAAATTCGGTTAAAATAGAAACTATTAGCCAATTTGGTTGAATTAATCATTAAATCAGTCAATTAGCAATTATAAATGAATTACTAATTTCATTGTTGCTTAAATTGAAAATAAGTAATATATGTCAGAAACTGTCAAATTAACTAGTATAAAAATAGGATATTTTCCAGTTCCTTATGCAACATATTTTATAAAATGTTATTTTATTCTATGCTTTGTATGAAAGGCTTTCAATTCTAAACTTGATAAATTAATTTCTAATAGCTTTCTGGGAATAATATCTTTATGGCGACTGCAAATCCAATAAAACAATCATTAACCCAACTCCTGAAAGCAGGAAAGACAACTTTAAATGAAGCACTTAATTTGTTGGTTGACAATACTGGGACTTTAAATTTTGAGTATCTTGATAAACAGCTTTTATCAGCCATGCCTTCTTCTTGGCCTGCAGAACAAGCTATACCTCTTTTATTTTGGAGTAATAAACTTTATGTAGGTGTTCCCGATAATCCTGATCCGGCTTTGAAGAAAACGCTTTCAGATTTTTTAAATGGTTGTCAGATTGAATTTAAGACAATAATGCCAGAAAGCTGGAATAAGTGGTTTACGTTAATTGGTAAAACCCCAGGTAATGTTACTCCTGTGCAAACTACTACTCCAAAATTACAACCTCAACCAACAACTTCCCAACAAAAACTTACCCAACTAAGACAACAACAAGCCTCTTCTCTTGCCGCTCCGCAGGGTAAACTTGGTGCTGAGCTTGAAGCCACTATTGAAAAAATTCCTATTCGCCAAATTATGGCTACAGATGAAGGTGCAATAGCTAATGATGTTAGGGCTTTAATGGGTGAAGCTCTTTCACAAAGATCGAGTGATATTCATTTTGAGCCTACGACAAAAGGACTTATTGTTAGATTTAGAATTGATGGTATTTTGAGAGATGTATGCAGGTACTTTTCAACTGTTCAGGATTTAAGAAAGGTAGTTATTGCTCGTATAAAAATTATTGCAGATTTGAATATCGCTGAGCAGAGACAGCCTCAGGATGGTCGTGTTACAGAAGTTTTGGGTGGTAGCAGAGTAGATCTCCGTGTTTCCACATTGCCTACATTGCATGGTGAGAAATGCGTTATAAGAATTCTTCCTCATGATAATAATTACACCAGTCTCTTAGATCTTGGTATGCCTAAAAGTAGAATCGCTACTTATGAAGAATGGCTTTCTAGAAGTCAAGGAATGATTTTAATTACAGGACCTACAGGTTCTGGTAAAACAAGTACTCTTTATACGAGCTTGGCTAAGCTTGTTGATACCACTAAAAATGTAGTTACTGTAGAAGATCCTGTTGAGTATCAGCTTGCCAGGGTTAATCAAGTCCAAGTGAATGTTAAGGCTGGTCTTACCTTTTCGGCCGGTTTAAGGAGTATTTTACGTCAGGATCCAGATATTGTTATGATTGGGGAAATTAGAGACCTTGAGACTGCAGAAATTGCAGTTCAGGCTGCGCTTACAGGTCACCTTGTTTTAAGCACATTGCATACAAATGATGCTGCAAGTACGATAGCTAGACTAATGGATATGGGTATAGAGCCTTACTTAATTTCCAGTGCTTTAATAGGTGTTGTAGCTCAAAGGCTCGTTAGAAAGGTTTGTTCTTGTCACCAAGAATATCAACCAAGTGCTGAGGAACTAGAGTTATTGAATTTGTCGTCATCAAAAGATGAGGTCTTTGCAAAAGCTGTAGGTTGTGAAAAATGTAATGGCTCAGGCTATTCAGGCAGAGAAGGAATTTTTGAAATAATGCCTGTTAGTGAAAGTATTCAGCAAATGATTCAGGAAAGACCAAACTTGAATCAGATAAAAACTGAATTAGTTAAACTAGGTGTGCCATCATTAGCTCATGCAGGAATTCAAAAAGTAAGAAAGAGGAAAACCACTCTGGAAGAACTTTTGAGAGTTGTATCTATATCTAAGCAAGGGCAAGAACAAAAGTAAATTCTGATAGCAGATAGAAAATAAAAATGGCTGATCTAGAAAATAAATCTAGTGATCAATTACAACGTCTTGCAAACTTATTGCAAGATTTTACTGCTTATGAAAATAATATTCTTCCAAAAGTAAACTTAAAAAGGGTTAAACTTTCAAAGCTTCAAAACCTAACAACCATAAAGTTGAATGACACTTTATTCAATATTGGCATGCAACTTCCGAATAAGACTGAAGATAACACCACACTTAAAGATAATATTGCTACAAATCCGCTGAGAAAAAAGGGTGAAAGAGTAGCCAGCTCTAATCTTGAGAAGAAAGATGTAACTTTTAATTTTGAAGCTCAAATTGTTCAGGATGATGAAAATGTTATTTTATCGCCAAGCATTGTTACTCTTCCACCTTTAAAAGAAGACATTGTTAGTACTTCTGGTGACACATCTTCATATATATGGCCTCCAGTTCAGGAAAAAAAGAAGAAAAAAGAGGTTTTAAATTATCCTCAGAAAAAGAGTAAAAAAAACAAACCATATTTTATTGATGGTAAAAAACCTGCCAGTAAAAAATTAAAACTAAATTTAAATGCTACTGAAAAGTTGCCTGAAAGTGAAAAGACCCCATCATTTAAGGAAAAAATATCTTTTGAAGAACATAAAAAGGAAATTGAAGAAATCCACTCTGCTTCTTTCCCCTGGGCATCTGTTGAATCCGAGAAAACCTCTGATGATGATGTTTTTCAAGGGGGCTTAGAATCTGAGCTTGTGGATTTACCTGATGATAAAATGCCTTTTCAAGAGACGATTAAAACTCCTGAGCAGGTAATATATGCTGCTGAAGATTTAAATCAAAGTAGTATAAATGAATCTAGCACTCAAATCCCTATCTTTAAAGCAATTAGGGCAGATGTATCGTCAGATCTTCTTTCAGATATAAACAATTTAGATTTTTCTCAAAATGGTATAGAATTGCAAAGAAAGGGTAGCTCAATGATTGATAGGAAAATAATTTTACTTGGTGGGCTAACAGTAACACTTGCATACGTGTTTTGGACTAATATACTACCAACATTACAATCATATTCTGACTCAGCTTCAAATTCATCATCTACCTCTGAAAAGATTGTTGTTAGAGATTTGTTTAGCAAACAAAACAGATTAAAGCCAGCATCTTTTCTTAATAAGATATTAAAGCCACAGAAAGATGTCAGCCCACAGCAGCCACTTTTAAATCTTGAACAAGAAGTATCTTCTGTTATTACTCCTATAACTGAGCAGGATAGATTATCTCTTATACAGAGAGCAAAAGATGCTGTAGAGTTTAGAAATGATCCTTTTGGTCAGGATGAAGTTTTACCTCCTCAATTACTTATTGACAAAAAATTAAAAGAAGAAGAAGCTGAAAAGCCTGCTCCAGATATAGAATTACAAAGAAAGCAAGTTGAACTTGTTGGTGTAATTAGTACTAAGGATAGGGATTTAGCTTTAGTTAATGTCTATACTGCAGATTATGCGGTTAGACCTGAAGATGAGAAGGATATAAGAGAAACAAAATTAAAAGCATCTTTAGCAATGGCAGTTCCAAATAGACTGGAGCTTTCACTATTGGATCCTGTCGAAGATTGGTATGTAAAACAAATACTTAAGAGTAAGTCTAGGACTGAAGATCCTACTATTGAACTTGTGAAAGGTGATAAGAAGTTTAAATTGAGAGTAGGACAAAAACTTTTACTTCCTGAAGAAGGCTGACAAATATGAATTTAGATTTTTTGATAAAGGAAGCACTTAAAGAGGATATTGGTAGAAGTGGAGATGTGACCTCTGAGTGCTTGTTGAAAAAAGGGAAGAAAGAATTCTTTGTTTTAATTGCTAATGAAAATGCTGTTATTTCTGGAATTGATTTGTTTAAAGGTGTTTTTAAGTGCTTAAATAAAAAAATAGTTTTAAAAACGAAATTTAAAAATGGAGATATTGTCAAAAAAGGTACAAAGGTTATTTCTTTGCATGGAGATGCTCTTTCCATTTTAATGGGTGAGAGAACTGCCATAAATTTTATTTCGCATTTGTCTGGAATTGCTACAGAAACAAGAAAAATAGTTGATCTGATTAAAAGTTCAGACACAAAACTTTTAGATACAAGAAAAACTACACCTTTATTTAGAACGCTTGAAAAAAAAGCGGTTTTTCATGGTGGTGGAATTAATCATAGAATGACATTAAGTGACATGGTTCTTATAAAGGATAATCATATTAGTTCTTCTGGGAGTGTAAAAAATGCTGTGTTGAAAGCTAAAAACAAATATAAAGGTAAGTTGAAAATTGAAGTAGAAGTGGAAAATCTTTCTCAGTTAAAAGAGGCTATTGAAGCATGTCCTGATGTGATAATGTTTGACAATTGGGATGTTAATAAATTAAAGAGTGTTTTGAAGTTAGTCCCAAAAAAAATAAAAACAGAAATTAGTGGTCAGATAAATCCAAAAAATATAAGAAAATATGCAAATGTTGGTGCTGATTACATTTCTACAAGTTACATGATTAAGAATTCTAAATGGGTGGACTTTTCATTAGAAGTAAGCATGTAGGTTCGTTTTTTGCTATATTATTCTTATGCAATTTGAAGTTAAAGCTAAGTATGACGTAATTATTGTCGGGTCTGGGATCAGTGGCTTAATTTGTGCAATTGAACTTTCAAAAGCTGGCAAAGCAGTTTGTTTGCTTTCTAAAGAAGCTATCACTGAAGGATCCAGTATCTATGCTCAGGGTGGTATTGCTATTCCATTGGATAGTTCTGACAGTGTAGAAAAACATCTTGAAGACACTTTAAAAGCAGGGGCAGGTTTAAGTAATATTGAAGTAGCTAAAGAAATAATTTCTTCTTCTAATTCTTCATATGAGAAATTGATTTCATATGGAGTTAAATTTGATACTTCTACTGGTAGCAAGCCGCATCTTACTAAAGAAGCTGCTCACTCATATGCTAGGGTCTGTCATGCTGGTGGAGATGCCACAGGACGTTTTGTCATAAAGACACTTATTGATAGAGTGTGTAGAGATCCAAATATTTCAATTGCTCAAGGGACCATGGTGATTTCTATCTTAAAAGATAATGCTGGTGCGGCATGTGGAGTTTTAGTAGAGGATATTACTAAAGATAAATTTGCAATGTTTGCAGATGATGTAATTGTGGCTTCGGGTGGAGCTGGCCAATTGTTTGAGCTTACAACTAATCCTAAAGTTTCTACTGGTGATGGAATTGTTATGGCTCATAGAATTGGAGCTTGCTTACAAGATGTTGAAATGATTCAATTTCACCCTACAGTTTTAATTGAAGAAAATAAGGATCCACTCTTAATTACAGAAGCTATTCGTGGAGAAGGTGCAAGACTTAGAAATACAAAAGGTGATTACTTTGCACATAATTATCACAAAGATGGTGAGCTTGCTCCCAGAGACATTTTAGCTAGAGCTATTTTAAATGAGATAAAAAAAACAGATTCTAAATTTGTGTATTTAGATGTGTCTAATTTTACGGAAGATTATTTCAAATCCAGGTTTCCTACTATATACGAAGCTTGCTTGGAAAGAAAAATTGATCTATTTAACTTAGGCATTCCTGTAGCACCTGCTGCTCATTATTTTATAGGTGGTATACAGTGTGAAGTTACAGGAAAAACTAATGTTTCTAATTTGTGGGCAGTGGGAGAATGTGCTTCTAGTGGTTTTCATGGTGCTAATAGATTGGCTAGTAACTCTCTTCTTGAATGTATAGTTGTTCCACATATACTTGCTAGAGAAATTGTAAAGAGAAATGAAAGGGCTGTAGAGGCAGGTTTTAAACCTGCCGGTACAAAACCTGCCCCAAATCAAGAATCTAAACTTGAAAATTGTATTAGTTTAAACATTGATGATTCTTCTTTTGATGAAAATGAAATTAAATGTCAAGTAAAAGAATTGCAAAAGCGTAATTTAATTTCTTTAGGTTTGCTTAGAAATGAAAAAACAATAATAAATCATCTTAAATATTTGGAAACACTTTCTGAAAAATATAAAGTTGAAAAACTTTCCTCAAATTCCCAAGCCCAAGAATTTAAAAATATGATTTATCTATCTGTACTGATTTCAAAAGCTGCTTGGTTAAGGAAAGAAAGTCTTGGAGTGCATTACAGGGAAGACTTCCCTGGCATTGCTATGGATAAAAAGCATAGTATTTTTGCACTAGATGATTCACTTACTTATAAGAGTGAGTCGACTGAAAATCCATTAGTAAAAGCAAGTTAGTCCGAAGTAAGTTAGTACCTTTTTTGACATAAAGCTCTATAATATTACAAACTGGAATTTTATTAATCATGGTATTACACATTACTTTAAGTGATCTAAAAAAAGGCAGAGATGTTCAATCTTTAGTTCAGGAAATTCAAGAATTAAAAAAAGAAAAAAATGCTGTAATCATAACTCATATTTATCAGAGGCTTGAAGTCCAGGATATTGCTGATCAAGTAGGTGATAGTTTGGCATTATCCAGGTTTGCAGCTAAAACTGATGCAGATATTATTGTTTTTTGTGGTGTTCATTTTATGGCTGAAACGGCTAAATTGTTAAATCCTAAAAAGACTGTTCTTTTACCTGACTTACAGTCTGGATGCCCAATGGCAGATATGATTTCAATAGATGATTTAAGGGCATTTAAGGCTGAGCATCCTGGCGCACCTGTAGTTTGCTATGTGAATTCCAGTGCAGCTGTAAAAGCTGAATCAGATGTCTGTTGTACTAGTACAAATGCAGTCCAAGTAGTTAAATCACTAGATTCAAAAGAAGTAATTTTTGTGCCAGATAAAGGATTAGGAGTCTGGGTACAGGAACAGGTCCCAGGTAAAAAACTACATATTTACGATGGTTTTTGCCCTACTCACTATCAGATTACTCCCAAGGATGTATTTGTTATGAGAGAAAAATATCCTGATGCAGTAGTGGTGGCTCATCCAGAATGTGATCCTGAAGTCTGGAGATTAGCTGATTTTGTAGGAAGTACATCTCAGATTTATAAGTTTGTATCCAACCATGAAAAACAGCAATTTATTATTCTTTCTGAGCAAGGGCTTGTAGCTAGAATGCAAAGAGACATGAAACATAAAACAATCGTTACTACCTTTCCTTTACCGCTTTGTCCAAATATGAAATATCATAAGCTTGAATCCATAATTGAGGCATTAAAAAACAATAAAAATAAAATTGAAGTTGATGAAAGAATCTTTAATAAGGCTGCATCTACCATCACAAGAATGTTTGAAGTAACAGAGCCAAAAGGCTCCACAAATAGCAACTATTGGGAAGGACCAAAGACTCAGGTTAAGGTTGATCTGTAAGTGTTAGAATATTTAAATAATGAATGACAAATTGTTAGAAATATCTGCAAAAGAGTCTATTTTTTTTGAGTATGCTAGCTTGCTTTTGGAGCCAAAAATAAATAGTCAATGGCTTCAAAAAATATCTAATCTTTTAAGACAAATACTTGATGCAGATTTTTTATTGGTTACCTCTTTTATAGATTCAATCGAAGTTATTTCACAGAGCCCAAACTATAGAAACGGTTCAACCCCATTTTCATTAAAAAAATTTGATACTAATATAGATAAACCTACTTTTATTGATGATTATTATATTTATCCTTTATCTGTTGATGGTTGTTTAGTAGTGAAATGGAATAAGAGACCTGATGAATCTACTCATAAATATTTAACTGATTGTGCAAGCTTATTGAATTCCTCTTTGAAAAATAGAACTAATGTCATTGCTCTTGATAGAAAAAACACTTACAAAGAAAGTCTTTTTCTGATACAAAATATAATTTCTGAATCTTTAGAGCTGAAAGATCAATTGATAGATGTTTCAAAAGAAATCTCGCAGATGCTTCAAGTAAGTCGATGTCAGATAAAACTATTTGTAAATGATGACATTCTTTCAAAGACTTCTCCTGAGTATGATTTGACATTGAGTACTGAGTTTGTGATGGAAGGATTTTTGGAATCATTATCGATAGTTCCTACTTTTGAGAATGACTGGATTCTTAGAATTGGTAAAGTGAATAATGATAAAAACTTAATACTGACTGATATTAAATCAGAAAACGAATTAGATAACCTTTTATCTATAAAGTCCTATATTGGTTTGCCTATTACTTATAAAGGTAGTGCTGTAGGAGTGTTATCTCTACATCAATGTAGCTATTCAAGAGTCTGGAGCTCAGAGGAAAAGGAATACTTAAAGCAAATCTCAGTATTGCTTGGTATTTTAGTAGGTAAAGAGAATGAAATTAAAAAATCCAATGTGAAAATGAAAAGTGTTGAATTGGTTAGTGTCTTAAGCTCTGATGAATTTTTAAGAGAACTTGGACACTTACAAGTAGAAAGTAATATTAAATCAACTCCTTTTAGCTTGATAATGATAGATATTGAAAAGTTGAAAGATATTAATTTAAGTATGGGATTTGTTGCTGGAAACCTTGTCTTATCGCAGACCGTAAGATATTTAAATAGGTTTTATGGAGATAAGTATAAAATTGCACGATATAACAGTGATGAGTTTGTTGTTTTACTTTCTGGTGTAAATCAAGCAGATGCTAGGCTTGAGGCTGAGAAATTAAAAATAGAACTTAGCAACTTTCTAGTCCTTGGAGTCGGAACTGTTGAATATAACTTTTCATTTGTTACTTACCCTATGCATTCAGAATCTATTGCAGATTTGCTTGGAATCCTTGAGCAAGGAATGATGCTTTCTAAATCACGTGGGACCTTTCAAGTCACTGGCTTTGATGAGATTCAAGGACAGTCAAAAGACAGATGGCATAAGTTGGTTTCATCAGCGATCCCAGAAATAATTTTAAAAAAATCAAGTTTGAAAACTGGTCCTGAAGTTCTAGAAAGCATTAATGAACATTTGAGTAAGCAGAAGAATATTTATAATGCTGATATCTTAGATTCTGTTCAAAGCTTAGCTTTAGCGCTAGATGCAAAGGACTCTTATACTGAAGGTCATAGTAAAAGAGTTTCTGAATATGCTTATTTCTTAGCTAAAGAGTTAGACCTTGGACTTCAAGAAATTGAGTGGGTGCGCTTAGCTGCTGCTATGCATGACATTGGAAAAATTGGTATTCCTGAAAGCATCTTATGTAAGCCATCTAAATTAACTACTGAAGAATATGAAATAATGAAAAAACATCCAGCTATTGGTGCTAGGATTTTAAAGCCTATTAAACCTTTAGAAGAAGTCGCTACTCTTGTTTTATATCATCATGAGTATTGGGATGGTTTAGGCTATCCTCATGGTTTAAAAGGTGAAGATATACCAGTCGGTGCACGTATTGTAAGCATAGTAGATGCCTACCAAGCAATGACTAGCAATAGACCTTACAGATCTACTTTATCCCAGGAAGAAGCGGTTAAACGTCTTCGCCAAGGTGCAGAAAAACAGTGGGATCCTAACCTGATAGAGCGGTTTATTAGTATCATTGCATGATTGATTTTAAAAAATGCTTAACAAAGATCATAAAGTTATCATATATGCACAAGACCATTTCGGTGGTGAAAATGCAAAGACTGGAATAGGTTTTATTCGTTATGGATTAGCTACTACTGTCGGAATAGTTGATAGAAAGTCAGCTGGTAAAAAAGCTAATGATATTTATAATGATTTATATCCTGTTCCTATATATGAATCTATAGAGTCAGCTAAGAAAAGTCATCCTGAAGCTAATGTCTTATTAATTGGAATAGCTATGAGTGGTGGTACTTTTCCATTAGAGTGGATTCCTGATATAAAAAAAGCGATTTCTTTAAAAATAAATATAGTAAATGGTTTACATGATTTTCTTTGTGATATTCCTGAGGTGAAGAATTTGGCAAGTGAAAAAAATGTTTTTATATGGGATGTTAGAAAGTCCACAAGAAAATTTGAAATAGCAAATGCAAGGATTTTGGATTATCCAAAAACAGATGTAATTCTTACAGTGGGTACAGATGGTGCTATAGGTAAGATGACGGTTTCTCTTGAGTTGACTAAATCGGCTAAGACAATGGGTAAAAAAGCTAAGTTTATTGCTACTGGTCAAACAGGAATGATGATCTCTGGTGAAGGTATTCCATTGGATGCATTAGTAGCAGACTTCATGGCTGGTGCAGTAGAGGAAGAAGTAGTAAATGCAGCTAAAGAGAACAATGAGATTTTATTTGTAGAGGGACAGGGTTCTATCCTGCATCCTGGCTGGTCTGGAGTAACCTTATCTTTAATTCATGGAGCATTACCTAATAAGCTAATTCTATGTCATAGAGCTAAACGTGAATTTATAAGGAATACAAAGGTTAAGATAGAGTCGTTAAGACAATTTATTAAAGTTTATGAAGAAATTTCATTGCCTCTTAGAAAAGCAAAAGTACTTGGTGTAGGATTAAATACCTTTGGTCTTACAGAATCTGAAGCAAAACTTGAAATTAAAAATGCAGAAGATGAAACAGGTTTACCTGCAGATGATGTAATTAGGTTTGGTGGGGAGAAACTTTTAAAAGCATGCCTAAGTTAAATCTAAGTGCCAGACCACTTAACTTGAAATTAAAGTATCCATTTACTATTTCACGTGGATCCATGACTCAAGCTAAAAATGTTTTAGTCTCTATTCGTTTTGATGATATGGTGGCTTATGGTGAAGCTGCTCCTTCTATGTATTATGGCGAAGATCAGAGCAGTGTAATTAAGTTTATTCAGGCATTTGTAAAGCATAGACCAATAGATGACTACATCATGAATATTCAAAAATTAAGTGATGATTTAACTTCTTTTAATTTGACCCAGGGTGGATTTTCATCTTCAGCTAGGCTGGCTACGGAGATGGCATTTTGGGATTTAGTGGGAAAAATAAATAATAAGTCCCTTTATCAGTTCTTCTTTCAGGATGATCCATTTATAAAGAATGGAAATGGTTATAAACTTCCTCAAACATCTTTTACTATTGGGCTTGATAATGTCATGGTTATTGAAGAAAAGGTTAATGATGCTCTTGCTAGAGGATATAACATTCTAAAAATAAAACTTGGTAGAGGATATGAAGAAGATCTTCGTATTTTAGATACCATTCAGAATGTTGTAAAAGATAGAAAATGTACTTTGAGGGTGGATGCAAATGGTGGTTGGAATCTCGAAACGACAAAAAGATTCTTAGATATTCTTCCTAAATATAATGTAGAGCTTTTAGAGCAACCACTACCTAAAGGTAAATTAAATGAATTAGCTACTATTATAGAAAGCTCACCTATTCCTATTTTTGTAGATGAAGATTGTATGAGTGGAAATGATGTTGAGAAAATTGCTGGTAAAGCTCATGGTGTAAATATTAAACTTATGAAAACAGGAAGTATTATAGAAGCATTTAAAACGATAAACCTTGCTAAGTGTTATAAATTAAAAGTAATGCTGGGCTGCATGATTGAATCTTCATGTGCCATTTCAGCAGCAGTACATTTGTCTCCCATGGCTGATTATTTAGATCTGGATGGACATCTGCTTTTAGACTATGATCCATTCTCTGGACTAATTCTTGAAAAGAATAAATTGGTTCCATCATTTGAACCTGGCTTAGGTGTTGAGTTTGCTGATTTTAATTAAGTAATACACCGTATCCATCCCGTAAACACAAATATTTTTTCTTTTAGACGATGTAAAATTAATATTGAATTTAAATTCAAGATTAAGTGATTCTTGAAAAATAAAGAATTAATAGAAGGAGAAAATGCATGGGTACAGCAACACAAGAAAAAATATCAAATGGTGTTATTTCACATAGTAGTTCAGTAGGCAGACCATTAATTGGTCAAATGGCACCTCAGTTTAAAGCACCAGCTTATACTGAAGGACAAATTAAAGAAATTTCACTTTCAGATTATAAAGGTAAATGGGTAGTATTATTTTTCTATCCTTTAGATTTTACTTTTGTATGCCCTACAGAAATTCTTGAATTTAATAAAAAAGCAGAAGATTTCAAGAAAATGAATGCACAGTTAATCGGTGGAAGCATCGATAGCGTATTCTCTCATAAAGGTTGGTGTGAGCAAGGTGGTTTAGGTAAATTAAACTTCCCACTTATTTCTGACATCACAAAGAAAATCAGTTCAGACTATGGAATGCTTCTTGAAGAAAAAGGAATTTCTTTAAGAGGAACATACATCATTGATCCAGAAGGTAAAGTAAGAGCAATTACACTTCATGACCTCCAAGTAGGTAGAAGTGTGGATGAAACACTTAGAGTACTTTCTGCTTTCCAAACTGGTGAGCTTTGCCCAGTAGGTTGGAAACCAGGTGAGAAGACGTTAGGCAAATAAGCTAACGTTAAAAGTTGGTTAAAATGTGAAACAGTGGTAAGGGCGTATTGCAATACGCCCTTATCATTTTCTTTACCCTTTTCACATTAAATGCATTTAATATAGTCGGCTATCAAAAAGGTTAAGACGTTAACTTTATATATGTGTACAAAGTGGTGAAGATTTAAATAGAAATTAATTGGACAAAATAAGACAAAATGAATGAAAAGGGTGAAAATATGAAGGTAGAGAATATGTCACAATCTAGTGAAGAATTAGCAAATTTAAAAAATGTCAATCAAATTGACAATTCGTTTCATGCTGAGATTGGTGACTTGGAAATTACATCTGCTAAAGAAGAACATATAAATGAATTAGCTGAGCTTTGGGCAAACCTAGCTACTATACAGCGTTTGAATATGCCAGATAGATTTAGCTTTGAAGGTGAAGGGAAAAACTGGAGAGAGTTTGTAAAAAAGAAAATTGATAGAAAACAAAATCTATTTTTAGTAATTAAGAAAAAAGGTGAATATGAAGTTAGAGGATTTTTATATCTTCAATCAATAAAATTACCTATGTCAGAATTAATTTTAAAAGGGATCATTGAAGACGTTTATATTAAACCTCAATATAGAAAACAAGGACTTGCTTCACTGCTTATGAATGCAGCTTTAGACTGGTCAAGTCAGCATAATATTAAACAAGTTGATTGTATTACTTTTGAAAAAGCAAAAGATTTAAATGGATTTGTTAACTCCTTTTCAAGTGAATATAAGGGTGATGTAGATTTTAAACTTGTAACGATATAAAATCCTGTACGATATAATGAAGTAATGCCAACACCTAAAATTGTGGTTATAGGAGATAGCTATTCTGCAGCAGCAGTCTTTTCAAGACTTGAAAACCTTTTGCATCAGACTAGAGAGCCTTATGACTTACTCTTTTTGACCAGTAAACCTTATTATTATTTAAGTCCATTGTTGCCTCAGTACATGGCAAATGCTTGTGGTGTTGAGGATATTTCTGAATTTACAAGAGAGTTGAATTATTTAAGACCGGGAATCTCTTATTTACAGACTGATGTTGTTAATATTGATTTCACTGCAAATAATATAAGAACCAGTAATGGGAGTATTGATTATAATTTTTTAGTTCTTGCCCCAGATCTAGATAAATGTGAAAACAAAGATGAATATGATGAAGATCTGGTCTTGAATGTAAATTCTTTGAAAGATTTTAGAGAGTTAAGAAAAAAGATTTTAAGAAATCTTGAGCATGCTTCTTCTATTCCAAGCCAGGAAGATAGAAAGCCCTTGCTTAGTTTTTTGATTCTTGGTTCTAAAGAAAAAGATATTGAACTAGCTTTTTCAATTTCTGATTTTGTAAGATGTATGCTCAGGACGAAATATACAGATTTAAAAAAAACACTTTTAAATATTGAGCTTATAGAAGGGAAGAATAATATAGAAGCTTCTAGAGATCCGTATTTTAATGGTTATTTATTTTTTAATTTAAATAAGAAAAATATAAAGATAAACACTAATTCAAGTTTGCCTAAAGGAAATCTAGATGCTTCTTTTGTCTTGCAAACAGCTAGTAATGAGACCTCTTCTTTTGTAGAGAAGCTTGATTTGGTGAAAGATGAAAAGTCTAGAGCCTTTGTTGATCTTTATATGAGAGCTCAGGGGAAAGAAAATGTATTTGTTATAGGTAAATCTTCTAAGTGTCTTGATCTGGTAGAAAATGTTGAAAGGTCTGAATTGTTCTATCTTTATCAGTCTGATATCTGTGCTTCAAATATCTTATGTTCTATTAATAATAATCCTTTAAAAACCTTAAAAATTAAATTTGATATTGATTTTCTTTCTTTAGGTTCGAGGAATGCAATTCTAGAATTTAAAAATTTCTGTTTATATGGAATCTTTCCTTGGTTTTTATATAGACTAACTTATATATGGTATTTCATTGGATGGAAGAAAAAATTGAGAGCATTTGTTAGCTTATTTTTAAGTATTGTTGGGCTAAAAGACAGTCATATTTTTGACTCCATAGATGAGGAATCTAGTATTTCTTCAGTTGATAAGGTAGCAAGTAATTAGGACTTGTGCTTTTTTATTACTCACCATATACCCTTCGCTCCCTTTCCCGCCCTCCAGGCACACGTCCGCTCCGGGTATATGGTTCGCTTTTGCACAAGTCTAGCAACTACTATTCATATTTGATAAGTATTGCATTTTAATTAAAGTATACTACTACTGTTTAGAATTTAGAGGGATTAAAATGGCTACAAATAAAAAAGCAGATATTGGTATTTTTGGTGGTTCAGGATTCTATAGTTTTCTTGAGAATGTAGAAGAAGTTGTTATTGAAACTCCTTATGGATCACCTTCAGATAGTGTTTTCCTTGCAGATATAGAAGGAAAGAAAGTTGCTTTTTTGCCAAGACATGGAAGAAAACATACCATTCCCCCTCAAATGATTAACTACCGAGCAAACTTATGGGCAATGAAAGAGCTTGGTGTAGCTAGAATTATTAGTCCATGTGCCGTTGGAAGTTTACAGAAAGATATTAAGCCTGGTGAATTTGTTATAAGTGATCAATATGTAGATAGAACTACTGGTAGAAAAGATACTTTTTATGATGGACCGATTGCTACTCACGTAAGTGCAGCAGATCCGTACTGTCCAGAACTAAGAGAACTTGCAATTAAAGCTTGTGAAATGAATGGTGTTAAAGTTCATACGACAGGCACTATTGTCGTAATTCAAGGTCCAAGATTTAGCACAAAATCAGAATCAAAATGGTTTACTTCTATGGGATGGACTACTATCAATATGACTCAGTACCCTGAAGCACACTTAGCTAAAGAACTTGAAATGGCAGTTGTAAATATTGCTCTTGTTACTGATTATGATTGTGGTCTTGTTGGAGATGTAGAGCCTGTAAGTCACCATGCAGTAATGGAAGTCTTTCAAAATAATTTAGGTAATTTGCGAAAGGTTTTATTTTCTTTAATAAAATCAATTCCAAATAATAAAAAGACACCATTTAGTGATGTGTTGAAACATTCAAGGTTCTTATAATCAAGTAGATGCGCCCCGCCGGGGCGCATCTACGCACTCAAAACCCATGTTTTATCCAAAAACAATAACTAGAAATGAAAAATCTCCTGATAAAGAATTGAAAATAGTTTGGAGTGATGAAAAGGAATCCCTTTATAAATTCCCTGAATTAAGATTTGCCTGTCAGTGTGCCATGTGTAAGCATGAATTTACTGGCGAAAAACTAATTAAGTTTGAAGATATTTCTCCAGATATAAATCTTTCAAAAGTAGAAGCTGTAGGAAATTATGCTATTCACATAGTTTGGTCAGATGGACATAGTACTGGTTTCTTTAGTTATGACTATTTGAGAAGGATAGGCTAATTAACTACCTTCATCAGGAAGATTTCCTATTGTTACTGGAATGGTTTTTACCTTATTATCTCTAAGTAATTTAACCTGAATCTTTTCGCCGACTTTTTTATTTCTAACCACTTCAGCTATTTGAGTGGGCTCTATTATGTCTATGCCATCCACTTTTTGTATTATGTCACCAGCTTGAATTCCGCTGACTTGTGATGGGCTTCCTGGTACTACTTCAACTACATAAATTCCTTTTGTGTCTTTTGGTGCACCTTCTGCTTTTATTTGAGATTCTTCAAGAAATGATGTCTTTAATCCTAGGTAAGAATGTTTTATTTGACCATTGGAAATTAATTCATTGGCTATTTCTTTTGCATAGTCACCAGGAATTGCAAAATTTAGATTTTGAGCATTTCTTCCTATGATAAAAGTATTTATTCCTATTACCTCACCTGCTAAATTTAATAATGGTCCACCTGAGTTCCCTGGGTTTATGGCTGCATCAGTTTGAATATATTTAAATGCCCCCTGAGCTGCTCCAAATGTAACTCCTACATGTCTTGAGAGAGCACTAATAATTCCATGTGTTACTGTATGTCCCAGCCCTAGTGGTGAACCTATCGCCACTACCCAGTCACCAGTTCTTAGTTCTTTTGTTTTTCCAAAGTTTGCAACGGATAAGTCATTGGCTTCAATTTTTATAACTGCAAGATCACTATAATTATCAAATGAAATTAATTTACCTAGGAGTTTCCTTTCATCTTTTAAAGTAACCGTAATCTTATCTGCTTTTTTTACCACATGATAATTAGTGAGGATATATCCATCTTTTCTAATTATTACTCCAGAACCTGTTCCTGCTTCTCCATCAAAATCATTTTTTTTCTTATTGTCAGAATCCTTTATTTCTATTGAAGTATCTATGTTTACTACTGACTTGCTCGCACTTTCAGCAATATTTGCTATGGTGTCTGAGTCAATTTGTATCTTAGATATTTTTGCATTTGTACATAGTGCACATAGGGTTAGTAAAAATACTGACAATAAAATTGTAAATATCACATTTTTTGTATTGATCATAATATAAAATTCTATCCTAAATATAGTAATCAATGTTGTATTACATTGGTCAATACTGCAAACAATTGTTTGATTCTACATACATAAAAGATATAATATTGATGTTCACCAATAGCAGAATGCTATTTTAAGAAAGAGGTACAAAATAATGGCAGTAGCAGAAAAGGTTGAGTTTAAAACAAAAGTAAAAAGAATGAAACTCGAAGATATGGATATATCAATCGGGAAGAAAACAAGATTACACAGAATGTTATATGAACATGGTCCATCTAATGGAACACTTATGATTCTTCCTATTGACCAAGGTATAGAACACGGTCCATTAAACTTTTTTGTAAATCCACCCAGTGAAGATCCAGAATTCCAGTTTAAGTTAGCTCTTGAAGGTGGCTATTCTGCAATTGCAGTTCATATCGGTCTTGCACAAAAATATTCTAGAAAATATTGTGGTAAAGTTCCTCTTCTATTAAAAATCAATGGAAAAACAAATATTCCATCTGATGATGAAGCTTTTTCTGCACTCACTTCTTCAGTTGAAGATGCTGTAAAGTTAGGAGCTGATGGAGTTGGTTACACTTTATTTGTAGGTTCTCCAAGGCAAGATGAAGACTTTAGACAATTAAATGAAGTTAGATATCAATGTGAAAAATATGGAATGCCACTTATTGTTTGGGCTTATCCAAGAGGATCAGCTATTGAAACTAAAGGTGGAAAAGATTCACTTTATGCTGTTGATTATGCTGCAAGGTTAGCATGTGAATTTGGGGTTGATATTGTAAAAATCAATGTACCAAAAATTGAAGAGTCAAAATTGGATAAATGTCCAAAACCATATAACACTCTTAATTATTCATATGATCAAGCAATTGCTAAAGTTGTTCACTCAGCAGGAAGGACAATGGTTCTTTTCTCAGGTGGAAGCAAAGAAAGCGACGTTGACTTACTTAAGAAAGCTAAAGCTGCTATGGATAATGGCGCTACAGGACTTATCTTTGGTAGAAATTTATGGCAAAGAGAGTATAGTGAAGCAATGAGAATTTCTGGTGAATTAAAGAAAATCTTATTAGCTAGCTAATTCTGTTCAAGTTGTATTGAGGGGGGATTCCCCCTCTTTTTTTGAATTCAAGGTTAAGGAATAATGCAATCATCTAGACTAACAAA
>JAGVKQ010000003.1 GCA_020050435.1 Candidatus Caenarcanales bacterium
TGGTCAAGCATCTTCATCTTCATCCAGTTCTAACTCTTCTGGTCAAGCATCTTCATCTTCATCCAGTTCTAACTCTTCTGGTCAAGCATCTTCATCTTCTAGCTCTTCATCATCCTCTTCTGGCAGTTCAGGTACATCAGGCACTTCAGGTACTGATGGTATTGGCGGTCAACCAGGCAGAACAGATGAACTTCCAGAAGAAAGAGTTATTTTAGATCTTTCAGCATTAGATGTAGATGGTTTAAAAACAACAGCAAATAATAAACTTAAAAATAAAACATGGTTTGATGCTTCATTAGATAAAAATTATGTAGAACTCATGGGTTACACTTTTGCATCAAATGAAATATCAGGATGGACTGGTAAAGATGGTGATTCATGTAATCCACCATCAATATCACTTGATGGGGAATCTAATTTTGTATCGGTAGACAGAGAAAATGCTTTTAATTTAGAAGGCAGTGCTACTATTGAGCTTTGGGTTAAATTAAATGAATTTCAAAACCTCAACAACTACTTAATTTCGGATTTTGATAGTGAAGGAAAATACTCACATGGTTCAATTAAAGCAACTGCAATAGATGGAAATCATTTTGGATATTACCACTCGCATGATGATGGTACGAATCTAACAATTGAAGGAAGATCAAATATTGATCCAGAAGCATGGCACCATGTGGCTTTCATAAGAGATGATGTAAAGAAACAAGTTACATTATTCGTCGATGGATTAGAAAGTGGAAGTGATTTTTATACAGATAAAACCTTATCCAAGTTTGAGATAACTGGCAACAGATTAATCGGACATTCAGAAGGACGTGGTGAGGATTATACAAATGGAAATATTGCTTTAGTAAAAATGTATAACTACGCTCTTAAAAATACTGATATTAGAGATTCTTATTTAGCATCTAAAGGTCAGTTTAAATGCTTACCACCACCTGCTCCTACACCAACAGCAACACCTGAACCTACCCCAGAAGCAAACAATTATATAAACATAATTTTAACTCCTCAATTACCCACTATCGAGGAGAAGTTTGAAGAAAACACTGTTTACACATTCCCTGATTCTACAATTTCATTTGAGTTTGAATTACCTGATAGTAAGATATTAGACTCACAAGGAATTGAATCTGTTTCACTTAAAACAAGTGATACTGAAAACACCAATGTAGAATTTAAAGCCTTCTCTACAGATATAAAAGGTAGAAATATTCTTGCATTAGTAATTCCAGAAGACATAAAAGCTGGATCATATGATTTTAATTTAAATATTATTGATGGAAGCACATATAAAGGAAAATTAAAAATACTTGATTTCCCTAACGTAAATGTTTTCCCAGGCAATGGTCAATTAAATAACTCAAGAACTAATAAACCAAAAATCAAGGTGATATTTATTAAGAAGAGAGAAAAGAACATTGTTCTAACCTTAAGAGGAAGAAGCTTTATAAACAATAGATTGAGAGCAATAAGAAAAGATAAAAACAATATTGACCAACCAAGGCTACGCACAATTACAGTATTTCCTAGCAACCTTTACACCAGTGTAAATGAAAGCATCGTAAAAAATGGCAATAAAGCAATTAAAGTTAAAATTCTTCTACTTAATGATGTTAAAACTAAATCTTATGGATTCATAGAATTAGCTACTCCATATGGAATTGAAACTAAGAAATTTATTATCAATCCTGGCAAGCAAGAAAGCTTACTTAGAAGTAAGTAGTTTTACATAAGGTCCATTATTAGAAAGTTTCTTCCAATCAGATTTAAGTGCACATAAAGGAATAGTCTTGGCTATTATTGCTTTTGCACCAGTAGTCTGAAACACCTTAATTACACCTGTATTAGATTCTTGAATTAAGCTCCAAAATTCATTAGCATCTTTCTCTAAGATTTCTGAAACTATTTTTACTCTTGCAACTCTTGCCCAAACTGGAGAATATGGTATAGCATAACCAATTACAGCGACATTATCCCCTTCATTTATACCTGTAGATTTTAAAGATTGAGCAACTTCCCATTCTGTATGAATCTGACTGCCTGATAACCATCCTGATATTTCTCTTCCATTAATTACACTAATAGACAGAATTAACATTAGAAATATTGTAATAGATGTCTTATTAACTACATTCAACAATTCTTTATTTTTTTCAAATCTAAAAGAAGCAAGTACTCCTAAAAAAAACAATGGGATGAAAGCACCAATATACCTTGGCTCCAAATGAACCAATGAAAACATTAAGAATGCAAACAATGAAGGTAAAATTAAAATTAAATATTTAGAAAATTTATTTTCTTTACTAAGAAAAAATAGAAGCAAACTTAAACCTGTTAAAAAACCCAACATCTTCAAGAAAATATCAATAAAGATTTTACTACTTGCACATAATGAAGCCACTTGCATAATGCCATCAAAGGATACTTTAACCCCTTCATACCAATAGCTTGGATCTGTCCATGGAGGATACGTACCAATAACCGGAGTTGCAAATTCATAAACAGGTGGATTGTTAAACAGTTTTCTTGTCGGATGAATTGGTTCTCCATTTACTCCACCCTGCCAATGAACAAACAATGGCGTATTGTTCACATACCAAGCATAATTAATTTTCCCACTTTCACCAATAGTAAAATGTCCTTTATATTCCGACAAAGCATAAACATAAGGTGAAACAACAGCCATAAAAACTAGAATCGAAAAAAGAATATTCAATTTATTTTTCTTTAATTCTCTACTCAAAAGAAAAAGGTAAAGAAAAGAAAGTGGAAACATTGGTGCTTTAGCCAAATAACCAAGTCCAAAGAAAAGTCCTAATGTAACAAAGTTTGATTTTGAGTTATTTCCCGACAAGATTTTTAAAATAATTCCTGAAACCAGATAAATAAAAATAGAAAAGCAAACATCTGGATCGCCACCCCAAAGTCCCATGATGTTTAGTGAGGATAAAATAAATAAAGAGTAACCAATTACCCCAAGTGCCCATACTTCAAAACAGATTAATTTATTTTTCCAATCTAATCTTTTTAATTTCTGGTGATACTGAAGAAGCGATAATAAAAAAAAGTCGAAAGAAAATAAAGCAAGAATATAAATCAAGAAATTAACAAGGTGTAAAACGGGAAATTCATTAAAGCTATCTGGTTTAAAAATATAAAAACCCATAGCTAGAAAAGCTGGGTAAAGAGGACTCCAAATACCATTTATAAGCCCTTTATAATCATTATTGATAAATTCATATGCCATATCTATATAAGATATGGTGTCAGAAGTAATTGAAAACCTAGATACATAAGAATAAGCAGCGCCTATGAGAATAGCAAAAACAATAAATAGCACTCTTAATCTTTTAAAACTTATTTTTTCGCTGTTTTCAACCATTGATAATTAGTTATGATAACAAATCGGCTTCAAAAGTTAAAAAAAGTAGGGTTTTTTATTGATTAATTCTTTATGTTGTTAAAATAAAAAGGATCAAGAAGGATTGAATGAACAACGACGCAGCACTTTTTACATCTTTAGTTACCATGGCAATTTTAATTTCTGCCTGTGGAAATCTAATTAGCTCTACATCTACAAGACTTATTAGAGTAGTTGACATATGCAGAAGCCTTTGTGAAACAGTAAAAACAGTAACAGATAAAGATGAAAAAGAACAAATTTTTAATCAGCTTGAAAAAATTGGACCTAGAATAAAATTGCTTGAGACTTCTCTTACTATGTTCTATGTAGCTATAAGCTCATTTGCTATTACTACTTTATTTATGTCTGTTGACCAAATTGCCAGTGCAGATCTTAAAACATTAACTCTTTGTAGTGGAATTGTAGGAGTGGTTATCCTTCCTTTAGCCAGCATAGTACTGGTAATTGAACGTCAGTTTTCTATGAAGTCCATATGGGAAGAAATTGAATTTGTACAGAAAAAGTTTTCAGGCTTTAGGTAATAAGCAACTATATTCTTTGCCTTCTAAATCCACTAAGTGTGTAAAGTCACCATAGATTCTTGGTGTTTTAAATAAAAGTTTTATTGCATCAATAATAGGAATTACCTGGAGACGTTCTGGATAAAATTGTAGTAAAAGCTTTCTTACTTTTGGGTACTGGGACGATGGCATTGCAGGAAAAATATGATGTTCCACATGATAAGAAAAATTTGAAAATACTTTATCAGAAAATCTAAAGTCTTTCAAAGATAAAGAATTCAATAAAGGGTCATCAACATTACCTGTAAGCGGAGACAAGAAATGATTAGTGTGAATATAAGTCATTGCTACAAAGTGGGCAATTCCTATAGGTAAAAGTGATATGAAAAAATAATTATAGAAGTTCTTTGCTACTGCAAAAAATAGAATTGTCTGAAACGATAAAATTAATACCAACTCCATAAGAAGAACCAAAGCTGCTTTACCTTTAAACAATCTATTAATTCTTTCATATTTCTTTCTTCCAGACTTATCAAAATCTTTATTATAAACACCAGACATAGTACCCATAAAATACCAGAAGAACCCCGTTGAAAAAAGAATTAAACTGACAATAGGGACAAATGAGTCTTTTGATACTCTAAATCTATACGTAACCCTTTGAACAAGAGTCTTTGGAGCTTCTTCCTTTATATAACATCTGTCAGGATCATCCAGGTCACCAGTTCTTGCATGATGTAGATTATGCACTCTTTGCCAAAAAAGAGGAGGAAACATATTAAAGATGCCAATTGTTAAACCAACAAGATACATAAGTCTTCTAGATTTGAGAATGGAACCGTGCATTAAATCATGCAAAATAAATGTAAGTGAAGAAAGAGAAATACCCACTACAATTGAAGTGATTAGTTTTACTACAAGTATTTCAGTATGCAAAATAGTATAAATTCCTACTAGAAGTATTAAAAATGAAAATAAATAATGGATCATGTGGAGCGTATCAGTTTTAAAAGATTCTTCAGGCAAATGTTTACTAAGTAGTTTTCTATACTCATGCTTAGAGATGATTTTTATATTAGTGCCAGATAGGATAATGTCATCTAAATTAGCTGCTGCCATGCTTCACCCCGATGAAATAAAAAAAACCTTACGTAAAAATAATAACTTGATTATTAACGTAAGGGCTTAATGTTTACACTCTTTTTATTTTTACAGCTACTAGTCGTAATTTCTTCTTTTATTACCACCGCCGCCACCGCCAAAACCACGACCGCCGCCGCCACCAAAACCACGACCACCACCAGAGCCTTCTTCTTGTTTTCTAGCAAAGCTAACATTGATGGGTCTACCTTTTAAATCTGCACCATTTAAAGCTTCTGATGCTTGTCTAGCACTTTCTTCAGTACCCATTTCAACAAAACCAAATCCTCTTGAGCGTCCTGTCATTTTATCTGTAATGACTTTGGCAGATGTAATTTCTCCATACTGCTTAAATAAATCTTCTAAATCAATATCACTTACTTGAAATGATAAGTTCCCTACAAAAAGCTTCTTTTCCATTTTCTTTTCCTCCAAAACTCAAACTCTCAAAACTGCCTAGCATAGACAGGTGTATTATATCATGGCTAATATACATATAAGGTTAACTAAATTCTTCTAATGTTTTTTTAAAGGACAGGTCTCACTCATACTGTAATAACAGCTTCTTTCTTTAACAAGTTTTTCATATATTTCTTTAAGTTTAACTTCAGCTACATCATTATTTAACAAAGGATTTAAAAGTTTTGTCGCTGTTAAATTGTCAATGATTTTTCTAAAAACCTCATAACCAGCCAAGACCTCACCAGTAGGTGTAACCATGTGAATATCTTTTTCACATTCTTCTTTTTTTAGATGTGGAAACATTTTATAAGTTATGGGATCTCTAAAAGACAAAAATTTAAATTTCCCCTGCCAATCCAAAGCTTTTATATGTTCTTTAGATTCTACACAGTAAGGACAAACATTATCATAAATAATCCAAAAATATTTGGTTTTATCTACATTGCAAAGTTCTTTATCAGTAATAGTTTTTAATGAGGTGTCTGTAATAGATTCAGATCTAACTTCGCTGAATGAAATTAATAAAGAAAATAATATTAAAAAGAATAGTTTAATTTTCATACATCTATATTACATAGAACTTTTTTTCTTGCCAAGCATTTCGCTATTATTTCAGGAGAACAGATAAGAGTAATAATTAATTTTTATAATACGTTTGTATTTTAACCACTTCTTAATATCTAAATCATCAGATATATATATAACCCTTGAAAATCTAAAATTAATATATTTTCTTAGCTAGCATGGGTGGCTACCCCATAGAAATTATTCAAGATACACCTAAAGTGTGAGGAATATCACCTTCCTTAGGGGCGGAGTTTGGGTAAATTAGTAGTAGTAGAAAGGCAATAAAGATGAAAACAACATTTAAGAAATATACCAGCATACTGTTACTCCTTATATTCTTTGTAGGGACTTTACCAGCAAATGCAGTGCTTTACTCTACAGTTAACTCAAGATTGGCCGAAGAAAGACTAAGATCTGAACTTTTACCCACATTTAGGTATGATAGAACTAATTTAGAGTTAAATGAAAAAGTTACTATTGATTTAATACTTGAGCCTAATTCAAAAATTGTAAAAGTACAAGTTGTAAGTGCTGAAGGAGAAGGCACAGGGGTTGATAATGGAAGATTAGCAGAGCAAGGACTTTCAATTATTAAGAGCACTAGACCTAGATCATTCGACAAACAAGTTAAAGGATTAAAGAACTCAGAGAAAGAAAATGTAGCCATATTTAATTTATCAAAATTAGAAAATCAAACTTCCATAATAAAAGGAATTGATTTTAAATTATTTAAAATTTTAGTAAAACCAACAATACCAGGGGCTTATATCATTCAAGCTACGATTGATAACAATAAAACTGCTCAAACTAAAATAGTTACAAGACCTGATTTTAGAATAGATGCAATTACTCCAAATGTTCTTGAGCTTGGTAAAGATACAACTATTACTATACTTGGAAAAGGATTAGATTCATTAACCGAGCTTTGGCTAGGAAGTGAAGATTTAATTGTTACAAGTACAGAAGCTTTAGATGATTCCACATTAAAAGTAAACGTAACTACAAACAAAGATGCAAGAGCAGGATTTAGAGATATTACAATTATTAATCCACTCAATAGTTTAGAAGTAACTTTATTAGGTGGTTTATATGTAGGTCCTCTCAATGGTAAAGATGGTGCTCAAGGTGCTCAAGGTGCTCAAGGTGCTCAAGGTGAAAAAGGGCAAGGACTTTGTAATGATTCAACTGCTTCAATAAAAGTTATAACAAATACTCTTGATGCAGATGCTGAAGCTTACAGTAAATTAGATCCTGAACTTTGTACAATTACTTTTGGAATTCCATCGGGTAAAAGTGGTACGAATGGTATGAATGGTCAAAACGGTGTCAATGGAGAAACGATTATAGGAACAGCATGCTGGGACTTAAATGCCAATGGTGGTAGAGATGCATCTGAAGATGTAAATATGGATGGATTTTTTAACGGTGTTGATTGTATAGGTACAACAGGAGCAACTGGTGCTGCTGGCGCTGCCGGAACAAATGGTATGAATGGTGTAAATAGTTTAGTTAATGCTTCTAATGAAGCTGCTGGTGCTAACTGTGCCACTGGTGGTAAAAAAATAGAATCTGGTATTGATGATAACGGTGATAACTCTCTTGCTGCTGGTGAAATTGATGCTACTAGCTATGTTTGTAATGGAGCTGTTGGTGCAACCGGCGCTACTGGAGCTACTGGTGCAACCGGCGCTACTGGAGCTACTGGTGCAACCGGCGCTACTGGAGCTACTGGTGCAACCGGCGCTACTGGTGCAGCTGGTACTAACGGTGTAAACAGTCTAGTTAATGCTTCTAATGAAGCTGCTGGTGCTAACTGTGCCACTGGTGGTAAAAAAATAGAATCTGGTATTGATGATAACGGAGATAACTCTCTTGCTGCTGGTGAAATTGATGCTACTAGCTATGTTTGTAATGGAGCTGTTGGTGCAACCGGCGCTACTGGAGCTACTGGAGCTACTGGTGCAACCGGCGCTACCGGTGCAGCTGGTACTAATGGTGTGAACAGTTTAGTTAATATTTCTAATGAAGCTGCTGGTGCTAATTGCACTACTGGTGGTAAAAAAGTAGAATCTGGCATCGATGATAACGGTGATAGCACTCTTGCTGCTGGTGAAGTTGATGCTACTAA
>JAGVKQ010000021.1 GCA_020050435.1 Candidatus Caenarcanales bacterium
ACCAACAATCATTGCTTCATTCATACCAAAGAAAACCTTTGCTCCCATTGGTACATTTTTTACAAGCAAGTCTACTTGATCGTCTACTTTTCCACGATCCAGAGTTAATGATATTAATTCTAGATTTATTGGTGCATCTACACATTTCAATCCTTGATCAGAGCAGTAATTAGAATTACAGCATAGAGCATCACCTAAAAAACAAATAGGAATCAATCCACCATCACAAGCAACCTTTTTAGTAGGGTCTGAGCCGCACACGGGCTCATCATTTTCACAAGAAATTGTTACATAAGTAAAATCTTTTGTGTTTGATTCTTCTCCATCTACAACTACTTTAACTTGTACTATTCCCATTCCCGCAGGAGCTTTTACAGAAATACTTTCTACAGTATCACCTACATTTTCTCCACCACCTCCAGAGACTGAACCACCTATAAAAGTAGCTTCATTATCTCCGAAAAACACTGTTCCACCTTGAATATTTTTACCTGTAATAGTAACTGTATTATCTTTAGCCCCTTCTGTCGGAGATATAGAATCAATTACAGGAGTAGTGTCTACTATATACTCAAATATTTTACTGTTTGATTCTACTCCATCTTTTTCTACATAGACTTCTACTTTATTAGATGTGCTGGTATTAACTGGGACTTTTACTATTAACGCTTCTTGATCAGGAATAGAGGCCCCTGCCCTTACATCTACAGCTTCACTACTATCAAAATATACTTTCTTACCTTTTATATTTTTTCCAGTAATAATAATTTCATCTCCAACTTTTCCTGAAGTGGGGGAGATGTTAATAATAAAAGGATTAATTGAACAAGAAATTTTTCCAATTTTATTTGCCTGAGATTCCGTAAACCAAAAATTACCATCTGGACCGGTAGTAATACCAGAAGCAACAATCAAATTACCAGTACTTCCTGTAAGTGAAAATTCAGCAATTTCACCATTAGTTGTTATAGTTCCTATTTTTCTTCCATAATATTCTGTAAACCAAATGTTGCCATCTGGACCCACTGTAATAAAGTCTGGACCACTATTAGCTGTCGGAATTGTATATTCAGTAATTACGCCACTAGGTGTAATTTTTCCTATTATATTTCCATCAAATTCTGTAAACCAAAGATTTCCATCATTTCCAGAAACAATATTCTTTGCAGAACTTGTTAGGGGAGAAAACTCTGTGATCGTTCCATCAGGTGTAATTTTTCCTATTTTTTTAGCATCTCTACGACTTTCTGTAAACCAAAGATTTCCATCTGATCCTTTTGTAATATCTTTTGGATAACTATTAACTGTTGGAGTAGAAAATGTTTCAAGGGTTTGTCCATTTGGTGCAACTTTCAAAATTTTATCACTAGCAACTCCTGTAACCCACAGGTTACCATCTGGTCCTGTTGTAATTCCACCTGGAAGAGTTGAAACAGCGAATTCTATAATCGCACCACTAGGTGTAATTCTTCCAATTTTATTTTCTACCATAGTACTTCCGTTTTGGTTTATAGATTCTGTAAACCAAAGATTGCCATCTGGACCTTCTGTAATCTTTGACGGATGACTTTCAGCTGACTCAAGAGTAAATTCACCAGTGATTACACCATTAGGTGTAATTCTTCCTATTTTATTTCCATCAAATTCTGTAAACCAAAGATTTCTATCTGGCCCTTTTGTAATATTTAACGGGAAACTATTAACTGTAGAAACAGCAAACTCAGAAGCATTATTAGTAGAACAACCTCCTGTAGATGAAGTTGAAGAACTAGATGAAGAACTAGATGAAGAACTGGATGAAGAACTTGAAGATGATGAAGAACAAACTGGATCTGGCACACCAAAATCTGCTCCACACGTTAGTCCACCACCAACATTTGCACAACACTGCAATCTTTGTCCTCCACAAAGTTGAAAGGACCCTGCTGTTGGGCAGACGGGAGTAGCACCATTACAACATTTTTTAATACCTCTATCACAATAAGGTTTATTAGGATTTAAATCACAAAAACCACTACTTGATGATGAGCTAGACGATGAAGAGCTAGATGAAGAACTTGAAGATGAAGAACTTGTACCATTAAGACATCTGCCTTGTCCTGCTCCACCTATACATCCACCATTACAGGTTATAGTCTCATATTGAATATGTTTATTAGAGTCACAATAGTATTCATATAAAAATCCATCGGCTCCACAGGTATCATAAGCTTCGAGTGTTTGTCCTGTTCCATAGGTAGGATCAATACTGGAAGTAGTATGACCAGGAACCTGATAAATTTTTCCACCATCTGTATCATTACAAAAAGGAGTGATGCAAGCACTATTTACTAAAACTTGACCTGAAGAGCAAGTTGTTACACCGGAAGAATTCCCAGAGGTCGAACTACTTGAAGAAGAACTCGATGATGATGATGAACTACTAGAAGATGGTGAACACTGTCCATCTGTAAAAGATTTCACACCTTCTGAATTTGCTACACAGGAATTAGAATACGTGTTTCCATCACATCCACAGACAGGATCGTATTCTGCTACACACACATCATTCCCACCAGGAACACAATTACCATCTGAAAAAGATTCACCATCTGCACATTTACAGTCAGTATTTCCACTGGTAGAAGAGCTTGAAGAGGAGGATGAAGAACTTATAGCTTGGACAGTAGCGATACTACAGATATTTCCATTATTCCCATGACAAAATTTAATTCTTCTTCCATCTACAATTGGTATATTAATTAAAGGAATTAACACTTACCTGGCTTTGAACATTTTCACCTTGAGTACAAAAAAGATTAGAGTTTGATATCAAATTAGAGGAGTTCTCGCTAGATGCATGTAAACAAGTAGCAAAATTTTTGCTGTATATTGCCTTTAATTGATCTCCATCTAAAATTAAACTTGAAAAACTTACGCTGTCAGGAACAGTTCCTGTAGTTCCACCTGTACTACTACTAGAAGATCCACAACTAATATAATCTGGGGAGCAATCAATTTCAAATCCAAAAAACTTACAACACTCTGCTATTCCATCAGCATTAGTAAAAACCGTTGTATCCTGTACACAAGAACCTACACTTCCATCACAACAAGTAACACTTCCATCAGGGTTTTCAGTAGGACATGCAGTTTGAGCATGAGATAAATTAATATCAAATAAAAGATTTTGCATTAAAAATATAAGTGTTAAAAACAAGCTTAATTTTCTCTTAAAGCTTTTTCCACAAAAAAATCCTGAGTTAGTTTTCATAAAATCTCCATTTTCCAGATATGACTTTTATGAGTATTCCCAGGATTTTAAAAGTTAAAGTTAAAAAATTTTTAATGTGAACAATATATAGACTGAAAAGCCTAGACTTTTTAGTGGAGTTAATACTTTTTGATTAAAAATATTTAAGTTTCAACATGTTGTTTTTGTGGATTATCTATTTTAGACATTAAATGAAAAACTTAAACAAAATTTTACTGATAGCAGCTTTATTTGCTTTTAATTTAAATATTGAGGCTTCTTTTTCACAGACTCCTCGCCCTTCTTCAACGACAGTTCCAAGATCTAGTGCTACAGCCACTCCTAGTCCTTCTTCTACTATAATTCCTAGACCTAGTGCTACAGCTATTCCTAGTCCTTCTGCAACGGCTACTCCAAAACCTACTGCTACTTATACTCCAATACCTACTGTAGCTTCAACCCCTACTCCAGAACCTACTCCTACTCCAGATTGCCCTAAAATTTGTAATGATGCAAAACAAGGTTATAAAGGTGGTTACGCCAAACCCGCCATTGGATCATGCAGCTTTCCTAATGAAACTCAAACATCATGTGCAATGTCTGGAGAAGTAAATAAATGTTGCTGTATAGCTTGTGAAAACAATGACAGAGATTGTTTATGCAAAAATGGAACTGATGAGCAAGTAAACTGTTATGCAAATAAACAATTAGGAAATTGTTGTACTGATATTGATTTAAGTAACGTTACTATAGTTAGAGACAAGATAAATGGAAGCAAATGTGGAGCAAACTCTTGTAGTACAGGACCAGTCGGTGATTTTATTGATGCAATATCAGGAGAAACAGATATTAGACTAGCTATTTGTGGAAGCGGCTGTTCAAATGACATATGTAATACTCTAAGACATGAAGTCAACCATTCCAAAGAGTGCGAAAACGGAAATAATTATACTGATGGTTCATGCGAAGGACAAGATAATCATATAATTAATCAAAATTCAGTATACTCAAAGTGTTTGCAAGATTTTGAAAGTAAAGCCTTCCCCCCAAGTTGTAACTTTAATTGTGAGTGGCACAAAAATAGCCTTAAACAATACTGCTGCAGTTTTCACAAGTCTGTAAAAAATGGCAAATGTCTTGGTGGGTTATCACTTGATCTTTGTAAGGTTGAATTCGGTTTATTAGATTATGCTTGTCCAAAATAAATTACTATCCTCTTATCTGAAAAACACAAACGGTACAATGCCCTTTTGGTGTTTGAATAGGAAAGTCATTTAAATCAAAGCCATTTTGAATCCAGACCTTAAGAGGCTTACTACATTTTGGACAAGTTAGATTTTCATTCCCAGATAAAATTTCTTCTTTTATTCTTTCTACCAATTCAAGTGGTGGATCTTTTGGTAGGGGTTCACCAAAATCTTTTTTAACTTCTACTTCTTCAAGAATTATTGGATCTACTTTTAAAACTCTGGCAAGTCTTTGTCTTACAGATGTAGGCAACCATGTTTCTACTCCAGCTTCAATGTCTTCAATAAAACTTAAAGATACTCTGGCTTCTACAGATAGTTCTTCTATATGTATTCTTCTTGCATTTCTTAAAAATGAAACTCTAGAAGCTAATGTAGGAGGAAGTCCATGATCATTAGCACGAATATGTTTTGGTAATTCCATGAGGATATTATAACGTTTGGGAAGTAGTAGTTAGAAAATTGTAGCTAGTATTTCTAATCGAATTTACTATTTGCTAACTGTTATAAAGCACTATTTGCGTAATACATCTTATTTGTAATTCTTACTGAATTTAGCTTAAAAATACGCTAAAATAATATTCCTATGGCAAAAAAAGATTTACCCCCACCAAACCCAGGAAAATTAGTTGAAGTCGATATTAAAGATGAAATGAGAAGAAGTTTCATCGATTATGCTATGAGCGTAATTGTAAGTCGTGCTCTTCCTGATGCTAGAGATGGATTGAAACCAGTTCACAGAAGAATTTTATTTGCAATGAATGAGCTAAGCCTTTCTCCAGAAAAAGGATTTAAGAAATGTGCTCGTATCGTAGGAGAAGTCTTAGGTAAATATCACCCTCATGGTGATACAGCTGTTTACGATGCTTTAGTTAGATTAGCTCAGCCATTTAGTTCGCGTTATAAATTAATTGATGGACATGGAAACTTTGGTTCATTAGATGATCGTCCAGCAGCGATGCGTTATACAGAAGCAAAGCTCACTGGATTATCCATGGAAATTCTAAGTGATATTGATTCTGATACTGTAGATTTTGTTGATAACTTTGACGGCAGTTTAAAAGAGCCTGTCATCCTTCCTTCTAGAGTACCTACTCTTCTTTTAAATGGAGCTAGTGGTATTGCAGTAGGCATGGCTACAAATATACCTCCACATAATCTTAGTGAAGTAGTTGATGGAACACTTGCTTTAATTGATAATCCAGAAGCTACTATTGAAGAATTGATGCATCATGTAAAGGGCCCTGATTTCCCATCTGGCGGACAAATAATGGGAACACAGGGAATTAAAGATGCATTTATGACGGGTAGAGGATCAGTAGTTGTTCGTGGTACTGCAACCATAGAAGAAGTTCCTAGTAATTCAGGAAGAGGCATGGTTACTGGCATAGTGGTAACAGAATTACCATATCTTGTCGGACCAGAAATGGTGATAAATAAAATTGCAGAACTTGTTAAAAATGAAAAACTTACAGGCATTGCTGATTTAAATGATGAGTCAGGTAGAGATGGATTGCGTGTAGTAGTAAAACTTAAGAGAGATGCTAAACCCGATGTTGTTTTAAACAACCTATATAAATTTACTCAAATCCAAGAGACTTTTTCTATAAACACACTTGCTCTTATAGGAAAGCAACCCAAGACATTAAATCTAAAAGATTTACTCCATGAATTTGTAGAACATCGTGTTGAAATCATAACTAGAAGATCTAAGTTTGAATTAAGTAAAGCAGAAGCAAGGGTCCACATACTTGAAGGTTTATTAATTGCTCTTGAAAATATTGATGCTGTTATTAAGGTTATTAGAAATGCAGATGATTCAGATTCAGCAAAAGCTTCTCTAATTAAAAAGTTTGAGTTAGATGACATTCAGGCTAGTGCAATACTTGAAATGCAGTTAAGAAGACTAACTGGACTTGAGTCAGGGAAGATTGAAAAAGAAAACAAAGAATTAAACAAGAGAATTAAAGAGCTTAAGAAGATTCTTTCAGAAAGACAACTAATTCTAAATATTATTAAAGAAGAACTTGCTGAAGTAAAGAAAAAACATTCTGATGCCAGAAGAACTAGAATTACAGCTGCTGCAGAAGAGCTTTCAGCAACAGACTTAATTCCTAATGAAAGAATGGTTGTATTCCTTACCGAAAAAGGATATATAAAGAGAATCCCTCTTATCAAATTTGAAAGACAAAATAGAGCTACTCGTGGCAAGGGCGGAATTAAAACAAGAGAAGAAGACAATGTAGAACATCTTGTTATATCAAACATGCACGACACCCTTCTGTTCTTCACTCAAGGTGGTTCTGTATTTAGTGCAAAAGTTTATGACATTGTCGAAGGCAGTGCTCAACATAAAGGTCAGGCTATTTTTAATCTAGTATCAGTTAGCCAAGAAGATAAAATTACTGCCATTTATGCCACTAATGAATTTAAAGAAGATAATTACTTCGTCATGCTTACAAAACTTGGTGTAGTAAAGAAAATCTCAATGGATAATTTTGAAAGCGTTAGAAGATCAGGAATTGTTGCTATGAATATTGATGAAGGCGACAAGCTTGGTTGGGTTAGAACAAGTTATGGAATTGACCATATTATTATAGGTACTTATGATGGAATGGTACTTAGATTTAATGAAGATGATTTAAGACCGTTGGGAAGAACAGCGCGTGGAGTTAGAGCTATAAACCTTAGAGAAGGTGACTATGTAGTTGGCTTTGGTACTTTTGCTTCAGATTCTAAAGATCAGGTTTTACTAGTAACTACTGATGGTTTTGGAAAGAGAGTTGAATTAGAGGAATTTAGGGTTCAAAACAGATCAGGAGTAGGACTAATCGGAACCAAGTTTAAATCAGATGCAAGCCACTTAGCTTCATTAAGCATAGTAAAAGAAAATGATGAAGTTATTATTGCTTCAGCACAAGGTGTAGTATTACGTTCTAAGGCTGGAGAAATTAGTTGTCAGGGCAGAATGGCTACTGGTGTAAGATTACAAAGATTAGATGAATCTGACTATGTAGCATCAGTCTCAAAACAAACAGAAGAAGAAAGTCAAATAGAAAAAGCTCAAGAAGAATCAAATGGATAATAATACTCTTGCAAAAACTTTTGATCAAAGCATTCTAAGACCAGAAAGCATATCAAACGATGAGATTAAAAGAGTTTGCGAAGAAGCTAAAACACATGGATTTAGAGGAGTAGTTGTTCACCCTTGCAATATAAGTCTTGTAAAAGAGCTTTTAAGTGGAAGCAATGTTTTAACTATATCTGTTTGTGATTTTCCTCATGGAAAAGGACTTATAAAGAGCAGAGCAAAAGATATAAAAGAAATACTTAAGCTTGGAGCAGATGAAATAGATGTTGTAGCTAATTACCAGTATTTAATTGATGATGATTACAGAAATTTCAAAAAGGATTTAAAAGCTTGTGCTAAAGAAATGGAAGATAAAGCTTTAAAAATAATTTTAGAAGTAGACTACTTGAAAGATAGACACATAAAGGTTGCTGTAGAAGCTATTTGTAAGGTTGCAAATGAAGAGAATAAAAAATTAATAGTAAAAACTAAAACTGGTTTTGCTGAAAGTCACATTCTTAACCAAGATGCTTTAAGAGTTATAAAAAAGACTTTAGAAATAAACAATATGTATGGGAAAATTCAAATAAAAACTTCTGGTGGAATTAGAACAAGAGAAGAAGCAGTTTCTCTAATTCAAGCTGGAGCACATATTTTAGGAGTAGGGAAAGGCAAAGAATTACTAGCCTCTAACTAATCAACTTCTCTACATCTCTCCTTAAGAAGAGATATCCATCATATCCATTTTTAGTTTTATAAGTTTCAGAAACTCTCAACGTGCCACTTTTCACCATTTCATAAATTCTTTCTTTAGGCACACTTAAATACTCAGCAGCTTCAAATGATTTCAATTTATCATCTTGTATAGTCTCAAGAAGTTCTAAATACTTCTGTTTATTATTCTTAATTTCATCAAAAAAGATCAACAAAATCTTTGCAGTAGCCAATGCATCATCTAAAGCTCTATGTCTTTTTTCTACTTCAATTTTAAAGTGCTTAATTAAATCATTTAATTTCCTGCTGGGTAAATCAGGTAAAAGCATTCTAGCCACTTTCACAGTACAAAAGAACTTAAATTTATTAATTTCAGTAGTAGGCATATTAGATAGAGCTAAATTCTTATAAATAAACTCATAGTCAAACATTACATTATGAGCACAAAAATAATCTCCACCTTCAACAAAAGACAACCAATCTTTTAAAACAGGTTCAACAGGAAGAGCATCCTTCACATCTTCATCTTTAATACCTGTCATCATTGTTATAAAATTAGGGATTGATTTTCTAGGTTTTACATATGAACAAAACGTCTCTTTAATTTCACCATTTATAACTTTCACAGTAGCAATTTCTATAATTTCAGAGTCATCTGGTTTTTGGCCTGTAGTCTCAATATCAGTTACACAGAATGTCTTTTGTAGATTTTCTTCAAGATTTTGTAAAAAGTTCTTAGTTAGCATAAGAATATTATAAGTACTTCTTTCCTTTTAATTCCTTGGGCAAATATTCTTGTTCTACTTTCCCTTCCTTATAATCATGGGGATACTTATAACCTTGTCCACCTAGATTTCTAATGTGTAAAGGTACTTGATAAGGCGGCAACTCTTTTACATCTTTCATGGCTTTATCTATAGATATAATGGAAGAATTTGATTTAGGAGCATTAGATAAGTATATAACTGCCTGTGAAAGAGGTATTCTAGCTTCTGGCATTCCTAAAAACTGAGCAGATAGATATGCATTGATAGCTATATTTAAAGCATTATTATCAGCAAGTCCAATATCTTCAGAGGCAGTAACTAAAATCCTCCTAGCAACTAGCACTGGATCAGCGCCACCAGCTAAAAGCCTGGCTAACCAATACAAAGCAGCATCAGGATCTGATCCACGCATGGATTTTTGAAGAGCACTTATATAGTTATAGTGACTATCCTGATCAGCACCTATTTGAAGCTGAGCATTTTCCAAAATTGCTTTTACTTCTTTTTCATTTATTTCTTCACCTTTAGCAGATTTAATTACTTCATCCAGATTAAATAAAAGCCTCCTGGCATCGCCACTGGAAGTAGAAACTAAATATTTAATAGCTTCAGGACTTATATTTTTATTTATTAGTTTTACAGCTCTGATTACTATTTTTTCAAGGTCTTCTTCTATATGTGGCTTAAACTCAAAAACTCTTACACGGGAATGAAGTGCTCTGGTTAAAGAGACTAATGGATTTTCAGTAGTGGTTCCAATTAAAGTCAATATGCCACTTTCAAGAGACTCAAGTAAAACATCCTGTTGATTTTTTGCAAGCCTATGAATTTCATCCAGAAATAATATTGTCCTGCCTGGATTCATTTTTGATTTATTTATAATTTCTCTCAGATCAGAAACAGATGTACTGGCACCTGAAATATAAGTAAAGTCTTTACTAGAATTTTCACGAATTAAAAAAGCAGCTGTAGTTTTTCCACATCCAGGTGGTCCCCAAAAAATTACTGAATAGGGGGCATTATTTTTTAAGTAGTTTGCTAGAACACCACCTTCACCAAATAAATGACTTTGTCCTATGAAGTCATTAGCTGATTTAGGTCTAAGCTTAAAAGCCAAGGGTTCATCATATTTGAAGAGAGAAATTTGGTCATTATTTATTTGGGACTTCATATAATAAATTATAGCGTATAGCAATATAGAAGCAGAATCAGGTTATAGAAAGGTATAATACCTAATGTATGAAAAAGAAGATCTTTTTTATTTGCGGCGAATCATCGGGCGATACTCATGGAGCTGATCTTTTAGCTGAATTATATAAAATCTTTCCTAAAGAAATGCTCACCATAAAAGCCATAGGTGGAGACCACTTAAGAGAGCAAGGAGCAGAAATACTTTATGACTGTAAACACCTTGGATCAATGGGACTTACTGAAGTAATAGATAAACTTTCCAGGTATGTCAACCTTGAAAAAGATATCCTTCTTCAAATAAGTACGTTTTCACCTCATGTAGTTATCTTAGTAGACTTTCCAGGGTTTAATTTAAGACTTTGTTCAAAAATAAAAAAATACTCTCCTAATACAAAAATTGTTTATTACTTCCCTCCTCAGGTTTGGGCATGGAATCAAGGAAGAACAAAAATACTGGCTAAACACTGTGATCTTGTTTTATGTGGCTTTCCTTTTGAAGAAAAGTTTCATAGGGACAGAGGAGTAAATGCTTTTTACGTAGGGAATCCATTATTAAATGAGTTGGAAAAATATGACAAAGAAAAACTAAAAGAAGACTTTGGAATTAAGAAAGAAGAAGTTTTAATAGGCATTTTTCCAGGCAGTAGAAAATCTGAGATTCATTTCATGTTTGAGCTTTTACTAAAAGCAGCGGATACATTATCAAAAGAATTCCCTAAATGCCGATTTATAGTCTCTCAAGCAAGAACTATAGACAGTTTAAATGAAAATGAACATTGGAAAAAATATTCAAAATCTATAGGCGAGAATAAAATAAGAATTCTTCCAGCCGAGAACAAAAACAATCATAAGTTATTAGCAGCCAGTGACTATTTATGGCTTACCTCAGGAACAGTTACTCTTGAAGCAGCCCTTTATGAAAATCCATTAATATTAGGTTATAGAGGAAATTCCATAAACTACATTCTTTATCTAATATTCAAAAGAATAAATATGATAGGACTTCCAAATATTATTTCAGGGAAGGTCATCGTACCTGAGCTCATCCAGAATCAAACTACAGCAGAGAACTACTATGCCACGACTAAACAATGGCTCATGAACTCACATACATTAAAAGAAACCAGAGAAAATCTAAAGAAATTAAAAGATATTTTAGGTAGTAAAAATGCTAGCTTAGAGGCGGCGACAAAAGTAAAAGAGCTATTAAACTGAATCAAACACCCTCTTAATTTCCTGAATATCTTTCCACATATGGTATCTTGTAATTAGAATTTTTAAATATATGAACAAACAGACAAAACAAGAAAAAGATAAACTTAGAAAAGCAGCTATTGAAATGGAAAACTGTAAAGAGCTTTGGAGTGAATTAAAAGATTGGGATGTAACTTTAGAACTTAAACCTCATCAAACACCCTCTTAATCTCCTGAATATCTTTCCACATAAGGGACTTAGGTGATCCTGGAGCTTTATTCCATTCATTTCTTAAGAGGTAAGATTAGATCTTGTTAATATTTAACCTTATCTTAATTAGACATTTTTATGCTAATTATATATGCCTATTATTACTCCCAATTCAAACAATAATTCTAAAGAAGCAATTGAAATGGCTAAATTTACACTTAGGCATAAATCTTTTCATTTTCGGGTTGATATAGAAAACATAGTAGATTCTATAAACAACCCAAAAGAAAAACAAGCACTGCTTGAAGAGTTATCTACTGCTAATCCTAAAGATTTTTTATTTTACATAAATTGGATTAAAAAACAGAATACTAGTAAACATGAAGACTTAGAAAAAAACTTCAATTTAAAAGGGTTAATCAAGAAAGCTGCTATTGCTGCTAGTAAATCTATAGACCATGAAATTGTAGACTGTATCCCTCTCTTCTATGATCAACCTTACGCTGATAAAGTAATTGAACAAGAAATTAAAAAATGTCCTTTTTCTTATCTACTTCTTCCTGAGTATGTTGTGAATGATAAATATTTAGAACTTGCAGCAAATCAAATATTAAAAATCAATCCTGGACTTTTATATGAAGAAGTAGTATTAGATAATATTATCGGTAAACCATTTGCTAAAGATCTATTTCTAAAAGCATCTAAGCCTTCTTTTAGAGAAGTAATACAAAATTGTGAGAAACTTAAAACTTTACCAAATTATAAAGAAATATTAGAAAGTAGCGTAAATGAGGCTGTCAAGAAAGATCCATTTTTTGCTTTAAATTTGTTATTCAAGGATAAAACAGATGATACAGTAAAAGAACTAATAAGAAAAGAATTTAAGAACTTACAACTAGATCAGGTTTTTAACCCACTAGATGCTATTGAACTATTAAATATTTCAAGGGATAAAGAATCTAAGTTTAATAAATACTTATCTGGTCACGAGAATCTCTTTGGTAAAAAAAGTGATTTTTTCTCAAAAAAAGAAATAGAAGAAGCTGCTAGAAAATCTTTAGAGATTAACCCTGGTACATTGTTTAGAAATTGTCACTTGTTTTTAAATGAAGACTACTCAAAAGAATTGTTGTTAAAAGCAGCAAAAGAGGACCCTAAAGCAGCATTAAAATATTATGAAAAATATAAAAATAAGGATTTTTCACAAGATATTATAAATCTAGTTGTTGAAGAGCATCCCTATGCTTTGATGAGGGAAATAAATAGATTTAAAAATAATGATAAGGCAATATCGATATTAGTAAATAAATACCCTAATATGATATTAAACATGAATCCTGAAAATGCAGAAGTAATAAGTGAAGGAACAAAAATCAAAGCTCTAGAAAAATTGATAGATTTAGACCCAGTAGAAGTAGTCCAGATAATTTATTATAGATACACTGACAAAGATGATCCTAAACTAATTAAAGAACCATATAAAACCATATATGAAAAAGCACTTGAGAGGGGGAGTTCTTTAGATCCATTCAGATTTATAGCATTAGATAGCTCATTAATGCCTGGTATTCCTGACAAATTATTACAGGTGCCAAAAAAACTCTGCCTGCATTATAAGAACATACTTGAAATTACTAATATCAAAGATAGAAATATTTATTTAAAAAAGACATTAGATAAAATTAATCCTCATTTTACAACTGTTCTTAAGGAATTTAACAAAATAAATGGTTTGTCTTTAGACTGTACTGGAATAAATCCTGGCAAATCATTTGATGGACAAACTCATTATGAATTTATTTTCACAAATAATTTTGCTGGTGGAACTCCTGAGATTGTGAGAATTGGATTAACTTATAATGAGATGACAAGCAAAAACATTGAAACAATATTAAAAGAAAAACTAATTAGCGAGAGATCAGAATCCAGCAATACTAACTTAAGTCATAAGTATGACATTCCTAAAGATGGCTCTACAGCAGTAATGATTGCAAATGTACCAGCACAACTAGAAGGCACTGAAACTGATATGGCTCAACTAGCAAAATTATTAACAGAAAGCTACCGTGCTGACATATATAACCTATCTCTAGAAAACCATTCGGCATGGGATTCTATCGATCAAGTAAAAGATTTAAAGGAAAAACTTCCTAGACCTTCTAAAGCTGACAAAAAATCAATATTAGAAAACCTGGAAAACTCTATTAAAAAAGCTGTTAATGAAAAGAAATCAACTTTTTGTTTTTTTTATTTGCTACATGGAAGTGAAAAAGGAGAAGTAAGCACAGAAAATGACCCCATAACTTCAGAAGAAATAGCAGAGATTCTTTCTAAAGAATATAATGGCAAACCTATTTGTGATCAGATTGATATTAATATTTATGCAGAGTCTTGTTATTCAGAATCTCAATTAAATTGTTTAAAAGATTATTTGGTGAAGAATCAAATTCCTGTACAAGGTTTAAGAATTACAGCAACATCAAATAAAGAAAACTCTTCATATGCAGCCACCAAACCTACAAATTCATCTATAATTAGCGAGAAAATGAAAGAAGATAAATCTGGAACTTTTACATATTATTTAGTCCAATATTATGAAATGATTGAAGACTTAAAAAAATCTGGAGCTGAAATAAAAGAACCAGTTGGCACATTTACTCATGCTATCCAATATGCAAAAAAAATGACCATTCCAGATAGTAGATCAAAACAAATTCCTAAAGCTTTTTACTATACAACAAAAGGGAAATCAGAATATTTTGCAATTAATGCTAAGAATTGTAATCAGAACTTTATGTCATCAGCATAAAGATTAAACACTATCAAAAACTCTTTTAATCTCCTGTATATCTTTCCACATAAGAGCTTTAGGTGATCCGGGAGCTGTATTCCAATCAGTTCTTAAAAGATAAGATGGATGGAAAATAGCCATGATTTTTCTGCCTTCTAATAAAGATTTTTCTTTTTCACCTAATTCTTTGATTTTATTTATATCTATCCACTCACCACGCATTTTAGTAATGGCAAACTGTTTTATTTTTAAGATTCCACGTATAGCAGTAGCTCCAGCTAAAATAATGATTTTAGGATCTTGATATTTTATCTGTGCCTCTAAATAATCTCTACATGCAATAACTTCATCTGGTAGTGGTGCACGATTTTCTGGAGGACGACATTTCACAATATTACAAATATATAAATGTTCTTTTCTATTTAATCCTACAGATTCAAAAACTTTATCAAGCATTTTTCCAGCTCTACCCACGAAAGGTAATCCCTGCTCATCTTCAGTAGCACCTGGTCCTTCACCTATAATCATTAGCTTTGCGTTTTCAGGACCATCACTAAAGACTACATTAGTTCTACCTTCACAAAGACGACATTCTTTACACTTCAAAGCTGCTGATTTAGCTTTTTCTAAAGAAGAGTATTTAAAAGAAAGTTTTTCCTTAGGAATTACATTTTCAATTTTCTTTGTAATTTTTTCTTCTCTTTTACTTTCTTCTAGCTCTGGTAGGGTAAATAAGTCTAATTGGTCGGTCATAATAGAACATTATAACCTTAAGTGAAATAAGCACTATTAAAATTCACATACTCTCTCGTCAAATCACACCCTAAAGCTGATCCAGCCCTATTCCCAAGGTTTAAATTAACAACTATTCTTACACCTTTATTTTTGGTAATTTCTTTATTTAGTTTTTCTTTATTAAAAGGAAGTGGATTTCCTTGCTTAAAAACACAAACCATATTTAAATAAATATCAAGTTTATCCTGATCAATTTTTACTTTAGTAGCACCTACTCTGGCAGCTGCTCTTCCCCAGTTTGGGTCAGATCCAAAAACTGCACATTTAAAGAGATTTGAACTGGCAATGGAACGTGCTATTTCTCTAGCATCATCATCTGATTTTGCACCAGTTACAATAACTTCTATTAATTTTTTAGCACCTTCACCATCTAAAGCAATTTTTCTAGCTAGGTCAGCACAAATCTGATCCAAAGCCATTTTAAAATCATGATATAAATGATCATTTTTACTCTTAACAACTTTCTTTGATGTGTTATTTGAAAGTAAAATTACCATATCATTTGTACTCATGTCAGCATCTACGGTAATAGCATTAAAGCTAATATCAGTAGACTCCCTAAGAGCACTTTGAAGCAAACTTTGAGGCATATTTAAATCACAAAAAAGATAACAAAGCATGGTTGCCATATTCGGATGAATCATTCCTGCACCCTTAGTAAAACCAAAAATTTCAAAATCCTTAGTTTTAACATTTGCTGTTTTTAAATTTCTATCTGTAGTCAAAATGGCTCTAGCAGCAGCATTGAAATTTTTCGAATCAAGTTTAGGAGCGGCAAGTTCAAGTCCTTTTTTCATCTTACTCATATCAAGATGTAAACCAATAGCTCCAGTACTTGCTACAAGAACTTCTTCAGGTTTTATGTTTAATAGCTTTGCTGTAATTTGCTTTGTCTCTTTACAAGCCTTAATTCCTTGTTTTCCAGTGCAAGCATTAGCACTTCCAGAGTTTATAACTATTGATTTTATTTTTTTATGTTTTTTAAGAGATTCTTTATTCTCATCAATACAAGCAGCTCTAACTTGGTTTATGGTAAAAACACCTGCATAAGTACATGGAATAGGAGAATAGACTAATGCTAGATCAGGTTTTTTAGTCTTTTTAAAGCCACATGTTGCACTGGAAAATTGAAAACCTAGATTTTTTGACATATCTTAATCCCTTATCACTGTAAACCTTACCACTTATAAATAATACCATTATACTTAGCACAAATTTATATGCCTATCGTCTATCATATTCATATGGCTTTTGATATAAAGAAATTATCAAGTAGAGAAAAAAATATTGTAGGTGCTTTAATTTTAGTACTTTCTACCATCCCTTTTTTTCAATTTACACTACCAGCCTGGAATGAATACAATCAATTAAATGACAGCTTAAATTCTGACAAAGGGAAGATATCTAGCATTGATATTCAGATTAAAAAGTTAGAAAAGCTAAAAGGAAAAAACTTAGATCTCTCAAAAAAAGTTGAAGATCAAAAACTTTTTCTCGCCAAATCACATGAAATAGATTTTCTTGTTCAAGATTTAAAAAGACTTTGCGATGAAAGCTCTGTTAGCCTTGAAAGCTTTACCCCAGCGAACTCCCAGCCCATAAATATTGTTCTTGAAAAACAAGTTGATTTAGATGCAATTCCACAAACTAAAGGAAAAAATGATAATAGAGCTCAAAGAGCTAAACAAGCCCTTGAGAAACTTAAAGGACAAGAACTTCCTATTGATTTATATAGCCTTCCTATTGAAGTAAAAGTTACAGGAAGTTTTAGAGATTTTGTTGATCTATTTAAAAAGCTTGAAAAATATGGAAGAGTCATCTCCGTAGATAATATATCTATAGGTAAAGTCCAATCTAAACGCAGTGGTGGGGACAGGTTATCTAAAGCTAAGAAAGAAGACAAGACAGATTTAGACAAACTCTTTGGTTCCTTTGACTTAATTGCGTATAGCTTACCAGCAGAAACTGAAACCATATCTATAAAGGACTTACAAAAAAGTAAAACCACTTCTAAATCATTCAGATTCAAGAGATAATATTTCCTATATGTAACTCTATTAAGAAACAGTTGAACTTGGTGTATAATAATTTACCCGTAATAACTTGTTGATAGAGAGAAAAAGACAAAAAAAATGAAAACATATTTAGCAAAAAAAGGTGAAGTTAAAAGAGACTGGTGGGTTGTAGATGCTGAAGGCCAAGTACTTGGAAGATTAGCAACAAAGATTGCATCAATCCTCAGAGGAAAAGAAAAGCCAGAATTTACCAAAAACGTAGATGTCGGAGACTTTGTAATCATTATTAATGCAGAAAAAGTAAAAGTTACAGGTAAAAAAGAATTACAAAAAATGTACTACAGACACAGTGGTACTCCTGGTGGATTTAGAGAAGAAACTCTTGGAGAACTAAGAAATAGATTTCCTGAACAAATTCTTGAAAAAGCAGTAAGAGGAATGATTCCACATACTACTCTTGGAGAAGAACAATTTAAAAAACTCAAGGTTTACAAAGGACCTACTCATGAACATAAGTCACAAAATCCTAAGGTTTTAGACTTAACAAAGTAAAGGCAATTCATGAATTGCCTCAAAAAAGAAATTAAGAAATAAGGAGATAAAAAGTTGGCAAGAACAGTTAATAAAATCAAAAAAGAAAAACTTGTACAGTACATAGGTACAGGAAGAAGAAAAACTGCAATTGCAAGAGTTTTCTTAAAATCTGGTAATGGAGTAGTAACTGTAAATGGTAAAGAACCACAATTACATTTAGGTGAAGTTCAGTCATATTTAAACTTATTAAAGAAACCACTTCAAGCGACTTCAACTGAAGGAAAGTATGATATTACAGCCCAAGTACATGGCGGCGGATTGTCAGGTCAAGCAGATGCAATTAGACTTGGTATTGCAAGAGCTTTAATTTCAATCAACCCTGATTTCAAAGCACTTCTTAAAGCAGAAGGTCTTCTAACCAGAGATCCTAGAGAAAAAGAACGTAAGAAATACGGTAGAGCTAAAGCAAGAGCTCGCTTCCAACACTCTAAGAGATAATCAATTTTATGAGGGCGAGGTTTGCAAACCTCGCCCTCTCTTTTATATGAAATTAACTTTAGAAAATATTCAACTCATAAAAAACGACCTTTCAGACGAGTTGCTTGATATTTACTCTTCAAGGGATTTATTGTCGGTAGACTGTGAAATGATGGGCTTAAGTCCAAACAGAGACAGACTTTGCCTCATCCAAATGTGTGACGAAGATGGAAGAGTTACTCTTGTGAAGATTGAAAATCATGAAATAAAATCAAGTGCTCCAAATCTAAAAAAACTTTTTGAAAACACTAAAGTAAGAAAAATCTTTCATTTTGGAAGAACTGATTTGACATTTTTACATCACTGGCTAGATATAGACATGAAAAATGTTTTCTGTACAAAATTAGCTAGTAAATTAGTTAGAACTTACACTGATAAACACAGCTTAAAAGACTTAGTAAAAGATCTTGCATCCTCTGACATGGATAAAAGTAATCAAACAACTGACTGGGGAGCACCAGAATTAACTAAAGACCAAATCAGATATGCTGCTTATGATGTTGTTTATTTAATCCCTATTTACAACAAACTTATTGATCTTTTAAAGAGAGAAAACAGGCTTGAAATAGCAGAAGAAGCTTGTAGATTTTTACCAACCCTAGCAAAGCTTGACATCTGGGGATATGAAGACTTTTTTGCGCATTAAGTATCAGGACTTTCGCTCTTTTATTACTCACCACATACCCTTCGCTCCCTTTCCCGCCTAAAGGCACACGTCCGCTCCGGGTATGTGGTTCGCTTTTGCGAAAGTCCTGAACAATTAGAGGTCTAGAAATATGTTAAATTTATACAGATGAGAAACGATCTACACAGAATCATAGACGCCAATATCAATAGGGCTTCTGAAGCTTTAAGAGTCATTGAGGAGTGGGCTAGATTTTCTAAAGACAGTACAAGAGTTAGCGAAAAATTAAAGAGAATTAGACACTTTATAAATACTTCCTTTCTTGAAAACAGTAATCTGATTTTGAGTAGAGAATCAAATCTTGATATTGGAAAAGAGATTGAAAATACATCTAAAAAACAAACCATAAGAAATATTATCAGAGCAAATTGTAAAAGAGCAGAGGAAGCATTAAGAGTACTTAGTGAGTATGGACAACTATTAAATGTTAACGAATCAGATATTAAAAGCTTAGAGGTGAGTAGATATGAGATTTATACACTGGAAAAAGAGTTAATAATAGCTGAGAAGACTACAAGGATTGAAAAGTCTGAGCTTTATTTTGTAGCTACTCCAGGGAAAGATCAAAAAGATTCTGACTTCTTATCAATCATAGAAAAATCTATAGAAGGCGGAGTAGACATAATCCAGTTAAGAGTAAAAGACAAGAGTGAAAAAGAAATAATAAATCTAGGAAAAGAAATTAAAAAACTCACGACTAATACTGAAACTCTTTTTATAGTAAATGACAGGATAGATTTAGCTCTTCTTTGTGAGGCTGATGGAGTGCATTTGGGACAGGATGATCTTTCGATCTCCGAAGCAAGAAAAATTACTCCTGATGGTTTTATAATAGGGCTCTCTACTCATTCTCCGGAGCAGGGTAACATCGGACAGAACTCTGGTGCAGATTATTTAGGTGTAGGACCTGTATTTGCAACACCGACAAAACCTGACTATATTCCAGCAGGACTAGAATATGTAAAATATGCAAATAAAAACATTACTTTACCTTGGTTTGCAATAGGTGGCATAGATGAGTCAAATATTGATAAAGTAATAAATGCTGGAGCAAAAAGAGTGGCTGTTGTAAGAGCTATTTTAAATGCTAAAGATGTAAAACAAGTAGTAAAAACATTGAAGGGAAGATTCATCTGTGAGCAAGTTAGATAAAAAGAAGTTATTAAGCTCTATTCAAAAATTATCCAATGCTTCAGTCTTAGTAATTGGAGATATTATTTTAGATGAGTTTGTAATAGGCTCGCCAGAAAGAATATCCAGAGAAGCACCTGTTATTATTCTTGAACATATTTCCAGCGAATTTGCTCTGGGTGGAGCATCTAATGCTGCTCACAATATCAGCGCTCTTAATGCTAAATGTTATTTATTAGGTGTAGTCGGAAATGATTTATACTCTAAAGCTCTTGAAAATGAATGCTTAAAAACAAATATTAAGCCAATTTTAGAATTCGATCAATCCAGACCTACTACAGTTAAGACAAGGCTTTTATCTACTGCTCACAAACATCACACCAGTTCTGTTTTTTTCAAACAACAATTGCTTAGATTAGACAGGCTTAGCAGAGAAAACATTTCATCAAAAGTAGAAGAGTCTTTAATTGAAAAAATAAAAGCTAATATTTCTAAGGTTGATACTGTCCTTATCTCAGACTATGACTTAGGAGTTTGCACAAAAAAACTTATTTCTGAAGTAATTAAAATAGCAAATAAAAACAAAGTAACTGTTCTAGTAGATGCAGCATCAAATTTCCAGAGATTTAAAGGGGCTTTCTTAATCACACCAAACCAGCCAGATACAGAAGGAGCAGTGGGTTTCCAGATTAAAGACACAGATAGTCTTTTAAGAGCAGGGAAAAAACTTCTATCAATATCTAATGCTGAGAATGTATTAATCACCAGAGGATCAGAAGGAATGGCATTATTTAACAAAAAAGATCCTTCAAATCCTTTCATATTAAAAGCATTCAATGTAAGTGAAGTGTTTGATGTTACAGGAGCAGGAGATACTGTAGCAGGAACGATATCAGCAGCTTTAGCTACAAAGTCTTCATTAGAGTCAGCATGCACTCTAGGAAATCTAGCTGCCAGTATAGTAGTTAGAAAATATGGTACAGCAGTTACAAGCCTTAAAGAATTAAAAGAGCATTTAGGTGCACTATGAGTGTTTTAGTAATAGACAACTATGATAGTTTTACTTATAATCTAGTCCAGTATTTAGGTGAATTAAAGCAAGATGTAATTGTTTATAGAAATGATGAAATAACCATTGAAAAGATTAAAGAATTAAAACCATCTCACATCCTAATTTCCCCCGGACCAGGAAGACCGGATGATGCAGGGATAAGTAAAAGTATTATAAAAGAATTTGCTGGAAAGATTCCCATCTTAGGTGTCTGTTTAGGTCATCAATGCATAGGAGAAGTTTATGGGGGTAAAATAACAAATGCTCCAGAACTTATGCATGGTAAAACATCAGAAATATTTCATGAAGGTGAATCACTGTTTAAAGAGTTAAGAAATCCATTTACAGCCACTAGATATCATTCTTTAATAGTAGATTTAAAAAGCATTGAAAACTTACCATTAAAAGTCACAGCTAAAACAAAAGACAATTTAATCATGGCTTTAGAGCATAAGGATTTTAAAAATTTAATCGGTGTTCAGTTCCATCCTGAATCCATTCTTACAGAGTTTGGGCATAAATTATTAAGTAATTTTCTTACTTTAAAATGAAAAAGAATCCATATATTATCGGCATCAATTCTGGCACATCATTTGATGGCATAGACGTAGCACTGGTAAGGTTTAAGGGGAAAAGTTTAAGTCCTATTTTCATAGATGGAATTTCGATAAAATATCCCAGACGTATAAAAGAGAAAATTAGAATGGTAATCAATGCAGGGGCAATTCATGAATTGCCCCAACGTACGATTACATCCCTCGATTCCCATTTAGGCGAAATATTCTCTGGAGCTGCCTTAAAAATAATTAAAAAACATAAGTTAAAGAAAGAAGATATTTTATTAATAGGTTCTCATGGTCAAACTGTTTATCATAAACCCAGAGTGAAATCAGTACAACTTGGAGACGGAAAAACCATTGCTAAAAAGACTGGAATAAAAACAGTTTACGATTTCAGAACATCTGATATAAAAGCAGGTGGAGAAGGTGCGCCATTAGTACCATTTTTAGATCATATAGTTTTCAATAAAAGTAAAAATATAAAAGGTATATTAAACATAGGTGGGATTTCAAATATAACCATAGTAGGGAAAAATTGCACTCCCACTGCTTTTGATATAGGTCCAGGGAATGCTCTCATAGATCTAATTTCAAAAAAATACTTTAATAAAGACTATGATAAGGATGGATTATTTGCTGGAAAAGGGGAAGTCTATCTTAAATTAATAGATAGAGCTCTTAAAGATAAGTATTTTAAAGCTAAGCCTCCAAAATCTACAGGAAAAGAATACTTCAATGAAAAGTTTATTAAGAAGTATTTTTCAAAGATAAAGAACAAATATGATTTAATAGCTACTACTACTTGTTTTTCTGCTGAATGTATAGAGCAAGCTCTTTATGATTTTGTTTTTCCTAAATATAACTTAAATGAACTAGTAATTTCTGGTGGGGGCTTAAAAAACAAAGCTCTTATTTATCACTTACAGTCACTACTTACTGATATAAGGTTTTCATCCTCAGATCAGTATGATTTACCCTACCAATATAAAGAAGCAATGCTATTTGCACTTCTAGGTTATACCTGTCATTTAGGAATACCTAGCAATATTCCCTCATGTACGGGAGCTAAAAGAAAAGTAGTTTTAGGAAAAATAACAAACTAATCTTTTCTAGTCTGCACTTTGTACAAGCTTAATTAACTGCTCATGTGCTGAAGGTCTATCAAAAATACCAAATTTATCTTCTCTATCTTTAGCTCTATGCAAATAACCTGAACCAGATATTTCAAATGGTATTCCTGCTTCATTTAGTGCTGTTAATATTCCATCCACGGTCAAATCTAGATTAGACGTGTCCAAAGTTCCCATATCAAGATCAGGTTTCCAGCCAAGAAGAGTTATTTTAGTAACAGATGTTGGATCTACTAAATACTCACGACCGGAATCAGGGGGATTAGAGTCTCTAAAAGAATTGTAATTAAAAACAGTTACTTGCTTAGGTGAGTCAGATTTGTAACGGCTTGTAGCACATGGAACCATTGAAAAATTTATGATAGAGCTATCATTTGAATTACAAATAATTTTAAGATCATTAGAAAGTCCTGTGTCAAACCCCTCATTTGGACTAATACGATCAAAGTCTTTTGTATCGACTTCTAAACTTTCTATTTCTTTCTCACCTTTTTTAGCGGGATTTCCAAAAGCATCTAAAACCCATGCATGTTTCTGAACTGGACCTATAGTAAAACCAGCTTCAGTTAAATCAGATCTTAATGCCCTAATCAAACCAGTTCTATTCTCTACAGTAAAATCTGTACTTAAACCTCCGACACTTGCATTCGCAGCTTCTCCAAAACCTGTTACTTGAAAATACCTTCCTGCTCCAAGAATACCTGCTCCACCTTCTGTCGCTGATATATAAACGCTACTTCCTTTTCCATCTTCACAAGCTTTTTGACTAATACTTACAGTCTCACCTGGAGTATTCCCCTTTAATTGGTGAGCATAGCTTATTAAATTAGGATTACTAGTACGAATAGCTATTTTCAAACCGTTACTAGGTAAGCTTTGCTTGCTAATTTTAGATTCGCGATTTAGCCATCCACCAGGTAGTAAGTGGCTCCAGCTTAAAAGTCGACTCCCTAAAAATGCTTTCATAAAATCTCCTCAAATAATATTTATATAAAAAAGAACCTAATTAAAATTATTATTTCAGATTTTATTATTATTAATCAAGTAATGTCAATTTTACTATGTGTAAATATAGTGAACTTTAATCCACAAATTTTGCTAAGGTTAAAGCATCTTCTGTAGCAGTTTTTAAATCAACTGGCTCTGGATTATCAAACGACCCCAAAGATATAAGATAAGGTCTTCTATTTTGGTTTTGTTGAACTATTGCAAAACTTCCATTTATAGTATTCACAACTAAATGGCTTGAGCTTTCAAGAACTGGAGGATCACTAAAGCCTGATATAACATTAAATTTTAATGCCTCTAATTTAGATACTGCAGCCGCTCTCTTAGTTTTACAATCATCTAATAAATCCCCATCAACTTCTTTAGCATGAGTTTTAAATGGATTCTTACCAGTAATTAAAGCTGGTAGTCCTGTATAATCAACATTTCCAAGAACCCTAACATCATCTTCATCTAAAACTTTTCCACCATCAGCTCTATGGTACCCAAAATACTCACCATCTTTTTTTATTACTAACCCAGTACATGGTCCCATACCAGTACAATCAATGATAGAGCCATCTGGGACCCTTTCTAGAATTGGATTATCCCAAGAATGTTCAGTCAAAGTACAAACATCTAAATTCACAGGAATTCTTCCAGGATAAACAAGAACTGGCTTCGGTAATGTATGAATAAACATATATTAGTTTAAATATATGAAATTTAAGCAAATAATACAATGAAAAAAAGATTAAATTTCCTTAATATATTGATAAAATGGTAAGGCAAATATCAAGGAGAGTAAAAATGGCAATTAAAAACCCAAAAGTCACCGTAGTCGGTGCAGGAAATGTAGGAGCAACAACGGCTCAAAGATTAATTGAAAAAAATGTATGTGATGTACTTTTAGTAGACATTGTAGATGGAATTCCTCAGGGAAAAGCACTGGATCTTATGGAAGCAAGACCAGTAGAATTACACGATAGAAAAATATTTGGTTCAAGTACCTATGATGCTACAAAAGATTCTGATGTAGTAGTTATTACTGCTGGTATTGCTAGAAAACCGGGAATGAGCAGAGATGACTTATTAAAAACAAATGCAGGAATAGTAGGCGGAGTAACATTAGAAGTAGTTAAGCATTCACCAAATGCAATAATCATCGTAGTTTCAAATCCACTCGACGTTATGACTCACCTTGCATGGTTAAAGAGCAAACTTCCTAAAGAAAAAGTTTTTGGAATGGCAGGAGTTTTAGATGCGGCTAGAATGAGATTTTTCATAGCAGAAGCATTAAACGTTTCAGCAGAAGATGTTCAGGCTATGGTTCTGGGTGGACATGGTGATCAAATGGTCCCTATAGCCAGATACTCTACGGTTTCTGGAATCCCTATTACTGAACTTCTTCCATTACAAAAAATTAATGAAATAAATGAAAGAACAAAAAATGGTGGTATTGAAATAGTAAATTACTTAAAAACAGGAAGTGCATTTTATGCACCTGCTAGTTCTACTGCAACCATGGTAGAAGCTATTGTTCAGGACAGAAAGAGAGTTCTTCCAGTAGCTACATGCTTAAGCGGACAATACGGACTTAAAGATGTATTTGTAGGAGTACCAGTAGTTCTTGGACAAAAAGGAATTGAACAAATTATAGAACTAAAACTAGCTCCAGAAGAGTTGGAAGCACTACAAAAGTCAGCTAATGCTGTGAAAGAAAATGTAGCAAAGCTTACTGAGTTGGCTTTGGTCTAGAAAGCGAGGTTAATCAACCTCGCTTATCAAACAAGCATAGTACCCTGTATTTCCTAATTTTCTCCACGGTAAAACACTATCAAGTGGAACGGTATCCACTACGATTGCTCTTGCACCTGTATTTTTAATAATATTAAAAATATCTAATCTTTTATCTTTTGAAATACTCCAAAACATTTTAATATCTTTATCAGGAATCTCTGACACGATTCTATATCTTCCAAGTCTTGCCCAAAAAGCTAGATGTCCATAACCAAAAGAAGCTACTGCATCTCCTTTTTCTAATCCTACTTTTTCAAGCTCATGAGCTACTTCATAATTTAAAGGGACATTATTTTTATTTACAAAGTCTTTCAAGTATGAATAATCAGAAGAACTAAACCTTGCAAATAAAGTAGTAAAAAGCAAGAAAGTTATTAATGTAGCAGATCCAAACTTGACAGAGTCAGGATCATCTTTTAAAACACTTACTGCAGAAAGTAGGACAATCCAAAAAATACTTACAAAAGAAGCAATGTATCTCAATTCAGGAAAAACTAAAGCATAAAGAAGAATAGTAAAAACTGGTGGAACGATTAGAAAAAGACTTCTACCAATATTTGTTTTTAGGTTTTCAATATTCTTAAACTTTAACAAGAAGTAAATAAAACATATAATAAGAACTCCTTGGTAAACAAGAAATATAAGGGAATAATCTTTAAGATTTCTTTTAAAGAAATTCAGGAGATGATTAAAGTTTAAATCAGGCTTTACACCTTCATACCAATAAGAAGGGTCAAACCATGGTGCATACGTAGCATTGATAGGATTTCCAAATTCATAAACATCTGGAGATGAGTAAATTTTTCTAGTAGAGTGTTTAGGATTTCCACAGTCTACATTCTGTATTTTTTTATCAAGACCTCGAATCCTACTTTCTTCAACTCCACCTTGCCAGTGAACCATATAAAAAGCGGTTACATTGTTTACTTGCCAGACATAGTTTAACTTCCCTGAATCACCAAATGTAACTCTGTTTTTTTCTTTTGAAATAGCAAATATATAAGGAGAGGCAATGATTAAAAATACAAAAAGTGATAAGATCACTTTTTTAAAATTGGCTATTTTGAAAATAAGAAAAATTGCCAGGTAAACAAAAGCTATGACAAACATTACAGCTTTAGTGAGATAAGCTAAACCAAGCAAAGCTCCTAAAACAATAAAGTCAATACTTTTATCACTTTCTTTTTTAATTTTCAATGTATAACCTGTAATCAGGTAAACAAAACAAGAAAGCAAAAGATCAGGGGTAGAAATCCAAATATTGGTAAATTTCAAAGAGGTATATAAAAAAATGGTACAGGACATAGAATACAAAGCCCAATTAGGCAAGGATTTTTGATTTTCTTTGTTTTTCAAAAATTGATCAATAAAAAAATTGAAACAAACAATAGAAACGATAAAAATCACATAATTAATCAAATGAACAAAAGGGAATTCAAAATAAGAACTTGGTTTAAATAAATATAGAAAGAATCCCAAGATCACTGAATACAAAGGACTCCAATAAGCATTAAAAGCTGTATTCCAGTCCCCTCTCAAATATGCATCTCCAATATCTAAGTATGAAATTCCATCAGGAGTCATATAAAACCTAGTGTTCCAGGCTTGAATAGCACCAAGAAGAATTGCAATGAAGTAAAAGACAAATCGTATTTTTGCAATGTCCATCAATTATATTCTTTCGATAATTGCTGCAATGCCTTGACCAAAACCAATACAAAGACTAGATATTCCTCTTTTTAGATTTCTTCTCTCAAGCTCATAAAGCAAAGTACCAAGTAATCTAGCTCCACTAGCTCCCAGTGGATGCCCTAAAGCAATAGCTCCACCGTTTACATTTACTTTACTTGGATCTAATTTTAATTCTATCTGAGAAGCTAAAACTACAGAAGCAAATGCTTCATTTATTTCTATTAGATCAATATCTTTTAATTCTAATCCAGCTCTTTTTAAGACTTTTGGAATAGCAATAATCGGACCAGAAAGCTGTAGTTCCACATCAGTTCCCACTACTGCAAAGTCAATCAATTTTGCTCTGGGTTTTAAGCCATATTTTTTAACTGCATCACCACTAGCTAGTAAAAGAGCTGCCGCGCCATCGCTAACCTGACTAGCATTAGCTGCTGTAATTACTCCATCTTCTTTAAATGCTGGTTTTAATGTCATCATTTTTTCTATAGATGCATCTGGTCTAATGCCTTCATCATGCTCTACTAAACCTTTTGATGTTTGAACAGGTACTATTTCAGATTTAAAATATCCTAATTCTCTAGCTTTTCCAGCCTTCACATGACTGTTATATGAAAACTCATCTAAATCTCTTCTACTTAAGTTCCACTTCACAGCCATTAATTCTGCTGATATTCCCATAGGGTTTGCTTTAAAGTTTTTTAAAAAACTCTGAGGCAATGTAGGCTTTTCTTTCCCAGGAAGCGGATAACCATCTCCACCGATTGGGATTTTCCCCATACATTCCACACCACCAGCAATAATCAAATCATGAGCTCCAGACATAATAGCCTGAAGAGCAAAATGGACTGCTTGTTGTCCAGATCCACACATGCGATTCAGCTGAACTCCGGGAACAGTAACATCAAGTGCAGTTATAGCAATTGTTCTAGCTACATTTAAACCTTGCTCTGCGACAGGACTAGCACAGCCATAAATTAAGTCTTCAATATCAGTGGGTTTTAAATTATTTCTTTTTACAAGTTCTCTTACGGGGATTCCACCCAGGTCAACTGGATGCATTTCAGAAAATGCACAACCATCTTTTCCACGACCTATTGGTGTACGAATGGCATCTATAATATAAGCTTCTTGATTACGTAACATGTTTACCTCTCTAGCAATTATTTTCGCACAAAAGAGCTAAGAAATAATAAAAATGTAACACGTCATTGCGAGGAGTGTAACGACGAAGCAATCTCACAAACTTAATTACATTAGTAGATTGCCACGCATACTGCTTGCCATGGCAAGCAGCTACTTTCATTCGGCTCGCAATGACGTCTAACCTAAACTCTCTCAATCACTATAGCTATTCCTTGCCCACCACCTATACAAAGTGATACTAATCCACGTTTTAAATTTCTTCTTTCAAGTTCGTGTAAAAGAGTAACTAAAAGTCTGGCTCCACTTACTCCTAATGGATGCCCTAAAGCAATAGCGCCACCATTTACATTTACTTTCTCTTTAGGTAAATCAAGTTCTTTTATAGTAGCTAAAACCACAGAAGCAAAGGCTTCATTGATTTCAAATAGATCTATGTCAGAGATTTTCAATCCTATTTTATTTAAAACTTTTGGAATTACAGTTATAGGACCAGTTAGCTGTAACTCTACATCAGTTCCAACTACTGCCGAAGCAAGTATCTTTGCTCTAGGTTTTATATTATATTTTTTAATAGCTTCATCACTAGCTAAAAGCAAAGCTGCAGCACCATCTGTAATCTGACTGGAATTAGCAGCAGTAATTAAGCCATCTTTTTTAAATGCACTGGGTAAAGTACCCATTTTTTCCACTGAAGAACTTTTTCTAATTCCTTCATCTTTTTTAATTACACCCTTAGATGTTTCTACTCTTACAATTTCTTTTTCAAAATAACCTTTTTCTGTAGCATTTGCAGCTTTAACATGACTGTCATATGAAAACTCATCTAGTTCTTTTCTAGTAAAACCGTATTTTTCAGCGATTAATTCTCCAGAAATTCCCATAGAATTAACGGCTGAATCTTTTGGAAGCGTTTCATTAATCACTTTAGGTCCCATGGTAAGGATTTTCCAAATATTAGAAAGCTCTCCTGGGAATGGAAGCATGTCTGATCCCATAGGGACACGAGACATGGACTCTACACCACCTGCAATTAAAAGATCATAGCTATTTGATTTAATTTTAGAAGAAGCAATATCAACAGCTTCAGCTCCAGATCCACAAAGTCTATTTACCTGGGTACCAGGGACTTCTACTCCTAAAGCTTTTCTTGCAATTGTTCTGGCTACATTAAATCCTTGTTCACCAGTTGGTGTGGCACAACCAAAAATTAAATCTTCAATAGCTGATGAATGTAAATTATTTCTACTGATGACTTCTTTTACAACAATAGTTGCTAAGTCAACTGGATGGATTTCAGCAAATGCACCATCTTTTCTTCCTTTACCTAATGGTGTTCTCAATGCTTCTACAATATATGCTTCTCTCATACAACCTCTTATTATCTTTCTGAAATATATTAACACAAACAAAATTGATAATTGATAATGGAGAATTGACAATTAAACGCTCCATATAATTGTCAATTTTCAATCCTCAATTGTCAATTATCTAAAGTTTGGCACAAAAACATTTTCACCCAGTCTACCTAAGGCCCCAATCCTATAAGGAGTATACATGTTTCCTTTCAATTTACTAACACCCAGTAGAAAATCAAACAAATCTAATCATTTCGAACCATTATTTTTTAATAGGCCTTCAAAACACAAATTACAAACTCCAACAGAAATTAGAGAGATGGTAAATAAAATGACCAGATGTGGAAATTGTCACTTTATTGTTTTTGAAAATTACTGGTCTAATGAAATAAACCAAAGAAAAATTAGCTTATGTCCTACATGTGGTTATAAGCTTTAAGCTTCAACGGGCTTCCAATCAAGTTTCATATCTCTCCAATTCTCTGGGATTCTAGGAACATGATCTAAATTTTCATAAGTAAACTGGTCTAATACATCAGAAGCAGCATCTTTAAGTAGTGCATTAAATTGATCTACCTTTCTAGTGTCTTCATCAGGATCATCTCCAACAATCCTCTCTTTAAAGATTCTTACAAACTCATTAGAATCAGATTGATAGAAAGCATTAAGCAATCCTTCTTCTTCCATGTTTACAAGAAGTAATTCTACTGCCAATCGTACACCATAGCCATATTCTAATCTTCCAGAATTATAAACTGGACTAACAATATCATCAAGTGCAATTAGTGGAAAATCTGAATTTTTTATAGACATCAAAGCAGATCTTGCCCTAATAAATTCTTGAGCGACTTTACTGTTTGTACAAATGTCAGATGTATTAGGGTAAGGTTTTTTAAAAAAAGTTTTTAATTGGAACATGCTGTCATCATCACAAGAATCATAGACCCTTCTTCCCAACATTGATTCAGTAGCTTGTTCTAAATCACTTATAGAAAGATAAACATCTTCATCCATTTTACGAAAAACATCCCTCAGAGCATTAAGAGCATCTCCTTCTTTTGAAAATTGCAAGAACATTTTAGCTCTAATATATGATCGAACACTCAAATTGTCCTTTAAAAACAACGATCGGTCAGACTGATAGGCATTACTTGATTTTTTAGAGTGTTCAAAGCTTGCAAGCGCAGTTTGTTCAAATGTAGAACGCCTAAAGTAATAATGAGAAGAGGAGGAAGAAGTATTAAGACTACTTTGAAATGGGCAATCTTTTTCAAAAAAGATAATTTTTCTATTTGCTGGAGTAGTAATTTCAACAGGTTTACCAACTAAAAAATTTAATGCCTTACCAGTAAATCTATTTGGAAAAAGAATTTCTTCATTTATTGCTTTTTCAATAGCCTGTAAATGATAAGGTTTTGCCATTTCATCCCATTGACCAAATCTAGAAAAATCAAAATCTGGCTTAGGAATTAATGTATCTAAAGATTTTCTCAACTCAATACTAACTTGATTTAAGGTTAAGCACTGCTCATCTACAAGCTCAGCAACTCCCATACCGATAGGATAAAAAACACAAGTGTACCAAACAAAAGCATTTGAAGCGTTAGCTTTTTGTGCAGGAATCATCTGGCTATCAGGCAAATCCGCTGAATATGGTAAAAAAGCATCAATAAAAAGTTTACTACCACCTGGATAAGTTTTAATTCTTTCACTATTAATACGAATAATGTCCATTACAGGAGTGTTTTCATCTATTACGTGAGTGAATATTTGATTGACAGCTTGATTACTTCTTAATTCATTTAAAGCGCTTAAAATTGCACCTCGATATTGAGGTGGACGAAGTTCTAGAGATCTATAAGCCTTAGCAATTGAATGAATAGGATTTCCATTCATTAGATCTTTCTCTAAAGCAGTTGCAATGGTTTCTACTTCATCTGACTTCAAGATTCTATGAGCAAGAGGGCTATTAACAGGGTCAAAATCTGCAAACTTAATAGGCTTATGCCCTAGCGGAATTACCGGAGCCATTCTTAAAGCAAACCTTAAATCAAATATCTCATTTGCCATAGTAATATTTTTACCAGAAGCAAACCTTGATTTCAATTAGATATTCTGGGCTTAAGCTTTACTTTATAATTTCATTAAATTAATTTAATCTTCAGTCAATTCTTTCTAGTAAAACCACATTTTCTACGTGATATGAATGTGGAAACATGTCTAGAGGCTGTATAGATTTAATTTTGTATTTAGGGCTAAGAAGATCTAAGTCTCTAGCTAAAGTAGTAGGATTGCAGCTAGTGTAAATTATTTTCTTTACATCAAAGTTTAAAAGATCTTCAATTACTTTTTTATTACAACCGCCTCTGGGTGGATCTAAAACAACTAAATCAGGATTAAACTCATCTAAAACATCATGAATTTTATTTTCCACCTTACCATTTAAAAAAGTAAAGTTAGTAACTTTGTTTTGTTTTGCACTGTAATTGGCATCTTCAATGGATTGCCTAATTTCTTCTATACCTAAAACTTTTTTAGCGTTTTTTGCTAATGAAATAGCAATCACACCGCCGCCACAATAAGCATCTAAAACGACTTCATCCCCTTTTAAATCAGCATATTTATCTATAATATTTAACATTTTTTCAGCTTGCTTAGAATTTACCTGAAAGAAACTAGTAGCTGAAATTTTAAAAATAAGTCCATTTAAAGTTTCAAACAGGAATCCTCTTCCAGCCAATACTTTTGTTTTATCTCCATAAATAACATTGGTTGTATTAGTATTTTTATTTAAACAAATTCCTACAACTTCAGGATGTTTTTTCATTACTTCTCTAGTAAACTCGTCACTATTTTTCATTTCTTCAGTAACAACTACAAGAGTAAGCAATACTTCTAAATCACCCTTTATATTTCTTCCTGACCTAAGACAAATATGTCTAAGCCAGCCACGTTTTTCAGCCCCATCATAAGCAGTAATTCTATATTTTGGAGCAAGATCCCTTACTGTTTCGATGATGGAATCAAAAATATCGTTTTGAATGGGGCAAAATTTTACATTTATAAGATCTCTAGAATGCCATTCAAAATAACCAGCCTTAAGTCTGCCTGTATCTTTCACTGTACGAACTGGATATTGAACTTTATTTCTATAATGCCAAATATCATCCATGCCGATAGTATTTTTCAGTACACCATCTTCCAGCTCCAACTTGCTAAAAAAACTTTTTAAAAGTAAATCTTTTTGTTCAAGTTGTTTTTTATAATCTAAATGCTGCCACTGACAACCACCACAAACTTTAAAAATCTTACACTCAGCTTCTATTCTGTATGAGTTATCGAATTTAACCAAATCAACTATTTTTGCTCTGGCATAGTTCGGGCGAAGAGAAGTGATTTCTGCTTTTATTTCATCACCAGGAGCAGCACGATCTACCATAATTACAAAATCTTTATAACGACCAATAGCTGAATTATCATAAGCCATTGATTCAATTTTTAAATCAATAACTTGACCAAGTTGAACGGGAATAGATTGTAGTGTGCTTTTTGCCATTTTTATATTATACGTCATGGCAATGGCGTCTAGTGCTAGAATATTTGTCATGCTAACCATGGATCTAACAGGTAAAACAGTAGTCATCACAGGAGCTAGCCAAGGCATAGGTGCTGCCATAGCTGAGGTATTTGCTGATAGTAATGCTAATTTAATTTTATTATCTAGAAATGAAAAGAAGCTATCTACCATTAGTCAGAAATTATCAGCCAAATATCACATTTTAGATGTATCTAACGAAGATCAAGTCAAAAAAGTCTTTAGTGAAATAGAAAAAATAGACATTCTCATAAATAATGCTGGTGTTTACTTCACATCACCAGTAGCTGAAATTGATACAAAAAAATGGAAAGAACTTTTAGATGTTAATTTAAATGGTGCTATGTACTGCACACGTTCAGCACTTCCAATCATGATAAAAAATAATTTCGGTAGAATAATAAATATTTCATCTATAAGTGGTAAAACTGGAGATCCTTATGGAAGTGCTTATTGTGCATCTAAGTTTGCACTGATAGGATTCACACAGTCACTAGCTCAGGAAGTAGCCAGGAATAATATCACTGCTAATTGCATTTGCCCTGGATGGGTAGAAACAAAAATGGCAGAAGATATTTTACATGATGAAAAATATGCAAAGTTGATTGGAATAAAAAAAGAAGATCTGAAAACATCCTCATTAGAAGCCGTTCCTATAGGGCGCTATGTCCATCCTAAAGAAGTAGGTTATCTAGCACTTTATCTAGCCAGCGACTATGCAAATGCCATAACTGGGCAAGCAATAAATATAGATGGTGGACTTTGCATGCATTAATGGCAGCTTTGTGCCTACTAAAAATTAAATCTATTTAATCTTTAACCAAACCTAAACAATAGTCCTTCACTATATAAATTAGACCTTTTGTAAGGAGAATTATTTTTTGGTTAATCAAGTAGGACAATCAGCTCCAACAAACAATGCACAGCAGCCAAATGCTAATGCAAAAGATCGTATTGAATTAGAAAAGCAAATTAAAGAAGAGCTAAAAGAAAGATCTAGGGTTACTGAATCCAGGCTCTCTGGTGCTGATGGAAACATTAATAGTACTAATGAAGAAATAAATAAATGTGGAGTCTTTTCATGGGCTTCAGGACATTCAAAGACACTTAAAGAACAGCTTGTTAGAGAAACAGCATATAGAGATAAAGCTCAAGAAGAAAAAGATAAATTTGATAAAGTAAAAACAAAAGTTAATGAACTATTAAAAAATGGAGATTTAGAAGGAGCAAAATCAGTTCTTGAGAAAGGAGTAGATGCATATAAAAATAAAATTGCTACAGCTTCTAATCAAGTAAATAGTGCTTATAATCAAACTCGTGAAGATTTAAAAAACGTAGACTCCTTTTTAGCAAATGCAGAAACTGTTTGTGAAGTTTCTAAAGAAGTAGCTAAAGGTACAGCAATTGCAGCAGCTACTATAGGAACTGGTGGTTTAGCTGGAGTAGCATTAGGAGTAGCAGTAGGAACTGGTACTGGTGCAGTAGTAAATTATGGAAATGCAGCACAAGAAGCATATCTTTTTGAAAGTAAAAATGCCTCTCAAGCATTTAGTGAAGCAAATAGCAAAACTCTTGTAGATGCAAAGGACTCAGTAGTAGGTGCACTAGGTGCTGGAGCTGGTGGAGCATTAGCAGGAAAAGTTATAGGAAAAGCTGTTAGTGTAGGAGCAAAAATAGGATCTGGTGTCATTGCTGGTGGAACTAGTGCAGCAGTAACTACTGGAATTAATACCACTGAGAACTTAGTTAATGCTCATATAGAATTTAATAAAATCTATGGTGAACAAACTAAAAATATGAAGCCTGAAGAAGTAGCAAGTTTAAAACAAGAGTTTTTCAAAAGCAAAGGTCTCACCGGTGAACAAATACTTAAAAGCACAATTGTTAGTGTTGCTGCAGGAATGGCTTCAGGCGGAAGTGGAGCAGGAAGCAATGCTACAAGAGGTCTTACTAAAAGTGTGACAAATAAAGTAGGAATATTGGCTGCAGAGGTTTTAGTAACTGGGGCTGTGGCTGTAGGGAGTGAATACGTCCTAACTGGCGAAACTAATATAGCAAAGACTTTTGCTAGCACTGTACAAGGAGCAGTGATAGGAGAATTAACTGCTAATAAAAATAATTCAAAGCCAAATACAAATTCTCAACCTGCTCAAAATCCACAATCACCAAAACCACAGCAACCAAATACTAGATCTAGTGGTCCATCACTGCCTCCTGTCCCTCCAAAAAAAACTCAAGTAACTGCTCCTCAAACTGTACCAAAAACTTCAATACCTTTTGTATTACCACCACCTCCAACCTCTCAAACTTCCAAGCCTGTTCAAACTCAAGCAACATCAGCAGTATTACCTCCTCCTCCAACCTCTCAAACTTCCAAGCCTGTTCAAACTCAAGCAACATCAGCAGTATTACCTCCACCACCAACCTCTCAAACTCCCAAGCCTGCTTCATTACCACCAGTACCATCACCATTACCTACTCCACCTAAACCTCCTGTATCTCAAGCTCCAAATCCTGCAATACCTGCACCTCCTCCTCCAACATCACAAACTGCTCCACAAGCTGCTACTTCGAAACCATCTATTCCACAACTATCTCCTACATCTCAAACTCCAAAGATTAATCCAAAGCCTAATAAGCAAGGAGAAGCAAAGAATCCAATTCAAATTCTTGATCAAGAAAGAAAAGAAGCTCATTTAAAGAAAACAGAAGATTCACATAGAAATGAAAGATTGCTCCAATATGCAAACTTCTTAAAAGGAATTAAAGTATATGGAAGAGTAGAAGTATACGGAAATGGCAATGAGATAATTAGAGTGAATTGGATAAAATTTAAAGGAAAATATGATCTCTTCCCAGGAATTCCAAAAGATTCCCCATCTTACAAATACTTAACCAGCAAACCTGGAACAAAAGAACATGAAATCTTTTTAAAGTGTGAGAAGATGCTAGCTGAAGCATACTTTGAAGCCAAAGGATTTCAACCAGATTCTCATAAACATCAAATTCCTGATGCAATAACAGTAGAAGGATCTAAGACTTTTGGCATGGAAGCAGGGGTTAAAGGATTCGGTATTAGAATCAGTTCTGATAATTTAGACTATTTATTTAAAGCATTAGAAGATAATGACTCTATAAAAGTTAAAAATAATATTGCCCACCTAAAAGCAGAATTAGCACATGAAATGGTTCACAATATTAGAACTAATGCTGAGATAGATAGCTCTGATGAAATAGCAACTCATGCTGTTCAATATTTAAGCTCTTGGGAGCACAATCCTATTCTTAAGAGTCAGCTAGAAGATGCAGTGCAAGCTGTGAGAGATGATAAAGTGACTGACCCAAGATACGACACTTCAATGGTAAAAGCTTTAGAAACAGTTCAAAAGAAATTGTCAGAATGTAAAGAAGCATCCTATAAGCCACAGGATTTCAGCCCCAAAGAAATAGAAAAATCTCTTGCCTCTATAAACCCTACTAATAGAGAGAAAGTAATAAAAACCATTTGTGCCGAGGTAATATTAACAAAAAAAGAAGATTTAAATTGATTCCTCACAAACCCTTAACCACCACTTAACAAGCTACCCCTATAATTCCACTTTATTTTAATAATCACAGCGAGGTTACATGTTTAAAAATATTGATAACACCTTTACAAAAAACAATATAGAAGTGCTTCATCTAGATCCTTCAACTAGAGAAGAAGAAGCAATGAAAAAACTTGAATTCTTTTTCTCTACTACCATTCTTCTTCAAAATGATTCAGAATTTGAAAAGATTTACGGACTCAGCAAAGATGAGTTTTTTAATAACTATGGATTTGTTCCAGGCGAAGAGATTGACAAAGAAAACAACTCTACAGATGAAAATGAAAAAGATTCAAAAAATAAAAAAATATTAAGAGCTCAATTAAACTCTAAAATAGCTCACGTTAAGAGTATGATGGCAATGGGAAGTGCTTTTCCTCTCACAAAAGAAGAGTATTTAGTAAACATGAAAAAAGATTTAAATAGTTTAGTAGAGCAATTAAATTCACTAGACGAAACAAATGATATAAATAACTCAAATTTCTAACCATCACCGGGTTTTGGTGGTAGTGTTATATACGCCACTTTTTTTCAGAATTCCACCTTTCCTCATGAAAATTCCCAAAAATAGGAATTTCTGGTACTAGAAAGTCTCAAAAACAGGAATTTAAGGTATGATGTACATATGCTTAGAAAATCATTAAATGACTTAAAAGTGTGGAGGAATTCTAAAAAAAGAAAACCTCTAATTATTAAAGGGGCCAGACAGATAGGGAAAACATACCTTTTAAAAGAATTTGGGAAGTCTGAATTCGTAAACTTTCATTATTTTAATTTTGAAGAAAGAAAAGACTTAAATAAATTTTTTGAAACCACTTTAAATCCTAAAGATATCCTAGAAAAACTTAGTATTTTTTCTCAGAGAGAAATTAACATAAAAAAAGATTTGCTAATTTTTGATGAGATCCAGTACTGCCCAAAAGCTCTTACAAGCTTAAAATACTTTAATGAAGGGCTTCCAGAACTTGCTATTTGTTCTGCAGGATCTTTACTTGGCTTAGGACTTGAAATAGATTCATTTCCTGTAGGGAAAGTAGATTTTTTAAATATGTTTCCTATGTCTTTTTCTGAATTTTTAATTGCAGCAGAAGGAGAAAAATCTTTAAAAATCCTTTCTCAATATAAAGATGATATTCCAGATTCTCTACATGAACACCTATGGTCTCAGATGAAGTTTTATTTTATTACAGGAGGAATGCCAGAAGTAGTAAAAACATTTATTGAAAATAAAAGCGATCTAAAGAAAGCATTTCACTTAGTTAGAGAACAACAGAAATTTTTAATAATTTCATACTTGTCCGATATCGCTAAGCATTGCGGAAAAGAAAATGCTATGCATATAGAGAGACTCTGGAACAATATCCCCAGCCAGCTTTCAAGAGAACAAAACGGTCAAGCCCCAAAGTTTAAACTAAGAGGACAAATACCAAGAATCAAAGGGTTTGAAAAAATTGCAGGTGCATTAGACTGGTTAAACAAAGCAAATCTTATAATAAAAATCCCCATCATAAATTGTGCCCAAATACCGTTCTCAGCATATACAGAAGAAAGTAAATTTAAACTTTTTATGTTTGACATAGGACTTCTAGGTGCTATGAGCAATCTTCCACCAGAAAGTATTTTAGAATATGACTACGGAACATATAAAGGATATTTTGCAGAAAACTTTGTAGCACAAGAATTGTCATACATAGAAAAAACCAAGAACAATCTGTTTGCATGGAAAGAAAACACTGCAGAAGTGGAATTTATAAAGCTATTTGATGGTAAAAAAGCTATTCCTATAGAAGTAAAATCTGGCTGGGTTACACATTCTAAAAGTGCATCAGTTTTTCAAGAAAAATATAAATCTCCTTTTAAAATAGTTTTAAGTGGAAAGAATTTGGATTTAAAAAATAAAACTGTAAAATTTATTCCATTATATTTAACAGAAAAAATAAATGATTTATCTATCTAACCATCACCAGGCTTAGGTGGTGGGAATATTCTAATTCTTCTCATGGGTTCTTGACCTATACTGAGGCTTTCTAATTTATACTCATCTATAAGTTCATGCTGTAATTTTCTAATTTGTGCATTTCTAGGAGTAAGATCCACAGCTTTATCAGTATCCATGACTAAACTTACTGCTGCTCTCACTTCATCCGTAGCAAGCTCTTTATCATTTTCAATTCTGCTAGCAGTCATGCTGTCATCTATTACAAAATCAGTAACTAAACCAGGAAATAATTCTTTCAATGCTTTCTGAATCCCTTCCATAGAGTTATTTGAAACTATATGGAGTGGGATATCATGCTTTTTAGAAAGCTCTAAAATCTTAGCTCCTTGTTTTGCATAGTTTTTAAGTGCAAAAATTGCTTCAGCATCATCAATAGTCTTAGATACGCTAGCTGGTAGCTGAAGAGTTCTAATAACCCTTTCTAATTGTCCACGACTAACTGCATAAGGATAAATACTTATAATATCTTTTTCAGCATGTGGATCAGTCGAGGTAAGAGAAACCTGTCCTTGGGGGGTAATAACTTCTTTCTTAGTAAGGATTTCCATCTTTCCAGTAGAACGATCAAGTTTTCTAACTTCTGGGAATAATGCAAAACCTCTAAGCAAGTTATCCACTGCATTTCCCACATCTCTATGAACAGCTAATCTTTCATGATCTAAGATTTCAATACAAATATCAAAAGTAGGTTTTCTTGCTCTTTCTAAAATAGTTTTCTGAGTGCCGCGTCTTTTCGCTTCTTCATCCCCTAAAGTTACAGACTGTATACCACCTACAAGATCTGAAAGAGTAGGATTTTTTAAAAGATTTTCCAGAGCATTACCATGTGCTGTACCTATGAGCTGAACACCACGCTCAGCAATGGTTCTAGCTGCTGCAGACTCTAACTCTGTACCAATTTCATCGATAATAATAACTTCAGGAGTGTGATTTTCAACTGCTTCAATCATTACATCATGCTGATTTTCAGGAGTAGAAACTTGCATTCTTCGAGATCTACCAATTCCATGATGAGGAATATCACCATCACCAGCAATTTCATTTGATGTATCAATAACAATAACTCTTCTATTCAATTCATCAGATATGACTCTAGCCATTTCACGAAGTTTTGTAGTCTTACCTACTCCTGGAGGACCAAGCAATAAAATAGATTTTTTACTCTCTACAAAGTCACGAATTAAATCAATCGTCCCAGTAATTGTTCTACCTACTCTGCAGGTGAGTCCGATAATGTCACCACGCCTATTTCTAATACAACTAATTCTATGTAATGTTCTTTCTATACCAGCTCTGTTATCAGTGGTAAAATCTCCCACCCTATCCACTGCATAGTTCAGGTCACCTAAAGTGATAGCCTCATTTTCAATATCTATCTTTCTACCATCAAAAAATCTGGCTTCTGGATTTCTTCCATAATCTAAAACAATTTCAATCAGACCAGTTAAATCATTTTTTTCGAGAGCTTTTCTAGTTTTATCTGGGAGTATATCTAATAATAAGGGCAGGTCTTCAGCTGGTACAAAATCTTCATTGGTAATGATTTTTTGTGGATTTTTTTCTATTTTTTTTCTTGGGCTTTTTCCATATCTAATACTTTAATGTTACCGAATTGACCAGACTTTTTGCAAGCTTTGTAGCGTTTTCTAAATTATCTTTATTATTCAAATCTTTCAAGTAAGGCATGACTAACTTTCTGGCATATGAGCCAATAGCCACTCCATTAATTTTCAGGCCAAGTTCTTCTGCTCTTGAAAAAGACTTTTCATCAGTGCCTCCAGAAATCTGGAGGAAAACGGGTAATTTTAATTCTTCTATTATTTTTGCCACTTCCAAGCTTGATTTGTCATTATTATTCCCACTTCCAGTTTTTTTACCACCACTCATGGGAGTACCATCACACTGAATAATTATGCCTTCTCCTGCCAATTCATGACATAATCTTGCGGCTTCTTTAATTTCTTCAGGTGTCAACAAATCACTACCAATACTAAAAGAAATTAAATCCAGCTTTTTCACCAACTCTTTAATATCAGACCAAATATCTTTTAATTTTACATATCCTTTTCCAAAATGAAACTCAATTGATTTAACATCTAAGTCAATCATTTCTTGAAGAGTTTGTTTTGGGGTAGGATTCGTGTCAATTAAACTTAAAGCATTTACATGACAATAAGATGGGCAAATACCACATCCGTAACAACGCTCAATGGAGTAGAGGAATTCTTTGGCATAGTTGTCATCCTGAGCGCTAGCGAAGGATCTATTTACGCAATTTGATTCTTCGCTTCTCTCAGAATGACATTTTGACACTATTTTAAAAGCCTCCGTTGGACAAACCTTTACACAAGCACTACATAAGTCACATTTAGCATAATCAACTTCTATTTTTCTAAAGTGAGGATCTTTATCAATTTGAATGCTTGCCATTAAAAGCGGGTTGATGGTTGATGGTTGATGGTTTATGGCTTTTTCCATGCCACGTCTTGCTGCAAAAATCACATCTGCACTAGCTGCTAAATCTACAACATGTGCTCCAGCAAGAGTAAAAACATATACCAGATTTTCTACAAGATTGATATCATCCAGACTAGCACCGCAGACGAGTTTAAAGAATTTTCTTTCTTTTAAGGAATTGGTCACGTGACCGATATCGTTGGCTTGTTGCAACAAGCCCCTACTCTGTTCACCGATTGTATTTGTGTGAGTCGTCATTATTTTTTAATCCCCGGAATAGAAACAGCATAACCAGGTGGGCACGGGGCTTGGATATCACAGCCATACTCCAAAGCTTCATTTTTAAAACCTTGGAAAAATGCTTTCCTCGGATCGACCAATTGTTTAACAGATAATGATTTAGTAGATTTAAAGGACTTGTTAGTTCCCAAATCTAAAGTGCTTGTGTTTTTAACAGCATCCAAAACTTTATTCATAACAGCATCATTAAATGAAACACCTATCATCATAAGAAAACCAATCTCATTAGCACTTTCAATTTCTATGGAATAATTTTTATAAAGCTCATAAGCAAAATCGATTCCATCAATATTTGTTGGTCTTAAGTAAATCTTTAATAGATCATCACTCTCAAACAAATCCATATTTTCCATTTTTTTCAACTCACTTCTAAACTTTTCAGCATTTGAATAAAGTGCATTTAGATATGCACTACCAAACTCAGCAGCATGCTTTCTAGTAAGCTCAAGTGAAAGTAAAAGTAAAAAAGAAGGACTAGTAGAAGCCACTAAATCAAGTGAACGCTTTATATCGTTATAGTTAAAATACTTATTATTAGCCATATGTAAAACCGCGGTTTGAGATAAAGCTCCAAGAGATTTGTGCCAGGATTGGATGATTAAGTCTGCATGGTTTTCATTAGGTTCTATAAATGTCAGGTGCGTTCCATGAGCCTCATCTACTACTAGCGGGATGTTTTTCTTATGACAAATATCAGCAATAGCCTTCACATCAGAAATTACACCTTCATATGTAGGGGAAACGATTACAAATCCAGCAATATCAGTATTTTCTTTTAAAAGTTTTTCTAACTTCTCTGGATTTATTTTAGAAAAGATGCCCCACTCATTTAAAAAATCCACCTCTAACCAAATGGGTTCTAATCCAGCAAGTACAACACCATTCAAAACTGACTTATGAACATTTCTAGCTAAAACAACTTTTTTACCATATTTTCTAAGTGCAATCATACTAGCCAAAAGTCCTATACTGGCTCCATTTACAAGATAAAAAGAATGACTTACGTTAAAAAAATCTGCAGTAATTTTTTCAGATTGAAATATCGGATTTTCTTCACCACTTAAATCAAAACCACTAACTTCAGAAATATCTAACTCATATAAACCTTTTGGAAACACAGCATTGTTTGCTATGCCGTTGTGAAATGGGACATGCATGCGGATAGGTGACTTTGATAAATACTTTTGGAGAGCATCATAAATAGGTGTTTCTATGCTCATATAGGAACCACTTCGACCAATTTTTTATCAGTCACTACCTGCCTCAATCCCTCATATAAAACAATTCCAGCAGAGGTGGAAAGATTTAAACTTCGTGTTTTCCCATTCATAGGAATAGAAACTATATTTTCTTTTGGGATGTTATTTAAAATATCTTCACTTAATCCTTTAGTTTCACTTCCAAAAATTAAATAATCTCCAGGATTAAATTCCACTTCCCAAATATTTTGTTCACCGCGAGTAGATATAAACCAGAAATTAGAACTTAAAGGTTTAGTTTTTGAAGTACCCATTTCTTTTCCAGCAGTCTTAGCTAAAAAATCTCCCCAGTCTTGGTATTCTTTCACATCCAACAAATGCCAATAATCCAGGCCAGCTCGTTTTAATTCTTTATCTGAAATCTTAAAACCTAAAGGATGTACTAAGTGTAATTTTGTACTGGTAGCAGCACAAAGCCTGGCAATATTTCCAGTATTTGGTGGGATCTCAGGCTCTACAAGCACTATGTTAAAAGGCTTTGAATTAGAGTAGTTTAGCTTTTGTTTTGAACGTATTACCATTTTTTTATTATACAGCCCCCTGTTATCATATTACCGATGACAACACATTTAATCTCCAAATATCTAAAAGAGTGCTTACAAGTCCTTGAAATAGAAAATCAAGCTATTAAAGACTTAATAGTAGACATTGAAAAAAATCAGTCAAAAGCTTTTGAATCAGCCATTGAATTATTACTTAATTGCAAAGGAAAGATTGTTGTTACTGGTATGGGAAAATCTGGTCATATAGGCAGCAAAATTGCAGCTACTTTTGCTAGCACAGGTTCACCATCCTTTTTTGTTCACCCAGCAGAACTTAGTCACGGTGATTTTGGAATGCTAAGCAAAGATGACATAATGCTTGCACTTTCTTTCAGCGGGGAAACTGATGAATTAAAAAAAGTTTTAACTTCTATTAAACGCTCTGGATTAAAGCTTATTTCTATAACCGGAAAAGAAGACTCTACGCTCTCAGGAAATAGTGATGTAGCTCTATTTATAAAGATTGAAAAAGAGGCATGCCCATTGAATCTTGCTCCTACAGCCAGCACTACAGCTACTCTTGCTCTGGGTGATGCTATAGCAGTTACCTTAATGCAAGCAAAGAACTTCACCAAAGAAGACTTTGCTAAATCTCATCCAGGAGGATCTCTGGGTAAGAAGTTAATCACAATTTCTGACATAATGAGAAAAAACACTGACATTCCCAAAGTCACTCCAGAAGCTAGTTTTAATGACATAGTAGAAGAGATAAACAATAAGAAGTTAGGGTTTACAACGGTTTCAGAAAACAACAAACTCTCTGGAGCTATTACTGATGGTGATATAAGAAGAGCTCTTGTAAAACATCAAAACAATTTAAATTCCATGAAGGCAAAAGACTTGATGAATAAAAATCCAAAGACTATAAAAGAAGAAGACTTAGCCGTAAGTGCTCTTAACTTGATGGAAGAGTTTAGAATTTCAGATTTGATAGTTTTAGATAAAAATAGTAATGTAATTGGGATAGTAGATTTAAAAGATCTTCTTAAAGCAGGCATTATATAAAGGTAAACCGCGGGTAGAGACTTGATTTATCAAGTCTAATAAAACAAAGAGGTGAGTATGAAGAAAACAAATAAGAAAGTATTAAACAAAAAAACGGCATATGCTTTAAAAGAAATTGTGATTAGAACTATTACTAAAAAACTAATTAGCAAATAAAACAATGAAAAGATTAGCAGTACTTGCATCTGGCTCAGGAAGCAACTTACAAGCAATAATAGATGCCATAAAAAATAAAGATTTAACAGATGTTGAAATAGCAATTATAGTTTCAAATAAAAAAGATGCTTATGCTCTTGAACGAGCAAGGCTTAATAATATTGAAGATGTTTTTTTAAATCCAAAAGACTTTAATTCAAATGAAGACTTTGACAAGAAAATTGTTGAAGTTTTAAAAACAAAAGAGATAGATTTGATTGTTTTGGCGGGATATTTAAAAATACTTACAGATGTTTTTATTAATGCTTTTGAAAATAAAATAATCAATATTCATCCTGCATTACTTCCCCATTTTGGTGGAAAAGGAATGTACGGGAAAAAAGTTCATGAGGCTGTACTAAAAAACAATGAAAAAGAAAGTGGTTGCTCCGTTCATTATGTAACTTTAGGAATTGATGAAGGACCTATAATTTGTCAAAAGAAAGTACCTGTTTTACCTAATGATACTGTAGATACATTAGCAGCAAGAGTTTTAGATGAAGAACATAAACTTATAGTAGAAGGGGTTAAATTAGCATTATCATGTAAGGTCATTGCATGCAAGGACCCCACGAAATATAATATTTCATCATGATTTTATTAACACTATTATTAATCCTCTCAATTTTTTCAATTTATCTTATATTTTTTTCAAGTGGAAATCTTGTGGACTGGCAATTAAGACTTTATTTAAAACTTGGTCTATTAAAAATAGACAATTATAAAGATGAAGCTATACAACCAAACAGCCTAGATGTTCACTTAAATAAATACTATGCTATTCAGCTAAATGATGGTTCATTTGAAGAACTTATAGCAGAAGAATTTGCTTTAAAGCCAGGTGATTTTGTTTTAGCTACTACCCAGGAGTATTTCCGTTTTAGTTCTACTTTACATGGAGTCTTGCAAGGTAAATCTAGCTGGGCAAGAGTAGGTTTATATGTAGAGTCTGCAGGGCTATTTGATTCAGGATTTGAAGGAGAAGCCGTAGTAGAACTCACAAATCAAGGTAAGGCCCCACTAATTTTAAGAAATGGCCAACCAATTGCTCAAATGGTTTTTCAAAGAAACTTACCGGTAATGAAATCATATAAACACAAAGGTCACTATCAAGGTCAAAAAGGTGCCACTCAAACCTGGTTAAAAAATGTAATTGAAAAGAGTAAACAAAAAATAGCTAAGGAGAAAATGTATGTTTAAAGATGGTTGGTTTTATGAGACTTATTTAGGTGCTTCAATTGCGCTTAAAGTTAAAGAACATCTTTATACAGGACAAAGCAAATATCAAAAAATTGATGTTTTTCAAACTGATACAGTGGGAAAAGTTCTCCTTTTAGATGATATTTTAATGACTACTGATAGTGATGAATTTTACTATCATGAGTCTATTGGTCACATAGCATTATCTATGCATAAAGATCCAAAGAAAGTAATGGTAATCGGTGGTGGTGATGGTGGCACAGCCAGAGAAGCACTTAGATATAAATCTGTTGAAGAAGTAGAAATGGTAGAGATTGACGAGGAAGTTATTAATGTTTCTAAAAAATATTTCCCTGTAATAGCTTCAGAACTAGAGAATCCAAAATTAAAAATCAAGTTAGAAGATGCCATTGAATATGTAAAAAACGCTAAAGAAAATTATTATGATGCTATTCTTTGTGATTCTACAGATCCAGAAGGTTTTGCAGCAGGATTGATTAGTAAAGAATTTTATAAAAACGCCAGCAAGACTTTAAAAGAAGATGGTATTTATATTTCACAAAGCGGATCTATTGTTTTACAAGAGAAGGAATTTAAAACAGCTCTTGAAAATATGCGAAGTGCATTTAAATATGTAGATGCTGCTATTTCAGTTATTCCTTGTTATCCATGTACAGTATGGGCATTTTTAATCGGCTCCAATTCTCCTATTGATAGAAAAGTAAAAAGCATCCCTCAAGGAAAATTAAAATACTGGAGTCCAGAATTACAAGAAAAACTTTTCATCAAACCCGTTTGGCTTCAAGAAAAATATTTTGATTTACAAAAAGTAGGCTAGTAAATAAATAGCCATTAAAAAAAAGCCCTCCATTTCTGAAGGGCTTTAAGCAATTTACGATTTTGTTTTTATTTAAGGACAGGTTGCTTTACATGAGCCATCAGTACATTTTATTGTACCTGTTGGGCAAGTAGTCGTCCCACCAGTTGCTGGAACGCATTGACCTGCAGCATCTTTCACTTGACCTTGTGGGCATCCACTTGTACCTGTAGTTCCACCGTCAGCTGGTTTACATTGACCAGTTGCTGGGTCTTTTACTTGTCCTTGTGGGCATCCACTTGTACCTGTAGTTCCACCATCAGCTGGTTTACATTGACCAGTTGCTGGATCTTTTACTTGACCTTCTGGACATCCACTTGTACCTGTAGTTCCACCATCAGCTGGTTTACATTGACCAGTTGCTGGATCTTTTACTTGACCTTGTGGGCATCCACTTGTCCCTGTAGTTCCACCATCGGTTGGTGGTTTACAGTTTGGATCTGTCGCTGGATCACATGGAGGTTGTCCACTAGTTCCACCAGATCGGAAGAGCACACGTCTGAAC
>JAGVKQ010000018.1 GCA_020050435.1 Candidatus Caenarcanales bacterium
ATCACTACTCTACTTAGACTTTCTCTAAACATTGCTGTTACCAGGCTAATTCTTTCTAACGGTTATGCTGGTGAAGTAGTAGAAGCATTTGGACGTTGTGTAGCTGGCGGCAACATGATCGTTGGTATTCTTATTTTCATAATAATCACTGTGGTTCAATTTATAGTTATTACAAAAGGTGCTGAAAGAATTGCTGAAGTTTCTGCCAGATTTGCTCTCGATGCAATGCCAGGAAAACAAATGTCCATTGATGCTGATTTCAATGCTGGACTAATAAGCAGTGAAGGTGCTAAACAAAAAAGAGCAGACCTTGAAAGAGAATCCTCATTTTATGGAGCTATGGATGGTGCAAGTAAATTTATAAAAGGTGATGCTATCGCTGGAATCATCATTACTATAATAAATATTACTGCGGGTTTAGCCATAGGTGTTTTTCAAAAAGGACTTGATTTAGAACAAGCAGCAACTAAATATACAATTTTAACTGTAGGTGATGCGCTTTCTGCTTCTGTTCCTGCACTTATTTTATCAATTGCAGCTGGTCTCATTGTTACCCGATCAACATCAAATGCAGAAAGTTTAGGACAAGATATTGGAGTACAAATCTTAAGTAAGCCAAGTGCACTAGCTCTTGCATCTGGATTACTTTTTTTAATTAGCTTTATGCCAGGGCTCCCAACTGGTGCGTTCTTAGTACTTTCATTGCTAATTGGCAGCATGGCATTTTTTGTTTTTAATAAGAGAGCTATTGCTTTAAAAGCAACTGAAGATGAATCTTCTGTTGAACCTAAAGTCAACCCAAGCAGCCCTGATATGATGTATTCACTTCTTGAAGTAGACAACCTTGCAATTTGGGTAGGAAGAAATTTACTTGATATTGCTGATCCATCCAGACAAGGAACCATGGTTCCTGAAATTGCATCGCTTAGACATCAACTTACATTAAACTTGGGATACGTTTTACCTTCAGTCAGAATTATGGATGCACCAAGTTTAAATTCAAATGAATATAGAATTGTTATTAGAGATACGACTGTTGCCTCAAGTGAAGCATATCCAGATAGAATGTTGGTTTTAAGAGAGTATTGGGATAGAATTTATTCAGAACCACCTCCAGCAGCGCTTCCCGGATGGGATGCTGCACTACAGGAGCCTGCATACTGGATTGATCCTGAATACTTAGAACAAATTGACTGGCAATATCCTGCAACTCCTGCAGTAAGAGTAATTACTGCACACCTAGCAGAAGTAGTAAGAAGAAATATTGATGAGTTACTTACCAAGACTGATGTTAAAAGAGTTCTTGAACAAGCAAAACAAAAAGATGCACAGCTTGTCGACGGACTTATCCCCGGTTTAATTAGTATTGGAGATTTAAGAAGAGTATTTGTAAACCTCCTCAAAGAAAGAGTTTCTATGCGTGACGTTCAATACATTCTTGAACGACTTGAAGATCTTTGTGCAGGAATTAAAGATCCAGATCTTCTCTCAGAAAAACTTAGAATTACAATGGGAAGACAAATATGCTTAGAGTTTGCAACACCTGAAAAACAAATTTATTCAGTGGCTTTTCATCCAACATGGGAAAGAAAATTAGAAGAATCTCTACAACGTGTTGAAAATAATTTAGTTTTAATACTTGATCCAAAACAAATACAACAGCTTGTAACACTTATATCTAAATCATCTAAGAGAATAAATGAAAGATATGGAAGAAGACCAGTGTTAATTTGTGGACCAGGATTAAGATTGCCATTGTATAGACTTTTAGAACAGTTTGATCCTCATATACATGTACTTTCATATGCAGAACTTTCACCTGACTTTAACGTACAAGTATTAGAAACAATTGGAGCAGAAACTAACAGTCAGCCAGGCTCACCACAAGCAGCATAACAAGGGATAAACGATAAGGGGTAAGGGATAAGTGAGCGAAGAAGAAAAAATTAAATTAATTGATCCTGATTATATAAAAAATCTAAGCTTTGCTATTGATACTGAACTAAGTAAAAACGAACTTCGCAGATGGACTGGTTATGTAAATAAAGTAGTTGGTTTACTTTTAGAAGCTAAATTACCTGGAGCTATGGTAGGTGAACTTTGTCACATCATAACTGATCATGGAGAGAAAAAAGCTGCTGAAGTTGTAGGTTTTAAAGGAGATATCTCACTACTTCTATTACTTGAAGATGGAAAAGGTGTTCACCAGGGAAGTAAGATTGTTCAGAGTGGCAGACCTATTGAAGTTTTAGTCGGGGAAGGATTACTTGGCAGAGTAATTGATACATTTGGAAGACCTCTTGATGGCAGAGAACTAGAAGGTTCACTTTATCCAAAAGCTTTAGATGCAAGTCCACCAAACGCATATGGAAGGCCTAGAATTGATACTGTATTCTCAACTGGAGTTAGAGCAATAGATGGAATTTTAACACTTGGTGTGGGTCAAAGAGTAGGGATTTTCGCAGGTTCTGGCGTAGGTAAAAGTACTACGCTAGGGATGATTGCAAGATATGGAGATGCAGACATAAACGTAATTGCACTTATTGGTGAAAGAGGAAGAGAAGTTCAAGATTTTATTGAAGTTAGCCTTGGTGAAGAAGGCTTAAAAAAATCTGTCGTAGTCGTAGCTACATCAGATCAACCAGCAATGGTCAGACTTAAATGTTTATATACTGCAACAACTATTGCAGAATATTTTAGAGATCAAGGATTAAATGTTTTATTAATGGCAGACTCTGTTACAAGACTTGCAATGTCAGCTCGTGACGTAGGACTTTCTGTCGGTGAGCCACCCACAATGAAAGGATATACCCCTTCTGTTTTTGCAATGCTACCAAGAATTTTAGAAAGAGCGGGAAGAGATAAATCTGGTTCTATCACTGGAATTTATACTGTATTGGTAGAAGGTGATGATTTTAATGAACCCATTTGTGATGCTGTAAGAGGTATTTTAGATGGTCACATAATTTTATCCAGATCAATAGCTGCAAAAAATCATTATCCCTCAATAGATGTTTTAAATAGTGTTAGCAGAATTTTTACAGAAATTGCAGAGAAAGAGCATCAGGATGCAGCAGGATTTATTAGAAATATGATGGCTACTTTTAACAATGCAGAAGATTTAATAGCTATTGGTGCTTATGAAAAAGGCACCGATCCAAGAATTGATAAAGCAGTTTTGTTAAAACCAGTGATAGACTCATTCCTACAACAAGGTATTTTTGAAACATGTGGATTTGAGGAGACAATTAATTTACTAGTTGATATTTATAGACAAGGCAAATAGCTCATTTTATTGGTTATGGTCAGTACATTTTAGGAAGTGTACTGACAAAAGAGCCGTAATTATCAGCAATAAAGGGATGATTTTTTATCTCTTAACCCCTATGCCTGATAAACTTAAATACTTATGGCTTCTATTTCAAACGAAAAAAGTTTAGAGACTAATCAAACAGAACTTAGTACAGAATACAAGCAAGAGTTATTTCCTCAGGTTGACGAGATTTTAATTAAATCAAGACGTGCTGCTGCTGTTTTTACTCAATATTCTCAAGAACAAGTAGATAAGATTGTTTATGCAGTAGCAAGAGTAGCTCTTTCTCATTCCAGGGAATTTGCAAAGCTAGCTGCTGAAGAAACAAAAATGGGAGTTTTTGAAGATAAGGTTTTAAAAAACCTTGTTGCCAGCGAGTTTCTTTACTATCAGATTAAAGATAAAAAAACAGTCGGCGTAATTAAAGAAAACATTGAAGATCAAATGGTTGAAGTAGCAGAGCCAGTTGGAGTAATTGCTGCTCTTACTCCTGTTACAAACCCAACCAGTACAGTAATTTATAAAATACTAATTACATTAAAAACTAGAAATGCTATTGTATTTAGCCCACATCTAATGTCCAGTAAATGCGTAGCCCATACAGCTGAAGTTCTTTATAAAGCTGCTATAGAAGCAGGTGCCCCTGAAGGTTGCATAGCTTGGTTAAAAAGAAATTCAAAACTTAGAGTTCAAACTGAATATTTAATGCACCACCCTGAAGTTGATCTTGTTTTTGCAACTGGTGGAACATCAATGGTAAAAGTAGCCTATAGCTCTGGAAAACCAGCTCTAGGAGTAGGTTCTGGAAACACACCTGTATACATTCATAAAAGTGCAGATATTGAATCTACAGCAATGGATATATGCATTTCTAAAACATTTGATAATGGAAATGAGTGTCCTTCAGAACAAACACTTGTAATTGACAAAGAAATTTATGAAGAAACTTTAGAAGAATTTAGAAAATTGAACTGTCATATATGCTCAAAAGAAGAAATAAAAAAATTAACACCAGTAGTTATTGACCCACAAACAGGTTCAATGAACTATCGATTCGTAGGCAAAGAAGCATCTAAAATAGCTGAGGCCGCACAAATAGAAGTATGCAAAGATGTAAAGATTCTTATGTGTGAAATAGATCCTTCAGACATCAATCACCCTCTCTTAAAAGAAAAATTAATGCCTGTCCTTGCTGTAATGAAAGCAGAATCTGAAAATGAAGCATTAAATAAATGTTTACTTGTAAACCATTCTGGCGGAACAGGTCACACCTCTGGAATATTTGCAAATGATGAATCAGTTATTTTAAGATTTCAAGATTTGATTAATGCAGGTAGAGTAATAGTAAACCAACCCACTTCTCTAGGTGGATTAGGTGGAATTTATAATAATCTATCCACCACTCTTAGCTTTGGATGCGGCACTGGAGGCGGAAACAGCACTACTGAAAACGTCAACATTTACAACTTGTTAAATATAAAGCGCGTACCCAGAAGACAATCTACCCCAATGATGGTAAATGTACCTAATAAGATTTATTTTAATCCGGGATCACTATCAAATTTAAAGAATGTAAGTGCTAAGAATGTTTTTATACTTGCTTCAAAAAGCAGCGAGAGAAATGGTTCACTACAAAAAGTAATTGAAAACCTTTCCCCGACCGTTAAAAAGTACAGAGTATCTACTGAGGTTAAAGCTGAACCAGAAATTGAAGCTATTAAAAAAATAGCTAGTGAAATAAAAGATAGTGAAATTGATTTGTTTATAGCCCTGGGTGGCGGTTCAGTTATTGATGCTGCAAAGGTTTTAAGACTTTACTATGAAGCTCCTGAAATTAGTTTTGAAGAGTTATCAGTAGATTTTGCAGATTTTAGAAAACGTGCTGTTAATTTCCCAAAACTTGGAAAAACAAAACTTATTGCTATTCCTACTACCAGTGGAACAGGGAGTGAAACAAGTCCTGCTTCAGTAATTACTAATAAAGCAACAAATAGCAAAATATCACTTTTTGATTTTAGCTTAACCCCTGACATGGCAATTGTAGATGGAGAATTAGTAACTAGCTTACCTATTCATATCACTACTGATACGGGAATTGATGCCCTTACACATGCATTAGAAGCATTTGTTTCTGTTTTTGCCTCAGATTATACAGATGGACTTTGCCTAGAAGCTATAAAATCTATTTTTGATGTTTTACCAAAAGTTTTAAAAAATCCTGAAAACGTAGAACTAAGACAGACCATGCACAATGCAGCCACATTGGCTGGAATGGCATTTAGTAATGCATCAGTAGGTATAAATCATGCTATGGCTCACTCTCTTGGAGCAAAGTTTAACATTCCGCATGGACGTGCAAACTCTGCATATTTACTTAGTACAGTTACATTTAATTCAGGCGTTCCTAAGAAATTTATGCCATTCCCTACCTACAGAAAATATGTAGCCAGAGCTAAATATGCTCAAGTAGCAAGACTATTAGGAATAGATGGAAGTGATGAAAAAGAATTAATTGAAAAGTTTAAGTTAAAATTAAGTGCTTTCCTTAAAGCATGTTCAATGCCTACTAGAGTCAGTGAATTAGGAATTAAGCTAGATGAATACCTGGCTTATATTCCAGAAATGATTGAAAAGGTAAGCACAGATTTAAGCATTAGATCAAACCCCAGAATGCCCATGGTAGAAGAACTTGGCGAAGTATTAAAAGGTGCATATTAATGAACGGAATCCAAGAACAATTAAAAGGTGAATTAACTTCAAGTGAAGTGATTGAAAATATTTTTAACGCTTTAGAAAACAATTTGATGGATGGTAAAAGAGCAGATCTTGATTTTAAAAATGTAACTTTTATAAATGTTCATTTCCTGGAAAGACTAGAAAAACTTGTTCAAAAAGCAAAAGAATTAAACATCGAAGTGAAAATAAAAAATGTAGTTCCTAGTATTTATAAAGTTTTTCACGTGGCTAGAGATAAAGATATTTTAAGTGTGGTTAGTTAAGAAATCTTAAACCAAACACGCTATTAATCCTTGTCTGCCGCCTCTAGTAGGCTGAATACGGTGTGAATAAAGCTTAGCGTGATTAGATGCAGTATCTAATTCAGTTACATAGATTTTCATGACTCCACACTTTTCAAGCTGTAATTTATTTGCAAGTTTTAAATCGGCTTTTGGTTTTTTACCTAATCTATCTAATATCTCGTCACTTTCACAAGCATCTGATAATTTTTTAGCAACATCTTCATCCACTTCATAGTTTTTCTGTCCAATAGCAGGACCAATGGCAGCAGTAATTTGAGATGGGCGAACCTGATAATTTTCACTCATAGCTAAAACTGTTTTTTCTACGATATTTGCTGCTGTCCCTTTCCATCCTGCATGAACAATGCCAAGAACTTTTTTATCTTCAGCGTAAAGTAAAATAGGAACACAGTCAGCATAAGTGACTAATAAAGGAATATTTGTAAGTGTAGTTATTACAGCATCTGAAGGTAAAATTTCTTTAGTATCATATTTTAAATCTAAGACTGTATCAGAATGGGTTAACGGTAAAACAACTAAATTCTCATAATTTATACTTAATAGCTTGCAAAGTGTTTCTCTGTTTTTATCTACACCTTTATCAGGAAAAACTGTCGGTCGATGTTTGGCTAAATTGAAATCTCCTGACTTACCTGTAAATAGATGTTTTACATTGGGGGATTTTAGAAATGGTGTACATTGCCAACCTTTAACCTGACCAAGATTAACTTCTTCCCAAATCTCTCTTACTGGCTCTTTTTTATTAAAGAAAAACATAAGGTAAAATATAACACAAATGATTAAAGTAGTACATTTTAGTGATCTTCATTTTGGTTCTGGTGAACGATACGGCTCAATTAATCCAGAAACAGGTTTAAATAAACGTTTTGAAGACTTTGCAAAGGCCTTAGATAAAGCTATAGATTTTTCAATTGAGAGTGATGTTGATATTGTTATATTTACTGGTGATACTTATAAGCATGCTACCCCAGAGCCCATCTATCAAAGAGAATTTGCTAGAAGAATTAAAAGATTATCTAACCATAAAATTCCTACCATTTTACTCATAGGAAATCATGACATTTTATACAGAATAGATGGATCTGATGCTTTAGATATTTATAGTACTTTAGCCATCGACCATATAACTGTTTTTAATAAAATTGAACTAAAAGAAATAAGCACTAAAAGTGGCTCATTACAAATCATAGCTCTTCCACATATTACTAAAAGTAGATTGTTGACAAAAGAAGAATATAGAAATTTTTCCACCAAAGAGCAAGATGATTTAATGATTAAAAAAGTAAAAGAAGCTATTGAATCCAATATTCAAAAATTAAATCCTAAGTTGCCAAGTATTTTAATAGGACATGGGACATTAGAAACAGCACAGTTTGGGTCTGAACAGGATCTATCAATAGGAAAAGTTTTAAGTTATCCACTGGGTTATTTTAAACATAATGAATTAGATTACGTAGGATTCGGTCACATTCATAAACATCAAGTTTTATGGGGTAAGAATAAAGATGAGAAGCCTGTAATTTTATATGCAGGCTCTTTAGAAAGAGTAGATTTTGGTGAAGAAGATGAAGAAAAAGGATTCATTTATTTAGAGCTGGAAAAAGGTAAAACCAGCATTGAAAACATTAATTTCAAATCCAGTAATCCAAGAAAACTTCAAACAATTTCGTGTGACCTGACAGAGTCCACAAATCATCAATTAGACCTTGAGACTGAAATAAAAAAACATGATTTAGCAGGTGCCATCATAAGAGTTAGATATAAGATAAAAGAAGAAGATTCACAGAGAGTAGAAGAAGTGAAAATAAAAGAACTTTTAAAAGACTGTTTTTCCTATGTTATACAAAAAGAAATAGCTCACAAAGAAAGAAATTACAGAATAGCTGAATTAGACTCTAATCTTGCTACAAATCCAATAACAGCACTTGATAAATATTTATTTGATCAAAGCGAAGAAGACAAGAAAGTATTAATTCAAAAAGCTAAAGAGTTATTGAATGGATCCCAATAATTTTTCCAATTCATCTGCTCTGGAGCTCTTAGATAAAGCATCCTCTACTCTAATAAGTTTTTTCTTAACCAACTCAGCTAAACTATTTTCTAAGCTGACCATTCCTAATTTCCCGCCAGTTTGAATAGCTGAATAAATCTGTGCTGTTTTTCCTTCTCTGATTAGGTTTGCTATAGCTGGAGTATTTACTAAGATTTCCATTGCCATGACTCTTCCAGAGATTTCGCCCTGAGGATTAACTTTTGGAATAAGAGTTTGACTAAAAACAGCAACTAAGCCATTACTTAACTGTATTCTTATTTGTTGTTGCTGGTCAGGAGGAAAAACATCTACGATACGATCTACGGTTTGTGCAGCAGAACTAGTATGTAACGTAGCAAAGACCAAATGTCCTGTTTCAGCAGCTTTTAATGCAAGTGAAATTGTTTCTAAATCTCTCATTTCACCGACCAATATCACGTCTGGATCTTCTCTAAGCGCAGCTCTAAGAGCATTATTAAAGCTATGAGTATCACTACCGACTTCTCTTTGATTAACTAGAGATTTTTTACTGGAGTGAATATATTCTATAGGATCTTCAATTGTTAAAATATGGTCTGTTCTGTTATCGTTAATCCATCCCACCATAGAAGCCAATGTAGTACTTTTACCTGAACCGGTGGGACCAGTCACCAATACAAGTCCACGAGGTTTAGCGACAATTTGCTGACAAACTTTTGGTAGATTTAATTCTTCAAGAGTAGGAATCTTAGTCGTAATTGTTCTAAGTGCAGCAGCATAGCCATTTCTATCTTTGTAAACGTTAACACGAAATCTACCGAGTCCTTCAACGCCATAGCTGCAATCCAGTTCTAGTTTTTGCTCAAGAGTCTTTTTTTGTTCCAATGTAAGGATGCTATATATAAGTGCTTTTGTATCTTCTGGGCCTAAAGATTCATATTCTGTTTGGATAAGCTTTCCATCTACCCTCAACACTGGAGGTAAACCAACAGCTATATGCAAGTCACTTGCTTTTTTTTTAACTACTAATTCAATCAACTCTCTCATATAAAATTATTCTCCAGAGTCCTCTAACTCAGATAGAGTCCTTAATATCTGACCTGAAAATACTTCTCCAGTTCCCTCAGAATGAATACAAAGAACTTTATTACCCTTAGCAGCTAAAACTAAAGTCCCTTGATCTGTTTCTAAAAGTAAATGATTCAATTGACCTTGATTTATATTACTTGTTTCATTTTTAAACTTTTTAAATAAATGTAATATGGCTAATTTAACGTTATCTAAATTAAAAGAGTTTCCATTCCATTCTTCTACAAGTACGTTTCCTTTATCATCTAAAAGAAATGAACCCAATACACTTTTAACCTTATTAACATTTTCTAAAGTGTTTTTTATATCAAAGTTATCAGCATTATCGGCATCATCTTCGTCAACTTCTTCCGACTCAACAATTGGAAGGTTTTGTTTCATTTCATTCTTAAAACTTTCTCTAAGTTCTTCCTTTAGCTCATCTTTTATAGACTCTATAAGCTCTTCTCTAGATTCTTTTTTCAAAGATTCTTTAATTTCTTCTATTTGTTCTTCAGCCTGAGAAAGTGGTCTAAAAGTAGCTTCATGAACATCTTCAAAAATCACTTTTTTTGAAAGCTTTCTTTCCCTACTTAATTTGTGCTTTTCTGAAATGCCTGTAGTTAGTTTTTTCACTGCATTTAATGAAGAATATTGTTCAAAAATAGCAGCTAAATCTTTTTTTGCATCAGAGGGAAGCTTAATAGAGGACTCTATATTTATTGGTTTAGGTTTTTCAATTTTTTCTTCTGTTTGAGCAAGTTTTCCACCCGACGGGGATCCACTTTTGGCGGAAAATTCTACCTTTTCCTCTTCTTCATCAAAATTAGAGACTCTTAATTCTTCATCCTGAAAGAAAGGAGAATTGCCAAATACATCTCCAGAATCTAATCCTTCATTATTTGGCTTATATGTTTTTTCTTCTACTCTTATTTCACTCTCAGCAACAAAAAGCTTGCCAGAGCTTTCTTCAGGCAATTTATCTGCACGAACTTCTGCCTCGTCTGGAGTAAAGTCAAAAGGTTTACCAAAATCATCATCACTTTCTCTTTTTTGTTTATTTGAAAAAGAAGTAGATGTAGAACCTCCAGATGAAGATGATGTTCTCTGTGAAAAACTTGTAGTTGATCCAGGATCTGGTCTTTTAAGAAGTGGCTTTTTAAAACCTCTAAAAGCAGGTCTACCTTTCTTGCCATTGTGAAAATTCTTAGTCAACTCTTCATCATAAATAAGTTTGAAGTTGATAACAAGTGAAGCTAAAGAAACTATATTTGCAACAAATAATGAGTAGGTGTTTACGTAGAATTCGTTATCTTTCCATTGAAAAGCAAAATCTCCAGGCCAACCAAGGGAATTTACTCCCCAGGAAGCAACACACATAATAAAAGTACTTATAAAGAAAATAAAAGCTAAGATTATTGATTGGGAAGGATTTGCTTTAGGATACAAAGCAATAATAGGAATAAAACTCATTCCAAGCTCACCAATAATGAGGGAAATAAAAGATAAAATTCTCGTAGAACCAAAGTAATTAGGAGTAGCTGATGTAAGTATTATTCCTACAACAATTACAATACTGAGAATTAAAAAATTTGGAGCTGATATTCGATACATTTTTACACGTAAATTCTAAGTTATTTCTTCATAAAATACATTATAAACAGAGAATTCGTTATTCCCTGCTTGGATTACCCCCTAAATTTAGCTTCGAAATTTGATGTTAAGTGGGCTTTTAATTTATTAACCTCATCTTCGATCTGCTTACTTGCAAGTGTTTCCTCTTCTCCCTGCATGCTGATCCTGTATGTCAAACTCTTATTATCATTGCCTAATTCATATATGCTGACAATTCCTATATCAAGAACAAACGTAGAAAGTATTGATTTTAAACTATTTGTAACCTGGCTTGAATCAAATGATTTAGATATGTCTACAGTCAGATCTCTTTCAACAACTGGCATAGAAGATATTTTCTTAAAGAACTTTTGCTTTTTGAATTGTTCTAAGATAGAAGGTAGCTTAATTTCAAAAACAGCTACAGGACCAGTAAAATCTAGTTTCTTTTCAAGCTTTGGATGAAGGCAACCTATAAAGCCAATATTTTCTACTTTGTTATTTACTTTCAAAAGAAGCTTTAAAGAATAACTTGGATGTAAAAATCCTAAGTCAACTCTTTCAAAATCATAATCTATATGATTTTTAGCAAATAACCCCTCAACGATACCTTTGACTTCAAAGAAAACCCTTTCATAATCAAGTTTACTTTTCTTCTCTTTAAGCCAAGTTTCTTTTTCTCCAAAAGCAAGACCTGAAATATTTTGAATTTCATTTACACCAGTATCTTTATCAGAAGGCTTTTGCTCTTTATCTATAAAATAAGTTCTTCCAATTTCAAAAAGTCTGATAAATGCAGCTTGGTGATTTTGGTTTAATCTTAAGGTTTCAATTAAACCTGGAATAAGCATTTGTCTTAAAACTGAATGCTCTTTTGACAAAGGATTTGACATCTTAATAGCAACATCAAAATTGAAAGGAAATTCTTTTATATTAGTAATTTGATCCCCAACTAAGCTACTAAGATAAACCTCTGAAAATCCTGAAGATAAGAAGTGACTTTTTAGTTTTTCAATTTCTGAGTTAACTTTTGAGTTTGAAGATACTGAAGGTGGCGCTTCAACAGGGATATTATCGTATCCATAAAGCCTTGCTATTTCTTCTATTAAATCAATGGGTCTTTGTACATCCTGCTGCCTGTGATCTGGAATCTTGATATCCAAAGCATCTTTTACTTCTGTAATCTTAAATTCAAGGGGTTCAAGCAAATCTATAATGGTTTTAGTTTCAACATCTATTCCTAGAACACGCTTTATCTCTTTTTTAGGGAGTTTTACTGTTAACTCCTTTTTTACAGGATCTCCAGCTTTAGAAATAATACTTACTTTAGGAGGACAAGCAGGATCAGAAGCCAATTCAAGCGTCATCTCTATGGCTTTTAGCATTGCTTTATAAGTGAAATTACTATCTACCCCTCGCTCAAACCTCTTTGATGCTTCAGAAGTTAAACCAACGGCTCTTGCTCCTCTTCTTACTTTAAATGGACTAAAAACTGCTGCCTCAAATACAATGGTTTTTGTAGTGCTAGAAACCTCTGAATCAAGTCCACCCATAACTCCTGCAACAGCCTGAGGAGATTTTTCATCTGCAATTATTAAAACCCCTTCTTTTAATTCTCTTTCTTTACCGTCTAAAGTTGTAATTTTTTCGCCTTTAGCAGACATTCTGGCATTTAAAGTCTTACCAATTAATTTGGATTTATCATATGCATGCATGGGTTGCCCATATGTAAAATTTATGTAATTAGTAATATCTACAATGTTATTTATAGACCTTACACCACAAGACGTAAGTATACTTTTCAACCATCTTGGACTTTCTTTAATAACAATGTTTTCTATTGTAGCTGTATAAAAAACATATGTATCCTCAGTTTTTTCAATTTTTGCCTGTATAACTTCTACATCTTTACTAAAGCTTGGCTCTTTAAGATTCAAATCTTTTAGTTTTCTTCCTGTTAAAGCACTCACTTCTTTACTTAAACCATATACCGATAAAGCATCACCTCTATTAGACCTGGCAGCAACTTCTAAAACTATGTCTTTATGTAAAGAGAGATAATTTATAACATCTTCACCAATAGGAGATTCTTCAGAAAGAATTAATATTCCGCTTTCTTCTCCATCTACAATCCCAAGTTCACCAGAGGAGCAGAGCATGCCATTTGACTCAATATCTCTTATTTTTGCTTTCTTTATTTTCAGTTTTGAACCATCTTGTCGATTCACAACCTCTGCACCATCTAAACTTACTGGGATTACTTGTCCTACACTAATATTTTTAGCTCCACAGACAATTTGAAGCTCATTTTTACCATCAGTAGTAACCTTTGTAACCGATAGCCTGTCTGCGTTTGGATGCTTTTGAATATCTAGTATTTTACCTATAAGAATAGGTCCTTTTAAGTCATGCCCTACATGGCTAATTTCCTCTACCTCAAAAGAACGCATGGTCAATTTCTCGGCTAATTCTTCAGGAGAAATACCGTCTAGATTTAAGAAGTTATTTAGGAGTTTTAGTGAGAGTTTCATAGTTCAAATATCCTAAAGAAAATTATGGCACAGAATAGAAAAAGATTTTTAAAATAAAGCACAAAAAGCCTAAAATGCATTAAAACACACTTTTTATGCATAGAATATCTATTTCAAAGATTTTCCTACTGGGAGAAGAAGTAAATTCTTTCTCAATTTCTTGAATAAAAATTTGATTACTAACGTCTATATTCCGGACGAGTATGTTGATATAATCATATGCTTGTTGAAAAGAATTTTTCTAACAGAGAGTTAAATAAAATTTCCTCAAAGCCAAGAAAAATTTTCTAAATAAAATTAGTAATTATGGAGTGAAGCTACAATCAATTGAAAGGAGTGAAAACAGCATAATTACTAACACCTGAGGTGACTGCCCAAATCCGGCCAATAAAAAATTTGGTGATCAAAAGAAAATAAAAAATAATTTGATTCAATTGGGCAAAAACGGTGGAGTGCAAAACAGATTTAAAAAACAAAATGCTAATAAATCTGAATTGTGCTAAAAGATAATCGATCGGCTGGAGGAAATAACTATGTTTGGACCACACTTATTATTAGAAGCGTACGGTGCTACAAAACAGAAGCTCTCTGATATTGCTTTAATTAGCGATTTGCTTGACAAATACCCTGAAAAACTAGCGATGCATAAGATTATGCCTCCTTATGTATTCAAATACGATAGCGGCACTATAAAGGAAGATTGGGGCATTAGTGGAATCGTCTTAATTGCTGAATCTCACATTGCTTTACACACGTTTCCTGAAAAAGGATTTTTTACATTAGATATTTTTTCATGTAAGGATTTTGACGTTAGGAGTGCAGTAGACATTGCTTTGGACATATTTGAACCAGCTAACTTCGAAGAAATGGTAGTTAACAGGGGCAGAGAATTTCCTAAGTCTATTGGACGCGCTGTAAAAATCGTTAGCCAAGAACGTAAGAGAATGGCTGCTGTTAAGTAGAGACGTTTCGAGCAACGTCTTATAGACACAAATCAAAATCAGGTAAGGGCGAGAGAAATCTCGCCCTTACGCATTTCTACTATGCTTTTGTCCTAGCTAATCTTAGTGAGTCACTAAATGAGTTATTTCCCTCACTTCTCAAACACGAAGTTCTATCAAGACTATCAGATAGATCAGGTCTAAAATTACAAGTAAAAAGTCTTGTTTCTTGACCTTCTCCCCCGCTAATATTATTTCTAAATCTACTTATTTGACTTATATTTCTAGGTGTCCAAGATTTAACAGAACCAAAATTCATAACAACAGCTTTAGGTTCTTTATCTTCTAATTCATTAAGCTGAGTTCTTAATAAACCTGACATCATGTCACCATCGTCCAGATGGCTTTTCACAAAAGTAACAATATAAACACCATCCGTCGAATCTTTTCTTACATTAAATTGAGTATTTAAAGCTGCTTCCAAATTAGGCTTAACATTAGTAATGGAATCCAGCCTGGTTAATTTAACGATATCATTAAATTTATTGTCTACTATAAGACATAGTGGTTTATCACGATCTTTACATTTTTGATTTATCTCTATTAGTTTTGATATTAAACTTTCACGATAAGTGTTTTCAGGTGAACCAAAAGTCTCTGTTCGTGAAAGATCTAAAACTATTTCATTGACAGCAGGATCATTTATTAAAAGCTCCATCTCATAATCAATTAAAGATATTGTGGTGCTGTTCTCTGCATCCTTTGAATAAGCTGTAACCACATGCACACCATCTATAATTTCAGTATTTAATAAAGAATACTTTCTTTCATTTCTCAAAACACCAAATGTAGGCAAAATACCAAGAACACTTGCTCCAGTCATAGGTCTCCTTTTTTTTAAATTAGTGTGAGTATAACAGGTGAAATGATTGGATTAGTTAAAATGGCTGAATTGGTTAATTAATAGTCTAATTCAATAATAAACAGCGTTCTTCATAGGCTCATTGGCTCTTAGGAACGTAGGCTCAACCTTAAACCGGCTTCATTGTAGGAAAAGCTATTACATCTCTAATACTGGCTGAATTAGTTAAAAGCATGACTAAGCGATCAATTCCTATACCTAAACCACCGGTAGGCGGTAAACCATATTCAAGAGCTGTTATAAAGTCTAAATCTAGTGAATGAGCTTCTTCATCACCAGCATCTTTTTTCTTAGCTTGTTCTTCTAATCTAGCTCTTTGATCCAAAGGATCAGTTAGTTCTGAGAAGCTATTTGCTATTTCCCAGCCATTTATAAAAAGTTCAAATCTTTCTGTTAAGCCAGATGTCGTTCTGTGCTTTTTAGCTAAAGGAGAAGTCTCAATAGGATGATCCATTACAAATGTAGGCTGAATAAGTTTTGATTCTACCTTTTCCTCAAAAACTTCAGCGATGGTTTCACCGACTGAACCACATTCTGATAAGTTTATTTTAAGATTCTTGATCTGAGGCAAGTCATGTACTTCTTTTACATTTTTTCCCAACAACGGAGCAAAATCTACACCTGTATGTTCTTTAATTAGATCAAGCATGGTTACTCTTTTCCAAGGCTTTTCATAGTCTATCGGTTTACCTTGAAACTCTACCTGCAAAGTTTCATTTACATTTTTACAAACAGTTTTAATAAGATCCTCTGTTAAATTCATCATGTCATGGTAATCAGCATAAGCTTCATAAAGCTCAATCGAGGTAAACTCTGGATTATGTCTGGTAGAAATACCTTCATTTCTAAATATTCTGCCTAATTCATATACTTTTTCAAAGCCACCCACGACAAGTCTTTTAAGATGTAATTCAGTAGCTATTCTTAAAAACAACTCAATGTCGAGCGCATTATGATGAGTAACAAATGGTTTTGCTTCAGCACCACCAGCTTCTGTTTGTAGAACTGGCGTTTCAATTTCAATATATCCAATATTGTTTAAATAATTTCTTATTCCTGCTGTAATCAATGCTCTTTTTCTGAGTGTTTCTTTAGATGTAGGCGTAACAATTAAATCTAAGTATCTTTGCCTGTATCTAGTTTCAATGTCATGAATACCTAAATGTCTCCTTTTTCCTTCTATGATTTCAGGAAGAGGCAATAAGGTTTTACAAAGAATAGTAATTTCAGTCACCTTAATAGATAGCTCACCTCTAGGTGTTCTTCTAACAGTACCAACAGCACCAATCTGATCACCCTTATCTAAAAGAGGTAAGAACTCTACTAATTTCTGATCAAGTTTTTCTTTATCACAATACAACTGAATCTTGCCTGAGTCATCATAAAGATCAATAAACATCCAGTCATTTCTCTCATTATGAATTCTGCCAGCCACTGTTACAGAATCAGTGGTCTCCTGGCTATTTTCCAAATGCTGATATTTTTCCTGTAATTCCTTAGCCTTATGAGTTCTGGTAAATTTATAAGGATATGGATCTATGCCTAGAGACTTTATCTTCTCAAGCTTACGTAATCTCTCATCTCTTAAACGAGTAGATTCATGATGATCAGTATGTGGTGTTGTTTCTTTTGTTGACACGATAGATTTTTATATGTTTAGAGCAAAGGCTTTTGCTGGTGTAAGTTTAGATGCAAAACTGTTTACATTAGCAACGACTTCTTTTACTCTATTTGACATCTCATTTACGCTAGAAGCCTGAGAGATATAATTTCCTACCCCTATTCCACATGCACCCATGGCTATAGCAAGTGCTGCCGTATTTGCAGTAATCCCTGAAGCACTCATAATATTTGCACCTGGAACATGCTTTCTAAGCTCTAAAGTATTAGTAAGAGTAGAAGATGCTTTCAGTACATCTAAAAATGAAGAATCATTTCTGTCTGATGAAGGAGTAGAAGGTGAAAAACCTTCAGTCTGTATAAGATCTACACCTATTTCTAAAAGCTCATCAGCGAGTTTTATTTGATTGTCTATTTCTAGAGTAGCTGGAATAGTACATGAAAGAATGACATCTTTAGAAACAGATAATTTTACTTCTCTAACAATACTTAGAATTTCTGAAGGTGTAAATAATTTACCTTCAGCATAAAAGCTTTCAAAGTTTCCCACTTCTAAAGCATCAGCTCCATTATTTGCAGCTTCAATTAATTTCTTAGCATTTACACTAGAAACAAAAATAGGCAATTTTACTTTTGATTTAACTGCTTGAAGAATCTCTATATCATCACAAATATCTACTGCTGTGGCTCCGCCAACTTCTGCAGCAATTGCAATGTTTAATGTTTTTTCTTTATCATAATTTTTAATTCCAGAAATAACTTTTACAAGGTTTTTATTTTTAATTGAATTTAAGATTGTTTCTCTGTTTGACATGATTTAATTTCCTTTCAAATTTATGAAATATTAGAACATTTATTTTAACATTTAAAGGGATTAATTGTGTTTTGTACTACAGGAAGATCATATTAAAGCAATCTCAACCTCATCCCCAACATTTAGATCTGCAAACATCTGAGCATTTCCCTTATAAACAAATAGTTCAAGATATCCACTACTACCTTTTATGGCCGTAAGAGTATTATTTTTCGCCTCTGCAAAACTTGATACAAGATCTTGGAAATAGTGATTTTTCAATTTCCCTTTTACTTTTCCATTTATTAATTCTGAAGAAATATTTGTTATTAGATTTCCAAAATGATCAATATACTGAATAATACCTTTATAACCGTTATCGGTTTTTATTGGCTTATTTATTTTTAGTTTCACCAAATCAGATCGATTGATCTGTTTACCAAAATCATTTACAGCAACACCTTTTGTCAGATGAGCTGCCACCGGTGCAAAGATATCACGACCATGAAAAGTCTGACTTACATTTGATAACCAATATTTTTTCTCTGTGAGTTCTACTACATTAACAATTTCTTCTTTTTCTAAAACACTTGTAAATAAACCATTATCAGGACCTATAAAAAAATATTTCTTAGTCTGAATTAAAACAGGCTTTCTCTGGCTACCCACTCCAGGATCCACTACACAAACATGAATTGTGCCTTCTGGAAAGTAATGGTAGCAAGCACTTAGCAAAAAATTTGCCTGATAAATATCCTGAGGTAAAACATTATGCGTAAGATCAACAATTTTTACATCAGGGGAAATATTTAATATAACGCCCTTCATAACACCATCAAAAGGATCGTCATTTCCAAAATCTGTAGTAAGGGTAATTATAGGCATCACAAAGATTATAACGTGCCTGAGCGTAGGGGCGTATTGCAATACGCCATTATTTTATATCAGCTTCTCCACTGTCAGAAGTCTGAGCATTTTCATTAGAAACTGGTGACGATTCAGCAGTAACTTCAGCAGCACTTAAGTCTTGCTTACGGTCTAAAACTATTTCCATCTCTTGACCTGAAGCTATCATAACTTCTTGCCCATGCTTTCTAAGTCCTAGATAAAGTCCTGTGGCACCACCTATAACAGCTGTAGAAGTTAGACTCCAACCACCACTAAATACAGCTCCCGTAGCAGCAGCACCGACAGCTGCAGTTTTTACTGCTTTATTTCCTGGAAGAAAAGTAAGACTAGCTCCTTTCAATACACCTAATCCAACACCTCTAGCTAAACCATTTCCTTCACCCTTTAGATTTTTTTTTACATTTGTATATTTCCCACTACTAGCAAACATAGCACCAGTCAGAGAAATATATTTACCATCTGGCAAAAGGATCTTATCAAAAGCAATATCAATAGTCCCTTGCATGCTGGCTTTCCCTGCATGTGTAATTCCACCTACATGTCCTACTAAAATACTGCCAACAGGAATTATATTTTCATCCCCTGAATTTAAATCATTTAAAACCGTAGCTGTAAATTCATCGCCTAACTGTATCTCTTCACCATTTATTTCTTCATTTATTGATATCTTTAATTTTGTATCTTTTGGTAATACATCTGTTACTGCAGCCATTCCCTGGAGAGTAACACCTTCATTTATTTTCATGTCATCTTCTTCAGATTTTACTGACAATAAAAATCCATTTGCTATCATTAATGTGCTTAGTAAGATTATAGTTATGGGTTTCATGGACACCTTTGTCAATGCTTACCATACTATTCATACCCTAAAACCAGCTCCCCTAACGGGTTACAGAATCTTAAGACATTCTCCCAAATGAAAAAAAGAAATGTTAAAAAATTTAAGAATACAGTAGTCCTTTTATCGGGGGGACTGGATTCTAGCACTTGTGCTTACTATGTTAGACACATAGGAAAATCTCAGCCAAACCAAAAGATTTTCACATTAACTTTTAATTATGGGCAGAAACATAAGAAAGAACTTACCTCAGCAAGATTGATTGCCAGTGAGATAAAATCAAGCAAACATGCAATTATAAAATTCAACCTGGGTGAATGGGGCGGATCAGCTTTAACAGACCTTAATATCAAGGTCCCAAAAAACAGAAATTTAAAAGAGAAATCAATACCCATAACCTATGTACCAGCCAGAAACACTATCTTTCTAGCCTTTGCTCTTAGTTATGCTGAAGCAGTAAATGCCAGTGAAATTTACATTGGGGTAAATGCTTTAGATTATTCAGGGTATATTGACTGTCGCCCTTCTTTTATAAAGAAATTTCAGGAGCTTACGAAAGTAGCCACGGTAGCTGGTTCTAAAGAAACGATTAAGATTAAAACTCCCTTAATTCATTTAACAAAGGCTGAGATTGTAAAGCTAGGGGAAAAAGTTGGAGTAGATTGGTCAAAGACTTGGAGCTGTTATGAAGGGGGCAAATTAGCCTGCGGAGAATGTGACAGCTGTAGACTTAGACTTAAAGGATTTAAAGAAGCTGGAGTTAAAGATAGGATTAGGTACAAGGTAAAATCACGATAAACTTGCTTCCTTTGCCTAATTCACTTTCTACAGTAATTTTCCCACCTAAAGTTTCAACAATTTCTTTGGAAATAGTAAGCCCTAACCCACTACCAGGAATGCTTTTAATTTCTGAATTAGAAGACCTATAAAACCGATCAAACAATCTAGACAACTCTTCTTTCCTCACCCCTACTCCACTGTCAGCAATTGAAAAAACAACTTCTGATTTATCCTTATTTACTCCAAGCTTAACAGCAACTTCTTTTTTATTTACTGAGTATTTAATTGCATTAGAGATTAAATTGTCGATTACTTGCCTGATTAGTTTTGAATCAGATTTGATTTTTGGAAACTCAGAAGATGCTTCATATTTAATTTTAAAATCTTTTTTTAAAAGTGAGAATTCCTCTACTGAATCTTTTGCAATTTCATTAATATCTATCAATTCCCAATTCACAACCCAACTATTATGAGATCCTGTAGCCTGCACAAGATCACAAACCAAATTAGATAGCCTACTGGCTGAATCCTGAATATGCTTAGCAATGTCTTCTTTTGATTCTGCAGTATCTTTATTTGATGAGAGTATTTTACTAAAACCAAGAATCCCTGAAAGAGGAGTTCTAAGTTCATGACTAATATTATTTATAAAATCTGTTTTTAGCCGTTCTTGTTCACGTAATAGTTCATTTTGCAATCTTAATCTTTTTGAGTCTCCAATTGATTTTTCTAACAATTCAAGTCTTAAACAACACTTTTTAAACTCACCAAGAAGAAGAAGAAGAAAATCAATTTCATCCTGAGTTAATGAAATTTCGTCTTCAGAACAAAGTAAAAGAAAACTTTCATAGGAGTTGCTGCCACCTAAATCAAAGGCAAACAGAGAATGAATGTCATAAGAATTTAAAAAATCATCTTTTATGTTAGACAGTTTGACTGTTTCATTATTTAGTTCTTTCAAGTTCTTGTAGACACTACCAATTCTCATTGCAAGCATTGATCTTTCAGAGCTTGTAATTTCATATAAAACTGTAAATTGGTTAATATCTTTTATTTCTCTTAAGACCTGAACCTTCGATAGATTTTTAAAATTTAAGTAAATTAATTTTAAGAAATTCTCAAACAAATAATCAACATCAAAGGCATTATTAAAAAGTTGATAACAACCTAGGAGTAATTCTTCTTTATTTTTCATTGGAGAAATAGCATCCATATGGCTTAAGTATACTTCCAATTATCTAATCAATTTTGATACAGACTTGTTATCTTCTACATACCATCTCCATGGGTGTTCTTTAGCATGGGATATCCCTACTCTTTTTGTCTGTACTATTGAAAAATCCTTTAACAAATTAGTCTTTGTAATTACTAAAGGGCTATCTTCCCGGCAACAATCAATCTTGTTGTAATCCTTTGTAATATTCAAATACATACATAGTTTCCCTGGTCCACTAGCAATTCTTTCATCTTCATTACCACTGACTTCCAAAGCCCTTATTAGTACAGCTCCAGGGACACCGTTTACCTCAGTTACAAAATTTAAACAAAAATACATTCCATAAATAAAGTAAATATAACTATATCCACCTGGTCCAAACATTGGCTCATTTCTTTTAGTTAGACCTTTTGATGCATGGCAAGCAGGATCATCTTTTGTATAGGCCTCAACTTCAACAATTACACCTTTTTTCTTTTTCAACTTAGTATTATTAAAAATAATTTCTCTTCCAAGTAATTCTGGTGCAACTGTTAACGTGTCTCTTTCAAAAAATGGTCTTTTTAAAAATCTTGTCATTCTTTATGATATTTTAATATATTTATTACCAATGGGGGGCTTGTATTCAAATGCTACAATATACTCTATGATTACCAAACAACAAGTCGAACACGTTGCCAAATTAGCAATGCTTAGTTTAAGTGAAGAAGAAAAAGAATTGTACACAAAACAACTCTCTTCAATTCTTGCTTATATTGATCAATTAAATGAAGTTAAAACTGATGGAATAGAACCTATGACACAACCAATTCCTACAGTTAACGTAATGAGAGAAGACATTGTTAAGAAACAGTATGATAGACAAGAAATGCTAAAAAACTCTCCTCATGAAGAGTATGGATTTTTCAGGGTTCCTAAAATAGGTGAATAAATGACGAAATATATTTTTGTTACAGGTGGTGTTGTTTCCTCTCTTGGAAAAGGAATTTTAGCTGCTTCTTTGGGGTGTCAGCTTAGAGCAAGAAAATTTTCTGTCACCATTCAAAAATTAGATCCTTACTTAAACGTAGATCCTGGAACCATGTCACCATACCAACATGGCGAAGTCTTCGTTACTGAAGATGGAGCTGAAACAGATTTAGACCTTGGACATTATGAAAGATTTATTGGGAACGACTTAACTCAAATTAACAACATTACTGCTGGGAAAATTTATCAGTCTGTTATTGGAAAAGAAAGAGCTGGAGATTACCTAGGTGGAACAGTACAAATGGTTCCACACGTATCAAATGAAATTAAAGAAAGAATTAGAAGAGCTGCTACAAGCTCTGGGGTAGATATCGTTATCGTAGAAGTCGGTGGAACAGTTGGGGATATTGAAGGTTTAATTTTTCTTGAAGCCATCAGACAATTTAGAAATGATGTAGGGCGTGAAAATGTAGCTTATATTCATGTAACTCTACTTCCAAACTTAAAAGCTGCTGGAGAATTAAAAACAAAACCCACTCAACACAGTGTTGAAATACTTAGAGGGAAAGGGATTCAACCTGACATCTTAGTTTGCAGAACAGAAAAATCTATAACCAAACAATTAAAAGAAAAGCTATCACTTTATACTGACGTTGCAACTGACTGCGTTATTGAATGTAAAGATCAAAAGTCAATTTATGAAGTTCCGTTAGCTCTTGAGAAAGAAGCTCTTGCTGAAAGAATCTTGGATAAGCTTTGTTTAGTTAGCCCACAACCAGATTTAAGCAGCTGGCAAGAGATGGTAAATAAATTAAGAAAGCCAGAAGGGGTAAATGGCAAAAAGCTTGTTAAAATTGCCATAGTAGGAAAGTACATCAAGCTTTCAGATTCCTACATAAGTGTAGTTGAGTCAGTAAAACATGCAGCTGTTCAAGCAGGCGTTGAAGCAGAAATCAAGTGGGTCCTTTCTGACGACTTAGATAACACCGCAGATTTAAAATCTATTTTTTCAGATGTAGATGGCATTGTAGTTCCTGGTGGTTTTGGTGACAGAGGAGTTGAAGGAAAAATTAATGCTATCCAATATGCCAGAGAAAATAAGATTCCTTTCCTTGGATTATGCCTTGGCATGCAGTGTGCAGTAATTGAATTTGCAAGAAACGTATGTGGCTTAAATGGAGCTAATAGTACAGAGTTTGCACCTGATACATTACATCCAGTTATTGATTTGATGCCTGATCAGGAAAATGTCACCCAAAAAGGCGGCACAATGAGACTTGGGAAATATCCATGTACACTTTTACATAACACAAAAGTATTTGATGTTTATGGTGAAGAACTAATCAATGAACGTCATAGACATAGATACGAATTTAATAACTTTTACAGAGAAAGACTTAGTTTAAATGGAATGACTTTTTCTGGGGTTTCACCCGACAATAATTTAGTAGAACTTGTCGAGTTAAAAAATCACCCTTGGTTTGTAGCCAGCCAATTCCACCCTGAGTTTAAATCACGCCCTGAAAAGCCACATCCACTTTTCTTAGGGTTTATAAAAACCATATTGGGATTACCATTGAAAGAAGTTGAGACCACGAGAACTTATATAGTCAATGAAATCGTATAAATATTTAGACATTGCAATGGTAGCTTTTGTTGTAATATTACTTCTTTCAAATTTTGTAAGTAATAGCAAAGTCATTCATTTCGGGATTTTTACATCTACAGCAGGGATAATTTTATTTCCTGCTTCATACTTACTAGGAGACATTTTAACTGAAGTATATGGCTATGCAAAAAGCAGAAGAGTTATCTGGGTAGGATTTGGAGCACTTATTATTTCTAGTATACTTGTTCAATTAATGATTTGGATGCCACCTTCTTCCGAATGGCACAATCAAAAAGCTTTTGAAATTATTTTTGGAAATGCACCTAGAGTAGTTTTTGCATCGATGCTTGCTTTCTGGTGCGGAGAATTTACAAATTCTTTCACATTAGCAAAAATGAAAATATTAACTAAAGGAAAACACTTATGGTCTAGAACAATAGGATCAACGATTATAGGTGAAGCAGTAGACAGTATAGTTTTTTATCCAATTGCCTTTGCAGGACTAGCAGCATTTTCATGGCATTTAATTTTTACCATTATGGCCTCTAATTATTTCTTAAAAGTGATGTGGGAAGTATTAGCAACACCTTTTACATATAAAATAGTGGCTTACTTAAAGAAAAAAGAAAATGTAGATTATTTTGATTATGAGACGGATTTTAATCCTTTTGCGAAGTAATACATATTTTAACTTTCAAAGTATATAATATTCACACTTTAATATTTTATTTTCTCTATATAAAAAATCTATTTTATGTCAACTATTTCAGCATCACTTAATCCAAGTATTACTGCACAGAAAAGTTCTTCTTGGCAGTTAGCAAAAGGTTATGCAGGGATTATTGATTCAAGGGAATCTACTTATAGAACCTATTTAGATTTAACAGGTTATTTCCTTCCAATGACTGCGGCATCAGCTTTTAGGAATGTATACAATTTTATTGAAACAGGATTTGAAACTTCTCTTGATGCAGCATTTGTATTCACAGCTCCTCATGTAACAAAATTCAATGCTAGCTTATGGAGTAAATTTTTACTAAAGGAAAGTGAGCAAAAAGATTACTTAAATTACTTATCATTCCAATTCCCAGATTTAGATAGTGCCGAGAATTTTGAAAAAGCAAAAGAGAGAATTATAAAAGAAGAACCTTTGGATAGAAGAAGAATTGGCGAGCTATATGAAAGTGCAGGGAAAAAAGATAAAGCTCAAGAATATTATAAAAAAGCACAGGAAATAAAATCTTTTTCAGAATCATTAAAATGTACCGATGAAATAAGAGAAAAAATTGTTAACTTAAAAGAAAAAGTAATTATCACAGAAAGCTTAATAGAAGGAGCGTTTTTTGCTGGCGAAGGCTTATTAACTAGAGCGTTTAGAAAACACATTTTAAGACAAGATCAATACACAGGAACACTTTCATACACTGAAAATAATAATGGAACAGATAGTTATTCTATATTACAGAAAATTGGAATAGGAGCTTCATTTATAGCGGCTCCCCTATCGAGCTGGGGACTACTACAGTACGGAAAAGGAAAAAATAACAATAGTAAGGCTGTTAGACGAGAGATTGACATGACTCATGGAATATTTCCAAAACTAGGATTATTATTCACATACTTACAAGTACCATTTTATATAGGGAAGATCGCTTCAGCCCAGGACAAATTTGAAATTTTTGACTTTGTGTTTAAACAATTTTTCATGACTCCTTCTTGGTGGCTTGGTCATAGAGCAACCAACGGAATACTAGCTAAAAACGCTGACATAGAATTTAAAAAAGAAAATGGAATAGATGGTGTATTTGTAGAATCTAAAACATATGAAAAAAATAATTCTGATTCAACCTGGGAAAAAATTAAAAAATACTGTCCAGAACCTACAAAAGTTCAACATGTCATAGACAAAACGGAACATGACCCGACTCTAAAAGAAAAAGCTTTAGATAAACATGCAGGGGTTTTCTACAAAGGATTTGGATTACATTCTTTTATTATATGGGTGTTTATGATGGCTGGAAATCAAGCTACGAGGATTTTGGCGGAAAGTGAGAATTAAGGATAGGCACTATTAAATCAATTAAACCTACATTGCCCCTTTAGTAGACCTAGATCCTTCTATTCTTCCATCAATTTGTTTAGCCTTATCAAAAGCTAGTGCAAATGCTTTAAATCCAGATTCTATAATGTGATGAGAATTTATACCTGAGATTTGTCTTAAGTGCATTGTAAATGGTGCATTAAATGCGAAGGCTTTCCAAAACTCAATATTCAATTCAAGCTCAAAATTATTTATTCTTTCCTTGTTAAATTTAAGATCATAATGTAAGTAAGGTCTTGTACAAAGATCGATCACACATTCTATACATGCTTCATCAAGAGGAACTCTAGCATCAGAATAACGAACAATTCCTGCTCTATCTCCCAGGGCTTCTTTAAATGCCATTCCTAAAACTATTCCTACATCTTCAACTGTATGGTGTGCATCTACTTCTAAGTCTCCACTAGCACTTAAATCCAAATCTATAAAACTATGTTTTTTTAGTGCCGTTAACATGTGATCAAAAAATGGAATCCCTGTAGCAATTACACCTTTTCCTGTACCATCTATGTTTAGACTACATGTAATGCTTGTTTCATTTGTCTTACGTTCTATTCTTGATTTGCGTTCTTTTGTAATTTTTTCTTGACCTGGCATTTTATTTCCCTCAAAGTAGATTATATTATTTATATTCCACGTTTAGCTTAGACGCAGGAATTTTTATAAAGATCTAATATTTACATAAAAATAAGAGAGAAAAAACATGCAAGATAACTGTAGAGGCGTATTTTAATACGCCTTTATATGCAAATAAACACAATATTCTATTAAAGGAGACAAAAACGACATGCAAGATAAATCCTTCCTAATGATTCCAGGACCAACTCCAGTACCAGAAAGCGTTTTAGTAGAGCTGGCTAGACATCCTATTGGACACAGATCAAAAGAGTTTTCTGATATTTTTATGTCTTGTACTGAAGATTTAAAATGGTTAGCTAAGACTAAAGATTCAGATGCATTTATTTATACAGCCAGTGGTACTGGTGCCATGGAAGCTGCTATTTCAAATATTATAAATCCTGGCGATAAAGTTTTATCTCTAGTCATTGGAGTTTTTGGAAAAAGATTTTCACAAATAGCACAGATCTATGGTGCTGATGTAGAAGTAATGAATGTTGAGATGGGAAAGATCATAGACCCTAAAGCACTAGAAGAAAGACTAGGAAAGGATAGTAAAAAAGAAATCAAAGCAGTAACTGTTACTCACAGTGAAACATCTACAGGTGCAGCTAATGATTTAGAAAGAATTGCAAAGATAGTTAAAACCCATGGGGCATTGTTATTAGTCGATGCAGTAACTAGTCTTGGTTGTATGAATCTAGATATAGACGGTTGGGGATTAGATGTAGTAATTTCTGGATCTCAAAAAGGGTTTATGATTCCACCTGGACTTAGTTTTATTTATGTCAGCCCTAAAGCATGGGAAGTAAATAAAAAGGCAAAAGCTCCTAGGTTTTATTTTGATTTTGCAAGGCATAAAAAATCTCTAGCAGAAGAAACTACTCCATGGACACCAAATGTTTCTTTAGTTTGTGTATTAAAAAAAGCATTTGACATGATGAAAAAAGAAGGATTAGAAAATATTTTTTCAAGACATAAAAGATTAAGAGATAATCTTAGATCTGGAATGAAAGAATTAGGACTAAAGCTTTTAGTAGAAGTAGATAAAGATGCTAGTTGTGCTATTACTTCTATTTATCCACCTGAGGGGGTTTCAGTTCCAGACATTAGATCAGCCTATAAAAAAGACTGGGATATCACTGTAGCTAATGGTCAGGACATTTTAAAGGATAAGATTTTTAGAATAGGGCATCTGGGCTTTGTCTCTGATAGGGACATAGAGATGACTTTAGCAGTGACTCAGAAGATTTTTGCAAAGCTTAGAAAAAATTAATCTTAGATAATTAAAATTAATTTTATACTAGACTGTATGCTAACACCCCTTGTTGAACCTCCTGGATTACGATCTCAAGTATTTAATTTCCTAAGAGGGAATAGGAATACCACGTTTAATAGCCATTCGTGGGGGGGGAAATATGAAAATAGTTTACAAGGCTCTAACGCTGTTTGGCTTGGAGGAACTATTGGTTCAGCTTCAGGTGATAATGGTGTAAGCAGACCCATTACTCCAGCGGATTTTGCGTCTTCTTTAATTAGTAGCGTGTCATGCCGTGCCCGATTAAAACCAAACATTTATGCATTTGCTTACTTGATTATGAACAATAGCAGAAGAATTCTCACATGCTTTAGTGAAGATTTAAAGATGCAAGACCTCAATAAAGCAATTGAAGGAATAATTGAAGCTGTAAAATCCACAGAAGAAGGGAAAGAAGTTTATGTTATGGCTGGCTCGGATAAATTAATTGCATTAGTTGAAAAGTGTAATGAAAATAAAGAACTAAAAGAATTGATGTTGCAAAAAGGTGTGGATTTGGTTTTTCTCCATAGTATGAATTGTGTTAATGAATCATATTCTGATGTCCCAGATGTTATTGATAGAGTTGTTGAAGCACCAGAGTTTCTTAAGCATCAAGATGAACCCAATATTTATGTTCAGTCAAGTAAAATGAACGGTGTAAGTGAAGGAAAGATTTCTCCATTTATTCTTGCTGATGAATTAGTTATCCTCCCTTGGAATGGAATTGCTCCTGGATTTGCCTCTATATATGATCCTTACTATATTCAACTTTTAGATCAAAAAAATGAAAAGATAAGAAGATTAGTAAATGAATTTGAACAAAAAATAGGTCCCAAAGCTAATTCAGATGAAGTTGCAGTTCTTGATGCCACAGAAATTGTGCCTGACTATAATGATTTTATAAATGACTTAAGAGCAAAAAATGCAAAAGCAGTAGCTATTACAACATGCCATTCTGGCAGTGTTTGCGGTGTAGGGGATGCTTCTATACCTGAGTTAATAAAAACAGTAAAAGCAGAATTTGGAATTGATTGTTATGGTGCGCCTGTAAATGGACAACCAGCTACCAGCAGATATCCCTCAGGTAATGCTGCTATAGATGCGGGGTTAAAAATGGTTAACACTTTCCCAGAACTCTTGGTAGAAAAAATGCTGAGGTATATCCATCTTGGCTTAAATTCAAATGACTTGGCTAACAGAATATATACTCCTGTTGCAGATGAAATGTCAGCTTAACCAATCCTCGGATCAATCTTTCTATACAATCCATCAATTACTACATTCAATGTAGTTAATAAAAAAGAAAAAACAATTGCTGTTCCTGTTATAAGGAAGTAATCTCTATTAGTAAATGCAGTGATGAAATATCTACCCATCCCTGGAATAGCAAAAATAAACTCCACTACAAATGACCCCGTAATTAAAATAGCCATGATCGGTCCAAGAATAGTAACAATTGATATAAGAGAATTTTTCAGTGCATGCTTAAAAATTATATCCCTAAGTTTAAGTCCATTTGCCATTAACGTTCTTATATACTCTTCACCAAATTCATTGATCATTTGTGTTCTAACTATTCTAGCTATGTATGCAGCAGGAAGAAAAGATAAAGTTATCACCGGCAAGATCATATGATATGGACTTTCCCATAAGGCCACTGGTAAAAGTTTTAATTTTAAAGCAAAGATATTTATTAAAAGTGCTGCTATTAAGAAGTTAGGAAGTGAAATACTAACAGTTAACAATAGCAAAGAAATATTTCCAAAGAACTTATAGACCTTAGGAATACTGCTAGTAGAAGAGAAAGCAGATGTAATTCCAAAAAATAGTCCAGCAGGAATTGCTATTAACAATGCCATAACTCCAAGTAAAAAGGAAATCGGCAAAGAAGCAAACAAAATCTCATTTACTGATCTGTTTATGTATTTTAAAGAAGGACCAAGATCACCTTTTAAAAGTCCTTTAAGGTATAAAGCATACTGACTAAGCAGGGGTTCATTTAAATGATATTTTGATTCTAGATTTGCAATTATTTCTGGTGGAAGAGTTTTATTTCCAGTACCCGTAAATGGACCTCCAGGAATTAAACGTAAAAGTAAAAAAGTAATAGTTGCCACTAAAAATGTAGTAAAGAAGACTTTAAATATTCCGATTAAAATGTTTTTCACGGCTCCTATTATAAGCCAAGTTTACAAAGCAAATATTTAGAATAACGCTTACAAACCTAATTATTTGGCACTTTAGGGAAAAGATAACAAGAAAGGGACATCCCTATTATGATATGTACATTAAAAATGTGGAATATTGTTTTCAAGTATGGGTGAATCTACAAAAATATTATTAATTGAAGACAATCCTGGAGATGCAAGGATTGTAAAGGAAGAACTTTCTGAAGAAATTGATTTTTTGTTTGAACTTTTAATTGCTGACAGACTGTCTTTTGGAATCGATCTTATTAAGTCAGAAAACATTGACTTAGTTTTATTAGATCTTTCCCTCCCTGATTCTAACGGGTTAAATACATTTTTAGAAATCAATAAAACAGTAAAGAATATACCAATTGTCATTTTAAGTGGTAATAGAGATGAAGATGTAGCTAGAAGTGCAGTAATTCAAGGCGCACATGATTATCTTGTAAAAGGTGAAATAGACAGTACTATTCTAGTTAAAACAATTAGAAATGCTCTTCAAAAACAAAGAGATAAAGAAAAGTTAGAAAAGCTTACTGACACAATTACTAATAGTTCACTAGAAGAGCTTGTTATTTTAACCGATATAAATGGGGTTATCTTATTTACAAATGAAGGATTCAAAAAAACAACTGGACACAATGATGTAATAGGGAAGAATATAAATATTTTAAAATCAGATAAGCATGAAAGTAATTTTTTCAAAATCATGTGGGCAACTATTCTAAGTGGTGAAGTATTTGAAGGAGTTTTTATAAATAAAAACTCTTATGGGAATCATTATATTGAGCAAAAAATAATTACTCCAATCAAGAACAAAGATGGAGAAATAACACATTTCATCTCATGCGGAAAGAACTTATCCTCTCTAATATCACTCAAAGCAGATTTAAACAGCGCTGAAGTTTAAACAAATGACGAATCTTCCTGCTAAATCAGAGAGAGTAAGACTGCCTAATGAATTCATTTGGACAATTGTTTTCATCTGTATTTTTCCAACTGTTTTAAATTCTCTTGGCTTTAATTTCGGATCTAACAAAGTAACATTACATCCAACAATAGGATTAGATTTACAAAGAGTTGCTGATGTCTTACAGCTTTCATTAGCGGGCAGTTTCCTTGTCACAATACTAGAGTGGAGTGCATTTTGGACAGCAATGTTTACTGTCATACTTGCATTTACAAACTATAAAATAACTGGCGATGTAACAACTCCAATAATTGGTACAGTTCTTTTTTGTGCCGGAGCAATGGATGGTTTTCATACCTTGATTATTTATCAATCATTAAATGGCAGGCAAATTGACCCAAACTTAATTCCTTTAACATGGGCAATATCTCAGCTTTTCTATGGACTACTTATGTTAATTACAACAAGTCTCTTTGTAGCTAAAGATAAAAGACATATAATGTGGGAGAGAGAAAAGGGATTTGGATTTGCAATTACAATTAGTCTTCTTTTTTGTATCATTGCTTATGGAGTAATTAGCCTTGTAGTAAAAAGCCCTCACCTACCGACAGCCATATTTCCATACTCAGCAATTAGTCGTCCATGGGATACAGGTCCTTTAGTTTTATTCCTAATTACAGGAATATTTATACTGCCTAAATTTTACAAAAGACATGAAAGTATTTTTTCACACTCTTTACTTGTTAGTATTATCCCCCAAATATTCAGTCAAATACATATGGCATTTGACTCAACAGCGATATTTGATAATAATTTTAATATTGCACATTTTCTAAAAGTCATTTCATATTTAATACCATTTTGCGGACTTGTCTTGGATTATCACAGAACATATAGAGAAACAGAAAGTATAAATTCCAGATTGATTATTGAAATTGCTAATCATAAAGCTACTGAAGAAAAACTAAAACATCAAACTGTAGAACTTAAAAGGTCAAATGAAGAATTACAACAGTTTGCTTACGTAGCATCACATGACTTGCAAGAGCCTCTTAGAATGGTAGCAAGCTTTACTCAGCTATTAAAAAGGAGATATAAAGACAAGCTTGATGCTGATGCAAATGAATTTATTGACTTTGCTGTTGACGGAGTCAAAAGAATGCAAGGATTAATAAATGATTTACTTCAATTTTCAAGGATAACAACACAAGCAAAAAGTCTAGAAAGAATCAGTTCAAATTCTGCATTAGAAACAGCTATAAATAATCTTAAAGTTTCAATTGAGGAAAGTAAAGCAAAAATCACCTATGACAAACTCCCAGTTATAGTTGCCGATGACTTTCAAATGGTACAACTTTTCCAAAATCTAATCGGCAATGGAATTAAGTACAGAGGAGACAAATCACCAGAAATAAAGATTACTTCTTGTGAGCATGATAATAAATGGCAATTTTCAGTAGCTGATAACGGGATTGGGATTGAAAAGCAATATTTCGAAAAAATATTTTTAATATTTCAAAGGCTTCATACAAAAAACGAATACTCGGGAACAGGAATTGGGCTTGCAGTATGTAAGAAAATCATTGAAAGGCATTCTGGAGAACTTTGGGTTGAGTCTGAATTAGAGAAAGGAACAATTTTTCATTTCACGATTCCAATGAACTTAGGTAAGGCTAACTAATATGGATAAATATTTTGAAATTCTATTAATCGAAGATAATCTCGGAGATGTAAGAATAGCAATAGAAGCATTTAAAGAAAGCAAGATTCCAGTAAATGTAAATCATGTTACGGATGGTATTAAAGCCTTTGATTTTTTAAAAAAGGCTAGCGAGTATAAAAACAAGCCAACACCTGACTTAATTTTACTAGATTTAAACTTACCAAAAATAAGCGGATTTGAAATTTTATCAAAGCTAAAATCTAATGATGATTTAAAACAAATCCCCATAGTAATTTTCACCACATCACACACACAAGAAGACATTGAAAAGTGTTATAAGCTAGGGGCTAACTCATTTATTTCAAAGCCAATTGACCTAGATTCATTTATCGATACAATTAGAGTAATAGGGAATTATTGGTTTCATTTAGTAAAACTACCAAATAAAAGCTAATTATTTTTTAGCTATAACTTCCCATCTGCCAATTTCTTTATTGAAGCTTTTATCCCTTAAAATAAGCCAGTGCTTAGCTTTAGGATGATCAATATCATACTCAAGGGAAGATGTTGTAGTTTCATTAGAAGGAAATCCAGCAAAGATGTCATCTTTAAAGTCCAGAAAAGAAGGATAGTACTCTTTACCTTGAGAATCTTTAAGCGTAAAGTTATTTAGCTTATAAAGTACTTTTGAATTATTTTCAACCTTAACTGTTATTTTAAGTCCAACTTCACCAAAGTCATTTCTTTTTTTCTTAACAGAAAGAATGTCAACCTTCAAATCGGTAGGAATTTTATTATTAACCAAATTCTCATCAATTGAATTACAAGTGATTTGTTGCAATTCGCCCAGCCCAGTCTCACTTGCAGGCAAAATATCCAATTCATCACCAGGCTCTACTCTTGCAGACTTTCCTTTTGATGCAAAACCTGCTATCGAGCCAATTAACCCACCTGCTGCTGCTGCTCCTGCAAGTGAATATCCATTCGATGCTGCAATAAGTGGGATCCCACCTAATTTATAAGACAACAAGGCTCCAACAACAGCACCACCTAAAAGCCCTAAAGTTGTTTTACCAATTTGACCAGCTGGAGCATATGCCATCATCTTTGATTTTGAAGTTATGGAAGACTGTAAAGAAATTGTTTCATTATTAGGACAAATCACTTTGTCTATTTTTACTTTAAAAAATCCTCTTCTATTAAAACTTTTTTCAGGGACAATTTCACTAATATGTCCTAAGAACTTTGTACCTTTTGGGATAAAGATTGCAATGCCAGAAGAGTTTAAGTTGTAGTCTTCAGGAAGCTCAGCCTTCATCATTAGATTTACATAGGGGGAAATTGAATTATCCTCTAAATTTCTTTCCGTCAGATAAAATGATTCTTCATCAATATTAAGTATTTGAAGTTTTATTGGTAATATTCTTTTATTAGATATATATCCTTTTAAAGACAAGTCCTGATCTTCTGCATTTTTTTCAAGACTTGCATAAGAAATATTTCCTGTTAATAAGAAAATAAAAATATAAAATATTGAAATTAATAATTTATTATTCATAAACATAATAATCTTGACGTAAGCTAATAAACTTATTTCCTCAAGAAGGGAAATACTACACAAATTTAGGGGTTTTACTAATTAAGGAATGACCCTAAGGGGTAATCTACAAAAAGATAAGCCATCAGACCTACATGATAGCCCCCATTTTTCCTCAAAAAAAATTTATCAAAACTATTCTTTATTTAGTGTTGGACGAATAAGAATATAGGGAAAATAAATAATGTTAGGTTGGGATACCCTCAAGAGGTTAATTTATGCTTAAAGTATCGATCATCACGCAACAATTAAATGAAGGACAATACTGGCAAGAGACTTTTTCAAATGCATGGTCAGGCCAGCTTGAATTGACTTTACAAAAAGAATTCGTTATAAAAAAAGAAGCGGACTTAATAGTTCTAGATTTTACTGGACATGAAAAAGCTCATGAAACACTTACGGATATATCTTCCATGCTGACAGGTAAGCATTTTTTAATTGTCTCCGATGTAAAAGATATAGATCTTGCAATGGATGCAATGAAATTCGGAGCTATTGGATTCCTTGTAAAACCATTTAAAAGATCAGAATTACTTGCCACATTAGAACGCTTACGCCATGTTCCAGCAGGGGGAGCGGCAATTCAAAAAAGTGCAAAAGTAATTGCTATGCTGAGTTATAAAGGTGGTACAGGTGTTAGCACAGGAGTGGTTAATCTAGCTTATGCACTGTCACATGTATACCAAAAGAAGACCTTAGTTATTGACGCGGCAGGTTTCTCAAATCACGTAACAGTTCTTTTAAATGTAATTCCAAAATGTACACTAGCAGACGTTTGTAGACAAGGTGAGGTTGATGAACAATATTTAAACAGTGCTGTAAGTAACGTTGGTAAAAATCTATCCATAATTGGTGGATTGATTAAGCCCAGTGATTACAATGATGTAAATATTGATGTTTTAAATAAATTGATTGAAGTAGCTTCAGAAAACTATGACTTTATTATTATTGACACTTCAGCTCATTCACTTGATGAGATGACAATGTTCTTTATTAATAAGGCAACGGACTTACTTCTATTAACAACTTTTGATTTGCTTGCAATCAGAGATAACAGATTTTACATTCAGACTCTTAAAGAATTGGGAATTTCTGAGCACAAGATCAAGCCAATAATAAACAGACAAAACTGGTATATAGGAAGCTTAGAACCAGAACTTGTTCAAAAACAAATTAACCATAATATTTTCCATGCATTACCAAATGACTGGCAATTATGCGTAGAATCTTCAAACTATGGAAGACCAGTTTTAGAACTAGCTCCTGATTCCCAGCTTTCAACTTCATATAAAATTCTTGCAAGTAAATTTGTAAAAAGTGATTCTCCAGAAACAAATCTTGAATTGCCTACAAAAGAAGCAATTCAATCAGAAGAAAAGAAACAAAAGAAAAAAGGTATTCTCGGTTGGTTTTAAAAGAAAAGGATAAAAATTATGGATCCAAACGGTCAACACTTCTTTAAAAGCATGTTCGCAAAGCCAGCAGCAGAAGCTACAACTCAATCACAACAAACTACTACCCAAGAAAAACCAACTGCACAAGTTACAGTACAAATAGAAACCCCGGTTGAATCAAAGATTGAGGAGACATCTACAACAAATATAGAAGTCAAAAAAGAAGATGTTGTTGAGGCAAAAACCGAAACAAAGATTGAGCTAAAAGTTGAACAAGCTAAACCTGCTGAAAAAAAATTAGAGTCTGTTATTAAACCTCAAGAAAAGCCACAAAATCCTTTAGCTCAAAAAAAACCCGCTCTTAGAGGTGGAATTAACTATAAAGAATTAAAGAAAAAACTACATACTAAATTAATTGCAGAAATAGATACGACAAAACTCGGCGATGACTTACAAAATAAAGAAGTTAGAACACAAATTACATCTTTAATAGAAGCTCTTCTACAAGAAGAAGGACTTCCAATGCCTACTAATGAAAAGAGATTACTTACTGAAGAGTTAATAGCTGATATTCTAGGACTTGGGCCTCTTGAGCCTTTACTTAGAGATTCCTCTGTAAATGATATTTTAGTAAATGGTCCTCAGAAAATATATGTAGAACGTAAAGGGGTACTTGAAAAAGAGCCTCTTTCATTTGATGACGAGGCGCATTTAATGAGAGTCATCACTCGTATTACCAGTGCTGTAGGTAGAAGAGTTGATGAATCATCCCCTCTCGTTGATGCAAGATTAAAAGACGGTTCACGTGTTAACGCAGTAATACTTCCTATATCAATTGATGGAGCAGCTCTTTCAATAAGAAAGTTTTCAGAAAAGAAAATTGTAATTGATGATCTTGTAGGATTTGGAGCACTCACTCAATGCATGGCTGACATCCTTAAATCAGCTGTAACTTGCAGAATGAACATAGTAGTATCTGGAGGTACTGGTTCAGGTAAAACGACATTCTTAAATGCTCTTTCACGATACATTCCTGATCATGAAAGAGTTGTAACAATTGAAGATGCTGCAGAACTTCAGCTTCAAAGAGATCACGTGGTAAGACTTGAAACAAGACCACCAAACCTTGAAGGAAAAGGTGAAATTACACAAAGAGATCTTGTAAAGAACGCACTACGTATGAGACCAGAAAGAGTAATACTGGGTGAAATTCGTTCTGGTGAAGCCTTAGATCTTTTACAAGCTATGAACACTGGTCACGATGGATGTATGGGAACACTCCACGCAAATACTTCAAGAGATGCTTTTTCAAGACTTGAAACAATGTGTCTCATGTCAGGGATAGACCTACCTCAAAAAGCAATTAGAGAACAAATAGCAACTGCAGTAAATATTATTTGTCAGTTAAACAGGTTCTCTGATGGTTCTAGAAGAATTACACAGATAACAGAAATCACTGGAATGGAAAACGGTATTATCACTGCTCAAGATATATTCTTTTTCGAACAAAAAAGTGTAGATGAAAATGGTAAAGTTAAGGGTATATTTAAAGCATCAGGGGTAAGACCAAAGTTTGCATCTAAGCTTGAATCAATGGGACATAAGCTGCCAAATCAATGGTTTACTCCTGGACAAATAACTTAAAAAGTTGTTGAAGGGATAATAATGGGGCCCATATTTTTCTCAATGTTTGTTTTCTTTGCAGTGATTACACTGTGCTTTCTTGGATACTTCATGTATACAAAAGCACAAACTCGTAAAGAACAAAGTCAAAGAATTAATCAAGTTGTAAATTATTCTGGTCCTACAGGAATAATCCAGGATACAAGAATTCAAACAGCCAGCATAAAAATTGAAGAAGGCAAAAAAGATAATAAAGATGAAAAGGCACAAGGTTCTGCTGGTATTCGACGTGACTCAAGAATAAGTAATATTCCTGTATTGAATTTCATCTTTTCAAAAATATCTAGTGAAAAAGTAGGATCATTAAAAATATTAATAGAACAAACCGGGCTAAAGATTAAGACTGGGGAATTTTTACTTTTTGTAATTTGCCTATCCGTAATAGGAATGCTGCTTGTAGATTTATTTCTTAAAATACCATTTGCAGGATTAGCAATAGGGTTTATTCCTTTTTTGGTTCTAAATATTTTAAAACAAAAAAGGCTTGATGCATTTATAACACAACTACCAGAAGCTTTAGACATGCTTTCAGGAGATCTCAGAGCAGGATTAGATGTTCAAGCTGGTATTAGACATATTGCGGATGAATTTTCTGCTCCCATTGGTGAAGAATTTGCAAAAATCAATGTTGAGATTGGACTTGGATTACCTATAAGCGAAGCCCTAGGAAATCTTGTAAAAAGAATGAACACTATGGACGTTCAGATTCTTTGTACAGGAATAATAATCAATAGAGAACTTGGTGGAAACCTTGGGGAGTTAGTAAGAAGTGTAGCTGTCACCATTAAAGAAAGATTTAAATTGAAAGGTATGATTAAAACACTAACTGCAGAAAATTCAGCATCAGCATACCTCTTAATGGGATTACCAGTTGGTTTGTTTTTTCTATTAAGTGGAATGGCTCCAGATACTTATAAAAGCTTCATGGCTGATCCAATGGGTAGAGGTGCTATCTATGGATGTGTTGGTTCTATGACAGTTGGATTCTTAATAATTAAAAAGGTTACAAAATTAGAGGTATAGTATGTCACCCATAGTAATAATCAGTCTTTGTGCTTTTTTGGCTATATGTACACTATGTCTAGTAATCTTTAGAATGGCACAAATTTCTAGAGAGTCTCAGACAATAAATAAAAGATTAGAATTTTGGCTATCTGAGCAAAGTTCTACTGCAAGAAAATCTGATACAAAAGAATCAGAAGATCCTGATGATGATTTTACTAAAAGAGTTTTAATGCCAATCGGAGAACAAGTTGGTCAATGGATGTCTGATAAAGTATCGTTTGCTCAGCAATCAAATATAAAAAAACAACTTATTGCAGCTGGATTTCGAGACAAAAAGTCTATACAAATGTTCTATTCAGTAAAAATTCTTGCCTCAGTTGGTTTAGCAATAGGTACATTTTTTGCTCTAGGAATTGTAGGTAAAGATCCCTCAAGTGGCATGCTCTTAGCATTAATGGGTTTAGGTGCAGGGTTTATTTTACCTCAGATATTTCTTGAAGGCATTGCCTCAGGTAGAAGAAAAAAAATAGACTTGATTCTTTCTGATGCTTTAGATCTTTTAGTTATTTGTACTGAGGCTGGCATGAGTGTTGATCAGTCATTATTAAGGGTTGCAGCAAATTTAGGAATCTCAGGAAAAGACTTAGCCGAAGAAATTATAATTACAAATAGAGAAATTAGTCTTGGCTTGCCTAGAGACGATTGCTGGAATAATTTAGGTGAAAGAACTGGCTCAGAAGATTTAAAGAACTTATCAAGAGTTATTTACCAATCTGAAAAAGTGGGTGCTAGTATCGGGGAAGTCCTTAGAGGGCAATCAGATTACATGAGAGTAAAAAGAAGACAAAAAGCAGAAGAGTGTGCTGCACAAATGTCTGTAAAAATGATGGTCCCTACAGTTTTATTTATTTTCCCTACTGTTTTAGTTGTCACTTTTGGACCACCACTTTTAAAACTTATGACTACATTTAGCGGAAGTGCTTTTTAAGAAACAGGAACTTTCATAATTGCATTTTTTTGTTTATTATCATAAGTTTTACATATATATAAGCTAAACAATTGCTTCCTTATAAAAGGATGTGGAACATTTAAAGTTTTACTTCGTTCTCTATCTTATCGTGAGCTTTTGGAACGAAAATTTTTTATTTTTATTTAAGAAGGTTTTTAACCCACACTTAATACTTTGTTTTGCATTTTTAATTTGTTCTATTCCAGTACAATCAAAAGTAATATTTCAAGAAGCTGCTTTTTATCAAGACAAAGGTGTTCAAAAAAAACTAACTCTTGGAAAAGGTGAAATCATTTCAAGTGATAAAGATATTGTCAGAGTAGCTTTAAGTGATCCAAGTATTGTTGACTTACAACTTTTAAGTGAGCGACAAGTATTTTTAAGAGCAAAACAACTTGGTTCATGCACCTTATTAATATGGGAAAAAGATAAAGCTTCTCCTGCAAGGTTTGACATACAAGTCTGGCCTGATATTGCTCACTTAACAAAGCAACTACAAGAGCTAGATAAAAACATTATAGTAGAATACATGCCCCCAACTTATTCATTATCAGGCGATGTTGGAAATCCAACTGCTCCTCCTCCATCCAGCAGTGAAGAAGGAGGCCCAGGGGGTGCAGGTGGAGCAGCTGCTGCAGCTAATGTTCAAAGTGCTGGGGCAGGAACATCAATTACAAAAGGAAGAATTATATTAAGAGGGAATGTATCCAATGCAGAGGTTATTGCAAATGCCTTACAAATTGCAGGGATTTATGTAGGCGATACTGGTGTAAAAATCTTAAGTTTACCAGGTGGACAAGTAGTAAATGACGGTACAGGTTCAAATAATTTATTGGTTGTTGGTGATGGAGCATCGCAAGGACTTTCATCCATGTTTGGGAATAGAGATGGATTTTCATTTACATCAAACAGACTAGCTAATTTAAGCAGAGGCACAATAGTTACCACTCAACAAGGATTGGTAATAAGTTTTTTAAGAGTAGCTAACGCTCCGCAGATTGCTGTAGCAATAAGATTCTATGAAATAACAAAATTAGCCTCCAGGGGAATAGGAATAAACACTACTTTCGGTGGAAATACATTACAAGGTGGTTCACTTGTAGGTGGCTCTGGTGTAAGTTCTATAACAGGAAGTAATACAAGCACTATAACAGGAACTACTAGTAAAGGGACGGTAAACACCAAGAGCTCTAACATCCTGAATTCACTAGGCGGTAACGTAACTGCAGCAATATTTAATCCAGAAAATGGTATAGGATTAGCGATTCAAGCACTTCAAGAAAGAGGTGAAATAAAAGTACTCGCTGAGCCAACACTTATAATTTCAAATGGTGAACCTGCATCATTCCTAGCTGGCGGGGAAGTGCCTGTTTTATCATCTATTGTTACAGCTGGTGGTGCTGCTCAAAGTGTTAACTACGAACCCTTTGGAATTAAATTCACTATACTCCCAACAATTTTAGGGAATAATAAAATTCATTTACAGGTAGTTCCAGAAATAAGAGATATAGACACTGAGCTATCTAACTTTGTAGCGGCAGGATCAACAGCACTTAGACCTCCTGCATTTAAAACAAGAAGAACACAAACACAAGTAGAACTTGAATCAGGAGAAGCATTTGCAATTAGTGGATTACTTAGAGAAGATAATAGTAAAGGTTTAAGAAAGGTCCCAGGAGTGGGAGATATTCCAGTAATTGGTACACTTTTTAGAAGTAAAACATTTAGAAAAGGTGAAACAGAACTTTTAGTAGTAGTTTCTCCTCAAATTGTTACCCCTACAATGGCTAATGAAGGTTCTAAAGTTACAAATCCTCCGACCACAGCTCCAGAATACTTTAACCAAATAGCACCTCTTATTAAAGCACCAGAGCCTGTAAAAAAAGCTGATGAAGAAGGTCCAGATGGAAGTAAACCAATTGAAGCAGAAAGATTTAATAATAAAGGGTTTTTACCAACACCGACTCCAACACCTATTAGTACACCCACTCCAGAATTAAAACCCTCTCCTCCAGTAATAAAACCTACACCAACTCCAAAACCAATAGTTAAAAAAATATATAAACCTAAGGTTGTAGCTCCAGTTCCAAAGGCAACTCCAGAAATAACTCCTACTCCAATACAAATACCTTCTCCCCAACAAAACCCAAGCCCTTCACCAGCAGCATCTCCTGAACAAAAAATAGAACAACCTAAAGCCCCAGCGGCTCCTGGTTTATTTCAATTTGATTTATTTAAAATGTTCAATTTAAATAAGAATGAACCTCCAGCAGCAACAGCAACTCCCATCCCATTAAAAGAAAAAGAGCCAGACCCTGAAATAATCTTTAAAGATAAAGACACTGTAGACTCTGCAAATGGCATGCTTATGAAGAAAGATGTTGAGAAAGAAGGTAAAACCTCCATCACGACAATGACAACAATGACAACAACTACTACTACAATGACAACAACAATATCAAAACCTATCAAAAAAGCACCAACCCCATCTCCAGTACCAAAACAAAAGGCTTCAGTTCAGGATGAACCTCCAGTCCCCAATAAAGAGAAGAAATTAAAACTGGGTAAAATCTTTAAGAAAGAAAATAAAGAAGAAAATGATTTGACCTCTGACGTAGCCTTATCTAATTTTGATGAAGATTCATTAGCATCAAAAAATAAGATTTCATTAGATGACTCAATCACAAACAAGAAAAAAAATAAAGCAAATAAAAGTTCTGTAAAAATCAAGAAAATGAAAGAACATGATTTATGGTTAAGAGACGGTTTGCTAAATGAAGATGACGACAAAGATTTAGTTCTTAATTAATTGTCTAGAATTTTATATCCTCTAACATTGCCAAGGATTAACTCTATATTTTTTTTCCTAGATGAAACAGTTCCATCAAAAGCACCAACTTTTTTTCTATTTGGTGATCCACCAGATTCACCAACATAGCCATAAACATCTTCAGGATAAATTCCTTCAGAAGCAATAATAGATTTATCACCAAAGGCTCTTAAAGAAAATTGAAATTGACCATTAGTTGAAACTAAAATAAGTTTTTCTGCATCCTGTGGAGTTACGGCTACAGTAAGTAAGCTTACAATTTTTGGAATGGTATCAGGAACAGCCTTAGGATCTAAGGCTTTCTCACCTGCAGCCAACACTTGAACATTTTCAAATATCGCTTTAGATATTGTTTCATTTTTATTCTTATAGACTGCAATAATATCAACATAGTCACCAGGCTTAACAAACCCACCAACACCTATAATATCGTTCACTCTGACGGTAACTCCTCTCATTCCAACAGGAATAAGAGTGGGTAAACCACTAGCAACGACTACGGGGAGAAGCTTAGCTTCAGTTAAAACTTCATCTTTTAAAATTGGGATTTTCACTTCTCTTCCTACTATTAAATTAGGACTAGCTGGGCAATCCATTGGAATTGTTTGTGAAGGGAATTCTTTTGTAGTCAAATCTTCAATTACAATCATTCCTCCAGGAGGAATATCTCTACTTGCCACAACAGCAGCCTTCATTACTGTAAGTTCACTGACTTTAGCTGTCTGCTTATTTAAATACTGACCAATTCCAAGTGCTGAAACAAGTCCTAAAACTACAGCAAAAGCTCCCATTATAAGAACAGGGTTTACTTTATTCTTCTTCTGTGGCGTAAACTGTGGCTGATTGATTACCATATTAGTTATCTACCACGACTGAAAAGCATTGAATCAATTCTAAGCAAATAGCATTAGAAGATAATAATTATTCATGTTTATTGTATTTTATTTAAAAATAAAGGGTATTTCTATTGTTTCCAAATATTAAATCAACAGGTTTTCTAATAGGTTTTTGAGGGGTTACAGGCAGTTGATCTGGTATATCTGCTGAAGCTAAGTATTCATAGACCTCAGCACTCTCAACTCCAGGGTCATCAACGTATTCATTATCTCCGAAGGATCTTAAAACAAACCTTAAATCACCTTTTTGTGAAGCCAGAGTTAGTTTTTCAGCATCAAACAAGTTTAAAGACAAAGTTATTTGATTTACGCCCTTAGGAGCTGCTGCTTCTGGCAAAGCATCATCAGTATAAATTTTTTCACCTACTGCTATTACGAAAACATTCTGTAATATACTCCTAGACAATAATTCCCCTTTTTCTTTAGCATCTATCACAGATAAAATATCCACTTTATCACCAGGATTTATAAATCCTCCTACACCAGTCACATCATTAACTCTTACTGTAATGGCTCTGTTGCCTTTTGGTATAACAGCTGCTAGTCCACCTCTTGAGCCCGGATCATTTAAACTTGATTCTAAGACAATGGAATCAGCAGCAATAGTGGTTTTAGTAATTCTTCCAATGATTTTATTGGGATTTTTAAATGTGTGACTAGGAATTGATGAGCTTAAGATTTCTTTAAAAGTAATGTCCTCAGGTGTTATCTTCACACCTGACATAATTTCTCGAGCAGTCACAATAATTTTTTTAGTTACTGCAAGTTTTTTTACTTTTTCTTGTTGCTTACTTAAATATTCCCAAATACCAAATGCTGCTACAAAACCTAAAACTAAAGACAAACCAGTCATTACTATTAGCGAGCTAAATGGTGATTTTTTCTTTTTTGGAGATTGCATGTAGTCAGAAGAATATGATTCATCATTTATATCCATATTTGTTAACCTTTATTGTTTCTTTTTTAAAAAATTTTTGTTCCGAGCATTTTTTAAATATACAAGAAATGTAACAAATTCACAGCCATAAAAGAAAGGGGATTGTAAACAATCTTTTTATTTTTGCAAAAATAATTCTTATCTAAAACTGTTATCTTCACCAAAATGGGAAGTATTTATATTTCAGAAAAACATATCCTATAGTCCCACACATTATAGCCAGCCCATATGGGACTTTTTCTTTTTTATCCACTGTTGGAAAGACCTGTCCTGTAGAAATTAAAAATTTTAAATGACCTGGTCTAGATATAATCCAAAAAATCCCAATAAAAAGTCCTGCAATTGCAGTGTAAAAAAATACAACAACTATGTTTTTATATCCAACCAAAGAACCTATAGCAGCAAGAAGTTTAACATCTCCAGCCCCCATCCCTCCAAGGATATATGGGATTAAAAGAATTAAAAGCCCTACAAAAAAACCAACGAAACAATTAAGAAAAGCATTGAGATTAAATTGAAAAATACTATAAATCAAAGCTAGAAAAAAAGTACCGAATGTTAACCAGTTTGGAATTTTTCTTGTCTTCCAATCACTAATTCCACCAATTACTGAAATAATCAACGCAGCAATATGAGTAATAGGCATAATTGAATTTTACATTATAAAAAAGAAATTTTATTGACTAATAATTAACTTGGTATGGCTGTAGAAGCTTGACTTATAAGATTAGAGATTCTAACAGATAATTGTGATAATCCCACTGCGCCAACAGTAAATATAACTCCAAGAACTATTGCATACTCTGCTAATTGCATGCCATCTTCGCTTAAAATAAACTTTTTGAAAATATTCATATACTTATATCTAATTATAAACTATAGACAACTACTAGTATCATATAGATACCCCTAAAAAAATAAATTCCCTTAGGGAGAACCATATTTCTTACAATAAATATCTGAGAAAACCCTATTTAATGGGGTTTAGATTAAACTATTTATATGATTCCAGAAACAATAATAATTACAGGGGCAGGAAGAGGCATAGGAAAAGCAATAGCATTGGATCTTGCAAAAAAAGGCTTGTTCATAGTCTGCATATCAAAAACAAAGACTTGCAAAGAAACAGCTGATGAAATACTAAGAAATGGTGGTAAAGCTGAGGCACTTATACTAGATGTTGCTAATTATGAATACGCAGAAAAAACTCTTCAGACATATTTGAACAGTGCAAATCATAAGAATATAGGACTTGTGTTAGCAGCTGGCATAATCGGACCAACAGGACCGATAAATGATATCAACCTCTCAGAGTGGGACTCTTGTCATCGGGTGAATGTTCTAGGAAGCTTAGCAATAATAAAAGTATGCTTACCTACAATGCTTAAAAACAAGTTTGGAAAAATAGTTACATTTGCCGGTGGTGGAGCTGCATATGCTAACCCTATCTTTCCAGCATACTCTGCTACAAAAACTGCTATGGTTAGAATTACAGAGAATATAAATGAAGATCTTAAAGATAAAGGAGATCTTTCAATTATTTGTCTTGGTCCTGGGGCTATCGAAACAGACATGTTAAAACAGGTTAAATCTGCTGGTGGGAAAATTAAAACGCTGGCTCATATTTCAGAACCCATTACTCTTGTAAGGTCATTCATGGAGTCAGAAAAATGTAGTTTTTCTGGCTGTTTTGTACATGTAAGAAATAATTGGAAGGATTACTTAGATTCTGACAAACAAATCAGTGACTCTTTTTGGAAGCTCAGAAGAGTAGAATAAATAAAAAAGACCGCTTACCTTATGACTTACGGTCTTTTTTATTTGCTCTTCTTTAAAAGATTAGGAAGGAATTGCAGTGACTGCATTTGAAATTGCTCCAGATATTCTGGTTCCTAGTGCAGTTACTACAGTAACGATTGCCACTGTAATTAAGCCAAGAAGAAGTGCATATTCTGCCATCGAT
>JAGVKQ010000006.1 GCA_020050435.1 Candidatus Caenarcanales bacterium
CCGAGAGTAACACCAACTCCAACACCGAGAGTAACACCAACTCCAACACCGAGAGTAACACCAACTCCAACACCGAGAGTAACACCAACTTCAACACCTCGAGTAACACCGACTCCCAGAAGATGATAATCTAAAGCTGACTTTTCAGTATTTTACTTTATTCGATAAATGGTTAGTTGTAAATTTGTGATCACTGCATTGTGGTTATAGAAATAAAAAAGAGAGCCTTTCAGCTCTCTCTTTTACTTTTTCTAAGATCTTTTCTCTTTATTTTGCTACGCCATTCCATTTTTTAATGGAAGGTCTAATAGTTAATAATGTACCTTCTGCTCCTGGTACAGCGCCTTTAACTAAAAGTAAGTTTTTGTCTTTAATAAACTCAACTACTTTTAAGTTTCTAGCAGTAATTTCTTCATGACCCATTCTTGCAGGCATGTTTTTACCTGGCATTACACGTCCTGGTGTGGTGTGAGCACCGATAGATCCTGGACCACGATAAGACTTAGAACCATGGGATTTAGGACCACGGTGTTTATTGTGGAGTTTGACCATACCCTGGAATCCTTTACCTATGGACTTCCCAGAAACGTCTACTTTTTCATTTTCAACGATTATTTTAGAAAGATCTACTGGTTCGCCTACTTTATATGAAGCTAATTCTCCATCTTGAGCTCTAAACTCTTTTAAGTAGCCTAATAAAGGGAGGCTATTCTTTTTTAAGAATCCAAGTTTTGGCTTAGAAAGTTTACTTTCTTTTTTTGTATTAGCACCAATTTGAATAGCTGCATAGCCATTTTTATCTGGTGTCTTAATAGCAGTCACTATATTTTCAGACAATTCAATAACTGTTACTGGAATTGCTTCCCCATCAGTATTGAATACTTGTGTCATTCCTAATTTTTTGCCAAGAATTTCTGGTCTTGTTCTATATGGTTTACTCATAATTTTAACTCTATGTCTACTCCCGCTGGTAAGTCTAACCTAGTTAATGCATCTGTAGTTTCATTGGTTGGATTCTCAATGTCAATGAGTCTTTTGTGAACTCTCATTTCAAACTGTTCTCTAGACTTTTTGTCGACGTGTGGTGATCTGTTTACAGTATAAAGGTGTCTATCTGTCGGCAGATAAATAGGACCTGTAATTGTGGCGCCTGTTCTAACTGCTGCATCTACGATTTGGTCGCATGATGCATCAAGTGCTCTATGATCATATCCTTTTAATCTGATACGAATTCTATTTTTTAATTGCGGTTGTGCTGTTTTTGCCATAATATTTTATCTTCTAAAAATATAGGGGCATGTTTTAATGCCCCTACTTCTAAGTGCTCCTAATTAAGCAAGAATTTTGCTTACTACTCCTGCTCCTACAGTTCTTCCACCTTCACGGATTGCAAATCTCATACCTTCTTCAATAGCAACAGGTTGAATAAGATCAACTTCTACTGCAATATTGTCGCCAGGCATAACCATTTCAACTCCATCAGGAAGCTTTACTGAACCGGTAACATCTGTTGTTCTTACATAGAATTGAGGTCTGTAACCAGGGAAAAATGGAGTATGTCTTCCACCTTCTTCTTTGGTTAGTACATAAATCTCAGCACTAAATTTAGTGTGAGGCTTAATTGAACCTGGCTTTGCAATAACTTGACCACGTTCAATACCTTCTTTTTCAATACCTCTGAGAAGAACTCCAGCATTATCACCTGCTTGAATTTCATCAAGTGATTTTCTGAACATTTCAAGACCGGTTGCAATTGTTTTAGTTGTATCTTTAATACCTACAATTTCAACTTCATCTTGAACTTTTAACTTTCCTCTTTCAACTCTTCCTGTTGCCACTGTACCACGACCAGTTATGGTGAATACATCTTCAACTGACATTAGGAATGGTTTATCTACATCTCTTACAGGTGTAGGAATAGACTTATCTACAACATCCATCAAATCATGAATCTTGTCTACTTCTGGGCTTTCGCCTCTTTTAGTAGCTGGATTTTTTATGAGAACTTCCATTGCTTTAAGTGCTGATCCTTTTACAAATGGAATTTCCTCACCTTTGAAACCATATTTTGTTAGAAGTTCTCTTGTTTCAACTTCGACTAACTCAATAAGTTCTGCATCATCTACCATGTCTACTTTGTTCAAGAAAACTACGATATGTGGAACACCAACTTGACGTGCAAGTAGAATATGTTCTCTTGTTTGTGGCATTGGTCCATCAGCTGCTGAAATAACAAGGATTGCTCCGTCCATTTGTGCAGCACCAGTAATCATATTTTTAACATAGTCAGCATGTCCTGGGCAATCAACGTGAGCATAGTGTCTAGCTTCTGTTTCATACTCAACGTGAGCTGTGTTAATTGTAATTCCTCTTGCTTTTTCTTCTGGTGAAGAATCGATTTCATCATACTTCTTTGCTAGTGCACCGCCTCCTGCTGCAAGTGTCATTGTAATTGCTGCAGTTAGTGTGGTTTTACCGTGGTCAACGTGACCAATTGTTCCAATATTAACGTTTGGTTTTTTTCTTTCAAACTTTGGCCTTGCCATTTTTTTATAACTCCTTATTTGGTTGTTATCTTCTTTTAATCCGCTAAAAATATTGCGTTTTTCAAGCTTTAACATTCTACATGGAAAATATTTCCTTGAAAAGGTATTTTCTTTATAAGTTCTTTATTGAGTAATGATTATCTTAACGAATTATCTTATACTGGGCCATATTATTGTTTAATACGGATATACAATACTTAATTCTTTACGTCAATTTATTTAGTCCTTAACCAGCTAATTGATATAGTGGAATTACAGATCAAAAGTGGGAGTAAAACAATTTGTTTTTAAAATTACATCTTAGCTCTCTATGTCATAATAGTATGTTGGAGCCTTTGCAAAGTGTATAAAAAAAATAGAGAACAAAAAAAGCGAAGAGCAATGCTTTGTGTGTTGCTTTCTGCCATGCTTTTTATCCCTTCCGTTCCATGCTTTGCACAATCAGGGTTGTCAAACATTGGTTCATTCTTTAATAAGAAAAAAATAGATGATGAGGATAAGTCAAAATCAGATGCTCTTACAATAAAAGAAATCGTAGTTGAAGGAAATCGATTAATCTCAAAAGAAAATATTCTTGAAGCTATAAATTCAAAAGTTGGTACTGCTTTTGACAGAGAAAAAGTTTTAGTAGATCTTGAGAGCATAGATAAGCTTGGCTATTTTGTTCATGAAAGTATTCAAGCAAATCCTGAACAATCAGAAGATGGTGTTCTCTTAAGGATAAAAATTGAAGAAAATAATCCAATAACCAGAGTTCAAATATTAGGTAATAAATTGATCAATTCAGAAGAGCTTTCTTCTGTAGTTCAGGATCTTTCAGGGAAGCCAGAAAGTATAACAAAAATATCTGAATCATTAGATGAGATTGAAAAAAAATATCAAGAAAAAGGATATTTGCTTGCTAAAGTCAAAGGTATAGATCTAGATCCAGATGGAACTTTATCCATAGATTTAAATGAAGGAGTTCTTGATAAGGTTTTAATTAAAGGTAATACTAAGACAAAAGAAAAATATATTAAGAGGCTTACTCCAAATCTTGTTTCTGGAGAACCATATAATGAAATTCTTCTAGTGCAGGATTTTAGGGCATTGCAGTCTACTGGTTTTTTTGAAGATGTTCAAAGGGTCCTTGCCCCATCAGCTCAGTTTCCTGATAAATATGATTTGACTATAGAAGTTAAAGAAAAAAGAACTGCATCCTTTGGATTTGGTGGTGGATTAAATAGTTTGAATGGAGCCTTTGCAAACGCTGGCTTTAGTAATAATAATCTTTTTGGTGAAGGTAAAAGCGTTTCATTTAATGGACAGTATGGATCAGGTCTTTTAGCCAACACAATTGTTACTCAAAAATTCTTATCAAATAGAAAAACCTATCAAGTTGAAGCCAGGTATACAGACCCTAATTTTAGAGACACAAAGAACTCGCTTAGTTTATTTACACATGGATATACCTATAATAGTTATTTGATTGATCTTGCTCAAGAAAAAAACTTTGCTATCGGTGCTTCTTTAATGAGACCACTTGGAAAAAATTTCAGTGGAGGTCTTGATCTGATTGGTGAAGCTGTTGATATGAAAGACTATGGAAATGAGGCTCAAGATTTTCTAACCAAGCAGCTTCAAAACATTGATAATGGAAAATTGATTGGTAATTTTTCTGATTCTGGTGTATTTAAACCTGGTCAATCATATGGTGGTCACTTGTCTGATGAAGAAAAAAATGCTGCTAGAAACATTGCAAAGAAAATCAGAAAAGAACAATTGCAAGGCGGGAAGTATATAAATTTTAATCCAACACTTGTCTATGATAATAGAGACAATGTTTTGAATGCTACAAAAGGTCAGTATGGAAAATTAACTTTTGGACAAGCAGTAGGTATTGGAAATGGAAGTTTTACAAAGCTAGGAGTTGATTTAAGAAAATATATTCCTATTGGACAGAAATCTACGCTTGCATTTAACGTTCAAGGTTCCTCTGCTTTAATTGGTGACATTCCTATGTACAATCAATTTAAAGCAGGTGGATATTATGGTGTTAGAGGTTATAGATCTTTCTCTGATCTTGGAATTGGAAAAAGAAGTGTTCTAACTAGTGCTGAATATAGAATGCCTGTTTTAGATACAATTCCAGGCTTTAAAAAAACACCGATAGGACAAAACTTAAAGCTAGCTCTTTTTTCTGATTTTGGATATGTAGGTGGAAATCATACTGTAAATAGAGTGTTTAATCGTCTGGACACGGCAGCTTCAGCAGGGCTTGGTGTGAGAGCAAATATTCCTGTCCTTGGTCCTATAAGAGTTGATTATGGTATTCCATTTATGAAGTCATATTGGAATTCAAAAAATGCATTGGGCAGATTTAATTTTGGTTTTGGTGAAAGATTCTAGTAGAGACGCCCCGATGGGACGTCTGTTATTATGTTCAAGTGGGAGAAAATCTATGAATAGACTTGTTTATGTACTTTTTTTATCTTTAATATTAGTGTGGCCAGCTTGTGCACAATCCAGTAAACTAGGCTTTGTAGACGGAGACAAGCTGTTTGATGAATACCCTGCTGCTCAAGATGCCAGTAAAAAAATTTCAGATGCACAAGAAGCATTAAAGAAAGAAATTACGGAAAGTGAAAGAATCTTTACAGAATTTGAAAAGCAAAAAAAATCTGAAGCTGAAAAAGCTACCAAACAAAAAGAATTACAAGCAAAAATAGATTTAAAAGCCAACGATACAAAAAAACTTATTGAAACCTTATCTGTGAAAATTGAAGATGATATTATGCAAACCATAAAAAAAGTGGCTGCTGAAAAAGGGTTGGATGTTATTCTTGATAAAAGAGCAGTACTCTTAGGTGGACAGGATATTACTGATATTGTATCAGTTGAATTAAGGAAGAAATCCATTGCTAATCAGTTGACCTTGCCAGGTGTAAAACCGGCTGTGAAAAAATAAGGAGAGATGTTCCACTGAGGAAGCCCTCTACAAACGATGCCAAAAGTCTTACCTAAAACGATTAAAGAAATTGCAGAAGCTGTAGATGGTGAGTTAAACTCAGATTCCTTTGCAGCTGTTGTTATAGATAGCATTGCATCTTCTCCAGATACCTCTACGTTAGAAGATATAGTTTTTATTTATGAGCAGAAGTATATAAAAAATTATGCAAATATAAAAGCAAAAGCTGCTATCATTCCCCTTGCTGCCAAGGAAAAACTACCTCCTCTCCCAATTCCAGTCATCTGGGCAAAAAGACCAAGACTTGTCATGAAAAAGCTTCTTGAGTTTTTAAAACCTAGTATTTATAGTCCAGAAAAAGGAAAACATTCTACTTCTGTAATTGACTCTTTAGCAAAAGTGGATAGTTCAGTTTCTTTGGGTGCTAATGTTTTTGTTGGACCAAGTTCAAAAATAGGAAAGAACTCCGTGATTTATCCTAATGTTTTTATTGGTGCAAATATAGAAATTGGCGAGAACTGTATAATTTATTCAAATGTTTCTATCTATGACTATTGTAAAATTGGAAACAATGTAATCATCCATTCAAATACTGTTATAGGATCTGATGGATATAGCTATGTTACTGAGGATGAAAGTAATCTAGAAAAGATTAGAAAAGGTGATGTTAACTTAAACTTTGCTCGTCAAATCCAGTGTAAAATTCCAACTATTGGAAATGTCATTATTGAAGATGATGTTGAAGTTGGTGCAAATACTTGTGTAGATAGAGGTACCATTGGACCTACTGTTATCGGTGCTGGATCTAAGGTAGATAATCTTGTTCAGGTTGCTCATAATTGCAAAATAGGGAAAGATTGTCTTATCGTTGGACAAGTAGGGTTTGCTGGTAGCGTAGAACTTGGTGACAGATCTATAGTAGGTGGACAAGCAGGTTTTGCCGATAATTTAAAATTAGGAAATGATGTCGTTATCTTAGCTAAAGCTGGTGTGCATAGTGATATTCCAGATAGAAGTGTTTATATGGGAATGCCTGCTACTCCTTATATGGAACATTTTAAGAAAGATAAGGCTATGAAACGTTTGCCTAGAAAAACAGAAAAGTTAGAAGAACAAGTCAAAGCTTTGGAAGAAAAGATGAAACTTTTAGAAGAAAAACTAGGAGTAGGCGTGTAGAGGCTTGGTCTCCAAGCCTTGGGTGGAAATGAAAAAAATAGCTCTTGTCTTTGGAACCCGTCCTGAAGTAATAAAAATTGCTCCGCTTTATCTTGAATTAAAAAAATCAAAAAAGTTTAAACCCATTCTCATAAACACTGGTCAGCATAAAGAAATGGTAGCTGGAATGTTAGCGTGGTTTGGAATTAAAGAAGATTATAATTTAAAGCTAATGCAAAAAAATCAAACTCTTGAAAGTATTACTGCAAGGGTTATTGAGTCTACTTCTGAGCTGTTCAGAAAAATAAAACCTGATATTGTGCTGGTGGAAGGGGATACTGTTTCTGTCATGGCTGCTAGTATTGCAGCATTTTATTTAAAGATTCCAGTTGTGCATTTAGAGGCAGGATTGAGAACAGAAGAAATATATAATCCTTTTCCTGAAGAGATGGCTAGAAGAATAGTATCTAGGATTGCTTCGGTGCATCTGGCTCCTACTGATAGAGCATTTACTAATTTAAAAAAAGAAAACATATCTAAAAGTGTTTTTAACACTGGTAATACTGTTATCGATGCTTTGTTCTATACCACTACTCAGATAAGTAGAAAATATAATAAAATTGCTCCTATGTATGTGCCAGGTTTAGACTTTGATAAAAGTAGAGTTATTTTGGTTACTATGCACAGAAGAGAAAACTTTGGGAAGTCGCATAGAGATATAGCAAAAACTCTAGTGAAAATTGTAGACAAGTTTCCTGATACAGCTATTCTACTTCCACTACATTTAAATCCTAATGTAAGAAGTGTAATCCAACCTATATTAAAGGGGCATAAAAGAATCTTTTTAATAGAACCACCTGGCTATGTACCTTTTGTTTATGCTATGCAAAATAGTTATCTTATTTTAACTGACTCTGGTGGTGTACAGGAAGAAGCACCATCATTGGGTAAGCCAGTCTTAGTACTTAGAACAAATACAGAGCGCCCTGAAGGAGTAAGTGCTGGCTCAGCAAAACTCGTGGGTGTTAATCCAGAGATTATTTTTAAAGAAGCATCAAAACTATTAACTAATAAAAAAGCCTATAATAAAATGGCAAAAACTAAAAATCCATATGGTGATGGAAAAGCTAGTAAGAGAATAGTGAAAATACTTGAAAAGCTTTAGGGACTGTCCTCTTTAGTTCTATGTAATTAGTGCCGACTCCTCTAAAAGGAGGATATAAAATATGAACAATAAACATTGGGGTTACTTTTTCTTTTTAAATCTAGTGCTACTTGCATTCTTTTATGTTTAATATTTGCTAACTCTCTTAAGCTCTGATTGCATTTTGTTTTGAACTCTATTTAATGCATCTTTGGGAGAAGTTTGGAGTTTCATAACTCCTTCAAACTCTCTCTTTAGCTCTCTTTCATATTGTTGATATAAAACAGTTTGAGGGAAGTATTGTGCATTTTTACTTTTCACTGAATCAATAAATACTTTAATATATGGATGAGGATGATTAGTTATAAAATCTTCCCTGTCAGAATATATCAAAGGTGAGAATTTCTTTTGTTCAATGCACAACTCTTCTAAATTTTCTGGCTTCATTAACCAGGCTATGAACTCAAATGCTTCATCTGGATGTTTAGAACCTCTAGGGATTACAAGGCAGTCGCAGTTTACGGTAGTTACAAAAGAACCATCTTTATTCGTAGGAATTGGAGCGGCTCCCCATTTGATCTTAGGAGCAAACTTTGAAATAAAATTACCTTCCCATGTTCCATTGATTTCAATAGCAATCATTCCTGTGTAAAAGGGATTGTTGGGTCCTTGAAAATTTCCAAATTCTTCCTGAAAAGTTTGAACATTTTCTCCACCTAGATTCTCCACAAAACCTTGAGTCCACTCCCAGGCTTCTATATTTTTCGGATCGTTTGCAGAAAAAGTTTCTTTTTTGCCTTCTACTTTCCCCCAAGATCCTCCAAAAACCAATCCATATATTCCACATGTCCATAGCGGCCAACTAGGTAAAAATCCTATTCTTTTAATCTTGCCATTTTCAAAGCTAGTAATTTTATTAGAGTATTCTTTTAATTCTTTTAAAGTTTTTGGTGGTTTTTCTGGGTCAAGACCTGCTTCTTTAAATAAATCTTTATTCCAGTAAAGTGCAGTAGCCGTGGGAGTTGTAGGTAGAGCCCACGTGTGTCCATAGAGATTTAACATTTCCCAAAAAGAAGGAAAGAATAAATCTTTAGTGATTTTATGTTTTGTACAATAATTATCTAGTGGTATTAATGCTCCTTTTGAAGCTAGCTCTGGTACCCAAGGTCCGATGGTGCTAATGACATCTGGTGGAGTTCCACCAATAATAGACAGAAGCATTTTTTTTCTGGGTTCGGAAATAGTAAGCATTTTAACTTTTATGTTTGAATGTGTTTTATTAAACTTATCAACTAACTTTTCTATTGCTTTGCCTTCAAACCCAGTCCAATATTGCCAATAAGTTATTTCGATAGGGTGATTAGGCGATTGGGCTAATGGGCGAGTAGAACAGCTTGTGCAAATAAATGCAACCATCAAAATTAATAAAATATTTCGTATTTTCATTAGGCTTTAAATGTACTTAATCTGAATTGAAGGGCTTCTAAGATATGTTCATCTTTTATGATATCCGAATTTGATAAATCAGCAATTGTTCGTGATACTTTTAAAAGTCTATCGTAACTTCTGGCACTTAATGCTAATGATTTAATAGCTTCTTTTAAAATTCCTTCTCCATTTGTGGATAATTTACAGTGTTCTCTTATATTTCTGGAGCCAACTTCAGAATTTAAATTTATTTTTAAATCTTTATATCTTTTCTTTTGTATTTCTCTGGCTTCTATTACTCTTCTTTTAATTGAGAGAGAATTCTCAGATGTTTGATTTGAAATTAGTTCATTTTCATTTAATCTTTTTACTTCTACCTGTAAATCTATTCTATCTAATATTGGACCTGAGATTTTGTTTAAATATTTTCTTACTTCAAAAGTAGAACAAGTACATTTTTTTAAATTGTCACCAAAGTAGCCACAAGGACATGGATTGCATGCTGCAATTAAAATAAAATCACAGGGGAATGTACTGGATTTCCTTGATCTGGAAAGAGTTATTTCTTTTGTTTCTATAGCTTGCCTCAAGCTGTCTAATACTCTCTTTTGAAACTCTGTTAATTCATCTAAAAATAAAACCCCTTTATGTGCAAGTGATATTTCTCCAGGTTGAGGTATTGATCCTCCTCCAATTAATCCTGCAGCACTTGCGCTGTGATGAGGTGTTCTGAATGGTCTTCCTATTATTATTTTTCTATTTGAATTAAGTTTTCCACCAGCCGAATAAATCTGAGTAACTTCTATTCTTTCTTCATGAAAGAGTGGTGGCATTATAGTGCTGAGCCTTTGAGCAAGCATTGATTTCCCTGAGCCTGGTGAACCTATCATTAAAACATGATGCCCACCTGCTGCTGCAATTTCTAATGCTCTTTTAGCTAATAATTGTCCTTTGACTTCTGAAAAATCGACTTGATTTATTTCTTCTTTTATTTCTTTTTCAAGGTTTAAGCTCGTAAATGACTTTATCCTTTTTATATTTTTAATTGTTTCTATGGCTTCACTTAGAGAATCAATAGGATAAATATTAATTCCCCTTATGAGGGCTGCTTCTTCTTTGTTTTCTTTTGGAATTATTATGCCTTTTGCGCCATTGTTTTTTGCTGAAATAACAAATGATAAAACTCCATTTACTTGTCTTATTTTTCCAGAAAGACCTAGTTCCCCTACTACCCAAATGTCATTTAAGTTACTTGAATCTATAACTTCATTACAAGTAAGAATTCCTATGGCAATTGCTAAATCATAAGTAGGACCAGCTTTTTTAGTATCTGCTGGTGCTAAATTTACTACGATTTTTTTGCTGGGAAATTCTAAACCACTAGATTTAATGGCTGCCCTTACTCTTTCTTTGGATTCATTTATGGCTGCATCTGGTAATCCTACTAGAATAAAGTTTGGCAATCCTCCTGAGATGTCTACTTCTATTTCTACAGGGTATGCATTTACCCCGTTTAAGCCACAGGAAAGAACGCTAGCAAAACTATGTTTATTATTTGGCTCTACTATTTCTATATTTATATCTTCATTTAATGTTTTCATGATTAGGTTATTAAATCAAAAACATTTTTTAAAGTCTGTAACCCTCGGTTACATTTCTGATGTTTAATAAAAAATTAATATTTGTTGTAACCCTGGGTTACATTAAGAAGTTAATAGTTGATCGTTAATCGTTAATTGTGATTATTGACAAAACGGAATCTATAACTTAAAAGGATAAGGCATCATTTCTTCTATAGTACTTACACCCATATTGTCAATTATTATTCTTGTTTTTGGATCACAATAATCTGAAATTAACTGTAAGGTATCTCCTGGTGGATATTTTATGAATGGAAAAGCAAATGCAATTGCTTTAATTTTATTTTGATTCTTAATTCCACCTTTTGCAGTGTATGCCCCAAAAGCTGCTCTTAGTGGTTCTACTGAACAACCAAAAGAAGTACTATCAAGGGTGCATGCTGAAAAAATCTCTTTTGTTCCATCGACTAAAATTGCCACCCCATATTTTTCTCTGGAGTGAGGAACGTGAGCATTATTTAATGCAGTTCTTGCTTGTTCAAGAGTATCCATTTCTTCTATTGTTAACGTTCTAAGTTTTGTTTGATCTAATAATGGCCTTGGTAAAAGTTCTTTAGGTGTAAAAGTTCTTTCAATGTCATCTATCAGAATAAGTCCTTTATGATCCAATTTTTGTAGAATCACTTCTCTACATGCACCGCAAGGCATAAATTTCCCAAGATCAATGTCTCCTGTAATATTTTTATCTGCTTTTGGCAGACTTATAGCTATGGCAAGAAATTTTTTATAACCAGCTGCAATCCCATTGAAAATTGCAACTCTTTCTGCACATACAGCACTATGAACATTTGGTTCTACATTTGTACCTGAAAAAACTTTCAATTTCTTGCTTTGGTCAATACCTACTACTACAGCTCCAACTGGAAATTGACTAAATGGCGACCATGTATTTTCAGATACTTCTCTGGCTAAATATCTCAAGTTTTCAAAAGACAGGTTTGAATTGTTAAGCAAACCCTCGATTTCTTTTGAAGAATGTATTATTTCACCGTAAGACATAAAAAATTTGTTAGAATCCTTTTGTTATAAATTAGCATAAAAGGAGTTTTTTTGTAATGATTTCGTCAAATGATTTCAAAACTGGTCAAACAATAATTTGGAACAATGGTGTCTGGCAAGTAATGGAATTCTTGCATGTAAAACCTGGAAAAGGTGCAGCATTTGTTAGAACTAAATTAAAAAATATGGAAAAGGGTAGTGTTGTTGAAACTACATTTAGGGGTGGTGAAAAGATCCCTGTTGCAAACGTTGAAAAGAAACAAATGCAATATCTATATAAAACTGGAGATAGTATTACTTTTATGGATACCAGTTCATATGAACAGCTAGAAATATCAGCTGAAGTAATTGGTGACCAAGTTAAATACTTAAAAGAACAAACAAATGTTATGGTTCTTTTCTTCAACGATAAAATTATTGGAATTGATATTCCTCCTCATGTTGAATTAAAAGTGTTGGAAACACCTCCTAGCCATAAAGGTGATACCGCTGCTGGAAGTAATAAACCAGCTACTTTGGAAACTGGTGCAGTCATTCAGGTTCCATTTTTTGTTAATGTAGATGATATCGTAAGAGTAGATACTAGAAATAATCAATATATTGATAGAGTTAAGGGCTAATTTGGGAGATAAATTGAAATGCATTTACCCTGGGAAGAAATAGAGAAATTAACGAAATATCTTGAAGATAAAGGTTTAGCTGAAGTTAGTATTGAAACTAAGGATGGAAAGATTAGTTTAAAAAAAGGAGGGCAACACTTTTTACCTCAGGTTGCATTACCTCCAGCTAGCCAAAAAACTTCTTCGGAGGCTGAGATTAAAAAATCTAACTTGCCTGAAATAACCTCACCTATGGTTGGTACCTTTTATGCATCTCCGACCCCTGGTGCTGAACCTTTTGTTAAAGTTGGGTCTAAGATTAAACCAGGCGATGTCCTTTGTATTATTGAAGCTATGAAAATTATGAATGAACTTCCTAGTGAAATCTCTGGAACAGTAAAGGAAATTCTAGTAAAAGATGGTCAAACTGTAGAATATGGTCAAGTTGTGATTAGGGTAGAACCGTAATAAAAATAGGGATTTTGGTATAGACTTGGCTTATCAAATCTAAGGGGGATTTATGAAAATTTTATTTATTTATTCTTTGTTTTTATTTTCAATTGTTTTTTTTCCAAGCGCTACTAATGCAGAAGAGTTAAAAAAAGAAAAAACTTTTAAGGTCAATGATAAAGGCTTTAATATGATTACAACGACCACTACTACAAAAACAACTACTACAAGCGTTACTCCTAATGCCGATGGAACGATAATGGTTAGTGTGAAAAATGAATTTGATGATGAAATTAAAGTAAAGTTTGATACAAACAGAGAATACCCTGTTCGCCCAAATGAGTGGATTTCTTTAGGTGACAGAAAGCCAGGGAAGTACACACTTAGTATCTATAATAAAAATGGTGATTTTGTTGATAATTTATCTTTAGATATTACAAAGAAAAACAAATATACTTTAAATAAAAATACTGTCTCTGATTCAGGTAAAATTACAGGTTTGTCTACTGGTCAAAAAGTAGCAATTGGAGCAGGAGCTGTAGGTGTGGCTGCTTTAGGTGCTGCACTAATAGGAAAAGCAATTATGTCTGGTGATGATACTGCTACTCAGGCTCAGTATATTCCACCAGCACCAGCTCAACAAGTTGCTCAAGTCCCTGCTCAACAGCCAGTAATTGAACAGGTTCAAAAAGTGGATCCAAACAATGCATTTGCTATTGGTGGTAAAGCAATTAAAGTTTTAAATACTGCCTATGATAAAGTTACTTTTATTGTAGAAGGTAGTGATGGAAATCTTGTTGGAAGTAATTGGGATATTCCAAAAGGAACTGCATTTAAAAAACCAGCACCTTTAGTTTACAATGGTCAAAATATTCTAATTAACCAAAATCAAAAAATAAAAGCTGTTTTGCCTTCAGGTGCTGAATTGCAAAGATATGCTTTTGAATTAGAAAAAGATCCATTTGATGGAACCTACGTTTGGGTTGTTAAGTAAAGGTTGGGTTTGCAATCCCAACCTTTCAAGCAAACCTCGCCTTCAGGGTGTTGTCAGTGATGTTCTTATTGCATCCAATATTTTCTTGCATTCAATAACTTCTATTTCTTTTCTTATCTTATTTTGGATGTCTGTTCCATCAGGTATAACTACTCTTTCAAAACCTAGTTTTATTCCTTCTTTAATTCTATTTTCAATTTGATTGACTTGTCTGATTTCCCCTGTAAGTCCTATTTCACCTATGTATAAAGTTCTTTTTATAGGAATTACATCTTGTTTGCAGCTAACTATAGACATCGCTATAGATAAATCTAAAGCAGGTTCGTCACAGGTTAATCCCCCTACTAGGTTTACAAATAAATCATGTTTGGAAAAATTAAATCCAACTCTTCTTTCTAGAATTGCAATGATTTGAAGAACCCTGTTGTAATCCATTCCATTTGCAACTCTTCTGGGTGAAACATAGGAGGTGCCACCTACAAGTGCTTGTACTTCAGCTACGATAGTTTTTGTCCCTTCAGATAAAGCACAGTAAGTGCTTCCTGGTACAGGATCTTGGCTTTGAGACATGAATAGAAAACTGGGATTAGAAATAGAGTTTAATCCTTTTTCTTTCATTTCGAAAACTGCCAATTCATCAGTGCATCCAAATCTATTTTTAGTAGCTCTAAGAATTCTAAAATTATGAAATTTTTCACCTTCAAAATATAAAACAGTATCTACGATGTGTTCTAAAACTTTTGGTCCAGCAATTAAGCCATCCTTATTTACGTGTCCTACTATTATGGTTGTTATGTTTTTATCTTTTGCTATTCTAAGAAGTTTATTTGCACACTCCTTTACCTGACTGACATTCCCACTGCTGGATTCAATTTCTGGATGGTAAATAGCTTGAATAGAATCTACTATTAAAAAATCAGGTTTAACTTTTTCAACAAGACTTAAAATTACCTCTAAATTATTTTCTGCCAGTATAAGTAAATTCTCACTGCTAAGCCCAAGTCTTTGAGCGCGGAGCTTCACCTGATAAACAGACTCTTCTGCAGAAACATAAGCCACTTTTAATTTTGTGGAAAGATGATCAGTGACCTGAAGTAAGATCGTAGATTTTCCTATACCCGGTTCACCTGCTAAAAGAGTTAATGAACCAGGTACAAAACCTCCACCCAAAACAATATCTAACTCTTTATCGAAAGATTTAGATCTTTTGATTTCAGTTAAATTAACATCTTGAAGTAAGCTGAAATCATTCTCTGATTCTTCAATAACTTTTCCGGCTCTTTTACTAATTACTTCCTCTATTAATGAACCCCAGGAATTACATTCAGGACATTTCCCTACGTAGGCAGAAGAAATGTATCCGCATTCCTGACAGGTCCATTTTGAAGTTACTTTTACCATGTGTCCTTATGCGTAATTCGTAAGGTAATTAATCAATGTTCTAACACCAACACCAGTAGGTCCTTTTGGTCCCCATTCATTTTCTTTATCAATCCATGATGGACCAGCAATATCAATATGAACCCAAGGAATATCATTTACATACTGTTCTATAAATACAGCACCATTTTGTGCACCTGATTTACCTTTAGATCCAGTATTTATCATGTCTGCAATATCACTTTTTAATTTTTCTCTATCTTCATCAAATAGAGGTAATTGCCACATTCTTTCACCAGTTTCATTTCCTGCTTTAATCACTCTTTCTGCAAATGCTTGATTGTTAGTCATAACTCCGCACGCAGTATCTCCAAGAGCCACTACACATGCACCAGTAAGAGTAGCAAGGTCGATGATCTCATTTGGTTTTTGTCTCACTATATAAGAAACAGCATCAGCAAGTGTTACTCTTCCTTCTGCATCAGTATTTAAAATCTCAATGGTTTTCCCATTCATCGCTTTGACGACATCACCAGGTCTAATTGCAGTACCGCTTGGCATATTTTCAGTAGCCGCTACAATCATAGTGATTGCTACTTTTGGCTGAATTTCTTTCATTAAACTCATTGTCCCAATTACCGCTGCTGCACCTGACATGTCATCTTTCATTGTTTCCATTGAACCTGCTGGTTTTAATGAAAGACCACCTGAGTCAAATGTAACTCCTTTACCGATTATTGCTATGTGTTTTTTAGCTTTTCCTTTTGGTGTATATTTTATTTCAATAAACTTTGGTGGTTCTTCGCTTCCTTGAGATACTGCTAAATATGCACCCATTCCTAATTTCTTACAAGCAGCACGGTCTAAAACTTTAATTTTTAATCCATTTTTCTTTGCTACTTCACGAGCTACATTAGCCAGTCTGGTAGGTGTTGCTGCAAGTGCTGGTTCAGAAACTAAATCTCTAGCTAGTATTTGAGCGTTGGCTATTGCAACTCCTCTTTTAATTCCTGCTGTTAAATCTTTTATTTTTTTACTGTCATTTTCAATCACTGTTATTGATTGGATTTCAGTTTTCGGTGCATCTTTTTCTTTTGATTTATATTTATCAAAACTATATAACCCTAAGTGTGATATTTCACCGATTGCTTGACCAATATCGGTCGAGCTTAGATCACTAGCTTTTGCAGCTTCAACTATGCTTGAAATGGTTTTTGCTTTTTCTCTCTTTGCACATTTTAAAGATGCTGATATTGCTTTTCTTAAAGCAACAATATCAAATTTATCCTTTTTCCCAAGTCCGACAACTATTACTTTTTTAGCTGGGATAGCACCATTTGTTCTGATAACTAATGTAGATCCAAGCTTTCCTTTAAAACCTTCTTCTTTAACGATATTTTTAACTAATCCACCAAGTGCTTCATCTACTGCACCTGTGCTTCCACTAAGAGTTGTAACTCCTTCAAATAAGTTAACTATTAATGCATCACATTTTGAATTTTCTAACTTCTGATTCTTTGCTTCTATTTTCATTCTTTAATTCCCTTTCATCTAAAGATTATAATTGTTTGGCTGTGGTAGAGGCGTATTGCAATACGCCTCTACTTTGCATTACGAATATATAATAATTGCATAACCGACCGTATTACAATTTATATATTGCAATCCCATCAATTGTGTTATATAATAAAACCCTTGGTGTTTGTGCGACTGGATCACACCCGTTCCCATTCCGAACACGACCGTAAAGACAGTCAGCAGCGACAATATTTAGACGGAAACGTCTTGAGAAGATAGCCCGATGCCAGGACTTTTTAAAGAACCTTCGTTAATAGCGAAGGTTTTTTTTTGCCCAGAAAATAAAAAACCCTCCGTTTTATTGGAGGGTTCTATAGGTTTTGTTGAGACGTTGTATACAACGTCTTTACTTCGTTTCTTTATGCTGCTGCGTGCTGAGGTATTCTTCCTGCACCCATTGGATTTTCACCACCAGCTAGTTGCGGGTCACTTTTCTTAGCTTCTGCAATAATTTTTTGTGCTACCTGTTCTACAGCGGATTCAACTTTCCACTCTTTTGCAAAGTTTTCAAGTTTACCAAGTTCACCCATTGCTTTATCACCAATAGCTGATCTAACATTTGTAGCTTCAATTATTCCTTTAAGAGTTCCAATTGTTTCTGCGACTATTCTTGCTGTATTAGGGTCATTTGCACCTTTAGCAGCTTTAGCTACATCTTTAATAGCACCACCTAGATTTGTTTTTGCTGATGACTCTACTTTTTTCTGTCCATTTGCTCTTGCTTCAAAAACTGATTGAGCAAATGTCGATACTTTTCCTGTTGCAGCTAATAGAGGCTCTTCTACTCCGGTAAAATACTTACCAGTTGTTTTATTTCTTTTTGCATCTTTTACTTCGGCTGATTTAGTTAATGCTTTTGCTTGTGTTGCTACATTGTTTTGTACGACTTTTACACTTTTTGTGTCATATGTACAGTTTATACTTTCTGTTCCAGCTCCACTGGTTAGCCCATGTACTTGACTTTGCTTTCTAGTATCTTTTTTAGCGTCAGCTACAAAATCACCTAAAGTTCTTCCACTTCCAACAGTTCCTACAATTCTGGCAGCAGCAGTAGCCTGACCATTTGCTTGTTGTCTAAGAGTAGCTAGAGTTGCAGATAAATCACTTTGTTGTCCTGCTCCTACTGCACCTGGTGCTAATAATAAAAACATAAGTTATGACCTTCCTATTATTTTGTCTTCTTAAATAACTAACTTGAATATTATATTAAATAACTAAAAGATTTAAAACCTTTTAATATATTTTTATTATTGCATAAGACACATTACGATTTCAAGGGCTTTAATGAAATAAAGATAAAGAATTTATTAATTACGATTGAGGGGCGTATTGAAATATGCTCTTCCCCTAATTTACGATAGAATTGTTCTTTATATAGGTTAAGAGGTTAAGGAAATGGCAGTAAAGCAAACTAAGAATATTCTTGCAGAGCATTGGTTAAATGTAGCCCGTGACAAAAGTACTAATTCAGAAAGCTTTAGAAATGCATTGGCGAATCTTGGAGCTATTTTATTTTCAGAAGCTATTAATGAAGCAAAGTTAAGATCTAAAACCTTAGTTCAAAAAAAACAAATTAAAACTCCACTTATAAAAACCCAAGCAAATACTATTGATCAAAAAGATATTTATATAGTGCCTGTTTTAAGAGCAGGACTTGGAATGCTTTCTGTAATGAAAGATTTAGTGCCTAATGCCAAAATTGCTCATGTAGGTTTATATAGAAATGAAAAAACCCTACAACCTGTTTGGTATTTAGATAAATTACCTAAAAAAATTGGTAAACGTTCAGTGTTTTTTATTCTTGAACCAATGCTAGCTACTGGCGGAACGATTGCTACTGTGCTTGAAAGAATTGAAAAACTTGGTGTAAGAAATATATCTGTAATTAGTGCATTGATTGCTAAGTCCACAGTAAAAGCACTTGAAGCTAAATTCCCTCATGTGAATTTTTATGTGGGAGCTATAGATCCGTTATTAAATTCAAAAGGTTATATCGTCCCTGGATTAGGTGATGCAGGAGACAGAATTTTTAATATATAAAGGTAGTAAAGACGCGGTTTCCGCGTCTCATATTGGAGGCGTAATGTCAAAACAAAAAATAGAAAAAATCCATGCAAGAGAAATATTAGACTCACGTGGTACACCTACTATTGAAGTAGAAGTGACCTTAACTGGTGGTATTGAAGGTAGAGCAGCTGTTCCATCTGGTGCCAGTACTGGTGCATTTGAAGCTGTAGAGCTTAGAGATGGTGATAAAAAAAGATTTAATGGAAAAGGTGTTTTAAAAGCAGTTCAAAATACGAATGAAATTGTTGCTAAAAAATTGATAGGGAAAGAAGTTGAAGCTTCACTTGTTGGTCAAAAAGAAATTGATCAGGCTTTAATAGATTTAGATGGTACTGAAAATAAAAGTAAGCTTGGTGCAAATGCTACGTTAGGTGTAAGTATGGCTTTGGCAAGAGCCTTGGCAAATGCAGAAAAAAAACCATTGTATGAATTCTTGCACGACCAACAAATGGCAAATTATATTCTTCCTGTCCCTATGATGAATATTTTAAATGGTGGAAAGCACGCTCTTGACTCTGTGGACCTTCAAGAGTTTATGGTTATGCCAATTGGGCTAAAGAGTTTCAGTGAAGCTGTTCGTGCATGTTGTGAAGTCTATCAGTGCTTGAAATCACTTTTACATTCTAAGGGTCTAAATACATCCGTTGGAGATGAAGGTGGTTTTGCTCCTTCCTTGAAAACAAATGCTGAAGCTATAGAGCTTATTCTTATAGCGATAGAAAAATCTGGCTATAAAGCTGGAAGCGACTTCTTTATTACGATCGATGCTGCTGCTACAGAACTATATAAAGATGGGAAATATGTTTTAGCTAAAGAAGGAAAGATTTTAACTTCAGATCAAATGGTAGATCTTTACTCAAGTTGGGTTAAGAGTTACCCAATATTTTCTATAGAAGATCCACTTGATGAAGAAGATTGGTCTGGCTGGGCAAAAATTACAGCTGTAATCGGTTCAAAAGCTCAGGTGGTTGGTGATGATTTATTTGTAACCAATATTAAAAGGCTTGAAAGAGGAATTAAAGAAAAATGTGCTAATTCTATTTTGATTAAATTAAATCAAATAGGTACTCTTACTGAAACACTTGCTGCAATTGAGCTTGGGAGTAAAAATAACTATAGATCAATAATTAGTCACAGAAGTGGTGAGACAGAAGATGCCTTTATTAGTGATCTTTCAGTGGCTACATGTGCTGGTCAGATAAAGACTGGTGCTCCTGCAAGGACTGATAGAGTTGCTAAATATAATCAACTTTTGCGTATAGAAGAGAAATTAGGGAAAAATGCAATCTATGGTGGCAGTAAATTACAATCGTTGTGTAACGTTATTTAATGAAATGACAGAAGTAGAGACATGCCATTGGCATGTCTCTACAAGCGCATTTGTGATTGCATTTTTCCTAGGGATGTTTTTTTGTAATCCATCCTTTGCGCAAGAAAAATTTCTTCTTGAAGATGAAAAAAATAATATTCAAGTTTATGAAAACACTAATAAATGTGTAGTAAATATTACTTCTCATGGTGTACAGATAGACAATTTCTATTTGCTTCAGTACCCCACTGAAGGAAGTGGTTCTGGATTTGTCTTGGATAAAGAAGGGCATATAATTACAAACTATCATGTTGTTGAAAATGCCAGCGAGTTAGTGACCACTTTATATAATGGACAACAATATAGTACAAAGCTTATTGGCACAGATCCAAATAATGACATTGCTGTTTTGCAAATTAAAATCCCACCTGAAAAACTTTCTCCATGTATGTTTGGAAGTAGCCAGGGTTTAAAGGTTGGGCAAAAAGTTTTAGCTATAGGAAATCCCTTCGGATTAGATAGAACTCTTACCACTGGAATTGTAAGTAGTTTAGGAAGAACTTTAAGAACTGAAAGTGGAAGACTTATAAAAGGAATAATTCAAACTGATGCTGCAATTAACCCTGGGAATTCTGGTGGACCACTTTTAAATAGTGCAGGGTTGGTTATTGGGGTTAATACTGCAATCATTAGCATGGTTGGTCAAAGTTCAGGAATTGGTTTTGCTATTCCTATTAATATCGTAAAAAGTGTTGTTAAAGATTTAATTAGTTATGGGTATGTAGTAAGAGCAAATATTGGAATACTTCAAGTTTATGAAACAGGAAAAGGGCTTTTAATTGCTCAACTTGAACCTAATGGACCTGCACAAAAAGCTGGACTTTTAGGACCAAAGCTTGTTGTTCAGAGATCTGGTCCAGTGGAATATAGAGGAATTGATCGTTCTGCTGCTGACCTAATAACAGGGGTAGATGGAAAAGAAGTTAAAGCTTTAGATGAGCTATTGGAGTATATTGAAACTAAAAAACCAGGGACTAAAGTCAATATATCAGTAATAAGGAAAGGGGCAAGAATTACAATTCCTGTTACTCTTGGAAAAACTTTAGCAAATTAGTTTATATTATTTATATCTTATGAGTAAATCAAAGACATCCATAGCTATTAGTGATGAGGTTATATCAGCATTAGTTTTTTCTTACTATATAATTTTTGGAGTTTTAGCCTGTCAGATTCTTCATGATAGAGCTTTTGCTTTTGTTATTTTATCTATGTTTTTTGCTGCATTTGTTATTCTCTTGAGAAGTATAAAATTTCTTAGTAATATCTTTAATGTTGCTGGAGAAATATTGATGTGGGTTTACATTGTGGTGTTTGGTCTATCTAGTTATGTGGTTTTGCGTGGAAGCGATCTTCTATTTTTTGCTACATCTTATATTTTTGCAATATCTATTATTTATATAAAAGATCCTGCTAGAATAAGAAAGAGTTAATTTCTGCCGGTGTGACGAAATGGCAAACGTAGTACAGACATGCCATGGCATGTCTCTAAATCAGCCGGGCGCAATCTGAAAAATAAATTTAATGCCGGTGTGA
>JAGVKQ010000004.1 GCA_020050435.1 Candidatus Caenarcanales bacterium
CCTCCAATGGATTTGGGTGACACTTGCAGGCCTGAATTCTATGCTGGAAGAACAGAATGTCCTTATGTTTGTCATGGAGGTTACTTCTGGTATCCACATGCTAATGCAACACTGTTGAATGGTTATAATCCATCACTTCTTCGTGGAATGTACTGGTACCCAAGCTATATGCATCCTTATGCGGTATATACGCAAAGGGCACCTGTTACTTACACACTGCCTTATGTATTAAGCAAGCCACTCCCAAGTGACAGCGCGATGTATAAAGCACAGACCGCGCCAATGCATAAAAAGTGGGATTCTGCTCCTGAAATGATGCCAGGACAAGAAAACTAAAATACAAAAGAGGCTACAAATTAAGGGGGGCTTGCCCCCCTTTTTTATGACCTTAATTGAAATATTAATTGTCCCATTTATTTTTTTTCTAATTCTTTAAGCTTAAATTGAATTTTTTTGGCGTGGGGCGAGTCTTCTGGAAAACGTGTATTTATAATCTTTAAGGCTTGGTTAAAATAAGTTATTGCTTGATTTTTTAAGATTTCAGACTGCTGTGTACTTTTTTTATTATTAAGATGGTTAAGCTTTGTAAGTTGAAGTTCTGCTAAATCTCCTAAAATCACAAAAACCTGTGGATGGTTATTTTCTTGAAATATATGATTTGCCTTATTAAGAAAGTCTTCAGCTTTTTTTAGTTGATTTTCTAAAAGATAAATTGCAGCTAACTCTTTTAGAACAAGAGCAATTCTTACATGATTTCCAGAATAATGATTTTTAAAGATGTCCAGACTTTTGTTAAAAAACAACTTAGCCTCTTTATAATTTTTTTGATTCATATATATTTTTCCCAAATGCACTAAAATGACTGCAAGTCCAACATGATTATCAGGAAAGTGTGCTTGGCAAGTTTTAAGAGCGTGCTCCACTAAATTTATAGCGGCTTCATAATTTCCAAGTTCTCTTTCTATATTTCCTAAATGACTTAAAACCCAAGCCGTAACAATATGATTTTCAGGAAGATGAGTATTACAGACTATAAGACTTTTTTTGTAGTAATATTGGGCTTTTTCATAATCACCCAGATCTTGATAAAGGTATCCTAGATATAATAAAGCCCAAACAATTCCAACATAATCTTCAGGAAAATATTTTTCATACATAATAAGGCTACGTTGGAAGAGATCTGCAGCTTTTCTGTAATAACCAAGTTCTTTGTATACATATCCCAGCTCAGCTGTAGTACGGACAAGTCCTAAATGAACTTTAGAAGCTTTTTTATAAAGTAGAATGTTCTGCTCAAAAATATCCTTGGCTTGTTTATACTTTCCTAATTCACTATAAACACTACCTAAATGTGCTAAAATCCAAGCAATTTTATGCTTTTCTTCCTTACTGTTCTTTAAGTTTAATAATCCTTCTTTAAGAAAATTTTCAGCTTTTACATAATCTCCTAAATAGGAATATACTTCCCCTAAAATAGAGTTTATAGATCCTTTAACAACTTGGGTTAACATAAAATCATGAATTAGCATTGCATTACAATGACTTACTATGATCTTCATCTTAGAAACATCTATTTTAGCTACTATATTAGCCATGTAACTCTCTAAAGTTGTTACTATAGGAAAGAGAGATTTTCTGTTTTCCTTTAAATTTAATACGTCAGAAAGATACATTAAAGTTATTGCTTGAGTACTACGATGGATAGAAAAGGTAGGAGTTAAAGAGGGAGAAGACTCATGTGTAATCAGAGAATACTTTTTTAAATGGTGAATAAAATTGTCTACAGTTGTGTGCTCTTTATAGGCGTTTAATAAATCCCTAGGAATATTTTGAGAATCAATAAGGCTTATAAAAAGCAAAAGATCTTTGAAATCTTTATGGAATGCTATTAATTGCTGCAAAGATAAAGCAATAATAGCATAGCGAGTTTTTGTATAATCCCCTGCCTCTTTTAGAATTTCCTCTTGAGTTTTTTCAAAACTATGACTGTACTGAATTAAATTTTTTAAATATTGATCATACGAAATATGAGAACTTTTCAAATAATACGCTGCAATAGAAACATCCAAGGGAAAAGAGGGGATGTTTTCTAAAAACGCCTTCGCTTCTTCGACTTGTTGGGGAGTAAACAGAGAGGGGGCTCCATTATTCATAATATAAGAAAAAAGATCTAGTTTTTGTACCGGATCAAGTTCCCCAACGGAAAAGCTAAAGTTAACATGTTTATTGTTTTGGACGTTACTATTACGGGTTGTCAGAATAACCTTTCCTTGCCCCCACGTCGCTACATCTTGCGGAAAATACTTCTGAATATCAGTAATTATTTCAACGTTATCATAGAGAAGAAACCAATTTGAGGTAGCTTTCAGATGCTCTTTGACAAACTGAATCACTCTCTCTTCTCTTTCTATCGAGTGCTTTATTCCTTGCAGCTCTCTTAACTTTTTTTGATCCTCTTCCGTTTTTGCAAGCGCTTGCGCTAAACGATCAAATGAGTCTTGAAGACTTTCAGATGTTTCAGCATTAATCTCCCAAACAACGTTTGCTTTTTGCTGATGGGCATAGTGACGTGCAAGAGTCGTTTTTCCTGCTCCTCCCATACCTATGAGAGCTATTGTCTGAATCCCAGAACGGTTCTTTAACTTATCATCTATCTGGCGCATAAGCTCAGATCGCTTTAAGAGCACTCTCTCATTAGGAAGATTAAGATCAGAACGAATTTCTGTCTCTATGGGTATTTCAGGGAGCTGAAAGTGATTTTGTAGGGGGGCCTTCTCTTTTAGACCTTGATACATA
>JAGVKQ010000028.1 GCA_020050435.1 Candidatus Caenarcanales bacterium
AAGATATTTTACCTCTGATTTCAGAAAGACGTTCAGTTGGGTTTCTTGAACCTGCGTCACCTGTTAATGGTACTGGGACTATACTTAATATAAACATAATTAATTTCCTCCTATTTGATAAGCCGTTTACCTAGATCTCTGCTTATCTATGTGTGGTATTAAATAGGCCTATGGTTAACAGAACGTAATGAAAAGTATTAAATCTTTTCCAAATATATAGGGTAACCCTATATTTGAGAAGAAAAAGGGACATTTGAACTAGGTAAATAAGACTAATAAGGCTGATAAGTTATTTGTCTTATCTACCCTATAAGCCAGATATGCCTCAAACTACTAGGACTTTTACCAGTAAGACTTCTTCTATATAAAGTGCTTAATATAATAGAATTGAATTATGACTGAAGAAATAAAAGATACATTTATTGTAGTAGACGATCATCCACCTATTAGAGCTTTTAGTAAATCAATTCTGAAAGAAACTTTTCCAGGCAGCGTTGTTCTAGAAGCTGAATCTGGAAGGCAAGCAATTGAACTTAGCTTAAAAAATAAACCAAAGCTTGTAATTATGGACATAGCGATGCAGGATATTGATGGTATAGAAGCCACACAAAAAATTGTGCAAAATTTGCCCGATACAGGGGTTATTATTTATTCAAATTATGGTGAAGAGGTTTATGTAAGAAAAATCAGACAAACTGTTCCAGTTGATAGAGCTTTTGGATATGTGTTAAAAACAGCTAGTCAGGATCAGTTTACCCAGGCAATTAAACAAGTTTACTCAGGTGAAGTTTGGTTACATCCAGATGTTCAGCAAGTTGTATGGAAGTTGAATCTAAATAAAAAAAGCACTCAACTTACTGATATTCAGCATCAAATATTAATAGCTGTTGCTATAGGTAAAACTAATGATTGGATTGCAGAAAAATTATATATGAGTAATAAGACCATTCAATACCATCTTTATTCTATATATGATAAATTAGGAATAAATAATGCTCAAAAGAAAGTAAATCCTAGAAATGAAGTAGTTTGCGTATCCTTACTAAAAGGATTAATTGAAGTACAGGACCTTAAGCAGGCTTTTGAAAAAGAAAATGTATAACTTAAAGAAATCTATAATGGTTTTATTAATTATTGCTTTTGTAATAATTCCTTCTTGTTTTGCTGCATCTGAAAAAAGATATAGGCCAGCCAGCAATTTGAATGTAGTAAATTATGCTAGAAACCTTACCTTATCTATAATTGATACAAACTTTCGAGGTAGTTGGGTTGTTAATCCTGAAGAAAATGAGCAAAGTCATATTAAGGCTCAGAGAGTAATCAGTAGCTTGTCTCAGGTTAAGATTGGTAAAACCTTAAGAGAGGTTAAGAAAATATTAGGAAATCCTTCAGAAGTTAAGGGAAATGGAAGAATCTTGCTATATGGATTACGAAATGAAGATGGTTCATATAAAGATTTAACCCAGATTTTTCTAGATGAAAAACTACAACGTGTGATAGCCGTCACATCATTCAATCCCAAAAATATAGTAGAAAATATAGGGGTGTCAATTGGCGATCCAATTGATAGAATTATTTCAGTTTATGGTGAACCAGTAGATGAAAAAGACTTTATTGAAGATCAGGATAATAAAGACTATCTTGGAATGTATTATTTATATCCGAGATCTGGTATTGGTTTTCTTATCGGACAAAATAAAGGTACAAAGAATCCTATTGTTCAAGGAATCCTTGTTTTTGGAAATATTCAATAAAAGAGAAATTCTTTTTATGACAAAGCCAACACCAATTTTATTTATAATAATTCTACTAGGATTTAGTTTCTTGTGCTCTCATGCTGAGGCAGCAACTCCTGTTATTTATAACTGTGTTCCTCAATCTCTCCAACAGGGGCAAATAACAACAGCTGTTATTACGGGAGAAAATTTAAATTCTACCGTAGTTGGAGTTAGCGGTGGAGATGTTTATGCATTAATTTTAAAACAAGATCCTGGTGGAATGAGTTTAACTATTCAATTTGCTACTAGACCTACAGCTGAACCTGGTGAAAGAGAGTTATATCTTCGTAATGCTAGTAATGAAGTTGAAAAATATCTGATAAAAATAATACCAAGTAGTGCTCCTGTTGTTGAAGGTATTTCACCGGGATTTACCACGCCAGGATCCACATTGCTTTTATATTTAACTGGAATGGGACTGACTGATTCTATTGTTTCTACTGCTTCAAATGATATTCTTATTAATTCTTATAGAGGATCTCCAGATGGTACTTTAATTTATCTTTCTGTTTCAATCTCAAAAGAAACCCAGCCTGGTACATATCAATTCTATGTAAGTGCTCCTGGCGGCCAATCTCAAGCAGATTTAGTTGTAGCTTCTACTGTTAAAGAAGAAGATTCTTCCTCTTATTCTGACCCTTATTCTCCGGGGATATATTCCATTGAACGAAATCCATCAAATAGCGATCAAGTTGTTTTAAGAGGGGCTATGTTTGATGTCGACCCATCAAAAAATACAGTTACTTTATTTGAAAATAATGATGGTGTTTTAATTGGTCGGCAAGTTGAAGTTCTTTCATCCAGCCAAAACGAACTTATTATTAATTTACCTGAAGGTTTAAAATCTGACTCTATTAGCTTTGCTGTTTCAAATACAGATGGAAAATCAAGTAATATCAAAACATTTACTTCCTCCTCTGAAACTCAAACATCTACAAATGCTCCTGAACTTGATAGTGAAAGTGCTAACTCTCTTCCTGGCGAATCACAAGAAACAACAGCCTCAAGTGCTGGACCACAAGCCACATCAGTATCAAACACTGTTCAAGCAAGTAACACTAATACAGCAAATGCCCAGGGTGCAAGTTCTCCTCCTGTAGAGCAAGCAACTGCTACTGCTCAAAGTCCTCAGCAAGACCCAGGTAAAACCCCATCTGCTATTGCTCCAAGTCCTACCACAACCGTAACTGACAAAAACATTGAAGCAATTGCAGAAGTTAATATTGCTCAAAATATAAAAAACTTAAACCCTTATCTTTTTGCTAATAATGCAAACCAGGATTCAAAAATTGAAACAAAATTCAATTCTAATGAAATGAAGGATCCAGCAAAAATTCTTTCTTCCATAGAAGAAAGCAAACAAATTAAAACACAGGTTGATCTAATAATGTTAGCTCTTGATCAATCAAAAGGTAATGAAGAGCTTTCAAATGCTGCTAAAAAAGCAGAAGGTTTAAAATCTAAAGTTGAAGAGCTTGAAAGAGTTATAGAATTAGAAAAGCAAAAAAATAAACCAAATCAAAGAAAATTAGTAAAATATCAAGAACTCTTGGCTTCTGCAAGTGCAGAATCTAGATCACAAACATTCGCTCTTTTAAATAACCTCCTTAAATATAAGCCACAGTTGAAAAACCTTTTAACTCAAAAGCCTTTTGATTTGGCTGCAATTCAGCCTAGTATTCCGAATAATACTGCAGTCATTCAATACGTACCCACTGAAGAAGGTTTGATTATATTTGTTGTTGATAGTAAAAATTTAAAAACAAGAATTAATAAATCAATCACTAAAGATATCTTAAATAAAGAAGTTCAGGAATACAGACAACTTTTTGAAAAAGAAATTGATAGGATAAAAGTAACAGGAAGAGTTACCCCCATAGTGAGTTGGAAAGACGACAAATCCATTACTTATAAAAAAGAGATTCTCCCATTAAAAGAAAAAAATATTTTACTTTATAATGCTCTAATAGCTCCAATAGAAAAGGATATTGCAAATAAAACCGTTCTAGCAATTATTGCTAATGGTTGGTTAACATATCTTCCTTTTCAGGCTTTAGCAAAGCCTACAAAAGAGGGTGATCTTAAATTTTTAATTTCTGAGAAATCAATTGTCTCCTTAGATAGTGTAATTGCATTAAATAAAACAATTCCAGCATCTATATCAGGCATGTCAAATGTCACTATTTTTGCAAATCCAGACAACTCTCTTCCTGGAGCGAATAAAGAAGCTGAACTTATAAGTAAGGTTTACTCAATGTCCACTATGTCATTTGTTCAACAACCATTTACTGTTTCTATTATTAATCAGTTAGCAAAAAAAGCAGACATTTTACATTTAGCCACTCATGGGCATTTAGATGGATCAGATATAAATGCAAGTTATCTTGTTATTGGAAAAAAATTAGAAAAAGGTAAAACTTTACAGAAGAAACTTTGGCTGAAAGATATCTATGATTTAAATCTTGAGAATAGTAAACTGGTTGTACTTAGTGGTTGTGATACTGGCAAAATTGGCAACCTTTCAAGTGAGCCTGATGACATTGTTGGCAGTTTGGCTTCAGCATTTAGAGTTGCAGGGGCAAATACTATTTTGGCAAGTCTATGGAAAGCTCATGATGAAGCCACTAAAATCATTATGCAAAATTTCTATGAGAACTTGAAGCTTGGATACAATAAAGCGGAATCTCTGAGACGTGCTGAACTTAAACTAAAAGAAAATCCAAAATACAGTCACCCACTTTTCTGGTCATTGTTTACTTTGATAGGTGATTGGAGATAATTGTCATTGCAAACGAAGCTACTTTGTCATTGCGAGGAGCCATGAAGTGGCGACGTGGCAATCTTATAAGGAAACTATCGTGAAAGGTGACTTTGCTTAAGTTTGTTTAGGTGTAAGATTGCTTCAGGTCTTGCAGACCTTCGCAATGACAAATTACGATTCCGTTACGTTAATAACGTGTGAGTTGCCATTAGTTGAGGCATCTGGCTTTTTTATATTTTTCTTAGACTCAAATACAAACGTATCTGAAATTACTTTATCAACAATTTCTTTAAATTCATCTTTATCTATGGTTTCTTTATCTAGTAAAACCTGAGTTAATGCATCCATTTGTTTTCTTTTATCTGAAAGAAGTTTTTTGCACTCATCATACAATTTATCTATTATTTTCTTCATTTCAGAATCTATTTGAGTAGCAATCTCTTCACTGTAATCTCTAGAATGTCCAAAATCACGACCAAGGAAAACATGTTCATTGCTTTGACCAAAAGTCATTGGACCAAGTCTTTCACTCATACCAAACTGTGTAACCATTTTACGCAACAATTCAGAAGCTTTTTGGAGATCATTTTGAGCCCCAGTAGTAATGTCACCAAAAACTAATTCTTCAGCAATTCTGCCTCCAAGGAGAACCTTGATTCTGGCTAAAAGCTGTGACTTTGAATAGTTTAAATGATCTTCTTCTGGGAGGGTAAGAGTCAGTCCAAGAGCCATTCCACGAGGAATAATTGTTACTTTGTGTAGTGGGTCAGAATCTTTTTCATAATAAGCTACAAGTGCATGACCAATTTCATGATATGCAGTGATTTCTTTATCTTTTGGAGTAATAATTCTTGTTTTTCTTTCTGGACCTGCAAGTACTTTATCAATAGCTTTTTCTAGGTCTTCCATGTCAATTTCACGTTTGTTGTCACGTGCTGCAAGTAAAGCAGCTTCATTTAAAGTATTTGAAAGATCTGCACCTGTAAATCCTGGTGTTCTTCTAGCAATTATTCTTAGATCTACATCTTTCCCAAATGGTTTACCTTTAGCATGTACTTTTAAAATAGCCTCTCTACCAGAAATGTCTGGTCTATCAATAACTATTTGTCTGTCAAATCTACCAGGTCTAAGCAAAGCACTATCTAAGATGTCAGGTCTATTTGTAGCAGCTATAACTATAATACCTGTAGTAGCTTCAAATCCGTCCATTTCAACAAGTAGTTGGTTTAAGGTTTGTTCTCTTTCGTCGTGACCGCCACCAAGTCCTGCGCCACGTTGTCTACCTACAGCATCAATTTCATCTACAAATACTATGCAAGGAGCGCTTTTTTTTGCTTGGTCAAAAAGATCTCTTACACGTGAAGCACCTACACCTACAAACATTTCCACAAAGTCTGAACCGCTAATACTAAAAAATGGTACTCCAGCTTCTCCTGCTACAGCTCTTGCCAATAATGTTTTACCAGTACCTGGTGAGCCTACAAGTAAAACTCCTTTAGGTATCCTTGCACCTATAGCAAGATACTTTTCACTACTTTTTAAAAAATCAACAACTTCTTGTAATTCTTGTTTTGACTCATCAATTCCAGCCACATCAGCAAAAGTAACCTTGACCTTGCTGTCGTGTTGTAATTTTGCTCTGCTTCTACCAAAGTTCATAGCTTGATTGCCGCCGCTTTGCGCACTTCTAATCATAAAGATAAGCATTATAAGGAATAGTGCAGGGACAAAAATAGAGGTAAGAAAATTAAACCAAAAACTTCCAGTACTTGAAGCTCTCACATCAACATCAATCATATGCTTAACAAGCTTGTCAGCTAAGTCTTTTAAAGATTTCCCATCTGAGTTCGGAACTCTTACTGTTTTTTCTGTTTCATCAGGAAAAATCACTAACAAAGAATCTGAGTCATTGGTAACAATCACTTTTTTTATAGGACTTTGACCTTCAATAGGGAATGCTAGTCTTATGAACTCACTATAAGTAAGTACATTTGTTCTTTCTTTCTTAGCCACAATAGTTATTATGAATAGGCTAAGAAGCATAAATAAAACTACAAAAGGTATGGTGGCGCTAAATTTTTTCATTTCATTCATATTTTATCATGAATTAAGAGTTACAAATCTCTTATAATTCAACTCCTAAAAAGGGTAAATGTCTAAACTTTTCTGCAGTATCTAGTCCATACCCTACCAAGAAGTAATTACCCACATTAAAGCCTACATAATCTGCTTTTACATTTACTTCTCTTCTTTCATCCTTATTTAACAAGCAAGCAACTCTTAGGCTTTTTGGTTTGTATTGAGTGACAATATATTCTTTTAAGAAACCAATCGTTCTACCACTATCTATTATGTCTTCAATAATGAGAATGTCTCTTCCCGATAAGTCTGGCAATGTAAGCATTGGAGCATCAATCTTTCCGCTTGATACTTCTTTTGAACCATAGCTTGATATCCTTACAAATTCTATTTGTAAAGGATGTTCAATTCTTTTAATCAAATCTGATGTGAACATAAAAGCACCCTTTAAAACTGATATAACCACAATAGGTTTAGTAATTTTTTTCTTTGAATAATCGTTATTTATTTTCTTTGCTAAAGAGCTAACAGCTTTTTTTATTTTTAATTCCGAATAAACTACTTTTATTTTTTTTGCTTTCATAATTACTCCGATGTTGAGAACTTTAAAAAATGCGTGGGTGACTTTATGACTTTAATTTTTTCGCTGATTGAGTATCCGGGGATCCATAAAACCTCATTTCTAAAACATAGTAATGGTAAATTATATCTTTCTTCTTTAGATATTTTTTTATTTAAAAGATAGTTTTTTAATTTTGTGGTTTTTTTGAATCCAAGGGGTTGAAATATGTCTTTAGGACTTCTAAATCTAACTTTTAAGCTCTTCCTTTTATAGGAAGACAGGTTAGCAAAAGCTGTCATTGAGTTGTCTTTTGGGTACTTGCCGTTAAATTTACTTAGCTTAATTTCTTTAAAAGTAAGTTTGGAGTTTTTATTTAATTTTGTCGTTTCTTCTTTTTCTGGTCCAAAATATATATGTTCTTTTGTAGATATAAGAAAAATATCTTTTGATAAAGAAATCTTTTTACTAGTACTAATATCATCTAAAACACCTTGAATCTTAGATATGTTTCCTTTGATCTTGATCTTTGACATTAACCAATAAATAAATGATTTCTGTTCATACTCACTCATTTTAGAAAACTGTTTTTTATTGACTTTAATATGATGTTTTCCTATTGAATTAATTAAATCTGTTGAATTATTGTAAATGTGATCTAGTGTCTTATCCTGAGAAAAAACCAAATCACTTAGGTTTAAAAGATTTTGATCATAATTACTGTTAACCTCTTCTAGTAGAGGGAGAATCTTTTTTCTGATGAAATTTCTTTTGTGACTTATATCTTTATTTGTTTTGTCCTCGTTAAAAGAGATTTTATTCACTTTTGCATAATCAACAATTTCTTTCTTGTTTAAATTTAGCAGCGGTCTAAATACAGTTAAATCCTTTGAATATTGAAAAAAATCTTTAATTGGCATTAATCCTTTTGGACCAGTGCCCCTAAGCAGCCTGAAAATAATTGTTTCTATAAAGTCATCTTTATGGTGTGCAGTACAAACAAAATCAAGATTATGTCTTTTTGCTATTTCCTCAAAGAAAGAATATCTTTGCTCTCTTGCAACCTCTTCATTATTTATGTTCTTGGTTTTATTTTCACCTTGTATAAAATCAATATTTTTTACTTTGCAAAAATTTTCTACAAGCTTTAAGTCTAAGTGTGATTCTTCTCTCCACTTATGATTGAAGTGTAATACGTGCAAATGTATTTTTAAATCTTTACTAAGTTTGCTCATGAGATCAAGCAAAACCATAGAATCTATGCCACCAGAGATAGCTATGCCAATTTTTCTTCCTTTTAAAAAATTAATTTTATCTAAGACTTTAGAACTCAGTGTTGGGATCTTTTTCTTTATCATCGTTAGATTTTTTGTCTTTTTTCTTTGACTTGCCATCTTTAAAAGTATCCAATAATTCTACTGACTTGTTGAGTGCTGATTTAGCAGGTGTTTTAATTATACTGAGTTCACCATCTTCATCACTTACAGGTATTACATTAACTCTTTTTGTTAAAAATACTAGACCTATAAGCTGAGGTTTTAAAGCTTCACCAGTAAGTCCTACTGTGGCTGTAATGAGCTCATTTTTTCCTACGTTATTAGCTGTAATCCATTTTTCAAGTTTCAACTCATTAGTAAGTCTAAATTTATCATCTGTCGTAACCTGAGGAAAAATTAAAACTTCTTTACTTATTGCTGCTACAGGTTTTATATCTTTAGGCAAATCAAAATCAAGTCTTGTTGTATATTGTTTTCCACCGGGTACTTGCTCAGGAGCATTTAACCTAATTTTATCTTGATCGATTAGTCCTATTCCTTCCCCATAGCCTATGGAGACCTTTTCAAATAAAGTTTTATCGCTGGTAATTTTCCATTTTGGTCCAAATTTCTTAAGAAATAACTGACCCATTGAAACAGCTTTTAATGATCCTTTTGTGCCGACTTCCTCTCTTACTTTGGAAGATATCCCTTCGTATAAATCTGTACTTTCTATAGTGGCATATTCACCAAATATTCTAATTACTCTATCCTGAGACTTGCTCATTATGTCTGGATAAGCTCCCCATAAATCTTTTGTTAAATCTGTTATTGACTCAAAATCAAGTCCATCACCATTAATAAAATCGTCAGAGTAATAATTATTAAGTTTATTGATGTCGTGGTTATTCCAAGAATTCTCTACATTATCTAATAACTCACTTATTTTTTTATATTCAACCGATGTACTTATATCTTTAGAATCTGTATTGAGAGAAAATGCAGCACTTTGTAAATCAAAGCTGTAAGAAGGTGAAGTCGTAAGTAATATTAAAGTACAAGCAACTAATAAAAGATTAAGTTTATTCATATAAGTAATTCCCACATGAATATCTTACAATATCAAGAGAAGAATTGACGTATTCATAATATGAAAGAAAAAAATAACTTAAAACCAGAGCTTTTAGCTGTTTCAAAAAGAGGAACTATTATTGAGAACTTGTATTCAGGTTGGATTTGTGTGGTTAACAAAGATAAGAAAGTTGTATATAGAAAAGGCAATGTAAATGATAGTGCATTTTTAAGGTCATGTGCAAAACCAGTTCAGGCTATTCCCGTAATTGAATCAGATATTAAACTTACACAAAAAGAACTAGCTATTATTTGTGGATCTCACACAGGAAGTAAATATCATCAAGCCGTCTTAAAAGAAATAATAAAAAAAATAACTTAAGAGTAGAGCTTCTTAAATGTGGTATTCATATGCCATTTGATGAAGAAGAGAAAATTAAACTAATTAGGAAAAATTTAAAACCTAATGTTTTGCATAATAACTGCTCTGGAAAACACTTGGGAATGCTTTGTGTATGTAAAAAAAATAAATATAATTTTGATAACTATTTGAGCTTAAAACATCCATTGCAAATGCAAATATTAAAAAGTATTCAAGAGCTTTCTGAGTATAAAAATATTCAAATTGCCGTAGATGGATGTGGATTGCCAGTCTTCTCTCTCCCCATAACTAACATTGCAAAACTATTTTCAAACTTTACTAAAGAGTCGCCCCACCGGGGCGCCTATACAAAAATAATTGAGGCTATGACTTCATTTCCTTATTTGGTTGGTGGTAAAGGTCAGATAGATTCTGAGTTGATGAATCTTTCAGAGGGAAAATTAATTGCTAAAGTTGGTGCAGATGGCATAATTATAGCTGCACATGATGGGAATGCACTTGTTGTAAAAATTGCTGATGGCAGTCCTAAAATCAGGGCATTTATTTTTTTAAAGATGCTTGTAAAACTTGGCTTGATAAAAGAAAAAGCTATTTTAAAATCAAATCTAAAAGATATGTATCTTGGAGAAATTAAAAACGTTGTAGGGAATGTTGTGGGGAAGCTAATTTATTGTTAATTGAATATCTTTCTTTAAAACAATCTGCAACTCTTGTCCCCTGGATAGGGTTATATTATCGCCATAAGAGAAAAGTGCTATGAGTGAGCCTCCAACTAGAGCACCAACAACTGGTGTTCCAAGAGTAGCTACTGATATAACTCTTCCTGTCGTGCTATCTAAAAGATTTTGTGTAGGTTCCATAGCTTTTGTACCAAAGCCAGTCATTGGATCTAAAATCCCACTAGCATTTACAATCCCTTGTTGAATATCAAGTTCAGCATCAAGTGGAATGACTTCACCCACAGGAGTTACAAGCTGGTCTAAATGTAAGCCTATTTTCCCTGCCATGCTAAAAACACTTGGTTTTTTAAGAAAACTTATGTGACCTCTTACCCAGGATCCTCTAGGTACAACAAGCTGTGGCGGAGTGCTAGGGATGTAAAAATCTTCAATGATATGAGCTTTAAAATAATCACCTAATTTAGAAAGCTTTGCATCTAGTGGACTATCAACACCTAGTCTTAATCTCGTATCAAGTGGTATAGATGTGGCATTTGCAGAAACCTTATGTGCAGAGCTTTTTTTTATTACATTTGGGAAATTAGGGATTTTTTTTAATTCTATATTTGAAGGATTATTACTACCTTCTGTCTGATTTTCAATAGGAGCTTTTAAATCTAAACCGTATACCATGGAAGATAACCCATTGATTAAAATTAAAAATAAACAACAAATAACTTTAATCATTTTATGAGAGTTCATCTTGGAGTAAAACATCACTGCCACGTTTTGAAAATTCATCAATTCTAGAGCTGATTTTACTTGCTTTTTCTTTGACAATTGATGATACTTTGTCAGCTTGGGTTTTACTGTAACCCTGTATTTCAGAAAGCTTTTCTTTTGATAGACTTTTTAATTCTTCTGATTTAATTGCTAAATCATCTCTAACTTCTTTACCTGGTTTTGGCGCAAAAAGCAAACCAAGTACTACTCCAGAAATAACTCCTGAAAGTAAACCTAAACCAAACTTTAAAATATTTCCTTCTTCTTTAGACATTTTTATCACCTATACCTTTGTGTTTGTATATAATTCTATCCGTTTTTTTCTTTTCTGCAACTAGCTAAATAATCCTTAACCCCAATCAGAACACCATAAGTTGAGGAAGTTATAGCTACATTAGTCTGATTAAATGCACTTTTTACACTATGTACACTATTTTTAATTTCTTTAACAGTGGGTTCAAGGTCATTGTTAATTGTGTCTAGCAAATTTTGTGCTGAGCTAAGCGTTCTTGAAGTCTGCATTGCTATAGGGAGTATCACAGCAAAAGTACATAAAGATATTATTGAAAGTAATATCAATGAATAAATAACCAATTGATTTATATCCAATATCATATTTATTTACTGTTTGAGTTTGTTGTAGCTAGTTTTTTTAATTCACTTGCTTTATCTTTTGCAGCGCTTACTCCTGTAGAAACAGCTTGAGAAATCTTAGATCCTTGTTCTTCACAAGCATCTAATGCAAAGTCAATAACTGAAACAATTAAATCAACAATGCTTTCAAAAAGACTAGAAATGTTTTTTGGAACTGAATCTATTTTTTCTTTCAAATCAGCCCTAAGTTCTTTTCCTGATTTTGGTGCATATAAAAGTGCAGCAATAATACCTAAAAGCAAACCCCAAAATAAACCGTTTTTAACTGATAGTTTCATAATTTGTTCTCCAAATGAATTCTACCAAGATTTGACTATAAGTAATCAGCTACTTTTAAATTAATGTGTAAAGCTTGATGAGGGTTAAGATAATAAATTAGTTATTAGCGCTCAGCTTGTCAGCGTTCAGCAGAACAGTTCTAAACTGACTGCTCAGGGGGCTGATTAGCTGATCTTTCTAGTGACATGCTCCACTAGTGAAGTTCTTAAGTCCAATTTTTTGTGCTTCACACTTATTGGTATAAGTTACGCCATCACAACCACAAACGGGTGCAGATATAGGAGCACACTTTACTCTGCTTACATTAAATAAATAACATTTATCTCTAAAAAAGACCTTACCCGGTGGGCATATGCAGGAATTCTCTGAACATGAAAGAGTGCCACAGCCTGTTACACAGCCATTAGCATCTTTAGGTGGGTTACTGTATGTGCAGCCTGAAGCTGGTAAACATATAGGAGGAATAGGGCAATTGTTTTGTGAATAGGTGAAGTCAGATATATAATTGACGCCTTCTATACCAATAAAGTAAATCACACCTTTTGAAATATTTGATAAATCTGGAATTTCAGGTATAGTAATTTTAACTTCCTTATCATTTATTAAAGCGAAGGTGCCTTTAATTGAAGGGCTTCCGCCGTTATACACTGTTCCAGAAAAGATTACAGCTTTTAATGCACCAAGATTACTACCATTAACCGTAATAATATCTCCTGATTTTCCTCTAGTAGTAGAAAGATTAGAAATAGTTGGAACATCTTTAACATTCTCACTAAGATCTTCCCAGTAATTTTTAATTACTACAAGTTCTTTTTTATAAGCACGAGCTCTCCATAATTCTTGCCTAACTTCATTTGCATCACCACTGTTTATATCATTAGCAACACCACTAACTGGATAGTCTAAGGGTACTTGAGTTAAAAAAGCTCCAAGAAGAGCTTTTAAATCTTTAATTCTTTCTTTTGTTCTATCTAAATTTAAGTTTATATCTTTTAAATGTTCTTGAATAAGTTCTTTGTCTTCATCTCCATATATATAAACTTTAATATATGGACCTCTTTCTATGGGTTCATTAATTTTATTTATTTCCTGGCGAACTAAGTCTGTATATCCAGTTTGTAGACTGTTATCAAGTCCTTTTACGTCTACAGGAAGAGATGCCTGTAAAATAAATGAGCCTATTAAAGCTTCTAGAGCAGTTAATCTTTCTAATCTTGCTGTGGGATCATAGAATCTAAAAGTATCATGTTCAAATATTAATTGATCATCCGTAAATATATTTCCATTCCCATAAATAGTAAGTGGCACCGGTACTGCACTCGCCTCCGCTCCACTAAAAATAAAACCACTATTAAAAAACAAACTCACAGCTAAAAAAATACTTAAAAATCTTTTCATGAATACTCCTGTTAATAAAAAGTATTAAAAAGTTTCTTGGTTAAAGCCAGGTTAAAAAAATGATTAATTTAATTTTAAGCGGGATAAGTGCTAGGGGCATTGCTATTTGAAAAAATTATTGATATGAAAGACTGCCTATTTGCAATTTACTTATGACATCATCCACGGAGATACTTTCCATGCATAAACCTGAGTTTGTTTTTTTCTTACAGCTTTTTAAGTCACCTATACAAATACAATTCTTAGCTTTTAAAATATCAAAATCACCAGTAAATGGACCCGATCTTTCTGGAATGGTCGGTCCGAAAATCCCTACTACTTTTTTAGATAAAGCACTAGCTATGTGAATTAGTCCAGTATCACCTGAAATTATGGTAGTTGAACTATTTATTATTTTACTTACTTCTATGAGGTCTAGTTTTCCTATGAGATCAATAGTCCTTTCTCCAAAACTTGAAAAATATCCTGAAAGCTTTTCTTCATCTTCCCCACCTAAAAAAACTATTTTAAGATCAGGATCACAAATTGATAGGATTTTTTTAGCTAACATCACCCAGTTTTCTATTGCCCATGCTCTATGTGGTCTGACTTTTCCTACCCCCACTACAAAACAGATATATTTATTTTCTTTTAAGCCATAGTCATTTAATATTGATTTATTTTCATCTACAGTTAAAGTCTTTGATTCTAAGTTATGCGCTGAGATATCTGAATCAAAAGTCTTTGCAAAGTTTACTACTGAATGTAAATCTTTCTCTTTTTTATAGTGGAAATATTTTTTTGCTTTAACATTGAAAAGATTAAATAGAAAAAATCTAAGGCTTCCATGTAAATTGAAAAAGTAATCTATGGGAGTTTTATCACTTAAAATATCAGAAGCAGCTTTAGATGAGTTTTTTTTATTGAATGCCCAGGTCTTATCTATAAAACTACAAGAGTTGTTTAATAGATAAGAAACATTAGCTGAGGTGATATATTCAATGCTTGCATTTTTGTATTTCTTCTTTAAGTGTTTAGCTAAGGGTAATGTATGAATTACATCGCCTATGCCACCCAACCTACATAAGATTATTCTTTTTATACCAGCATCAGACCCTGATTCTGAATAATTACTACTAGTTGAATTACTCAGAAGAGAGTCTATTTGCTTACCGATTTTATCCCGCAAAGTTTATGCCTTTATGGTTTCTTTGATGGGGGATTTACTAGCAGGAGTTAAAAAGCTCATTTTACTTCTAAGTTCTTTTCCTACTGTTTCAATAGAATGTACTGCTTCACTTTCTCTGGTGGCTTTGAAGTTTGCTTGGTTTGCTTCTTCGTTTTCTGCCATCCATTGTTTAGCAAATGTTCCTTCTTGAATTTCTTGAAGAATCTTCTTCATTTCTTTCTTTGTTTCTGAAGTGATTATTCTAGGACCTCTAGTATAATCTCCATACTCAGCAGTATTTGAGATGGAGTCTCTCATTTTTGCTAATCCACCTTCATATATAAGATCTACAATGAGTTTAACTTCATGTAAGCATTCGAAATATGCCATTTCTGGTTGATAGCCTGCTTCTACAAGGGTTTCATAACCAGCTTTAATAAGTGCTGAAAGCCCACCACAAAGAACAGCCTGTTCACCAAATAAATCGGTTTCAGTTTCTTCTTTAAAGTTAGTTTCAAATACTCCAGCTCTAGTTCCACCAATGCCTTTAGCATAAGCCATAGCTAAATCTCTAGCTTTTCCAGTAGCATTTTGATAAACAGCAATTAAGCATGGAACACCATGTCCCATTTCATATACTGCTCTTACTCTGTGTCCTGGTCCTTTTGGAGCTACCATAAAAACATCTACATCTTTAGGCGGGACAATAAAACCAAAATGAAGGCTAAAACCATGAGCCACTAGTAGAGCTTTGTCTTTAGTTAAATATGGTTTAATTTCTGATTCATAGACTGACTTATGTTTTTCATCAGGAAGAAGAATCATAATCATATCTGCTTCTTTAGAAGCTTCGCTTACTGGAAGAACTTCTAATCCATCAGCTTTTGCTTTTTCTGCACTCTTTGAGCCTGTGTAAGAACCAATGATTACTCTTTTCACTCCTGAATCTCTAAGGTTTAATGCATGTGCATGTCCTTGGCTACCATAGCCTATAACTGCAATTGTTTTGTTCTTGATTAAATTAAAGTCCGCATCATTTTCGTAGTATACTTTTGCCATTTTTGAACTCCTAAATTTTATTTGAGTAAATAATAATAGCAAAAGTCGAGAGTAATACAAATTTGCTGGCAATTCTAATTGCCTTTCCATTTTTCTATACTCACCATTCATCCCATTGTCCCTAATCAGGGGCATCCCCCAAATATCCCCCTACTCTTAACCGAGTTTGTCAAGGCTTTCATACAGGGAAGATTCTTTACTAAGGGAATACTTATGAGCTTGAGAGAAATTAAAGAAGACTTGATATCAGAAGCTGAGTTACTTATCTATCAGATGAGGGCTGCCCAGTTAAAAACTGATTATGAAACTGTAAATATCAAGGCTGACGTTTTGACAGATATTTGCAAAAAACTTGAGTTTATAAGAGTAGAAGAAGAGAGGCTTTATAACCATGAATAATGAAATTGAAATTGATGAGACTTCTGGCAACGGTTTAGAAAGAATTAAATCTCAGCTTGAACAAATGAAAAAGCGCTTGAATGAACTAGACAGCGTATTGAACATACAAGAAAAAGCTATAGATCTTTTAGAAGACAATAATAATTCTTTAGCTAGAGAAGCAAATATGACAAGAAAACAAGTTTCCCCAGAAGTAATTATGAGAAATGTTTTTTCAAAAGGCACTTTACCAAAGATCCTTCAAAAAAATCAATAGAAAGTAACCAAATCTATATAAACAATTGTTCGGCCGATCTGCACGTTATCTTTAGTGGGTCGGCCTATTTTTCGGCCATGAAATGTAAAGGATAGTTTTATTCTTCTTGACAAGTTATCTAAAGTCGGAGATTCTAATATATAGCAGGGTTGTTTTGTTTTATTTACTTCTCAAAAAAGTAAATTGAAAAAGGTAGATTAAGGTTTTTAAATTGAAATTTTAAATCGGATTATCTGAAGTGAAATTTCAAAAGTTCTTAAAACATAGTCTACAAGCCTGTTAGAAAACGACTTAATGATGTGAGCATCAAAGAAAATCTCTCAAAAATTAAGGAACAAATAGCAGATGATAAGGTCAAAATTATTGCTGTTACAAAATACGCAAGTGATGAGGAAACCTACGAAGCATATAAATTAGGCATCCGGGACTTTGGTGAAAGTTACGCTCAAGATGCACTAGAAAGAATATCCAGAAAAATAGCCGATGAGAATTTTCAGAAAAAAGCAAATTGGCATTTTATTGGAAGGCTTCAGAAAAATAAAGCTAAGTATGTAGTTGGTAGTTTTAGCTTAATTCATTCAGTAGATTCTTTTGAACTTGCAAATCTGATAAATAGGCTGGCTTTTGAAAAAAATATAGTCCAAGACATACTTCTTCAAGTGAATATATCAGGGGAAATATCAAAAGCAGGTTTCAAAGAAGACGATTTAAATCAAGTATTTGATCAGTTTAAAGATCTGACAAATATAAAAATATTAGGACTGATGACAATGGCTCCTAATACTGAAGACGAAAAGCTAATTGAAAATAGCTTTAAAAAGCTTAAGGTTCTTAGAGATTCTCTCAATGAAAAGTATTCTATTTCGCTAAGTGAGCTATCAATGGGTATGAGCAACGATTATAAAATAGCAGTTAAGTGTGGAGCAACAATGGTAAGACTAGGAAGAGCTATATTTAAGGATTTTTTATTAAGAACTAACCTGGAGGTCAAATGAGCACATTAGAATGGATTAAAGGTTTTTGGTATCAAGAAAAACATGCTGATGTATATGACTCTCACGATTTTGATGAATTGTGGAAAACTGAGGAACAAGATGGAACTCCTATGAGTCGTCTCTTAAGTAGAACGTTTAAAAAGGAAGCTTTAGATAAAAATTATTGTGAATTAAATACAACAGAGGAGAATATAAACGTGATAGAACACCCAACAATAACATCTCAAAGTGAAGTCGTCGTTATTGAGCCAAGATCATTTGATGAGGCTCTTGACATTGTTGAAGAACTTCGTTGCAGAAAATCAATTGTACTTAACTTACAGTATCTTGATGCTGAGCAGTCACAAAGAGTTGTTGACTTCTTGTCTGGAGCTACACATGCTCTTGATGGACATCAACAAAGAGTAGGACAAGGCGTATTTATCTTTGCACCAAGTAATTTCACTCTTAATTCAGAATCAAATGAAGCCAGAGCACTAAAAGATGCTTTCTGGGGACGTAGTCGTGAAAGAGAACAAAGTCAAAATCGAGAAGTTCAAAACCAGTATCAGTATAGTGAGCCTATAAAGAAAAGCTCAATATTCTAAATAATGTGGAATGCCAATCTTAGAATGCAGGGTGTAAAAGCTCTGCATTTTTTTTAGACGTCATTGCTAGGAGGATTCTATCCGACGAAGCAATCTCACCATAGTAATGCATTAATAGATTGCCACGCATACTGCTTGCCATGGCAAGCAGCTACTTTCGTTCAGCTCGCAATGACGTGAAACGTTTTTTATTGCTAAAATAAAAATATGTCGAAAGAAACGTTTTATATTACCTCTCCACTTTATTATGTAAATGATGTGCCGCATATTGGAAGTGCTTATACTACGATTGCTTGTGATGCCGTAGCAAGGTATAAAAGGTTAAGAGGTTTTGATGTTTGCTTTCTTACTGGTACAGATGAACATGGTCAAAAAATCTTTAAAGCAGCAAATGATAAAGGGATGACACCTCAGGCTCACTGTGATTTTATAGCATCTAAATTTCAAGAACTCTGGAAGTTGCTAGATATAAAGTATGATAAATTTTCAAGAACTACATCTAAAAATCATGAAGTAATTGTTCAGGAATTTTTTAACCGTGTATATAAAAATGGAGATATTTATGAGGCTAATTATGAAGGCTTGTACTGTGAACCATGTGAAGACTTTAAAGCAGCAAAAGACTTATTAGAAGGGAATATCTGCCCTGTACATAAAACAAAAGTTCAGGAATACAAAGAAAAAAATTATTTTTTTGCTCTTTCAAAATTTCAGGATAGGCTTTCTGACTATTTTGATAAAAACCCAGATTTTATTCAACCAAGCTATAGAAAAAATGAAGTTTTAGGCTGGGTCAAAGAAGGACTTAAAGATTTTCCTATTTCTAGACAGTCTGTTAAATGGGGAATTCCTCTTCCAGTAGATACTTCTCAGACTATTTATGTTTGGTTTGATGCATTGATTGGATATTTATCTCCTCTTTTAAATGATGGAGATTTAGTGAATCTTGAAAATGCTATGAAAAAATATTGGCCTTCATCAGTGCATGTAATAGGGAAAGATATTTTAAGATTTCATGCTGTTTATTGGCCTTGTATGCTTATGTCAGCTGGTTACCCTCTACCTGAAAAAGTTTTTGGACATGGTTTCTTGACTAAAGATGGTGAGAAGATGGGGAAATCCACAGGAAATATAATTGATCCATATGAGCTAATAAATGAGTTTGGTACTGATGCAGTTAGATTTTATTTTTTAAAAGAAGTTGCATTTGGGAAAGATGGCGATTTCTCCAGAGAAACTTTTATAAATAGAATTAATTCTGATTTAGCTAATAATCTTGGGAATCTTTTAAATAGGTCTTTAAACTTGGTGAATAAAAACTTTAATGGAGAGATTGAAAATACAAACTCAGATTTACTTTCTTTAAAAATTAAAGTAGAAGAAACCATTAAATCTTATGAAAAGCATATTGAAAATCTTGACTTAAAAGATGCTTTAGATGTTGTTTGGCAGCTTGTAGATGCTACGAATAAAGCTTTTAATGACAATGCCCCTTGGAAAATGATTAAAGAAGGCAAGGTTAATGAAGCAAAAGCATGTCTTTACGAAACGCTTGAAATACTTAGAAACATCAGTATTTTAGTTAATCCCTTTATTCCTAGCACAAGTGTTAAAATGTATGAACAACTTGGTTTTGACTCATTTTCTTTAACTTCTGAGTGGGACTGTCTTGGCATTGGTAAAAAATCACAATTTTTTAAGGTTCTAGAGGGAAAACCTATCTTTCCTAGGGTTGAAGATAAGATGCAGAAGGCTGTATAATTATCTGGAATATATTTCATAACAAAGTAATAACAAAATCATATAAATAAAATATTCTATTAACTGAGCCTTATATTTCAGGAATAAAAATAAATGGATAATATACTAAATACAGTTGGTGATGCTACTAGAGGCAGAGTTGCAATTTTCATTGATGGAAATAATCTTTTCCATGCCGCAAGAACTATTGGTATTGAAATTGACTATGCAAAGTTATTAAAACTTCTTTGTAATAAGGGTTCTTTGCTTAGAGCTTTTTTCTACACAGGTGTAGATGAGAATGCATCTAAGCAACAAGGATTTCTTCTATGGATGAGAAGAAATGGTTATAGAGTAGTTCAAAAAGAATTAAAAGTTTTTCCAGATGGGACTAAAAAAGCAAATCTAGATGTAGAAATTGCAGTAGATATGTTGAGTTTATCTGCAAAATATGAAACAGCTATTTTAGTTAGTGGAGATGAAGACTTTGCATATGCTGTAAATGCTGTTGCTTATAAAGGTGTGAGAATAGAAGTAGCAGGTTTTAGAAATAATACTTCTCCAAAACTTATAGATGTTTGTGATAGGTTTATTGATTTAGATAGCTTAATACCATTTATTATTAAAGAGCCAGATAGTGAAGAACAAAAAGCAGCTATTGATGCTGCCAAAGCAAGTGGACTATTGTTATTGGAAGATGATTTAATGCTTGCTTCAAGAGAAAGAACATCACCATTCTTAAACAAAAAAGCACATGAGAAAGTCATTACAGAAGTAAAAGTACCCAGACCGTAAACCAGGTAAAATAACAATAGATGAATCGTATGAGTACTTTTGAACGTCTCTTTAAACTAAGCCATGGCTATAGAACAAAAAACTACTGTAAGCGAAAAACTTTCTCAGCTTCTTGAAAATAAAGATGCTAATGAAATAAAACTTTTTTTAAATGATGAATATCCACAAGACATTTCAGAAGCTATAGAAAATCTTAAAGAAGAAGATAGAATAACTTGTTTTAAATTGCTTGAATTGGACCAGGCTTCAAAAGTTTTATCAGAACTCAATTCTGATACTCAGATGGATCTTTTAAAATCTCTTGGTCCTGATTATGTGGCACCCATCATATCTTTAATGGGTGATGATGATGCTACTGACTTGATACTTAAATTACCTGAAAATGAAAAAATGTCCTTTTTGAGAGTTCTTCCTGATCCTATTCAACAAGCCCAAGTTAAAGAACTTATTCATTATCCATCTGAGTCTGCTGGTGGAATTATGTCTACTGACTTTCTTCACTTAAGGTCAGACATGACTATAAATATTGCTTTTAATCATGTAAGAAGACAGGCTCCTGAGTATAAAGGACAGGTCTATTACCTATATGTAGTTGATAACACAAATAAATTGGTAGGAGTTATTACTCTGAGAAATCTAATTTGTGCCCCATCTAATGATGTTGTTGAAAATCACATGAGTGATGAAGTTATCTCTTGTAATGTAAATGACGATCAGGAAAATGTAGCAAAAACTATTTCTAAATATGATCTTATTGCTCTTCCTATTATTGATGATGATAATACATTGAAAGGGATTGTAACTATCGATGATGTTGTAGATATTTTAAAAACTGAAACTACAGAAGATATTTATCAAGGATCTGGTATTAGTGATGCTGTTCCTTCTGATGAATTGATCAATGGAAAAGTTGGATTTGCTGTTCGTGCTCGCTTACCTTGGCTTTTACTAACTCTTTGTGGTCAAACAATTGCAGCTTGTATAATTGCATCATATGATAAAACAATTGCTAGTATTCCTATTGCAGTTTCATTTATGCCTCTTTTATCTGGACTATCTGGAAATGTAGGTGGACAAACAGCTACGATTATAGTTAGAGGTCTTGTTACTGGTGACATAGAATTGAAAGATGCTTCTAAACATCTTTTTCATGAAGTAAGAATTGGATTTTTATTAGGAATAGTGTGTTCAATTATTACAGGATTTGTTGCATGGTTTCAACATGGAAATCAATTATTAGGTTTAGTAGTAGCTTTTGCACTTACATGTTCTATGACTCTTGGCGTACTCTTAGGTACTGTTTTCCCTATTCTTCTTCAATACTTTAAAAAAGACCCAGCTACAGCCAGCTCGCCACTTATTACTACAATGCTTGATATGACTACTTTTGCAATTTATTTAAGTATTATTTCTAATTTGATCAAGTCTTTGAGGTGACCCTGTCATTGCGAGGAGCTCTGAAAGAGCGACGTGGCAATCTCACATATAGTTAGTGGTTAACAGAGATTACTTGATTCCTATATTGTTAAGAGTCAGTCAATTTGAAATAAAGTTTAAATTCAGTACCTTTTCCAACTTCACTTTCAACTCTATAAGAACCACTGAATCTGGAAATGTTCTCCTGTAAATAAGGCATTCCCCATCCTAAAGTTCCAAATGTACTTTCACCTTCTCTGCACTCTTTCCTGTTCATTTTTTCAAGTCTTTCTGGTTCTATTCCACAGCCATTGTCCTTTACTATTACTTCAGCTACTTCATCATTAGTACTTAATCCATATTTAGCTAAATCTGTTTGAACATCTAGATGTGTATCTGAAACCTTTATTCTTTTAGTGGAAACAGATACTTTACCGTCAGGGTTTTCTCCTATGGCTTTTCGAGAATTAGTAATTAGCTCATCGGTTATATGTCTTAAAATATCAAAATTTCCAGAAATAATTAATGAATCATCTTTTATTTCTAGATCACTCTCATGGAAGCAATTATTAATTTTAAATGATCCAGAATTAATATCTTTTGAGCTGATTTGATAGCCATTATATAGTTCAAATAAATCCTCTAGCTTTTTATGCATTACTGTAAAATCTTCATTTTCTTGTGCTAAGTTATACAATCTTATGTTAATGAAATTAAAACAATTCCCGATTGCATGTAATGTAAATCTGGTTTTATCACTTTCTTTTTTAGATAAATCACTATAAGAAATTCCTGTAGTTTTAACTATAGCTTCAAAGACTCTCTCTTCTAGAACATCTTTTCTTTCAAAGTCTTTTTGTCCAATTTCAACTAACACTTTTCGTAACTCAAGATTTATTTGTTTAGTAATTTCTACAAGCTTGCTTAAATGTTTAGAGTTTATATCTATTTCGACTAGAGAGGGTTTAAAATTTCTTATGTATGTTTCTAGTCTTTCTAGATCAGTATGTTCTCCAATTTTCATTGTAGCTATTAATTTAGCTGTTAAAATCTCATCAGTATCAAATCTTCCAAACTTTTTCATTTTCAATATGGGGATTCCGTTAGAGTTAGTTTCTAACCCTGTTACAATTTCTTGCATTGCTATTGCAGTATGTAATTGTTCATTAAAAGAACCGAAAATATCATCTCCCCAGCTTCCTGAGTAAATAACTGTAGGTAAAAAAGAATCTGCTTCTGCTAATCTTCTTAGTAATTCATCTCCATTAAATCCACTTTTTACTCCGCTTGCATCGAACTGAACCATGGATAAATCGGTTATTAATGCATCATATGGTTGATCACTTAATTTTGATCTTTGAATTTTTTCAAATGCTATTTGTGGATTAGTTTCTACTTCTACAGTGCAGCCATTTTCTACAGTAAAGACTTTCTCTAATCGTTCTTTAACAAAGTCAGCTGTATAGCTCATGTCATCTACTATTAATATTTTTCTATTTCTTGTATAGTTTTCTAAACTACTTAAATCTAATCTTGCTTTAGCTGCTAGTGTAACTTCTGATCCAGGAGGTTTTGTAGCCGTGGATGCTGGGCTAATTCTTTTAGCAATGGGTTTGGGTAAAGCAACTTTTGGTTGAGTTGCAGTTCTTGGTGAAACTTCTGTTAATGCTATTAAAATCATACTTTTATTAAGTATGGCTATTATAGGCATAGTAGTAGTTTTTTGCATTAAATATTTTTAATTTTGGCTAATAAAAACCAGTGTAAATATAAAAGAAGTCTAAAGAATTATCTTAAGTAAGACAGGTATCCTTTTTATGGGACATTAAGAAGCCCCATAAAACATGATAATATTTTCAATGTTAATCTAAAGCCCTAGAGGGTAAATTTTATATAGGAGGTCTAAGTTGTCAGAAGTTAAAATAGAAGACGGTGAAAGTCTAGAATCCGCTCTTAAAAGATTTAAGAAAAAAGTTCAAAAAGCAGGAATCTTAACAGAGGTTCGCCGCAGAGAACATTACGAAAAACCAAGTGTTAAGAAAAAAAGAAAAAGTGCACAAGCCAAAAAGAAGAAAAGATAAATACTTCTTAGTTTTTTTATTAGCTCTATCAATTTCAAATGCATTAGCACAGTCACCCTCACCAAACGGAGAGGGTGATTTGTCTTCTATAGAGGATAAAATATTTCATCAACAGTATGCAAATGAAAAAAAGGAAGATAGAGTATCAAGAATAGAAGAGTTTTTATTTGGCGTTAAATCAAATAAACCATATGATGAGAGATTAAATAAAATAGTTAAATCTTTGAAAGTTAATGAAATTCCCAGACCAGATGATTCGCCCGCCTTTGGCGAGGCTCGCTCACAGAGTGAGCGGCACCTTCTTTCTCCACCAACTCGACCCGAGGTTCGCCAAGGGCAACCTGTTGTTCCAGCTAAGTCTTCTGCTGGTGTTCTAGGTACCATTTCAGATATTGAGAAAAAAGTTTTAGGCAAAACATATAATGATCTTTCATTTCAATCTCGTGTTGAACAATTGGAAGAAAAAATGTTGAGTGGAGATGAGTCTGCTAATGCTATAAATAAACCTCTTTTGGAAAGAGTTACTGTTTTAGTTAAAAGAGCAGGAGTAAATAATCAACCCATTGAAGACTATAAAACTATTAGACCAAATATAAATTCAAATTCAAGACCTTCTAACATGGCAACTCAAAGTTATAGGATAGATCCAAATACAGGACAAATAATTAATGAACTGAGTGGAGAAGTCGTAAAGGACATATCAGGAAATCCAATACAGGTGAAAATTCCTACTCAGCTTCCATCTAATTTATTACCATTTCAAAATGATAATTATCCTTTTTTACAGCAGCAACAAAATCGAAACCAAAATGCATTTCCTAATCAACTTCAAAATAATAATTCTTATGGCTTAGGTGGTGCTGGGCAAAGTCCGTTAGATTTACTCTATAATCAAAACAATTTAGATACTGGTGAAGATCCTAATTACTAGGGTTGTTTACCTGAAATCCCTCTGAAGATTTTCTGTCTTTTCCAGTTAATTACAAGTGCATAAAAAAGAGCTAAGGCTATTATAAATGCTGAAAGTAAAGTAAACCTAATAAATGAGCCTTTGCTAATTAGAAGTGTAGCCACGATTCCAAATATAAATGAAACTGAATATAAAACATATGAAGTGATTTTTTGAGAAAATCCAAGCTGCAAAAGCTTATGATGAAGATGTTCTTTATCCGGCTGCATTATAGGTCTTCCACTCATAAGCCTTCTGATAATGGCAAGAAAAGTGTCTACTATAGGCAATGCAAAAACTAAAACTATCAGAGGTGTAATAACTGCAAAAGCTACTTTTTTTGTAGCGCAGCCTATGGTTAAACAGGCAAGTATAAATCCAATTAAATAAGCTCCTGAATCGCCTAAGAAAATACGAGCGGGATTAAAATTCCATCTTAAAAACCCAAGCATAGCACCTGCTATAGTCGCTGCAAGTAATGCTCCTGCTGGTTGAGCTATTCTATAGTCAAGAGAAACAGCCCAAATAGCAAGAGCACCTACTATACATACTCCTGTTGCAAGCCCATCCATCCCATCGATTAAATTTATGGCATTTGTAATTCCAGCTATCCAAAATATAGTTATAAAGTAACTTGTTACAGGATCAAACTGAATAGCACTACCTCCAACAGAAAGTTTGAATAATCCAAAATCAGCATGATATAAAGGGTTTGAAATGGACATAATCTTTACACCTAAATACCATGCAATGGTTGCAGCTAAAAATTGAATCATTAATTTTACCTTCGGAGAAAGCGGTTCTATATCATCTAAAAGACCAATGAAAAAAATTATCGTACCACCTGCAAAAATCCCAAGAAGAGTAAAAGAACTATGAGACGTTAAACTATAACTCCAATATGTTGGTAAAAATAAAAGTGAAGTTAAAAATAAGCTTACATAAATTCCTACTCCGCCTAATCTAGGTATAGGAGTAGTATGTAATTTCCTTTGATCTGGTTTGTCTAAAAATCCTAATTTAAGTGCTCTTGTTTGTATGGCAGGAGTAAGAATATAAGTAATTGCTAAAGCAAAGAAAAAAGCAATAAAATTACTTAAGCGCATATTGTAGGTAAAGGGGAAATTCATTACATAATGATTCTACCGTTTTTTTAGCATTTTCTTTTGTTTTGTTATCAGATGGGTTTTTCAATACATCTGAAATCGTTTTACCTAAAAGTTGCATTTCCTTAATTCTTAGACCTCTTGTAGTTACTGCAGGTGTTCCTAGTCTGATCCCACTGGTTACAAATGGTGACTGTGGGTCTTTTGGAATAGTATTTTTATTACAGGTAATTCCTACGCTATCTAATAAAATCTCTGCTTCTTTACCAGTAAGGCTAACTTTTCTAAGGTCAACAAGTAAAAGATGATTATCTGTTCCACCACTTACTACATCTACCCCAGATTTAATTAAGGACTTTGCTAATTCTTGAGCATTTTCAAGTACTGATTTTTGGTAGTTCTTAAATTCTGGAGAAAGCGCTTCTTTAAGTGCTACTGCTTTGGCTGCAATAACATGCATCAATGGTCCACCTTGACTACCAGGAAATACTGCAGAGTCTATTTTCTTTGCAAATTCTTCTTTACAGAAAACCATTCCGCCTCTAGGACCCCGAAGAGTTTTATGTGTAGTGGTAGTAATAAAGTGTGCATGTGGAAATGGGCTAGGATGTAGTCCAACAGCTATGAGTCCAGCGATATGTGCCATATCTACCATTAAATAAGCACCAATAGAATCTGCAATCGCTCTAAATCTTGCAAAATCTATAGTTCTGGAATATGCACTAGCTCCAGCAATGATTAGTTTTGGGTTCTCTGCTTTTGCAATTTTTTCTAACTCATCATAGTCAATAAAACCATTTTCATCTACACCGTATGAAGCCACTTTAAACCATTTGCCAGAAACATTGGCTGGAGATCCATGAGTAAGGTGTCCACCCTGATCCAGAGACATTCCAAGTATAGTATCTCCTGGTCTTAACATCGCTAAAAAAACAGTAAAGTTCGCCTGTGCACCGCTGTGTGGCTGAACGTTTACATGTTCTGCACTAAAAAGTTTCTTTGCTCTTTCAATGGCAATCTTTTCAACTTCATCTACATTTTCGCATCCGCCATAATATCTTTTTCCTGGCAATCCTTCAGCGTATTTATTTGTAAGAACAGTACCCTGTGCTTCCATTACAGCAAGGCTAGTAAAATTTTCACTGGCTATAAGTTCAAGCCCAGATTGTTGTCTGTGAAATTCTCTATTTACTGACTCGTAAATTTCAGGATCAACTAATTTTAAATTTTCAAGTGTCATTTTAACTCCCTTTTATCGTTACAAAAATTTCATCATTTTCTATTTTAACCGGATAAGTTTCAGCAAATACATCTTGTCTGGGATGGCTGATACATTTCCCTGTGGCTAAATCAAAGGTCCAGGAATGCCAACAACAAGTAACCTGTGCTTTCTCACAGTCTACTGGTCCTTCATGTAGAGGTCCACCAGCATGTATACAGATATTATTTATGGCATATAATTTATTGTTTGTATTAAAAATACCTATTTCTTTTCCATCAACCTGAATCGCCTTAGCTTGGCCTGTAGGAAGCTCATTTACCTTACAAACCCTTACTAATTTTGAATTCGTTTTTTCCATAACCATAAGAGTTTAGCAGTAATTACTAAACTTTTATAGAATTTATAATATGGTGTATTGGCAAAGTAAGGTTTTGTCTGATTCATTCAGCAAAACTTGTAAAGTGATAGGCAAAGCCATTCCAGTGTATATTGCAAAGCCCGACAAGTGACGAAGGAACGAGGAGGGCGGTGAGTAATAGATTTAACATGTATGAAACAATAACTTGCCTTTTTAAGTCATCTTTAAATATGCAAGAAGATTATAATAGCGAAGCATTTTTAAGACGTTTGAAATTATATCTTTTTATTTTTGTATTGATGGTTGGGTTTTCTCATACGTGGGCAGTAAGAGATTCTGTAGATCCTGATGGAGTCTCTTATTTAGATGTAGGAAATGCATATTTTAATGGTAACTATAGCGGTGCTATAAATGCAAATGGTTACTGGAGTCCGCTTTATCCTTTAATTCAAGGGGCTTCAAATTATTTGTTTAATCCTTCTATTGATTCAGAATCATTGTTTATACATCTAGTAAATTTTATAATTTATATATTTTCATTTCTTGCTTTTAAATTTTTCTTTACTCAGCTTATGAGTAAAATTGATTCAGAAAATAAAGAGTTAATAACTTTAAATTTGGTGACATTTCCAAAATGGGCATGGATTACAATTGGGCATTTTCTTTTTATATGGAGCTCAATGAATCTAATTACCATTTCTAAAGTTACGCCAGATATGTGTGTTTCTGTTTTTGTTTATTTGATTTCTGGCATATTGCTAAAAATTTCCAGTAATAAAACTTCTATTGTTGATTTTGTTTTTTTTGGTCTTTTTCTTGCTCTTAATTACTTTTCAAAAGCTGCCATGTTATTGATTGCTTTGATTTATGTTCTTGTTCTGTTTTTCATGACAATTAAACAAAAAAGTAATTTTTTAAAACCATTGATTGCATTGGTAGTTTTTCTTTTGGTTTCAGCTCCTTATATCAGTGAATTATCTAAAGCAAAAGGACATTTTACATTTAGCGAAACGGGAAAGCTTGTTTATTCTTTCAGAATGGAAGACACCTATTTCTGCTGGATGGGAGGTTTGAAAGGATGTAATCAAGCAACTCACCCCGCAAAGAAAATCTTTGATAAGCCCAATGCTTATGAATTTGGTAGTCCAATAATAGGCTCATATCCTATATGGTTTGATCCTACTTATTGGTATGGTGGTCTGAGTGCTAAATTTAATCTAGTGAAACAGTTAAAGATTTTAGTTCAAAGTTTTGAACGAAGCTTTGATCTTTTTCTTGAAATGCAAGGATTTTTAATAGCGAGTTTTTTTATTCTTGCTATTTATTCATCTTTAAAATTGAAAGATGTTTGTAAATTATGGTTTTTAATACTCCCTTCAATTATTACTATTTTTATGTACTCTTTAATTGATTTGCAGAGCAGATATTTGGGAGCATTTATTTGTATTTTATGGATTAGTCTTTTCTATTCTATTCGATTAAAAAACACCGATGAGTCAAAAAAACTATTAAGTTCAGTGAGTGTTGTATTGATTTTATTCCTTGTGACAAATAGCGTCTACTCAAGAGATATGCTCACAAATGGCAAAATATCTTCTGCAGAAATGCACAGAGCCGTTGCAAAGCATCTTATAAAAGTAGGACTTAGAGGCGGGGATAAGGTAGCAGTAGTAGGAACTGACTATGGCATATACTGGGCGCATTTAGCTAAAGTAAGAATTTCTTGTGAAATTCCAGTAGAGGAAGAAAAGAATTTCTGGGTAAGTAGTAATGAAAGAAAAGAAGAACTTTTTAATAAGATGAAGCAGTATGATATGAAATATTTAGTCTCTGAAAGAGCCCCAGAAGTGGCTTTAGATCAAGGGTGGGTTAAGATACCTGAGACTAGTTATTGTTTTAGAATATTAGATACGATTCACGAATAACGATCCACGATTAACGGTTTATGCACTCATTCCTATAATATACTTCTGCCAATTTGGAAATTTAGATGTAGCAAGTCTAGTGGCTTCAAAGTACAAATATCCATGTGGTGATTTAGGTGGTTTAGCAAAGTGCATATTTGCTTCTTTAGGAGTTTTATTTCCTTTTTTTACATTGCAGGATTGGCAGCAGGCTACTACATTTTCCCAGGTATCTGTTCCACCACGACTACTGGGAAGTACATGGTCAATGGTCAAGCTTCCAGACTTTATACTGCAATATTGACAAGCATAATTATCTCTTATCATTAGATTTTTTCTTGTTAGGGGGATTTCTTTATAAGGTACTTTAATATATTTTCTTAAACGTATAACAGTGGGTAAGTTAAAATTTCTGTAAACTACTTTTCCTGTATTTTCAATCTGCTCTGCTTTCCCTTTAAATACAAGTAAAAAAGCTCTTTTCCAATTGCAAATGTTAAGCGGTTCATATGAAGCATTTAAGACTAGTACTTTACACTTTGCGTGATTCATTTTTTTCAATCAGATAACCCTACTAATTTACTTATGACTAATTAGTTTAATAGACTACTTTATATATAAAAAGTTGTCCATCATTACGTAAATCAATTAGAAGTTTATCTTTTTTCTTCTCTACTGCTTCCTTCGTAGGACTGTTAAACCCTTTAAAAATTCATGCAGTATATAATTTATACCCTTTAAAGCTTTAAATTTGGTTAAAAAAAAAGACAATTAGCAAGTTATAATTGATTTGATTAAAAATTGGTTATTAAATAGTTAAACTTTAGTAAGAAAAATATGACTTTTATAAGCTCTATAAATGATGAAATAGATGATAAACCCAAAGAAGCTTGTGGTGTATTTGGTTTAATTGCTCCTGGTGAAGATGTAGCCAGAGTGGCTTTCTTTGGATTGTATGCACTTCAGCATAGGGGTCAGGAAAGCTGTGGAATAGCTACTTTTGACAATAATAACAACATTCACATCCATAAAGAAATTGGATTAGTTAGTCAGGCTTTTGATGAAACTGTTCTTGCTAAGTTAAAAGGTGAAATTGTAGTTGGACACACCAGGTATTCTACTACTGGCTCAAATAATATTTGCAATGCACAGCCCATAATTGCTAGTTATAACGATTATGGAATTGCACTGGCTCATAATGGAAACCTTGTAAATGCTAATAGCTTAAGAGACACTTTGATAAAAAGAGGATATTCTTTTGAGTCCACTACTGATAGTGAAGTAATGGCTAAGCTTGTCATTTATGAAATGGCTAAAATTGATAAAGAGAAAAATCAGATCAATTTAAAAGAAGCTATTGTTAATGCTTTTAGGCAATGTAAAGGTGCCTTTTCTGTATCAATTGCCACTAAGGATCAAATAGTAGCTATAAGAGATCCTGATGGTGTTAGACCTTTATGTATAGGAATTACTAATAAAGGGCATCATGTAATCTCTTCAGAAAGTTGTGCTCTTGATATTGTCGGTGCAGAGTTTGTCAGAGATGTAGCCCCTGGTGAAGTAGTTCTTATAAATAGAATACAAAAAATTGACTCTACTTTTTTAACAAATGAAATAAAACCACACCATTGTATTTTTGAGTTAATTTACTTTTCCAGACCAGATAGTCTTTTCAGAGGGCTTAGCATTTATCACTTTAGAAAAGAACTTGGAAGACAATTAGCTAGAGAATCATTTGTAGATGCTGACTATGTAATCTCAGTCCCAGACTCTGGAACTCCAGCTGCTATAGGATATGCAGAAGAATCAAAACTTCCATATTCTGAAGCACTTATAAAAAACAGATACATAGGAAGAACATTTATTCAGCCCACACAGATGTTAAGAGAATTAGGAATTAGATTAAAGTTAAATCCATTGAAAGATATTATTGCTGGAAAGAAAATAGTAGTTATCGATGATTCTATCGTTAGAGGAAATACCTCTAAAAAATTAGTTAAATTGATTAGAGATTCTGGCGCTAAAGAAATTCACATGAGAATCAGTTCTCCACCTGTACAATGGCCTTGTTTTTATGGAATAGATATTGATTCCAGAGAACAATTAATTGCAGCGAATAACTCAGTAGATGAAATAGCTAAGTATATTGGTGCAGATTCTTTAAAATATATAAGCCATGAAGGTATGATTAAGGCTACTGGCTTATCTCGTGAGACTTTCTGCACAGCATGTTTTAGTGGTGAATATCCGATAGAAATACCTTCTGAATTAGAAGGGGCAAAACATAGGTATGAAACTGCTAAGGGATAGATAAAATCTTTTTAAGGGTAATATTTGTAAATGTCTTTCCTATGCAAAACTCTTTCTAAAATTAAGGTTTCACCTTCTTGTTTTAAACCAAGTCTATAATCCCCAAATCTTACCTTGTAATATTTTTGGTGTCCTTTTAACTTCTCACATTTTCTTATTTCAGATAGTGAGCCACTCTTAACTATAGTTTCAAATGCAAAAATTTCAATACTTACTCTTTCATTTTTAGGAATTTTAGCTAAATCTTTTAAAAATGTTTTACTGTATAGTGTTTTCAATTTGCTTTGTCTAAGCCTTTATAAAATTCTTTAGCTTCATTTAAGCCAAGATATTCTCTTTCATCTCCTTCTTGGATTAACTTAAAAAGCCCATGATCTTCAAGGATATCTTCTATTTTTTTAAAAACATTAATGTCAATTTGAACAGCTATTGCTTTGTTTTGTTCATCCAGGATATATTTTTTTTCAAATTCATCCATAACAACTCCCCCCTACTCATGTATTGATTTTACCAAATCTCATCATTGAAATCTCAGGTAAGTTAAAATCTTTTTAATCTTCCTTAAAAAGTGATTCAATTTTCGTACATTTAACCTTTTCATTACCTCTCACGTCTTATAATGCATGTACCATATGAAATTAAAGAAAAGAATATTTAGTGTTCTGTGCAATTTATTCTTAGTAGCTTCTACTTTACTTCCAAACTATATGGCCATAGCTAGTGCCGATAGGAGAGACGTTGTATACAACGTCTCAACAAAACCAGAAAATCTTATTGTTCAAAATGTGGAAGATAAGGTCTTAAAAGAGAAAAAATCTCCAGCTAAATCAAAAAAAACTTCTGCCCCAAAATGTATTAAATCAAAGGGTGAGTTTAAGCCATTTTGCGAGAACGGAGAGTTCACCTGCCCAGATAATTCTTTTAAAAAAGTATGTGCAAAGTCAAATAAAAAACTAAAGCCATTTTGTGTAAGTAATAGAGGGAGAAAGAGATTAGGTGGATGTAGTATCAGTGATTTAAGTACCGCTGGATCTACACCTGCGTCTACTCCCATTACTGAAACCGCATTGCCTACAGATTCAACCACCACACAAAATATAAATCCAAGCTCTATTCCTTCACTAAATCCTGATGTTACTCCTTCTTCAGAACCTATACTTCCAGGATCAGTACAAATGGCTACTCCCTTACCAGTACAAACTTCTACCCCAGCACCTTCTAAGGCTAATATAGAATGTGGCTATTCTGGTCAACGATGTTGCAATGGAGTCAGTTGTAAAATTGGAAATTTAATTTGTCAGGAAGGTATCTGTGAAGTAATAAAGAGAACTGGTGAAGCAGCAAAAGTCATCGAGTCAGGACCTCAGCAAAACATCACAGCAAATCTAGTAAAAACTACAGACTCAGAAAATCATGCAGCACTTATAGTAAACACAGTAAATGAAAACCCACTCCCTAATATTTCTCTTCCGATTATAAATGTATTTAATAATTTCTTAGAAATAAAAGCTCCAGAAAATGCTAAACCACCTTATACTATTTCAGTTAATTACAGTGATGCAAAACTGTCTAATTCATCTAATTATTCTTACAGTGACATAAGGCTTTATCATGGAATCGGCGAAAGTTGGGTAGATGTTACTACCTCTAATGACACTAATAGTTTTACTCTTACAGGAGTCGTAGATTCTCTTTCTCCATTTGTAGTGGGTGCTGATCCTGCAGCAGCTTTAATTCCTACAAAACCTTGTGGAATAATTGGATTACAATGTTGTAGTTATCCTATTGTTAAGCCCTGTTTTTCTGGTGTGTGTAATGGTGGAGTATGTACTGATCCAACAACATCAACTGGTGGACCTGTATGCAGAATAAATGGGGCAAGTTGTGTTGATGGTTCAGATTGTTGTAGTGGATACTACTGTACTGCTACACCTGCACGAAGAGTAGGTGTATGTGCTCCTAATGAAGAATCTACACTTGTAAATCCAGTAGATGTTACGATCTCACCTACTGCAGAACCTACATCTACCCCTACAGAACTTACCTCTGAAACAAGTTTAGATTTTGAAAGTTCAGTAATGTTCTGTGGAGGTGTTGGTGACTCGTGTTGTGATAGCACTCCCCAGTGTCAACGTGGAACCACTTGTGGTTCGGGTAGGATTTGTCGTGGTGCTCCTTGTGGAAGACTTGATCAAACTTGTTGTAGTATGGATGCCCCATGTGACGGTACCGTACTTATGTGTGATTCTCCTTCTAATACTTGCAAGACCCCATGTGGGATAGAAAATAGTATGTGCTGTACTACTGGAACTCCATGTAGTTCTGGGCTTACCTGTAACTCTTCTATGGTTTGTGCTGCTTCATCCACTAGTTCTACATCATCTACCAGTTCCACTTCATCCACTACATCTGGTATTCCTTGTGGATCACGACAAGGTGCTTCATGTTGTGCTACAGGAGCTCCATGCCAATCTGGACTTTCTTGTAATCCTAGTTCTATGACTTGTTTTAATTGTGGAAAATTTGATCAACCATGTTGTACTACTGGAAGTCCTTGTGAATCTGGATTTAAATGTAATTCTGGTATGTGTGATGTAGATAATGGTAGTTGTGCAGAAAATGAAGCTTTATGTAATGGAGCGTGTGTTACCACACTTCCTAATAGTTCTATGTGTTCATTTCAAGATGCTAATCCTTGTTGTAATGGAAAATATTGTACCGGTCAATTTGCTGTTCGTAATGGACTATGTTCACCATGCGGTGAAGT
>JAGVKQ010000007.1 GCA_020050435.1 Candidatus Caenarcanales bacterium
AGGATTTGCAAGGTTTAGTAGGTAAAGTAAGAGATAAAGAATTAGAAGCTGGAGTTGATACAACCTGCCCATTAAGCAGAACTGCTATAGTGACCTGTGAACAAAATTTTCCTGATTTTAACTCAAGGGCAGCATATTCTCATGGTGCAGATCTTATTTTTCATGACACAGATCCTGTCAATTTAACACATTGGATTTATGAAGCAACCGTTGCTAGAATGAAAATTGCTCTAATAAGAACTTTCTTAAAGCCCTCTCCAGACCCAGAATTAAGAGTTTCACAAAGAGAATTACAAGCTTCACAAAATGAAGTAATAAAAAGACTTGAAGATAATATTACTGCTAGGCAGATAGAGCATAATAGGTCAATGTATGAAACTAATCCTAAATGGATACTAAGAAAAGAGATTTTGATTTCTTTAAAACATGGATTTGGAGGTAAAGTTATAACTTTTCCTATGCATTTAGACATGGCTCTTGAAGAACCTGATCAAATTAGTTCATGTGAAGAGATAGTAGATAGCTTTATTGAATATGTAAAATGTTTTGATAAGTCTTGGAAAGGTGATTTCATAAGAACACAATATATGGAACCAAATATGATGCTTTACCCAGATGATATAGCACTTTTAAAAAAGATGGACTCAGCATTTCAAGAAGATGGAGTAAAAGCTGCTATACCTAAATTTTTTATAGAAGAGCATATTGCATTACAATCTATTCATAATGAGTTAATGCCTCATTTGTTAAGAACTAAAGAAGCCATTTTAGCAATTAAATCTGAATCTTTAGATCAAGATCAAATAAGTGAGTTGCAAAGACGATTTGATGGATTTAGTGATGCCTATAGAAAAGTTTTAACTGATATAGAAGATTACTTGAGACAAAATGCATAACTTAAAGCTAGAATTTAATAATGACTAAAGAAGATTTTAAATATAAAGTCTCTGATCATGCAGCTGTTCGTACTCAGGAATATTTATTTAATCAACTTTTCCCATATATTGGGAATAAGAGAAAATTGTTGCCATTAATTTGGGAGGCAGTTTTAAAAACGGGTATTAATGATGGTACATTTGCTGATTTATTCTCCGGCAGTGGTGTAGTCTCACGTTTAGCTAAAAAAAATGGATTTCAAGTTATTTCTAATGATTGGGAGCCTTATTCATATTTTTACAATAAAGCTTATATAGAACAAAATAAATATCCAGATTTTGAAAAATTAGGTGGAATAGAAAAAGCTTATGAATATTTAAACAAACTTGAAGGAGTACACGGTTATATCAGCGAGTTTTATTGTCCATGGGATGATAAAAATTTTGATGTTGAAAAAGAAAGAATGTTTTTTACCCATAAAAATGGCATGAAGATAGATGCCATGCGTGAGAAGATTTTAGAATGGGAAAAAGAAGGAAAAATAAATGAATATGAAAAAGCAATTTTACTTTCATCATTTATTTATAGTGCTAGTTATGTCAGTAATACCAGTGGCGTGTTTAAAGGTTTTCATAATGGGTGGGGAGGAAAAACAGGAACAGCACTTTATAGAATCTTAAGTGACATAGAATTAATCCCCCCCGTTTTATTTGACAATGGTAAAAATAATAAAGTCTTTCGGTTAGACGTAAAAGATTTTGTGGAGCAATGTAGAGGTGAGGTTTCCTCACCTCTTTTGCCAGGACAAAAGATTGATATAGTCTATCTCGATCCACCATATAATCAGCATCCATACGGTAGTAATTATCATATTTTAAATACCATAGCTCTTTGGGATAAACCAGAAATAAATAAATCTATTTTAGTCGATGGTAAAAAAACAAATAAAAGTGCCATAAGAACTGATTGGAAAACAGATAGAAGGTCAGCATATAATTATAAAAATCAAGCTACAAAAGCACTTGAAAAATTAATACAAGCTATAAATGCGAATTTTATTTTACTTAGTTATAGTACTGATGGTCATATGGATTTAAAAGATGTTTTAGAAATTCTCTCTGCTAATGGTGAACTTTCTATGGTGACTAAATCTTATAAACGTTATAGAGTTAGCACACAGCGCATGTCTGAAAAACCATATAATGTAGAAGCAGTATTTATTTTAAACAAAAATAAACAAAGTGAAAAAGGTACAGTGGAAAAACTTTGGAGTCGTTTTAAAGAAGAAGATAGCTGGCTAAAAGTGTGATGCCTCTTGATATCGCAATTTGCGATATCAAGTTATATAGGTAGAAAAACAGGATTTTAACCACTATTATTCAACATTAAATAAATTTAATTTTACTCTTAACAATTTATTTAGATTTTGTGTTGACTTGAGGAAGGGATTTTTATAGGATAGTCTTATTAATAATAAGAAATTTTTGAGGATACATTATGACCCAACCACTAAAATTTGATCCTGCAGCATTAAGAGAAGCACTTGCTAACTTCAGGTTAGGAGCCGCTTCAACTGCAGCTTCAACTAATGCTGATCAAAGTCCTGCTTTAGAATCTTTTTTACATGCACATGAATTAGCTGGAACTTTGTCTAATAGAACAATCAGTGAATGGAAGTGGTCTGGAGTAGATACAAATAATATAAGTGTTACTGACCCTGCTGGTTCTATAGAAGTACCAGTAAGTGATTTATTACCAAATACACCAAACTGCCCAAGGCTGAAAGTAGCACTTAAGCCCGTTTCAGATGGACAAATTATTACTGGTGACAAGCAATATTATGCTCCTCTTCTTGTTAGGAGAGGTGGAACCTATAAACAAAGACAAGATATTCAAAATCATAAATTAACAGGTTTTTATGGTCCACCAGTGTTAGACAAGGCAGGTAAACCTGTTCCAGAAGTAGGTTTTGGGGAAAGAGGAGCTGAACTTACTCTTAGTCAAATTGTAGAACGCTATCCAAGGGAAGATGAAGGAGGACTTTTATTGCAAGCATTAACTGGAAGAGAAGTTCCAGTTATTGATGTCGTACCTGTAATTCCTTTTAGTCCAGATAAAGAATATGATCCTGAATTTTCTTTGAAATTAAATGTTGCAGATTTGCCAGATGGAAGATTTGCTTTCTATGTCATAACCCAAGATAGGCTTGTTTATAGAATGAAATTAAGAATAGGAGCACAGCAACCGCCCATAATAGATATAGGATTAACTCATGATAAAGATAAAAAAGACTACTCTTGGAATCCTGTTTCAAGAGATTCAATCCCTGATGATCTTGCTCCACTTATACCAAGTTCTAATGGGCAAATTAAATTAATAGCAGTTCCTATAAAAACACCCAGACCGCAGATCGATTATACTCCGCTTATTTCAGCAAGCTCTTTAGATCGTGGTTATGGGGGAGAAACTAGAAGCATGAAAATGGATTTTGGTGGTTCAAGAAGTCTTGGATCAATATCTAATACGGTGTTAACAGCAGGATCAACCTCTACTAAAAGTGGTGATTTGTATAAGGATGATTTATTATTTGATCCTACTCGGACTGCTTTAATCTATGATATTAGACCAATAGCTCTAACACCAAATAGAATTCAAAGTTTAAGTGATGCTGATTTAATAGGTGCTTTAGGTCATATTCCTGTACCCAGCCTAAATTAAATTAATTTAACCTTTAACCACTGCTTTTGGCGGTTACTCTTAATCTTATTTTTAGATTTTGTATTGAATTACAATGCTCTTATTACTATGATGGATAGTGTAATTAAGGCATCTATAAATGAAAATAAATTACGATTCTGTACTTAAAGCAAATACAGCTGCTATAGGCATAGCTAATAGATTAAAAGCTAGTTCTGGTGGACTTCCAGATACAATACCAGGCATTCAAGATGCTGCTTTTGCTTTATCTAAAACATTTGAACAAGGTCAAGAATTAGGTCCTGGATTTTTTCTCTTAGATGAAGGAGCTAGATTTAGATTTTTGGTTCGTGCTGGTTTTGATCGTAGTCGAGTTAATGGATTGCCTATCAGTGCTGTTCTTGAAGAAGCTAAGGCAGTATCACATCCTCAGGTGAGAAATCAGTTTGAACAAGCTTATTATTTGATGATGGCAATGCTTAATTATAATGATCCTGTACCAGCAAATAGAAAGGCAAGACTAGAAAGAATTCAAGCTAATAACTGGGACTTTGTTATAAGAGCTTTTGAAGGTAGCAAGGAAGAGGCTCTTCATCTCTTTGGCACAGTAAAAAGGCATATAGAGCATGAAAAATTTAGATCAGAATTAAAACCATGTGTATTAGCTCCAGATATGACTTTAGATGTAAAGGGAAAAGAGTTCGTAAATATAATGGCAAGAGGGATTATTAGATTTTGTTGGAATAATAAAATCCCTGTATCTAGGTCTATAGGAGAGTTTGAAGGTTCTGTTGTAAAAATAGGAAGAGAATCAAGGCTTGATGGTGGTGTAGCCTTTCAGGATACTAAGACATTTGAAGAGTTGTTAATTTGGTTAGATGTGTCTGATGCAAAAGATATAGCTCAATATAAAAACGAATTGCTTTCAGCAACTGATCTTCCTCCAGAGCTTGATCAAGTGGTAAATTTTATAAAGGTAATTGATACTAGCCCGCTCCAGCTTTCTATGCAGGAAAGAGCGTACTGGATTAGACAATGGGGTGGAGATAAAGCAGAATCTTTGGCTAAAGCCTTTGAGAATCATGACTGCCAAAGAAGATTGGTTTTTAATGCTATGTGTGAAATTCAAGAAAGCAGAAAAACTACTCAGAAAATCAGAAAATCTGATCCTATAACTGAATCTGAAATAGGCAGACAGTTTGTTCGATTACTTGCTGAAGGACTAATTGGATATTGTAATGAGTTTAAAGTTCCATATCCAGAAACATTAAAAGAGTACGAAGATGTTTTAATGGTACGCTCAAGAATAGGGAATGCTCAGGCAGGAATGGCATTTATGCATAAATCTTCCCATAGAAAGTTTTATCAGCTTTTAGGAATAGATCCTGATTTAGCAGGAAGACCACATAGTGAGCTTATTGAATTAGCAAAACAAGATAAAGCTTTAGCTAAAGGATTAAAATTGGTTTTTGCATTTTCAACTCCTGCAGATCCAAGCACCAGACAAATTGCTTTAAAAAGAAATGCAGATATTCTTAGAACAGAAGGCGGTTCAGATTTTAACTTAATAGCTGATGCTTTTAAAGCAGGTGACTGTCAAGCAGATTTAGTTTTTCTAGAAATGCAAAATATTTTAAATGAGGGACTTAAAACGGAGTAGATGCAGGTATTGCACCAGCATTGTTGTCTTTTTTACTTCCTAAAAGTCTGATGTTATCGCCGATAACAAGAGGTCTAACATTTAAGTCGCCAGTTTCTTTACTAACCCAGCTGTCCCATCTAATTTTCCCTTCAATAGCAATTAATGCACCTTTTTTTTACGTATTCACCAGCAATCTCTGCTTGCTTTCCCCATATTTCAATATCAAACCAATCTGTTTGCCCATCTTTTACTGGACGATTAACAGCAAGTGTAAGTTTAGTGACTACCATTCCTGATTCAAAATATCTCATTTCAGGATCTTTTCCTGCTCTACCGACAAGGGTTATATGGTTTATATCAGCTGTTTGATTGTTCATGGTGTTTACCTTTCCTAATGGATTTATTCTATCATTTTTCTTTTGAAAATCGAAAAGCCAACAATTATTATAGAAATAAACAATGAAAGCCCCAGTAATACTAGTCCTAACGTATTTAAAAAAGTATTTCCTCTGTCAAGTAAAAAACTTCCTGCATAAGCCAGGCTAAGCAAAAATATAACTTCATATGCAAGGGTTAATTTAGTTTTGGTTTTATTAATCTCTTCTTTAGAGACGTTGTATACAACGTCTTTACTGCGTACAACATTTTTGTCATGTGCAACGTCTCTATTTTCTTTAACGCTGACATAAAAAGGCAGCTCTTTAATTACATCCATATAAACCTGTACTTTATCGATAACATTTTTCTTCCCTGGAAAAAGAGATTTTATATAGGTCCATCTGGATTCTTTAGAGCTCTCCTTTACAAGATTATAAAAATAAGGTTTAGCAGTATTTATTAAACTAAAATTGGGATCTAATGTTCTACAAATCCCTTCCAATGTTCCCGTGGCACGTAATGTATATGTAAACTTACTGGGAAGCTTCATCGGCTTTTCATCAAAGACTTTTTTAATGTCAGATTCAATTCCTTTTATATTTAATGAATCTAGCTCCGTACCGTTGTAGTAATTATAAGCAGCTTTATCTATAATTCTTTTTAGGGGTGAAATGTCCGTGCCTGGTTTTATTAGTTCTAATCTTGTAAGTGTTTTTAACAGAGTATCTGTGTCATTGTTTGTCATGGAGATAAGAACATTTGCTAATTCAGTTCTAACGTTTTCATTTATTCTTCCAACCATTCCAAAATCATAAAAAACAATAGTACTGTCATCCTTAACAACAATATTTCCAGGATGAGGATCTGCATGATAAAAACCATCTTCAAAAAATTGTTTAAAGTAAGCATTTACTAGAATTGTTGTTAAAAATTTTGGATTGATGTTTTTCTTTTCAAGCGCTTGAACATCTGTGATTTTTATACCTGGTACGTACTCTAAGGTTATTAATTTTTTTGTGGTAAATTGCCAGAATATTTTAGGTATATAAATACCTTCACTATATTTAAGATTATTTCTAAAGTGATCTGCATTTTTACCTTCTTGAATAAAATCAATTTCTTCAAAGAGCGTCTTCCCTATTTCATCTATTATTCCTGTCCACTCTCTTCCTTTTCCTAAGTCTGTGTATCTCTCCAGGTATTTTGCTATACACCTGAGGATTGAAAGATCTTCATAAAACAATGAAGTTAGATTAGGTCTTTGGATTTTAACTACGATATTTGTACCATTTAAAAGCTCTGCTCTATGTACTTGTCCTATACTTGCAGAAGCTATAGGATCTTCTTCAAAATTTTTGTAAACTTCATTGATTGATTTTTGAAGCTCTTTTTCTACTACTTTTTTTATTTCAGAAAAAGGTAAGGCTGGAATTGAGTCCTGGAGATTTGAAAGAGCATTTATATACTGCTCTGGTAAAAGATCTCCTCTTGTAGATAAGAACTGACCAATCTTTATAAATGTAGAATCTAAATCAATAAATGAGCCAAGTACATAATTAGCAATTACGGAGTGGTTTATTTCCCCCTTCTTTTTTTCTTTAGAGATTTTTTTAATTAATCCAAATATTATTTCAGATATTTTCTTAAATCTTTTACTTTTTAGTCCATAAATGGAAATTAGAGAAGAATCGTAAATAAATGAAAATGGGCTTTCAATACTAAAAGTTTCTTGAAGAGAATATCTTTTTTCTATTATGTTTTTGTCATAATAAGAAAAATCGTGAGCATGAGTGCTCACATTTTGAGATTTTTGATATGCAGTTGTCAATTTTATGCCGTCTTAGTTAGGTTTAATTCTGATTTCAATTCGGAAATTTCAGTACGAAGTGAAGCAATCTCTGACCTTATGTCATTTAATTCCATGGAATCTAATAATGCATTATTAGTAAGCTCAGTCAACTTTTCTTTAATAAACCCTTTGAGCTGAACTTCATTTATCTGAGCTCTATGGTTTATCTCTCCAATTAATATAAACAACTCTTCTTTTGCTTTTTCTTTTAAAGTAGAAGTAGAACTATGTCCATTATTTTCATTCTGTTTAAGAGGTTCAATTTTATCTGTAAAGTTTTTTACCTGAATTGCTAAATCACAAGCTTTTGATTCAACTTTTTCTTTAATTACGTCGAGGGTTGCTTTTGAGAAGAGTAATATTTTGCCTAAATCTTTTAACATAGTATCTAAATTATCCCACACCGAATCTAAAGGTCAATGGTTAAAATCCTAAAGGAATTTCTCTTTCCTCTTGACCTTATGACCCATAGACTTATAAACTTTAAGATGTAATGACAAAGCCGCTTGCAAATAAAGATAAGAACTTAACGTGGGTATACCCACCAAACGGTTGGGTTTCTGACTTTAATCAAACATTTGTTTATGGACACACGAATCCGAAGGCAAAATTATATGTTGAGATCGGGTCAATTCATGAATTGACCATACGAAAAATCAAAATCAAAATTTTTCCAAACGGTAATTTCGCTCAAGTGATTAAACTTCCTTATAAGAAAAATGCTATTCGAATGATTCAGGTTTTGAATGGGAAAGAAAAAATAACAACAAGAAACGTCATTGCGAGAAGGCTGAGCTTGTCGAAGCCGACGAAGCAATCTTCCCATCGTGTTGCATTAATAGATTGTCACGCCTCATTTCATTCGGCTCGTTCGCCAGGCAGAGCGGGCAATGACGTGTTAACGATCTGTATCGATCCTGGGCATGGTGGAAAAGAACATGGCACTCACTCACCGAAAGGTATCCCTGAGAAAAAATATAATTTGCAAATAGCGAAAATGTTAGTAAAGGCGTTGTTAGAGACTTGCGGCCGCAAGTCTCCACAGCGCACAAAGATTTACCTGACGCGAAACAATGATAAATATGTTTCATTAGATGACAGGGTTAAGTTTGCAAAAAAGAAAAAGTGTAACTTATTTATCTCTATTCATCATAATGCTCTGCCTGATAATGAGAATCCTTTGAAACACAGAGGAATTGGTGTTTATTACACACACGATTCAGTGAAACCATTAGCAAAGAAGTTTTTAGAGAGTATTTGTAAAGAAATAAAGTTAAAACAATATGGATTGTTTAAAAGAAATTTCAGAGTTACAAAACAAGATTTTTATACTGGAGTTTTAATTGAGTGTGGATTTTTAATTCACCCATTGGAATCAGAAGTTATTACTGCTGACAAAATGCAGAAAAAAATTGTAAAAGGAATTAAAAGGATAATAGAAGATGCCATTTGAGATTTTTAAAGATGCTGCTCTTGATCCAAATCTTTCATTACTTGTTTTGCTGTTTCTAATAATTCTTTTATTGCAATTGATTTTTTATGGCTTAATTTTCCCCGCTCTTGTAATTTTTGATTTGAAAAACTCTAATACTCTATCGAAAAGTAAAAAAATCTTTTGGTTGATTTCTGTTTTGTTGACCTGGACATTTAGTGCATTGGCTTACAGTCTTTTTATTAGTGAAAAGAAAAATTTAAAAATTATGACTTGTATTTTTATCCTAACGTGTATTATTCAAGCAGTTCTTATTGGATATTTATTTTTTAATTGTAGACAGCCATTTTAGTGAGAAATGAATAAGAGATTCTGAATCCTCACTGTGACCATTTGCTTGGGAGAATGCTTGATTGATTTCTTGAGTGGAGTAACCAAGTGCTTGAAGAACTGATCTAGCTTCTGAAATGGATGGTTGATTATTATTGGTTGATGGTTTGTTATCTCCTGTTTGATGAACGATAGGAAGATGTTTCCAGGTTTTCATTTTCTCTTTTAATTCAAGAACTAATCTTTCAGCAGTTTTTTGCCCAATGCCATTTGCTTTCTTAAGATTAGAAGCATCTTCATTTAAAATGGCATAAGTAATTTCGCTGGGAGTTAAATTGTTTAATAGGCTAAGGGCTGTTTTGGGACCGACACCTGAAACACTAAAGAGTAAATTAAATAAATCTCTCTCATAAAGAGTTGGAAATCCATAAAGTGTCATCTGGTCTTCTTTATGAACTAATGTTGTATAGACTGTTGCTGAGTCACCTTTTTTTTCTATTAAGTCAAGTGTAGATAGACTGGTATATATTTCAAAGCCAACACCATTTACATCTAGGATCACTCTTTCCTGACCAGGTGTATCGTTGATTTTTTCTTGGACAATACCTCTTAAAAACTGATACATTTTGCAAATCCTTTACTTAAAAGACCATCTTGGTTATTAAATGCTCCCGCTGGTATAATTATCAATACGACTTTAAAAGTCTTTTATGAAGTCTAACATTCCTGGGCCATTGAAAGATTAGCTCATAACAAAAACGAAACGAAAGGATCTTAGTACATGTCAAACGTAGGTGATGTAACAGACGCAACATTTGAAGCGGAAGTTCTCAAGGCAGATAAACCTGTTTTAGTAGATTTTTGGGCACCTTGGTGTGGTCCATGCAGAGCAATTGCTCCTGTAGTTGAAGAAATTGCTAATGAATTTACAGGAAAGTTAAAGGTTTTAAAATTAAATACCGATGAAAATCCAAAAACAGCTCAATCCTATAGAATTAGCGGTATTCCAAGTCTTATGGTTTTTAAAAATGGACAACCTGTAGAACAAGTAGTTGGTGCAGTTCCAAAATCTACTTTGACGACTGCAGTACAAAAGCACGTGTGAAGATTAGGGCACGTGCCCTAACCTTCTAAGGTTTGCAAGCTTTATCTACTCTAAGTTAAGTTTATGTGTTATTTTTTTCTTCTATGTCAGTAAACATTACAGAAACTGAAATTGAAAATGGCAAGGAAGAAATTCCTGAAGATGAATCTTCAAAGAAAAAAAATCAATTAAAAAATATTTTAAGACTTGGAATAAGTCTTATTGCTTTTGTATGTTTACTTAAGTTTGGAAAAGTGGATTTAAGTGTAGCGGTAAAATATTTACTTAAAGTTAACCCTGCTTACTTTACCTTAGCTTTTTTAAGTTATTTGTCTACTATGTTTATTTCTGGGATGAGATCTCAAGCTGCTTGTAGACCTCTAGGATTCAATAAAAAATACTATCAATTTGTGCAACTTAATTTTATCGGTACTTTTTTTAATAACTTCTTGCCTACTACTTTTGGTGGTGATGCTGTTCGAGGTTACTACTTAAAAAGAGGATCTAATCTTTCTATTAAAAAAGCAATAGCTTGTATCTTTTATGAAAGATATACTGGAATGATTATTTTATTCTGGGGTTCTTCCATTGCTTTTTTAATGCAGGATTTTGGTCTTTGGGGAAAAGAATGGCAAGTACCTTCGCAATTAGCTTTGTTTTCACATTTAGCTACATTGGTTTCAATTCTTTTTGTACCTTTTTTACCTAAAATAAACAAGTTGATTTTTGGGAATAAGAATTGGATTTATTCGAAATTTATAGAGCCATTTTTAATTTACTGGGAAGATAAAAAGTTAACAATTAAAATTTTATTTCTTTCAGTGCTCCTTCAAGTAGGAGTGATTACCTGCCATATATTTATAGCTAAATCATTAAGTCTTCAAATTCCTCTTAGTTATTATCTTATTTTTTATCCTTTAACTACCATAGCTGGATTTTTAATTCCTAGCTTAAATGGATTGGGTGTTAGAGAAGGTGCTTATATTTATTTTCTAAAGAAAGTAAATATAGGAAGTGAACAAGCACTTGCTTTTAGTATTTGTTGGTTAATTGTGCTTTTAATGACCAGTGTTATAGGTGGAGTTATCTATATGGTTGGTGACTTTAGAAAAAACCACAAACATTAGTTTTTAATTAAATCTTTTTGATTTGAGATTTTTACTATCTCTCCACCCTCTATAGTAATTATTTTGTCAGCACTTTCTATAGTCGCTTTTTTGTGAGCAATAACAATAACAGTTTTATTCTTAACCAATTCACTAATGGCTTCTTCTATATACTTTTCTGATTCACTATCTAGATGACTGGTAGGTTCATCAAGAATTAATATAGGTGCATTTTTTAAGAATGCTCTAGCTAATGCTACTCTTTGTCTTTGTCCGCCAGAAAGTTTGGTGCCGTTTTCACCTACTATTGTTTCAAAACCTTCTTCAAATCTTTCTACAAATTCCAGTACATGTCCTTTTTTTGCTGCTTCATTTATTTCTTCATCAGTAGCACCAGGCTTTCCAAAAGCTATATTTTCTTTAATTGAACAATTAAATAAAACCTGTTCTTGTGTGACAAGTCCGATTTTATCTCTTAGAGAATTTAAATCAGTGGTTTTTATATCAGCACCATCGATTTCAATTACACCTGAAATTGGATCATAAAATCTAGGGATTAAACTTACAAGAGTAGTTTTCCCTACTCCTGATGGACCAATAAGTGCAATTTTTTCTCCAGGATTAATTTCAAGATTTATATTTTTTAATACTTGTCTGCCATCTGGATAATTAAAGAAAACATCTTTAAAAGTAACTTTTCCTTTTATATCTTTTAATGTAATGGGATTTGCTTCTAGCTTTATATTTGATTCTAAATCAAGCAATTCAAACACTCTTTCTGATGCGCCAAGTGCTTGTTGAAGAGTAGACCAGATACGGCTAATTCTTTTAATGGGCTCATAGAGAAGAACAGTCGTTAAAAAGTAAGATGAAAAATCACCGAGCGTAGTTTGTGATAAAGATACACTTTTCATTCCATACCAAAAAACAAAAGCCACACCACAGGCTCCCACGAGTCCTGTAATTGGTGAAATCATTGCTTCGATAAGCACTGTTTTTTTAAGAGTGGAGAAAAGTTTACCATTGAAGTTTTGAAAGCCTGAATCTCTTACTGTTTCTAGGTTGTAAGCTTGGGTAAGCTTTAAATTTTGAAGACTTTCCTGGACATAGCCTGAAATGTCTCCGATATTTTCTTGTCCTTTTCTGCTGAGCTTTCTAAGTTTTTTAGCCATGTTTATTACTGGAACTACAAATAGGGGAATTACAACCATACCTACTAGAGTCAATGACCAGTTTACTGAAAGTAACCATGCAAACATAAAAATTGCTTTGCTGGTGTCATTAAATATCGTAGTGATTGTTTCAGCAACCCATGATTGAACAGCGACAAGATCGCTGGTAATTTTTGAAACATAGGATCCACTCATCTCTTTTGTGACTTGGGATAATGAAAGTTTTTGAAGATGATAATGTAAATCATTTCTAATATCTCTAACCGTTGCAATGCCCACATAGCGAATAAAAAATTGATATAAAAATCTTAAAATCCCATCTAAAAAATATGCAGAAACAATTAGTATTGGAATTAGACTTAAAAGCTCACTGACATTAGTACTCATGCTAGGTGAGCCGACAATTGATTTTAATTGTTTGGGAAGTAAAAAAAGTCTTCCATGCTGATCAGGCATGTTTAAACCATCAACAGCAATTTTTACAAGCCAAGATGGAAGAAGAGAAATAAATCCTGCTACTATCATGCACACAAGTGCAGCTGTAAAAATGTGCCAGTATTTTTTTCCATAAGATAATAGGCGGAATAAAGTGTTCATAGGATATAAATTATAGAGGCAAAGAGTTAAAGAAGCAAAAAGCAAAGAAGTAGAGACTTGATTTATCAAGACTTAAGGAATCATCATGTATTATCTTGGATTGTTTCTTCTTTATTTCTTTATCTAATGCAGTAAATATCTGTATTTCTGGTTTAAAATGATTAAAGATTTAAATTTGTCATGAATGATACAAACCTACCACCATTACCGAAATCAGCAAAGGCCCAAAGGACTCGCTTAAAAATACTGGAAGCAGCACGTGCTGTTTTTGCTGAGCGCGGTTTTGCAAAAGCAACAGCAGAAGAAATTTCTACAAAAGCTGGAGTAGGGTATGGGACTTTTTATTTGTATTTTACAGATAAAAGACAAGCACTTCACACCATACTTGCTGAAGTTGATGACAAACTTTACGAGCCTATTGATCTGGAAAAAAACAGAATTGGTTTAGGTGCTTTAGCTACCATTCGTGCCACCATTACTAGTTTCTTTGACAGCTTTAAAGAGTACTCAGATATTTTAAAAATCTGCCATGAGCTTTCAGCTACAGATCCTGATTTCAAAGCACAGCATGATAAAGTTCGTTCAAGACTCGTAAACAGAATAAAAGAGCATATTAAAAAAGGACTTGAGCATGGAAATGCTAGAAATGTAGATCCTGAAATATCATCTATTGCTATTGCTGGTCTTATAGAAACCATTGCTAATGAATGGTTTTTTAACAATCATCCATGGGATAGAGAAAAAGTTATTCAAACAGTTTGTAAGCTTTACTATAGTGCAGTGGTGAAATAACTACATCGCTACGTTATTATGTCCACCATCTACGTAAATAAGTTCACTAGTAATTCCTCTGGATAAATCGCTGAATAAAAATACACAAGTATCAGCGACTTCTTCAGCAGAGGTGTTTTTCTTAAGTGGAGAAACATTTCTTACGTGTTCAAGCATTTTGCTGAAATCATCAATTCCAGCTGCTGAAAGAGTTTTAATAGGTCCTGGTGAAACTATATTCACTCTAATATTGTTTGGACCCAGTTCATAAGCTAAATATCTTGAAGCAGATTCTAACGCTGCTTTAGCTACACCCATTACATTGTAATTTTTTACAATCTTTTCACTACCTAAATAACTAAGTGCTACTATGCTTCCACCTTTTTCAACCATACATGGTTTCATTGCTTTTGCTAATGCAATTAAGGAAAATGCACTTACGTCTTGAGCTAATTGATAGCCATCTCTGGAAGTATCACTAAAGTTTCCACCAAGCTCTTCTCTTTTTGCAAATGCAACTGCATGTAAAATAAAATCAATCTGTCCAAATTGTTTTTTTATGGCTTCGCCTGCTGTTGCTAATTCTTCATCTTTTTGAACATCAAGATTTACAGTGAAACATTTTTGAAGATTTTCTTCAACTAAAAGCTTGTCTAAGTTTTTTAAAACTCTTTCACCTTGGTATGTAAAACCAATTTCAGCGCCTTCTCTTACACATGCTCTGGCTACTGCCCAGGCAATACTCCATTTATTTGCTACGCCTACAATAATTCCTTTTTTTCCTTTTAGAATGTTATTTCCTTGCATGACTGGTTTTTCTACTGTTTCTGTACTCATCATTTCCCTCTTTTTTTGTCATTCCCGCGAAAGCGGGAATCTAAATACTAGTATCATTAAATCTGGATTCCCATTTTCATGGGAATGACAATCATTTTTAACATGTATATGATAGCAAATATATATTCAATATTGTGTAATTACGCAGTTGCAGAGAGAAATATCAACTGTTTCTATGCGTGTTAAATTGATATATGTAAAATGTCTTTAAAAGCCAACAATTTAGTTAAAACCTATAGCGGAAGAAGAGTAGTTAATGAAATCTCTTTCGACGTAAAACCTGGTGAGATCGTAGGATTGCTTGGTCCAAATGGTGCTGGAAAAACAACATCATTTGATATGGTGGTTGGTCTTGTAAAACCAGAAAATGGAAAGATAGAGTTATTTGATAAAGATATTACAAAGCTCCCCATACATGAAAGATCTAGAGCTGGAGTTGGATATCTAACACAAGAGCCGTCTATATTTAGAAAATTAACAGTAGCTGATAATATAAAATTTATTTGGGATGTCTTGGGAATTTACAGTGAAAAGCAAAAAGAAGAAGAGTTGAATCAGCTTCTAAATGAGTTTAATCTAACTAAGTTGAAAGATAGTCTGGCATTGAGTCTTAGTGGTGGTGAAAGAAGAAGAGTAGAAATAGCAAGAGTTCTTGCAGGCAAGCCTAAGTTTATTCTTCTTGATGAGCCTTTTACAGGTATTGATCCAATAGCTATTCAGGATATTCAAAAACTCATTGCAGATTTAAAAGTGAAAAGGAACATTGGTATTTTACTTACTGATCATAATCCTCGAGCTACTCTTGCAATTACAGATAGAGCATACATTATTCAGGATGGAAAAATATTAATTGCTGGTTCTGCTAAAGAAATTGCAAAAAATCCAATTGCATTAAAATATTATCTGGGAGAGGATTTTACTCTTCAATGATTCAAAAAATAAAAAATCTATTATTTTCTAAAATAACAATTCTTGATCGTTATGTAATTGGTGAGTTCTGGGTTCCATTTGTTTCTGGTTGCGCCATTATTACTGGAGTTTGGTTAAGTGCAGATCAATTAAGACAAATATTTAAACTTATTACAATCTCAAAAGCTCCTATTACTCTTGCTATAACAATATTAGGTTTAAACATGCCTGAGATTCTAGTCTCTACTATTCCTATTGGTGTTTTGTGGGGGACATTCCTTGTTTTTAGTAAATTAAATAATGACTCTGAAATTATTGCTATGAGAACTAGCGGCATAAGTTTATCCAGAGTTCTTAGACCTGTAATTATATTTGGTGTAATAACCGGTCTAATGACATTTTTTATAAATGAAGCCATTGTCCCTTTTTCAAATCCTCTTGCAAGAAAATTAGAAGTTTACTCACTATATAAAAACCCCCTCCCAAACAGTAAGAGTAACTTTTTCTACATGGAAAAAGGCTCAAAAGGAGTACTTAGAAGAATCTTTTATGCTGCCAAATATAATGCAGATAAAGGACTTTTAAAGAGCATTGTTATTCTTGATTTTACGAAAGAAGGGCTTACTCAAATCCATTGTGCTACTAGAGCTCGATGGACACCAGAAAAAGGTGGGTGGGAGCTTTATCGTGGAACGAATCATTTTATTTCTACAGAAGATTCACTTAGTAGGATATCTAGCTTTAAAACTTTTTTTATTCCCAGTGGTTCTACTCCAGCTAAGTTAATTAAAGAATTAAGCAAGCCTGGAGAAATGAATTTTGTAAAACTTGCTTCATTTATCATGCTTCAAAAAAGTGGCGACTTTAAAACTGATGATTACAGTACAGCTATTGCTACTTTTCATAGAAAGTTTTCTCAGCCCATTGCTTGCATTTTAATTGCACTTGTCGGAGCACCTCTGGGTATATTACCCAGACGTTCTAGTTCTAACTTAAATTACATACTCCTTGCAATTATAATTTTTCAATACTATATGACACAGTCCATCTGCATGTCACTTGCTGAGAATAATCAGATGACACCATTGCTTGCAGCATGGCTACCTAACATTGTTTTACTAGTAATAGGACTACTTATTGTGAGAGATAAAGCGAAATTGGCGTAGTTTAAAAAAAAATTAATTAAAACTTTATGTTTGTTGTAACCCTGGGTTACATTTTCAAAAATTGGATTTGTAATAATTTGAATTATGACTTTTGATTCAAGTAAACATCATAGGCATTCTATTCGGATACAAGAGTTTGATTATTCAAGTAACGGTTGTTATTTCATAACCATTTGTACAAAAAACAATGAACATCATTTTGGAAAAATTCAAAATGGAAAAATAATTTTGTCGGATGTTGGCGAAATTGTTTATGATGAATGGATTAAAACAAAACAAATTCGGGAAAACATCGATTTGGATTTATTTGCCATTATGCCAAATCATTTTCACGGGATTGTAATCATCTATTGCACCGGTGTAGGGGCATGCCGCGGCGTGGGGGCGTGTGGTGTAAGGGCGTATTGCAATACGCCCCTACGACAACGTGGATTTCAATCGCCATCGAATAATTTGGGTGCAATCGTTCGTTCATTTAAATCCTCCGTAAAACGCCGGTGCAATCAAAACGGTTTGGAACATTTTGAATGGCAACGTAATTATTATGAACATGTTGTTCGTAATGAAAATGATTTGGCGCGCATTCGTGAATACATTGTTAATAACCCATTGAAGTGGGAATTGGATAAAAATACCCCATTAATATCACCTGCTAAAATATTAAGGTAAAGACGTCTCCTATGCTTACTCAAGAAAAATCTCAAACCCTAGAAAACTACTGGCCATCTACAGAAAGCAGTAAAATCGCTGTATGTATGAGTGGTGGAGTAGATAGTAGTGTCAGTGCTTATATTCTTGCTAAAAAAGGATATAAAGCTGTTGGGCTTACTGGTTGGCTTTTTAAGGGATCAAATAAATGTTGTGATGGCGGAATGATAGATGCAGCGAAGATTTCAGAAGATCTTGGTATAAATCACGTTTCTAAAGATTTAAGAGAATTATTTAAAGGACAGATAGTAGATCATTTTATTTCTTCTTATGGAAGTGGATCTACACCGATTCCATGTATCACTTGTAATAATGTTATTAAGTGGGGATCACTTATGGATTATGCTCTTGGTGAGCTTGGATGTTCACATATTGCTACTGGACATTATGCAAAATTGGTTAAAGATGGAGATTTATATAAAATCACTAGACCTAAAGACAGTAACAAGGATCAGACATTTATGCTTTGGGGATTAACTCAAGAAGTTTTATCTAAGACTGTTTTTCCTCTTGGAGATTTGACTAAAGATGAAGTTAGAGAGGTGGCTAGAGAAGGAAACCTATTTTTAGCTGAGAAAGAAGAAAGTCAGGATATTTGTTTTGTTTCTGATAAAGAAGGTACTAAAGGTTTTCTTGAAAGATATCTTGGGAAAAAAGAAGGATATATTATTGAAAATAAAACTGGAAATGTTTTAGGTACTCATGATGGTACTCATAGTTTTACTATTGGGCAAAGAAAAGGAATTAAGATAGCTTACAGTGAGCCGCTTTATGTAATTGATTTAGATGTAGAAAAAAATGTGGTTTTTGTCGGGACTAAAGAAGAGTTAGAAGGAAATGAACTGATAGCTAAAGATGTAAATTGGGTTATTCCTGTCCAGCAAAATGAGCCTTTACGTGTGATGGCAAAAATTCGCTACAACAGTAAAACTACTTCAGCAACAGTTTTTTTCTTAGACGATAAAAAAATCAAAGTAGTATTTGATAATCCAGAGTCAGCTATTACACCTGGGCAATCAGTAGTTTTATATGATGAAGCTGATGAAGTTTTATTTGGTGGTGGGACCATTTGTTAGACTTTGAAAAATAAAGGAGAGAGATTTACTCCCTCTCCTCCTTGTATTTTACGAGTTTAAGAACTGAACAGATTCACCAACTGCTCTAGGTATGTCAGCTTCAGAAACAATAGTTACCACTTTTACAAGTGATGATATTGCTTTTGCATGCTGATCTAGAAACTCTTGAGTGAAACCTTTTCCTGGTAAAAATGGAAGTGAGGCATCACCTGCAATTTTTCTGGCTAAATAAGCAGAAGCATTATTTGGTCTATTTTTATTACTATCCCAAACATCTGCTTTCACTAATTTATTATCAAGGATTATTACCTTGTTTCCAGCATCAATTGCATTTACGAAGTCGCCTACTGTAGCATCTCTTCCTCCTGTAGCCAGGAAAGAATTAGAAACTACAGATGTAGCCCTTGAGTATTCTTCATTTGTTGGAAGAACAAACTTGGGAGCCGCATGATATTTAGCTGAATCTATTCCATGCTCTGGGAATTTTGCAGGATCAATATATCCTACATAACCCTCAGCTGTGACGTATGTCAATGGCGCATTTTCTGCATGAGCTACTGTAGTGCTTATAGCATCAATACTTCCTTTGTCGGCAGTCGGACTTGATGTTAGACCTGCAGTGTTACCCAGTTTTTTGACAAGTGAAGTTAAGAAGCTTAATGTCGGAGCTTCATAACCTTCAGGAGGTGCAGAGTAGCCAGCTGTGGCTAATCTATGAGCTAGATTTTTCCATGATTCACCTAATGGAATATCTTCTGCTTTTGCTACTCTTACAAGATTGTACTTATTTTCTGTCGCTGAAGTGTCACTTGCTCCAGTGGCTGAAGAGCTTGTACCTCCTCCAGCTGCATAAATAGGTTGTCCTGTAACTGGGTCTCTTGGTTCAGTAGCAAAAAAAACTCCAAAAGGTTTTTGTTCTCTTTTTGAAGTTAATCCATCAATTTATAAATGTAGACAATAAAAAATGGCGTACTTAGTACGTTTCCTGCGCGCATATTGTCCTCCTCTCCTGGTTTTTCAGGAGTTCATATTTTAAAGCGGCTTTGCATCCCTACCCCCAAGCAAAACCAATCTACGAAAGCCTAGAATAAAACAACCTAATACTTATCTAATAGCAGTTTCTCTCTAATGTAGAGAAAAATCTACCTTAAAATAAGTTCTAGTCTTTTAAACTAAACTTACTTAAATGAGCTCCTGGACTGGTTTTTAAACCCATCTTTACCAGGAATATTTATGTAGGTAATGTATATTATATACCTAATGTGTATAAAAAGCAATACATATCCTCGATGAAATTAGTCTGATATAAAAAGTTTAACGAATAACAGTAATTCTTTTTTTATTGAACTCAATGATTTGAGAAGGTTTTAAAGACAGCTCACCTTTTTTAGCCTTAATAAATAAGCTTATCTTTTTTAAAATTTCTTTTTGTGGAAACTTTGGGCTTTGACCTGAGAGATTTGCACTGGTGCTGGCGAGAACCTGCCCAGGACATTTTTTTAATAGGCTAAGTAAGAATTTATTGTCAGGTACTCTCAGCCCAATTGTTTTAAATCCTTTATTTAAAAACTTAGGGACTTTTTTAGAAGCAGGAAGAATTATGGTAAAAGCACCAGGCCATTCTTTCTTTATCATCTTTCGTAAGGTCGTGCTCTGTAAGGGCGTATTGCAATACGCCCCTGCGAATTTCTTCAATGCCTTCCAGTCATACCCTAAAAGTATAAGAGGCTTTTTTCTATCTCTCCCTTTTAATTTATAAATCTTTTCTACTGCAATTTTAGAATCATATCTACAAACTAAACCGTAAACAGTGTCAGTAGGCAGTATTATGGGTTCATTATTTAAAATGAGTTTTAAACATTCATCAAACTTCTCTTTCATGTTTAAATTATAAATCATGATTACCTTAATCCAACGTGTAAAAAATGCATCTGTATCTGTCGATAATAAAATTATTGGTGAAATAAGTCATGGTCTTCTTCTCTATGTGGGTTTTGAAGATGGAGATAATTTAGAAAAAATCACATGGTGTATAAATAGAATTCTTAATTTAAGAACATTTCAAGATACTGAAGAAAAGATGAATCTTTCTCTGCTCGATGTAAAAGGTTCTTTAATGGTGATTTCAAACTTTACTTTACCCGCAGATTTAAATGAATCAGGCCGTAGACCTTCATTTACAAAATCAGCTAAACCAGAGATGGCAGAAGGTTTGTATAACCTATTTATAGATGAGTGTAAGAAATTAAGTATAAATACTGCTTCTGGAAAGTTTGGAGCCATGATGGACGTTCTATCTACCAATGATGGACCTATTAATTTTATATTGAAAAGATAATTATTCTTTTTTCTTTTTCTTTTTAGGTGTTGCAAGTGGATCTTCTGGTGTTGGTTTTGCTTTATGAATTAATATCATCACTGACTCAGTTGTTACTTCTTTAGATACTTCAATCGGAGATCCTAATTCATCAGAAATTGCTTCAATATCTGTAGCCGAGATAACAGGATCATTAGTTTTAGCTGCATTGTATATTAGAGATTTTTCTACAGGTATAGTTATTTGTGCAAGATGATATTTGCTTTCAATGTTTTCTACTATTTTAGATCTTAAACTTTTAGATAAAGTAAGTCCTGTTCTAGAAACGGTAATATCTTTTTCATTGAAGCGAATAGGATTTCTCGCTACGTAGGTAGGAGTAGTGACAAATAAACTGCCTATGGTACTAATGATTTTCCACATAATTAAGAAAAAGTATACCTTATCGTAGTATGTATATCCCTCTTATAGAAGATTAAATTTTTCTAATAAACCTATATGGCAGTCTATTACTTGTTAGTATGGAATTAGATATTAAGGAGATTTGAGTATGTTTACTCCATTAGGTTCAGGTAATAAAGTTTATTTCAGCCCATTTGCTTCCACAGGAGTTACTGCAGCTAATGGTGCTGAAGATGATGGAGATAGAGTTCTTAAAAGCGGAAAAACTTTTTTAAGTTTAGCTGAAATGAAAAGTATTTGTGGTGGAGTGCATCCTTATGAGTATGCTTCTGCCAATGGCGTTGGGTTAGATGGTGGTGGAAAATCTGTTTATGCTGTTGAGTTTCCAGCTAGTTCAAAATTAACTGGTAAATGGGCTGTAAAAGTATGGGATGGAGATCCTGTTGATAGCAAAGAAAGGTTAGAGAATGAGTTAGTAGCTAGAGTTGTGGCAAAACACAGGTGTGCTCACCAGGATTTAATTTTTACAGAGGCTTATGGAGGTGATGATGGTAAAGGATCTTATATTATTGCTTCTCGCTTTTTAGATGGTTTTAAAGATGTTGATGGTGAATTAAGACAATCTGCTGATTTAAGACTTAGAGCAGAATTGTTTGCATTTGGCGAAATCGCTCCATTAGATCAATTTCATATGAATGGAATGAAATGTAAGGCAGATACTAGTTCTACTAAGTTTGGCTTGTATGATTTAGAACCTTTTACATGGAAGTTAGATAGTACAAAAGATGTATCTGAGCCAGGAGTTTTGAATATGAACAAAGCAATTTGTACCTTTGCTAAAAAGAAAAATGACCCACAGTTTGATTCTGCATTGCAATCTGCTGTAAGTGGCTGGCAAGGTAAAATAAACAACCCCTCTTTTAGAGGACTTTTATCTGAAGAAATCCAAAATAAAGTAGGTTTATCAGGTGCTGATGCAGACCAAGTTGTAAGAGTATTACATAGAAGAACAAGTGTATTTGCTAAGCATGTAGGACTTGCTCCTTAAACTTAGCGTATAATTTATTACATGCCCAGAAATAAAATAAAAATAGGGTCATTAGAGATAAACACTTACGTATATATCCCGCCTATGGCAGGTGTTACAGATATAGCCTATAGAAAAATGGTTAGGTTATTTGATAAAGAAACATTGATGTCTACTGAAATGGTTAGTTCTAAAGCCCTCATGTACAGACCTGACCAGCCAGTTATGAAATTAACTGCTGATGAACATCCTGTCGGTATTCAGCTTTTTGGACATGAAGTAGAAGCTATGTCTAATGCAGCTAGATTAGCCGAGGAACAAGGTGCTGATTTTATTGATATAAATATGGGCTGTCCTGTTCCTAAAATAGTTAAAGGAAAAGATGGTGCAGCTCTTATGAAAGAACCTGATCTTGCTGTAGAAGTTGCAAAAGCAGTTATTGATTCTGTAAAAATTCCAGTTACAGTAAAAATGAGATTAGGTTGGGATAGTTGTAATAAAAATTCTCCAGAGCTTGCTAAGCGTCTTGAAGACATTGGTGTTAGTGCATTTACCGTTCATGGCAGAACAAGAGCTCAAGCTTATACTGGATCTGCTGATTGGGAAGCCATAAAACTAGTAAAAGAAAACGTTTCCGTTCCTGTTTTTGGAAATGGTGATGTAAAAACCCCATATGATGCTAAAAAACTTTTAGAGATTAGTGGATGTGATGGTGTAGCAATTGCCAGAGCTACTATGGGCGCGCCATGGCTTTCAAGACAAATAAATGAGTATTTAGAAACAGGAAGTTTTTCTCCTGAACCGAGTCAAATGGAAAAATTAGATCTTGCTATATTGCATGTAAGTGAAATGATTAAGTTAAAAGGTGAGTATGTCGGTATTAGAGAATCTAGAAGACACTTAATTAACTACACTAAGGGCATGCCAAATTCATCAAAAATTCGAGGTGATTCTGGGAAAGTTACTTCATTTGAAGAGGCAAAAGAATTGGTTGAAAGGTTAAGAAGAGAATTATCTTTATGTATTTCCAACACTTGCAATGAATAGTCTCAAAATGTAGAATTAAACAAATTCTTTTGGAGAATTATGACAACTGATACAAATTATTATGCAATTTTTGTAATAGGAAGAGACAGCACAGGTATTGTTGCTGACATAACTAAGGCCTTATTTGAGCTTGGTGCAAATATAAATGATTCATCTCATACCATTATTGGAAATCAGTTTGCAATGCTTCTTTTAATTTCAGCGGACTCAGGTTGTGATACAGGAAAAGTTCAACATTATTTTAAAGGCATTTCAGAAAAAAGAGGACTGATCGTTCATGTCCATCAATTAAAAGAACAAGATATTCAAAGAAAAGGTTCAGACCCAGGACAGTTATGTGTTATTCATTTATATGGTGCTGATAAACCAGGAATTGTTTATCAAGTTACGAACTTACTTGCTACAAATAAAGTAAACATTACAGATTTAAGCACTAGAAGATTTGGCTCAGATAAAAATCCTATTTATATAATGTATCTAGAAGCAGAAGTGCCTTATGACGTAGACACTAAGAAATTAGGTCAAGAATTAAATAAATTAGCTAGTGATCTCAATGTAGAGATTAAATATGAGCTTGAAGAAGTCGCAAGTCTATAAAGAATTAATAATTGAAAATTAAAGAATAATTAATTATCAATTGCTCATTGTGAATTATCAATTAAACTTAACCCATGTCAGTTTTAAAAGTTCATGAATATCCAGATCCAATCCTAAAAAAGGTTTGTGCAAAAGTAGAAACTTTTAATGTTGAACTGGAAAATTTTATAAGTGATTTAATTGAAACTTTAAATAGTAATCAATTTTGTGTAGGACTTGCATCCCCCCAAATTGGTAATTTACAAAGAATAGTTGCTGTAGATATTTCTCGTGCCAGAAAACCACTTCCAAACAATGGCTTACTCATTTTAATTAATCCTGTAATTGTAGATTCATCAAACTTTAAAATAGTACGTGAAGGTTGCTTAAGTATTCCTGACTTCACTGCAAATGTAAAAAGAGCTATGGATATAACGATAGTTTATCAGGATGTAAAAGGTGAAACTGAAACACTCCACACTAAAGACTTTGAGGCTCATGCCATCCAGCATGAAATGGATCATTTAGACGGTGTTTTATTTATGGATAAGATTTCAAATCCAGCTAGTGATTTGTTTAGAAGAGTTAGGTATTAATTAGGGTTCACTTGGTGGAGCTGCTGGAGGAGGATTAGTGCATGGACCAGGTCTTCTGCATGGACCCTCTCCTGGTAAAGGCTCTACCCCTGGCATTGGAGTAGCAGGAAGTGGTTTATCAGTATCAGGTTCCACTGGAACTGTTGTTGGTGGTGGAGCTACTGGAACAACAGCAGGTGTTAAACGGGGCAATCTTATTAATATCATCTATTTTTTCTCCTTACTGTTCTTTCAAAATTGATTTTCCAAGATCTCTATAACTACTATCTACAATTAAAGGATTGCCACCATTATATTCAAGTGATTCTCTAAAATCAAACCATAGACTTGCATCCTCACCTAATAAATCTCTTATTCTATCGTCTGTTAACCTATCTATTTCGCTTAAATCTATTTTACCTAAATAGTCTCCAAAAAACTGTGTAGCTCCATTAGGATACTTAGAAGTATGGGGGATCATTTTAGAAGAAACAAATCCAGAATCTTTAACAACTGCAGGATTTATGGAATGATCCATAAAGGTAAATGGAAAAGCTACAGGATATTCAGCATTTGATGTATTATCAATTGACTGAGCTATAAATCTGTTAATCCTAAGTAACTCTTTTAATAGTCGAAACTCATCTTTATAAAAATTTTGATAAGCATTGTCATAGTAGTAACCCAGAGAATGAAGCCTATAACTTTCTCTTATAAGATCGAGTTGGTTAAATCCAAATCTACTAACTGCTTCGACAGTATCATGGACTTGTAGCCTAAGAAGTCTGTTGTTTTTATCAAAACCAGACTTAACTTCTTCACAAAAACCTGCCTGAGCCTTTAGCGAAACCAAATCAATAACCCTGTTTGATAAAGCTCCTGACAATACATTTGGATGCATTATATTGTCCCCATTTAGGGCAGAATATGGATCTTGTAAGAATCTTTCTGTATCATTTCCATTGACTAGAAATGCAGTTTTACTATGGTTATGTGGAAAATGATCATTAAAAATTACTAAAGCATGTGGGATACCATTAACTTTCATTTTTTCCTTGTTATAAATTAATACAAAACCTCGAAAGAAACCAAAAGTAGTATTTGCTAAATCTGCCTCACTTCCAATGAGTGACTCTCTATATCTAGAATTAATAGCTTCATACATCTTTGAATTTTGTAAGCCTGTTCCAAATCTATGTTGTAAGTATCTATCTGGAAAAACTTTAGAATGAATCCCATTGATTATTATTCCAGGACCAGGAAAATCATGAATTGTAATTTGGGGGTGTTTTCCTTTTAAGCTACCAACAGTAAATTTTCTATAAAAATAAGCTGGATGAGCACTTCTTTTTGTTGTAGCTTTAGGACCATTTATATCTTTTATGAATCTTTCAAACATCCAGTCTGATCCATATGATCTAAATGAATGTGTCCATTGATTGAAAGCTCCAGAATAATTAAATCCTCTCTTTTGAAGAAAAAGAATTTCTTCAAGAATTCTTTCAGAAAGTCTAGGCTCCATATTGGCAAGTCCATTTGAACCAGATATTTTACTCCAACCCGTTTCTGGAAATTTATACTTTTGAGCAAATAAATAGTAATAGTAGAACTCTGCTTCTGATACTCCAGAAAAAACAGTTGACATTGTTAAAGCTTTTTCTAGCTCTTCTGTAGAAATAGGAGGCATGTGAACTTGATTTTGTAGTGTGGATATAGGAGAGTCACCAAAAACAATCATTCTAGTTAATTCATTCATATCAGCTTGTAATTCATTTTCAGAACCCATCCTAAAATTAGGTGGTCTATATCTGCCTAGATAAGCAGCTGTATGATATAGGTCATCTAATAATGAGTGAACAGTAACGAAATCAGAACCTGGGCCTTGTGCTATGGAATAAACAGAATGATCTTTATTAGGATTGAAGCCATCATTGTTATTAACAGAAGAATTGTTTGCTGATGCAATTCTTTTTATAAGGAGGCGAGCTCTTTGAATAGATTCGACTGTTACTGGCATAATATAGTTAATTATAAGGTAGAATATTTTTTAAATAAAATCAATTGGTAATAGCTTTTTGTTTAACCTTAACCATTTAGACGGTGTTTTATTTATGGATAAGATTTCAAATCCAGCTAGTGATTTGTTTAGAAGAGTTAGGTATTAATTATAGTGCTTCTATTAATGACATGTTTGCTCTAATAGCCGCTCTAAGTAATTCTTCCGTTTTAGCTATAGCTTCAGCTAATGGTAAATCATTTGGATTTATTTTAATAACTAAATCCACTCCGTGATCTTTCCAATTTCTGTCTTCAGCACTCCCACAAACTACTATTACTTTTTTATCATGGTTTTTAGCTAATCTAATTACTTCAGCTGGTCCTTTTCCTTCTAAAGTTTGTTTATCTAATCTTCCTTCACCCGTAATAACTACATCAGCAGCTTGAATCTTTCCTTCTAAATCAAACATTTCAGCAAAACGTTCAATTCCAGAATAAGTAGTAGCTCCAAATAGTGCTAAAGGAATATATGGAGTTCCTCCACCGGCACCTGTAGTGGGTTCTTGAGAAGCTATTCTTCTAGCCTTTTTCTTGCGAGCCATTTCATCTACAATATTTGCTATATTATCCATTCCCTGATCTAAGATCTCTCTTCCTGCTTGAAAGCTAGCATCATCACGAAATTTTTGTTTTGTATAAAGCATAACGTTCTCTCCATCTGGAACAGAACTTCTAAGAGGCGTTTGTACATCAGATAAAAACTCAATATTTATTCCTTGTAATTTAGCTACTGCAGTAATAATTTCTATTTCTCTTATATCTTTTAAATTACTTCCTTTAGGGTCTAAGAATCCATGAGATTCATCTTTAAATACAACACCTAAGGCTTTCATCATTCCCATACCAGCATCGACAGTAGCGCTGCCACCAACTGTAAGTTTAAGATTTTTACAACCACTATCTAATGCATCAATAATTAATTCACCAGTGCCGTATGTAGAAGCTTCCAAGGGATTTCTTTCATCAGGTTTTATTACGGTTAATCCGGTAGCTTTTGCTGATTCTATAATTGCAGTAGAACTTTCCGGGATATGTAACCACTGAGCACTAATTCTTCTTCCAAAAGGATCCAAAACTCTTGATGTCATTAATTGTGCAGAGGCACCTAAATTTCCTGCAAAAGCATCCAGTGTATCAGTCCCACCATCACCTATAGGTGACTCTTTTACTTCATGTCCTTTAGCACGTAATTCTTCAGCAATAACTTTATTTACTCTGATTACATCAAGAGGAGAATTTTTAAAAGCATTTGAAGCTGCTAGAAAACTTATTTGCATTTATAACTCCTTTAACTAGTTATAAGCCCTGGTATATAGTCTAAACCTAATTCTCTAAATACAGCAGCATCTAAAGTTCGTCCTTGTTTTATTAATAATGGTTCTAGTTTTGCATAGTCGAGTAATTGTTCTAATTGTTTTGGCATTTGTCCACCAGCTTTTCTAATCTCTTGCATATCTAAAAATGCTCTAGAATCCTTAAGTGCTGTTTGTATAGGGCAAACAGAACCTTTTCCATTTCTTGGATTATTTGTGCATGTTCCTACTGCTCTACATATTCCTCTGTCAGTTGTTTTAGCTTTAAGAGCTGCATCCATTCTTTCATAGTACTGCCTTACTCCAGCATCAGCCTCAGAAAAACTTGTTGGATCAATTTTCTCACCATACATTCCATTTAAAGCATCTGCAGCAGCAGTAGGATAAGGAATCGCTAATCTTCCATAACCAACTGCATCGACTTTTCCTCTTTGTACATTTGATTCAGCAATATGAGGAAAAAATTCTTGAGCATATGAGTAACCTGAGCCTATAAAGAACATATTTGGTTTAGCTTTTTTAAGAGCAGCTGTAACTTCCATATGAAGTGCCATCATTGCTATCGGATCTACTGGTGTATAAACTGCACCTTTAGGTGGGGTATGCGTAGGTCTTTGCATATAAGAATTATAGTAAGGACTACCAGCAGTAACATTCACCATTTGTATATTTAAACTTTCTAACAAGTCTAAGAATTTAATGGTTTCAGTTAAATCAATACCCTGAGAGGTTCCATCATTTCCAAATAAAAATTGTCCATTTAAATCTGTAGGCTTTCCTAAGAGAGCACCATTATCTACAAATGGAGCAAAATCAAATGCACTTAATCTAACTCCTATATGTAACCCTGGTGCTTCTTCTCTAATTCTTCTTACAACTTCACGTAAAAATTTAGTTCTACCTTCAAAATCCCCGCCATATTTACCAGGTCTATTTACAGCACTTAAAAACTCATGTCCTAAATAACCATGACAGTGCTTAATATCTACAAAATCCACTCCAGCTTTTTGTGCTAGTTTAGCTGATTTAACAAAATCGTTAATTAACTGATCAATATCACCATCAGTCATTATTTTTGCATCAGGGCTTTGGCGAAGGACTTTGCTGTCATAAAGTATAGATTGTTCTAATGAATTATGTTTATTTGGAGAAGCAAATCTTCCTGAGTGGGTTAATTGAAATCCTATTACTGGTTTTTGTGCTCCAATATGATACAAACTAAACTCATGCTTAAATTCATCAATTAGTTTTTTAAATCCATTAAAGTTTTCTTCATTTAATACAAGTTGGTTTGGATTTGCTCTACCATCATGCCTTACAGCCATAGCTTCAAACCAAACAAGACCAGCACCACTTTTTGCAAAATTAAGCCATCTTCTTTTTACTTCTTCTGAAACAGACCCATCTAAATTACCATCCCAACCTTCCATTGGATGAATAGCAAGTCTATTAGGAATAATAAGCTGTGGAGCCTTTTCTGAAGCTCTTAAAGTATATGGTTGAGCAAGTGCTCCACCTATCATAGAATATGGTCCACTTTCAGCAAAACTCAACTGATCAACTAATTCAATAGGGATTTCATGATCTCCTACATATTCTCTAAAACGACGAGGCTTGCCATCAAATTTAGGAATATCTTCAAAGCCTCTTGTTCTTAAACCATTAGGTGTGGCTATAGCTGCTGAAAACATTTGGAATAAGAGAAACATAATTAGAAAAATGATAACAAATAAATGCTTATTTACGACCACTGTGAAGATTATAAAAATTTAATATTGAGAGCAATATTAAAAATATAGATTAAATTTTTTATGTAATTGCATATTCTGCATACGTAAACTTCTCTTTTATAGTTTACAATTCAACCAATATATTTATTCATTTGTGCAGCGTTTCAGGATTATAAGGAAAGAAGTATGAGAGTAACAAAGATTGATTTAACCAACCCTCCAGGCAATTTATTAAAAGCAATTGAGATTGCTGAACAAGGAATTAAGGCTAGTGCAAAAGGTATGCTCAGTAAAACTCAAATGCAAGAAGCGGTCGAACTTTCTTCATTTTTACCAACTATACCTAGACCAAGAATAATAGCTTATTTAGATGCTGATCAGAAAGAAATTCCTGCACCTGCAAGGTATGATATTTTAACAGCCAGACAAAAAGCAGTAATGAGTGCTTGTGGTGATAAATTATTCTTAGGGCATACAAACACAGAATTTGAACTTCCTAGTGGACCAAAACAATCTAAATGTGCAACGATTGCATCATTATGGATGCCAAATGCTACATTTCATGCTCATGGAAATGACGAAGGAGATATCAATAAAGGATGGACCTTTGAAGATTATGAAGTAGTGGGTGGTGGTAATGGTTTTTACATCATGGGAAATGAAATTTTTTATGTAGAAACAGATAAAGATCCAGAGTCTGCTGCAACTGGATGGCAAATACCACCAGGGAGATTACATGGAGTTTTTTCTGAAGATCTAGAAAATCCAGCACTTGCAGTTCTGAGATTCCAAATGCAAGGACTAGCTCTTAGAAGTGAGCTAAAAGATACAAAAGGGTGGGGTGTTACAAGAGATGAAAAAGTTTTTACATATGCTAGCAGTGCAGCTCAATCAATGATAGAAATTGCAAATGGTAGAACCCCAGATCCTAATGATAATTTACCTGCATCATTTGTCCAAAGCGTAAGAGATGCCTACCAATAAAAGGATTTTAAATGCCACACATAGTAGGAAATATAATAGCTGCATTAAGTCCCGTTGACGTAGCTTATTTTTGTAAAAAAGATGGTGAACCAAGAACACCTGCTGATAAGTTGGATTTGTTTGGTCATAATCTTGATCCAAACCCCATGCCATATGAACCATTTATAAAAAGTGAACCAACTGACAAACCTACTGTTGATCAAAATGATTTATACACAGTAACTATGTTTAGCGATGGAACACTGGATCTTAGTAAATCTGGTGAAGCTATAAAGTTAGAAGGTGTTCAAAAATTTCATGCAGCTCCAGATTTCCACATTGATTATGATTACCTGGCTAATAGCAAAGAGCATCCATTAATTGTAGATCCATATGCTGCTGCTCTTGCACTTTATGATCCAAACATTGGGAATATGGAAAAAGTAGAATGGCCTCATTTTAGAGAAGCTGGAAGTCAAAGAATTTTAGATCACATTAGATCAGGCGGGGTGGAAGATCCAGAAGCTAGAGATTTTCTTGGGCAAGCTGTAATGATGGACACAGCTTCTAGAACACCTAGCATAATGACACCTGATTTCATAAAAAAAGCTCAAAGATGGTATGCAGAAAATGGTGAGGGAGCAAGTCTTTGGATAGGAGCTGGATCTGAAAATTATCTATTACCCCCTGGTGAAAGATTAGGTGCATTAAATGGTGGTAAAGCAGACAGAGCTAGATATATAGAAGCTAGAAGAGAACAATTAGAATTTGTTCAAGGCTTAGGACAGACTCCAATATTATTTCCAGACATTATGCACCATGGATTAGATGATGATGCTAATGAAAAAATAATAAGAGAAATATTAGCTGGAAAAGAAGGTGAGGTAATTTTACATAAGCTTGGTACACCCTTTGTAAAAGAAACTGATTGGTTTACACCTGAGCTTTTAAAAAGAATAGCTGGACTGGGTAAAGGAGTAAAAACTTCTAATCCTATATTTGCAAACCAAGTGAATGACTATAATGCAATAATGGCTGGCAAGGGAGCTATGTATACAGGAGATGATAGAAATTTTGCTCTTGTATGGTTAATGGGTGCTATCAAACAAATACAAACAGATAATCCTACCCCACCGACTCATGAAAGAAATGGATTTCATTTTATAAAAGATAAAAATGCAAATGCACTTTTAGGTTACATTGGTTTAAATCCTAAGCAAACCATTGCAGGAATAATAGAACTAAGCAAGTGGTACCATGAAAAAATGAAAGGTAAACAGTGTCATCATCCTACAGCAGATAAGCATCTTAATAACTATCTTGAAATTATGATGCCTGCTATGGGAATGTCTATCGATGCATTCTTTAGTAAGTATAATCACACACCAGCTTACACAGGATATGTTGAATTAGCAAACAGATTTTCTGGTGTGATAATCGATAAAGATGGTAGCCCTCTTCCTCATAGAAGAAGCTTATTAGATGGTACAAACTCACAAAAACATATTAATGGAAGATTTTTAGCATGGCAGTTCTTATCAGGTGCTATTCCTTCCGATAAAGTAGAAGATGCTATAGGAAAAAATTCAAAGATTTTAGAAAAAGCATAAAGTAAGGTAATATGACCAGTCCCATAACTATCACTCAAGCCAGCACCCATCTCTCCAGACACATTCCATTTTATTTAGGTTACGTAGATGCTCCTCCAATGGCTGTAAGAAAATTAATTTACTGGGTAGAAGCAGAGGTAAATGGTAAAAAAGCTCAGGGTGTAGCTTCTCAGTTTGCAATGTTTCAATGGTTTGATAAAAGAAGCGGTGCTAATGAAGCACAATTTTTAGATGCTATAGAAAAAACAGCTAGAGATGCTGTCTCTACTGTACAAAGAGATTATTCCGGCAAACCATATACTCCTTTTGCTACAGGATTTGAAAGAGCAGATATGTTTCGTGGTAAAGCAAAAGAATATGATAGTGTTCCTTTAGGAACTCAAATGGTTGGAGCTTTAGAAGAGATGGCTATTCTAGATGCAGTATCCAGAGCTCTAGGGAAAAATGCAGTAGATTTTCTGATGGAAAATGATTGCTTTGATCTGCGTAATATGGATAATGACTTAAACGGAGTTTCTAAAAATGAGATATTTAATAGCAAAGCCCCAGAAAATCTTTCTTTTAGACATACAGTAGGCTTAAAAGATCACATTTTTGATTCAGACAGAACAGAAGTAACTGAAAGATCTTTAGAAAGTATTATAAGGATTCATGGGATTAAAGAATTTAAAGTTAAAGTTAATTCTAATACTGATGAAAATATAGTTCGGCTTATAAAGATGGCTGAATTATTTAAAAGAGATATAGGTGATAATTACGTTTTCACTTTAGATGGAAATGAAGCATTTACAAAGTGGGATGATTTAATTAAATTTGTAGAAAGATTTAAAAACACTCCACAGTTAGCGACTCTAGCAAGGAATACGAAATATCTAGAACAACCATTTCATAGAGATTTACTAAAAAATATTGATAGGGAAGGAAGAGAAGCCATAATAAAATTAAATCAAATGTTTGGCATAAAAGTACTTATAGATGAATCAGGAGATGAACACGATTCTTATAGACTTGCTATAGAAAATGGAATCTATGGTGGTGGATATAAAACCTGTAAGGGTATTTTAAAAGCTATGCGTGATAGGGCTATTGCAGTATCATACACACAAAATAGAAGTCTGGTTAATTATTTTAATTCCCCTGAAGATTTAACTCTTAGGGAACCCACTGATTTTCCAGCAGCATTATCTTTCTTTAGTAGATTAAAAGCTAGTGTAAATCCTGAGTTTAATGGAATCTTCAATACTAAATGTGGAATCTCTACTGAAGAAGAAATGAGACAAGCAGAAAGAACCATGCCTGGTTTATATGTTGTAGAAAATGGCGAATTAAAACTTATACTTAATGGAAATTCATACCCTACTAAAGATGTTTTAGGTCCAGGACTAGGTGGTCCTGAGGTTTGTTTTGATCCTATGGCAGATGTGCCAGAACTAAGAAGAAAGATTCATCTAGTAAGTTAATTAATGTCTAAACTTTCTTGAAATAGTCCAAAGATCATGTTCTTGTTGTTGCATTATTGCATCTACAGTTTCAGGTCCAGCAATAAGATTTCCCGCAAGGCTAGCTGTAGCGCCAGCTACTTTTACGAAAGGATGTAAAAGTCCTTTTAAGTCAGCATCATTTAAATGTTTTGTAAAATCTACATTACTTTTTTTTGCTTCTACAATAAGAGCGGCTAAACCACTATCACCAGCTCCTGATGGGCAACCTTCTTCAGAATCAATAATTGGAGCTCTAGAGTAAACCCAATAATCTCTATTTAAAATAACAGCACCTTTTTTACCCAGTGAAATTAGCAAGATACCAGTTTCATTTAGATCTTTAAGTAATTTTTGTCCCTTATCAATAAGAGTACTAAACTCATCATTATCGGTTTCTCTCTTTAGGGTTTCATATAAACCAGGTGCATCATTAGCCGAAATGTGGTAACCAAATTTTAATAGCTGTACAAACTCATCTAAATTAGGCTTTATTAAAGCTAGTCTCCTTTGTTTTAATAAATGTGTTAAAAAGCTACCTTTTTCAAAATCAAAATAATCATACTGTTTTGGATTTAAGAATGTTGGATTTCCTAGACTCGCTAACTCTGGAAAGTAATGATCATCTGTTCCTGCTGGGGGTAAGGCTGAAAGTACTAAAACTTCTCCTTTATTTTCCATGCAGCATTGTTTAATTAAATCTGTAAATTTATCCAACTCATCTTTGTGGAATGGATCTCTATACTGCGCCATCCAATAATCCTTTTCATCACCATCTATAACATAAAAGCTAGTATGAAGATATGAATTTGCTCTTGTATGAATGAGCATAGAAGTGTCTATGCCGCATGATTCCATTAAGGCTTGATGTGTTGTTGATATAACATTATTTGGATTTCCATGCAATGAAGGAATATAAGCTGGCATTCCATGAAGTGATAAAGCTTCCACTACATTTGAAGCCAATCCTCCTTTATTTACATCTATTTCAGAAACTAAAACATCATTGCCATCAAAAATTATTTTTAGAATTAAATCCATAGCTTCTTTAAATCCAGGTACTATTGGATAAGTCATCCCTGGTATTTTTTCCAGAGGTTTCATAGGAGTATGCGTAATTTTTCTTATGTGATCTTGAACTAATTCCCAAAGTGGTGCTGAAAATTGATACCTTTGTTCTTCTGGAGACAAACGGTGAAATGATTCTTCTACTTTATGAGCTAAAGAGTGTGAAAAGCCTGGTGTATCACCAGAAGAAGAAAATGTCTGTGAAAAACCTTTTATTTGGCTTCCTAGGAGTCTTGCATCTGCTGCTGTTAATTGTGTTCTCATAAAATTATATTAATGATAGTGTTCGTATGACTGAAATACAAAATTAAATCCCTCTAACAATACAGAATCTCTTTAAGGGAAACCATCTTCTGGTTTCCCTTAAAATCCCTTCCAGCGTGGGGGCTGCGGAACTCAGGGAAGAGGTGGGTTCTACTCGTAAGGAAAAGCTATTTCAAACAGGTCCTCGCCCCCACACCCCTTTTGGATTTAAAATGTAGCCTCGGATAGAACAATAGAACATAACCACTTAGAACAGCATGATAAAATTTTCCTACAAAAATGAAACAAGTCTACATAGAAACCTTTGGCTGTCAGATGAATAAAGCAGATTCAGAGCATATGCTTGGTCTGTTGGATGAGATTAACTATAAGCCTACAGAAAGTATAGATGAAGCTGATCTTGTTTTATTTAATACATGTACTATTCGCGAATCAGCTAATCATAAATTTTATAGCCAGCTTGGAATTGCTGGGAAATTGAAAAAAAATAAACCTTTTTTAATAGGTGTGGGTGGTTGTGCTGCACAGGATAAAAAAGATTGGTTAATGAAAAACTTCCCATACGTTGATATTGTATTTGGGACAAATAATATTCAAAGCTTACCTGAGTTCGTAAAAAAGGCAGAAAAAGGTGAAAGAGTTTGTGAAATTGTTAATGAGCTTCCATTTGAATTACCTGAGCTTCCTGTTATTCGCCAAACGAAAGTTACAGCGTGGGTAAATGTAATTCTTGGCTGCAATTTTAATTGTACTTATTGCATAGTTCCATCTGTGCGTGGTCGCGAGAGAAGTAGAAAACCAGAAGATATAAAAAAAGAAATAGAAATTTTAGCCAGTCAAGGTTTTAAAGAAATTACATTGCTTGGGCAGAATGTTACAGCTTATGGTTATGATTTAGCATTAAATTATTCCAAAGAAAAAGCAGTTTTTGGACATATACCAGATGATCCAGAATATTCACTAGCAAAACTTATTAGATATATTCATGATGTGGATGGAATTGAGAGAATTAGATTTTTAACAGGGCATCCATTTCATGTAACTGATGAGCTTATAGAAACAGTTGCTGAATTGCCTAAAGCCTGTGAGTATTTTCATATTCCTATGCAATCTGGCGATGATACTGTTCTTCGTCGCATGGCTAGAGTTTATACTGCAGAAAAATATAAAAAGATGGCAGATAAAATCAGGGAAAAAATGCCTGATGCTGCAATTACCAGTGATTTCATCGTGGGTTTTCCTGGTGAAACTGATGAACAGTTTTTAAATACTGTAAAAATTGTTAAGGATCTTAACTTTGATGGATGTAATACTGCAGCGTATTCACCCAGACCTGATACACCAGCAGCTATCTGGGAAAATCAAATTGATGATGATGTAAAAAATGAAAGACTTAGATATTTAAACTCAGTTATTAATGATGTTTCAGAAGAGAAAAATAAAAAACGTTTAAATACCACTCAGGAAATATTGGTAGAAGGAAATAGTCAGAGAAATGAAGAAAGACTGTCAGGCAGAACGCGTACAAATGTTCTTGTGAATTTTGATGGAGATAAAAATCTTATAGGTAGTTTAGTAAATGTAAAAATCAAAGAAGCAAAACCCTGGTCTTTGGATGGAGAGGTAATTTTATGATGGTTCTTGATACGAAATCGATTATTGAAGAGGCGGAAGCCCACCTCTCCATCCATTTCAAATCCCTTGATCAAATCGAAGAACATAACTTTAATAAGGTCCTACATGCTTTGACTACATGTAAAGTAGGAGAAGAACATTTCTCTTGGGTGAGTGGATATGGTCATGATGATATGGGCAGGGAAAAAATAGATGAAGTCTTTGCAAAGATTTTTAATACAGAAGCAGCAATAGTAAGACCACATTTTGTTTCTGGTACTCACACTATTTCTTGTTGTTTCTTTGGATGTTTAAGACCTGGAGATGAACTCGTTTCTATAGTGGGAACACCTTATGATACTTTGCATGAAGTAATTGGTATAGGTGAGAAAAACAATGGTTCTTTAAAAGACTTTGGAATTACTTATAAAGAAATACCTTTGAACAATGAGTCTGAGGTAGATTTAGATGCTATTCCGAAATATGTTTCACCTAAAACAAAAATGGTCTTTATTCAAAGATCTAAAGGTTATGAAAATAGAAAATGCTTATCCATCTCAGATATTGAAAAAGTTATTTCAATAGTAAAAAAGATAAATAAAAATATTATTTGTTTTGTCGATAATTGTTTTGGTGAGTTTACAGAAAAGCTCGAGCCTACAGATGTGGGGGCAGATCTTACCTGTGGCTCTTTGATTAAAAATCTAGGTGGTGGAATAGTACCTGCAGGTGGTTACATAGCAGGAAATAAAGATCTTGTTTTAATGTCAGCGACTAGATTAACTGCACCAGGAATTGGTGATGCTGGTGGATGTATGTTTGATTTGAGCAGAGTTATTCTTCAGGGACTATTTCATGCACCTAAAGCTGTAATAGAAGTTTTAAAAGGCATTTCATTAACGGCTTATTATTTTGAAAAAAAAGGTTTTCAGGTAAATCCAAAAGCTACTGAAATAAAATCAGACATTGTTGTAGCTATTAATTTAGGAAAAAAAGAATATGTAGAAAAAGTTTGTAAGATGGTCCAGGCAAATAGTCCTGTAAATAGCCACCTTACTCCTATTTCATGTAACTTACCTGGTTATGAAGATGAGGTTATTATGGCTGGTGGGACATTTATAGAAGGCTCTACTATAGAACTTTCTTGTGATGCACCGATAAGAGAACCATTTACTTTATATTGGCAAGGTGGGTTATCTTACTATCATACTAAAGCTGTTCTATCAAAACTTGAGCTTTAATTTACGATCTTATTTTTATTTAAAGCATCACTTTCTTTTTGATTTATCACTTCAAGATCAGCAAGCATTACTTTGATTCTGTTTATTCTTGTTTCAGTTGTTGGATCAATATTTCCATATCCAGAGGTAATATCTATAACTTGGTCTTTTAATCCAAAATGGTATGAAGTTGGTTCTAAAGAGTGATTATAGTACTGTTCACATGCAAGAAAAATTAATTGAGAAATATCTTGAATGCCGCTAGAAACCACAGTAGTGGGTGCAAGTTCATGCTGATCTACAACAGCACCAATGGCAGAGATATCTGACTCTTCAGCAGCTTTAATTACTCCTATACCAGCTGCATCAGCAAAGTGAGTTATTACATCAACACCAGTATTAATTTGCTCAATTGCTGCTTCTCTACCTTTTGCAATGTCATTCCAATCATTAATATATGAAACTATAAGGTCAGCTTTAGGATTTACTGACTTTAATCCTTTTCTTAGACCTATAATTATTTTTTCTATTGAGGGAATCTTTTCACCGACAACTATTCCAATTTTATTTGTAGAGGTGTTTAGTCCTGCAACTATACCAATAAGATATCCATATTGCTCATCTTTAAAATTGAAAGAACATAGGTTTGGGTATTGATTTGTTTCTCCACCTATAACGCAGAAAAAAGTTTGTGGGTAAAACATTGCTAATTTCTTTAAAAGTCTTGTGTATTGGTAGTTATGTCCAATAATTAAATTAAACCCTTTTTCTACAAGTCTGGGAAAAACCTTTTGAGCATCTTTTAAACTTACTTTTTCAACTACTGCAATTTCAATCTTATAATCTGATTCAAACCTTTTTAAACCATTATATGCACTGGCATTCCAGGAAGAATCATTTATTGATCCAGGTAAAACCAAGGCTATTTTTACAAGTTTTTTGTCAGGGAATTTATATCCAGGAATATTATTTGAGCAAGATGCAGCTATAAGTGCAAATCCAGCTATTAAAACTAAAAATAAAAGATTTTTTTTTGAAAAAGCCATTACTAAGATTTTGACGGAAAAGTGATGGTTAAGTTCTACAGGATAACAGAACTATATAGGTGCTGTTCTTGCCTAATAAGATTGTGAGATTGCTTCGGTCGTTTCACTCCCTCGCAATGACAAATTAAGTCACTTTAGGAAGCTTATAGCCTATTCCTCTAACTGTTTGTATAAGGGTAGGTTCATCTGGATTGTCTTCAAGCTTACTTCTTAATCTGCTAACATGTGTTCTAACTATATATACATCTGACTGTGTTCTTACTGGGAATCCCCATGCTTCTTCAAGTAAGTGTTCATGTGTCATTGGTTCACCTGAATACTTAATAAGGGTTTCTAAAAGTGCAAACTCTTTTTCAGTAAGGTGGACTCTTTGTCCTTTTCTGAATACTTGGCGTTTTGAAATATCAATTTTCACATCTTCAATTGAAATTATTTGACCAACATGATTGCTTTGATTTTGAGCAACTTCTGTAACTGAATGAACTCTTCCAATTCTGTCTAAAAGCCCCTTAATCCTAATTTCTAATTCCATTGGACTGAATGGCTTCTTAATAAAATCATCAGCTCCCAACTCAAGACCTTTTACTATACTTGCTTCATCATTTGCAGCTGAAAGAATAACTAATGGAACATAAGATTTTTTTCTTATATGTTCTACTAGCTCAAATCCTGACATTTCTGGAAGCATTAAATCTACGATTACTAAGTCAGGCAAATTTTGATTAAATATTTCAAGTGCTTCAACTCCATTTGTAGCACTTAAAACGTTATAACCTTTTTGCTGAAGCCTGAATGCAACTATCCTTCTAATTGAAGCTTCATCGTCTACTACTAAAACTTTCCAAGGTAATTCATCTTGTTGTTTTGGTGGGACTGTTGAAACTGGTGTGGATTGAGTTGCTGTAATCATATGGCTTCTCTCCTTTTAAATTAAGTTTATTTTATTTCTTGAATATTTTTTTGCAAAACAATTATCTCTTGCAGAATTATTAACTAGATTAATATGCTTTTGCAAAAATAACCTTCTGTTTTGCATCCTTATTACATACGATACAATAACCCTCTTTTTTCATTTGGTCAACAGGGATATTTTGGCAATCTGGAGTGTTAAAAGGTATGCATCTAATAGTTGCTTTTGTCTTTTCTTTAATGTGATCTTCGCAACTACTGCTTCCACACCAGAAGCTTACTAAAAAGCCAGGAGTTGTTGTGATTTTCTCAATAAATTCTTTTTCAGATGCTACAAATTCAGTGTTTTTGTTTTTAAAGTCATTTGCTTGTCTAAACAAGTTTTCTTGTATTTCTGTTGACAACTTAATTAAGTATTGTAGTAAACCTTCTTGCGGTATACCCCTAAGTTTTTCTAATGTATCTCTTCTAACAATTTCTACAACGTTGTTAGAAATGTCTTTTGGCCCTAAATTCAAGCGAATAGGCACTCCTTTGAATTCCCAATGGTTAAATTTCCATCCAGGACTATACTGATCTCTATCATCAATTTTTATTCTGAAGTTTTCTTTTAAGCTTTCTTCAAGTTCTTTACATTTCTTAAGAACCATTTCTTTTTCAACATCAGTTTTATAAATAGGTACGATTACAATTTGAATTGGTGCAATTCTTGGGGGAAACTTTAACCCTTTTTCATCATGATGTGTCATGATGAGGGCACCAATTAAACGTGTAGAAACTCCCCAGCTTGTTTGATGAACAAATTGAAGTTCTCCATTTTGATCTTGAAATTTTGTCTCAAATGCTTTTGCAAAATTCTGACCAAGATAATGAGATGTGCCCATTTGAAGAGCTTTTCCATCTTTCATTAATCCTTCTATGCAGTACGTAGTAACGGCTCCTGCAAATCTTTGGCTTTCAGTTTTAAGTCCATCTACTATCGGTATAGCCAGATATTCCTCACTTAACTTTTTATAAACACCAAGCATTTTAATGGTTTCTTCTTCTGCTTCTTCTTTTGTGGCATGGCATGTGTGACCTTCTTGCCATAAAAATTCAGTAGTTCTTAAAAATAACCTTGTTCTCATTTCCCAGCGAACTACATTTGCCCATTGATTAAGTAAAAGTGGTAAATCTCTGTAAGACTGAACCCATTTAGAAAACATATAATTAATTATGGTTTCAGATGTAGGTCTTACTACTAACTTTTCTTCTAATTCTTTTCCACCGCCATAAGTAACTACAGCGCATTCAGGTGCAAAACCCTCTACATGCTCTGCTTCTTTCTTTAAAAAACTCTCAGGAATGAAAAGTGGAAAGTATGCATTTTGATGTCCAGTATCTTTAATCATTTTATCGAGGGCATCACGAACCTGTTCCCAAGCGGCATAGCCGTATGGACGAATGACCATGCATCCTTTTACGGGGGAATAATCTGCAAGTTCAGCTTCAAGAGCTAACTTAGAGAGGAGATTCTCACCTTGATCTAAAACTTCTTTTTCTTCAGAAATGTTTTCTACTTTTGACATGAAAACAATATTAGCATTATTCTTTAAGTACTTTTTCATTTAAATCATTAGAAATTGACGGTCTTTTATTATTTCTAATGATTGTTTGAATAATCAAACTTTGTTCTGTATGTGTTAGCTTATTTACTTGTTCTATTATTTGATTAACGTTTAGATTTTCCATGTATATCTATTCTACCACTTATTAAACAGCAATTAACGGTTGTTTAGCATTTATCGTAGTAACCGATGCACTTGCTGCAATTTTACTAGCTACTTCTTTAAATGTTTTTGAAATAGGATGATCTGGATTACTCATAGTAATTGGTTTTCCAGAATCACCACCTACTCTTACATCTAGTTCAATTGGCACCCTTCCAAGGAAAGGGACGCTTAATGTACCAGCTGCTTTTTCTCCACCACCATGACTAAATATTTCAGAGCGTTCATTACATTTAGGACAGATAAAAAAGCTCATGTTTTCTACTATGCCTAAAATAGGAACTCTCATTTGCTTGAACATGTTTACTGATTTTTTAGAATCTAACAATGCTACATCCTGAGGCGTGGTAACGATTACTCCGCCAGCTAGTGGTACTGCCTGACAAATGGTTAGTTGAGCATCACCAGTTCCAGGTGGAAGATCCACTAATAAATAATCTAATTCACCCCAGACGACATCTCTTAAAAATTGCCTGATTACTCCATCTAGCATAGGACCACGCCAAACTACGGGTTGATCTGGTGGTACTAAAACTCCCATAGAGATATATTTAATTCCATGCATTTCTTTAGGAATAATTTTTCCATCTTTACTTTCAGGAGGTTCTTGGTCACCCATCATAATAGGGACATTAGGACCAGTTATATCAGCATCGAGTAATCCTACCTTTGCTCCCATTTGAGAAAGTGCAATAGCTGTGTTTACTGAGACAGTAGTTTTTCCTACGCCACCTTTTCCTGAGCTAATAGCAATGATTTGGCTGATTCCTTTTAAATTTTCTTTTCCTTGCATTCCGTGCTGGCGAACTTCACCAGTCATGTTTATAGTTATGGTTTTAAAACCAACTTCAGTTAATGCTTTTTTGCAGTCTTCTTCAATAATGGCTTTAAGTGGACATGCAGGAGTTGTTAAAACTACAGTTAGTGAAACAGTATCTCCACAAACTTTAATATCTTTAATCATATTTAAAGAAACTAAGTCCTGATTTAATTCTGGATCGTTTACTTTTGATAGTGCTTTTTTTACATCTTGTTCGTTCATTTTTGTCCTCGTAAAATAATGTTAGCATTCATTTTTACCAATAAAAAAGCGTAAATTAGAATTACACTACTCTGTGATTTGGATTGATTTTAAAAGGATTCATCTGGCTTTGCCAGTGAATCCGACCTATCTATAAAGCTTGGCAAAAGGAGGCTTCAGCTTGTCTGAAGCCCCGTAAAACAAATAAAAAAGACACCGCGCAAGGTGCCTTTTCTTTTTGAAGGAGGAGAACAGAGGAGAGAATTAATGAACTCTAATAAAACCAATAACTACAGCCATAATTACAATAATTCCATGTAAACCTAATGTGCTAAAAACTTTTTCTACTTTTGCTGACATATTTATACTCTCTTATTTATATAAAGGACAATCTTCTAAAAACTTGATAGAGGTTTTATACCCAGTTTTTGACACTTTATAACTTGTAGAATTAAAAATCTAGCGATAGAAACCCAAAAAGGGGCTTAATGTATAAGCCCCCGCAAGGGTCAAAGGAGGAGGTGTAACGGGTCGTAGAATATAAGACTCTTTGTGTAAAGATAGGTTCCTTAACCCTGGCAAATTATAAGAAGAAAATAAATGAATTAAAGGTTAAAAAAACAATGATGATAAAATCATCTGACCAAAATATGAAATTGTTTTCAATACCTCCTGCCAAACTTGCAGTCAGAGATCTTAATGCTGGCGATAGAGATATCTTATTTTGGGTTGGAAGTACACTGGATAGTTTGAAGAATCCTCTTCAAGGTGACTCAATTACCAGTAAGGCTTTGTTAACCCCAAATGCATTAAAAGTATTCTATGGTGAAATCTGGGAAGTTATAGGTGAAATGCCTCACGATCATTATGTCCTTGAACTAGGTGCTGGTGTTGGGGACTCTTTAGATTATTATCCCCCAGAAGTAAGATCTAAAATCATCCCTATCGATAAAGATCAATCTTTGCTAGATGTTTTTGTAAGTAAACATAAGCCAGTGGGTACGATTTGTGCTAATTTTTTTGAATTGAAAGAATCTCAAAGAGATCCTAAATTAAGATTTTCTACATGCTTAGGTACTAATGCTATTCATTATGCTAAAAATTGTGCTGAGCTAAGAAGTCTATTTAATGGAATAGATAATTTACTTGATTTTAGTCCTAGAAGTGGAAAAAAAACTATTTTACAAATTCTTCATGGTGGTGGTCCTAGTGGAGGGCTAAGAATGGGTGGCATAAAAACCCTTTCTCCTCAACTTCTTGGGGAATTAGGCTATACCTGTGAATTAATTCCTATTGATATAGAAGTTTTAACTGCTAGGAAAGACTTAAATGAAGCTCAAAGAGCAATTACTACATATAAGTTTTATGGTAAAACTAATTTCTTAGGTTCAGGTCCAGAAGGAATGTATAACTATGAACAGCCTGGAATCCATGAAAACTTTGTAATAGAAAAGCTTGAATGCCATCTTTTACATGCAGAAAAGGTTAGTTAACTTTTGCCTTAACCAAATTTTCTTTAACTAAAACTTCAGCTATTCTAACAGCGTTTAATGCTGCACCGATTCTAAGGTTATCTGCCACTATCCACATATTGAATGTATTTGGATTTGAATTATCTTTTCTAATACGTCCTATGTAAACAGGATCCTTATCAGCTACATCAATAGCCATAGGATATTTTGAATTAGTAGGATCATCAACGATTTCTATAAGAGGATCTTTAGAAAAAGCATCAGTAATTTGCTTTACAGTGGTGGAATTATTTAGTTCTACATTTACACTCTCACTATGTCCCGTATAAACAGGGACACGGACTGCAGTGCATGTAATTCTTAAATCAGGCAGACTAAGAATCTTTCTGGATTCAAGAATAACTTTTATTTCTTCTTTTGTATAACCATCATCAGAAAAAACATCTATGTGTGGGACTACATTGAATGCAAATTTGCGGTTAGTAGAATTAGATGAATAAGAACCTTTAGATAAATGATCTTTTGATTGTTCGGAAAGTTCATCGATAGCAGCTTTTCCTGCACCTGATACGCTTTGATAAGTGCTAATCACTACTCTTTTTAATCCTGCTAATTCATTTAAAACTTTTAATGCTGGAACTAACTGTGCTGTAGTGCAGTTAGGGTTTGCAATGATACCTTTGTGATTTTTTAGAGCATCATTATTTACACCAGCCACTACTAGCGGTACATCATTATCCATTCTATAAGCAGAGCTATTATCGATGATTACTGCTCCTGCTTTAACTGCATGTGGTACTAATTCTTTACTTATCGTTCCACCGGCAGAAGCTAAAACTATGTCTACGTCTTTAAAGCTATCTTTTGTAGCTAATTCTACCGTGTATTCTTTTCCTTGAAACTTTACTTTACTTCCAGCAGATTTTTCTGAAGAGAGAAGTTTTAAATTCTTAATAGGAAAATTTCTTTCTTCAAGTATCCTAAGAAACATACGGCCTACGTTTCCAGTAGCACCGAGAATTGCAATATTTACTTTTTCTGACATAACTCTTTTATACCTCGTGGAAGTACTATGATATCAAATTTTTTAATCTGTAATTCTTCCATTTAGGAATAGCTGTCTTGGGTCTGATAATGAGTAGGCAATTCTATGTGTGCCACATGCAGAACAAAGTCCCTGGCAACAATGCTTAGTTTTAGGAGCTATATTAATGTTTTCAAATCTCTTTTCAAGTTCTTGTTCTAATCTAGTACTTTGGTTTTTAAGCTCTAATCTTGAAACCCCATATGTATAAATCCAGCTTGCAAATACACAGCATTTATTCTGTTCTTTTAAAATTAACTCGTCAAGAGTCGTACATATTTTATCAACTGTTGGTTCGATGATTTGTGAGTAAATTAATCTTTTTGAAGTGGATTTTCTCTTGTCATCATCTTCAAATGATCCATCTGGTAATGAGGCTTCCCCCAAGGACTCTTTATTTCTTTGCCATAGAGATAATATTTCTTCTAATTCTTTTTCAGGAAAGTTATTACCATGAAGGCTTCTCCATGAGCCCATATGTCTGCAACCTGCAATCCAAGAATTTACATCAGATGAAAAAATATTTATAAGCAATCCTGCAGGATTAGAACTTCCATGGACATCTATATGTCTAATACCTAAATCAACTTTCATCACAATAGAAATGAGTATAATATATAAGAACAGATATTTCATAGATGTCATCACGAATTGCAGATTCTAATTTGATATAATGATTTCCTATGCAAAATAACCTTGGACAAATATTAACAGCAATGGTTACACCATTTAAAGATGATTTGTCTATTGATTATGAAGCGACTGAAAAACTTGTTAGTCACTTAATAAAAACTGGCACTGATAGCATCGTAGTAGCTGGTACTACTGGTGAAAGCCCTACTCTTTCTCATGAAGAAGAAATTGAACTTTGTAAGTTTGTAAAAAAAACTGCAAGTGGTAAAGCAAAAATAGTTTTAAGTACTGGATCAAACTGCACCAGAACAGCGACAGAATCTACAAAAAAAGCAAATGCTTTAGGAATTGATGGAATACTTTCCGTAGTTCCTTACTATAATAAACCCTCTCAAGCTGGTTTATTGGCTCACTTTTCAGAAATTGCTAAGTCTACTGACTTGCCTATTATTCTTTATAATATTCCAGGTCGCACAGGAATAAATATGGAGCCTGCTACTACAGCTGAACTTGCACATAAGTTTAAAAATATAAATTCTTATAAAGATGCTACAGGAAATCTTGAACATACTAGTCAGGTTATTCAATTATGCCCTAAAGGATTTTTAGTATTTAGCGGTGATGATGGACTTTTACTTCCTATGTTATCTGTCGGTGCAGTAGGTGTTATAAGTGTAACTTCTCATTTATTTGGTATAGAGATGAAAGATATGATAAAGTTCTACCTAGAGGGTAAAATTGATAGAGCAAAAGATATTCATCATATTTTATTTCCTGTTTTCAAGACACTTTTTAAAGCACCAAATCCTACCTGTGTAAAGGCAGCCCTTGAGTTCAAAGGAATTATAAAATCTAATTTAAGATTGCCTCTTGTAAAATTGAATGAAAAAGATTTAAATGAATTGAAGACAATAATCGAACAAACAGAGAAACAATTGGTAGGGATAAGATAACTCTGCCCTAAGAAACAAAAAGGTTTAAATGAAGGATTTGTAGAGGCGTCAATTTATTGCGACTCAAAAGAAAAAAAGGAAACAACATGACCAATATAACAAAAGATGATAACCAAGAAAAAAAAGTCAGAAAAGTAATTAAACGTGGAGACGATACACTCGTTGTAAATAGAGGTGATGATTTTAGCCCTATCTCTTTTGTAAAAGGTGCCATAACAAAAGTTATTCCATTAGGTGGAATGTGTGAAATTGGAAAAAATACATGGGTTATAGAACATGGTGATGACATTGTTTTAATTGATGGTGGACTTGCATTTCCTACAGATGAAATGCCTGGTGTTGAAATTGTACTTCCTGATATTACTTATCTTGTTCAGAATAAAAATAAGATTAAAGGCTTAGTTATTACTCATGGTCATGAAGATCACATTGGTGGAATAGTGCCTATGTTAAAGCAGTTTGATATTCCTATAATTTATGGACCATCACTTGCTATTGGTTTGCTAGAACAAAAATTAAAAGATGCTGAACTTTTAGATAGAACAACTCTTCAAAAGGGAAGACCAAGACAAACATTTCACATTGGCTCTATTGCTTTTACTTATGTAAGAAATACTCACTCTATTGCTGATAGTTTCTGTCTAGTTATTCATACACCGAGTGGAAAGATTGTTCACTCTGGAGATTTTAAGTTTGATTTTACTCCAGTGGATGGAGAATTTTTTGATGTTTTTACGCTCGCTAAGATTGCAGAAGATGGTGTTGAGCTTTTAATAAGTGACAGTACAAATGTAGAAAGAGAAGGCTATACACCTTCAGAGCGTTCTGTTTATGCTCGTCTTGAAGAGGAATTTAAAAAAGCCCCTGGAAGAATAATAATTACTACATTTGCTTCTCAGGTTCACAGAGTTAGGCAGATCCTTGAAATCTGTGTCAAGCTTGGAAAAAAAGTAGGAATTTTTGGAAGGTCAATGTTACTTCTTGCTACGATTTCACGCGATCTTGGTCACATGAAATTTCCAGATGGTTTGATTGTGAATATGGATGATCTTAGAAGAATGAATGATGAGAGAATCGTAATTTTAACTACAGGATCTCAAGGTGAACCTTTATCAGCATTGACCAGGATGGCATTTGATGAACATAAACAAATTACTATTCAAAAAAATGACACAGTAATTATTTCCGCTACTGCAATTCCTGGAAATGAAAGATCTGTAGCAAATGTAGTTAATGCTCTAGCTGCTAAAGGAGCTACGGTGATTTATGGTAGAGATACTGGAATTCATGTTTCAGGTCATGCTTGTAAAGAAGAACAAAGAATGCTCTTGAATATTGTTAAACCAAAATATTTTTTACCAGCTCACGGTGAATATAGGATGCTTGTAATGCATGGAAATGTAGGAGTTGAGTGTGGCGTTGATCCTAAAAATGTTTTTATTATGGAAAATGGAGATGTTCTTGAATTGAAAGATGGATCTGCAAAATTACATGGACAAGTACCAGCTGGAATTATTATGGTAGATAGTACTAGAGTTGGTGATGTCGATGAGCATATTATTGAGCAGAGACAAAAACTAGCTTCTGAAGGACTTCTCAGTATAATGGTTACCGTAAAAAATAAGAAAGTTCTAGCTGAGCCTACAATTGAAGCTAAAGGATTAGTCTTGGCTCAGGAAGACAATACTCATGGTCAGTTTGTAGTTGATGCTAAGAAGTTAATCATGAAAACAATTAATGAAAACATAGAAAAACTGCCAAATAAACCAGAAAGCATTGAAACCTTAAAGCAAATGGTTAATGAAGAGTTAAAGAAGTTGATTCATGAAGAACTGAAAAGGGAACCTTTAGTTCAGGTTGTAATCTTAGAATCTATATAGAAAGCTAGAGTACGTACTCTAGCCTTCGGGGTACAACATAATTAATGATGTATAAACTCAAATCCTGGGATTCTCACCAGATTGATGTTAATAGATTGCCTGATTATAAGCTAATCGGCAAGCTTCTTTTGGAAGAAACTATAAAATATCCTGGTGATATTGTAGTGATAGAAAATAAAAACTATATTACCGTAGAAAAAATCAATCAATATTATTTTGATGGTGTTAGATACCAGTTTGCAAAAACAAAATTAATCGTTAAAGCATTAGAAACTTTCTGCTAATTTGCTGGTTTATTAAAATTGCAAATTAAACTAGGGAAGACTCTTGTTTTTTTTTACAGGGTTTTAAAAAATTACTACTATTGGGTAAGAAAGATTGGAAAGGGTAGTGAAAAAATGAAAAAGAAACTATTTGTTGTATTAATTATTGCAACTTTTTTGTCTAGTAATGCATATGCTAAGGAAGGCAAACAAGATAAAATCTCATCGTGTGAGCTTTTAAATAATAAATATGAAGATCTAGATTGTGTTGATGCTTCTACGACTGGTTCTATTTGTAATTCAGATGAAGAAATTATAAGCTTACCTAGAAAATCTCAATTATGTTGTTGTTTTAGAAACTCAAGTTCATCAGAAGAATTTTCTGATGAAGGTGACACCGAACCAGTTGATGGGGAGCCATTTAATGAAGAAATAGATAATGAAGAAGAGGGTTCAGATGGTGAAGGCGAATTTGGTTTTAAGAAACATCATGGAAAACACTAACTTAATAGTCCTTCTAAATAGTCATCAAGATTAAAATCTACTATATCATCTAACTTTTCACCAGTGCCTATGATTTTTACTGGTAAAGATAGCTTATGCATGATGTTTAAAACTACTCCGCCTTTTGCTGAGCCATCTAATTTAGAGAGAATAATTCCTGTTAAGCCCACTACTTTTGAAAATATTTCTGCCTGTGAGATAGCATTTTGACCAATGGTAGCATCTAGAACTATGAGTTTTTCTATAAGTAATCCATCAGTATTTTTATTTACTACATTGTCGATCTTCTTTAATTCATCCATTAGATTTGTTTGGGATTGAAGTCTGCCTGCTGTATCTATAAGAAGAATATCAAAACCTTCTTTTTTTGCTTTTTCAATGGATCCAAAAACTACAGCATCAGGTTTTTTAATGTCTTCAGGGGCATAGATCTCTGCACCAGCCCTTTTTGACCAGATATCTAGTTGTTCACCTGCTGCAGCACGAAAGGTGTCTCCTGCTGCAATTAAAACTTTTTTACCTTCTTGTTTAAATCTATTTGCTAATTTTCCTATAGATGTAGTTTTACCAGAACCGTTTACACCGACTATGAGGAAGATTTCTAATTCATTAGTGTTTATAGTCTTATAGTCATATGGTCCTATAATTTTTTTAATTGCATCTTTTATTTTGTTTTTTATCTCAGTATTGGATATTTCTTTTTCTTTAGCGCTAGATTTTAATTCCTCTACAATTTTTTCTGACAATTCCAAACCTACATCTGCTTTGATTAATTTTTCAAAGAGATCATCAAAAAACTCTTCATTGATTATAATTTTTTCTTCTATTTGAACGGGTGCATTGCTTTCCTGTGGTTTAGATCCAGGCAAAATACTGCCTGTTTTAAATAATGCTTGTTTTAATTTGTCAAATAAGCCCATAGATACAATTTTATCATCTATAATCTAAATATGTCCCAAATAGCCTTATTACCATTGGATGATAGACCAGTTTCATATTTACTGCCAAAACAAATTGCAGAGTTTTCAGGACTTGATTTAGTTTTACCTGAAAGAAACTATTTATCTAACTTAAAGAATGGATCAGACTTAAATTACATAGATCAATGGTTTGACGAATTGAAAAATCCTATGATGGTGATTTCTCTGGATAATTTTGTTTATGGAGGACTAGTTCAAAGCAGGAAACATGATTTCACGCTAGAACAATTAAAGAAACGGGTAGAAGTCATTCACAAATTGCTTTTAAAAGCTAAAACACCCATATATGGATTTAGTTCTATTATGCGAATTCCAAATTATGACAATGATGAAGAAGAAAAACCTTACTGGAAAGATTATGGAAAAAAACTGTTTAATTGGTCTGAATTAATGTATAGAGTCGGAAGAGGCATATTACTTAAGGGTGAAACTAATGACTCTTTAATTAATAAATGGTATGAAAGCTCTAAACTCATACCTAAAGAAATTCTTGCTGATTTTAAATCACACAGAGATAAAAACTTTACTGTTAACTCTTTATGGCTTGAGTTTCTTGGAGAAAAAATCTTTGAATATTTAATTTTTTCATGTGATGACTCTGCTAAATATGGGATGAATGTAGTTGAAGCAGAATTTCTTGATAAGCTTATTCGAAAACAAAATGTAATAGACAAAGTGAAAACAATTTCAGGGACAGATGAGATTGCTTTGATTTTAATGACAAAAGCTATTTTAAATAAGTCTGACGCTAAACCTTCTCTATCTATATTTTGGGGTTGTGAGATTGGGAAAGATAATTTAGCTAAATATGAATCTGGCACTATTTCTACATCAGTTACAAATCAAATAAAATTATTAAACTTAGATTTAAAGTCAAAAGAAAAAGCAGACATTAATTTATTTGTTCATTTAAGTAGTTCTAATCAAGGCGATCATATTTTTAAAGATCATATTCCTGACACTACAAAAAGTACTGAATCCATAATTAAAAACCTAGAAAAAAACAATAAACCTTTTGTTTTATTAGATCTTGCCTATGCAAATGGTGCAGATCCAAACTTGGTAGAGAAATTATTAGAAGCAAAAATTAACTGGGACTTGTGTTATGGATTTGCTGGATGGAATACATGTGCTAACAGTACGGGATCAGCATTGGCTATGGGAATAAATAGATGGGTTTCAGAAAAACAATCTACTTTTAGTCTTGATTCATTTAAAAAATGTCTTTTAGTTAGATTCTTAGATGATTATGCATATCAGTCCAAAGTAAGACATATAAACATCAATCAGAGTGAGTTGGAAGAAACAATGTCCCCATATGCAGATAGATTTTTAAAAGTTTTCCACATGGATAAAATTGATGTAAAATTTAGTCTCCCATGGAATAGATCATTTGAAATTGAAATAAATGTATAAAGAAAAAATAAAAGAAGAAATAAATAAGGCCCTAAATGAAAATACTAAGGCTTTTGCATTGGAAAGACCAAAAACAAAAGATCATGGTGATGTGGCTACAAATATAGCCATGATTTTATCTAAAGAGCTAAAAAAAAATCCTCTTGATATTGCAAATGAAATTGTCGGGAAAATAAAACTTGATGAGAGATTAATATCTAAAATTGAAGTTGCTAAGCCAGGATTTATAAATATAACTGTGGGAAATGATTTGCTTTCTGAATCAATTTCAGAAGTACATAAACTGGGTGATTTGTTTGGTTTTGATAAACCTAAATCAAAAGAAAAAATACTTTTAGAATATGTTTCTGCTAATCCTACTGGTGATCTCCATATAGGGCATGGTCGCCAAGCAGTAATAGGAAGTTGTTTGGCAAATTTATTTGAAGCTGCTGGTTATGATGTAAAAAGAGAGTTTTATGTAAATGACTATGGTGAACAAATATCTAAACTTTCTGAGTCTACGTGGGCACTTTATGAAAAATTACAAGGGAAAGAAGTAGAGTGGAAAGAAGACTATTATCCAGAGGAGTTATTAATTTCTTATGTTAAAGAAGCCATTTCTTCTAATGGTTCTAATCCTTCTAAAGAAAGTCTAGGGCAGAAAGTAAAAGAAACAATTCTTAAAGCACAAAGAAATCTTTTAGCTTCATTCAATGTGGTTTTTGATGAATGGTTTAGTGAAACAAGCTTACATAAAAGTAATGCTGCTAAAGAAACATTGGAAAAATTAAAAAAGAGTGGATTTACCTATGAAAAAGAAGGAGCACTTTGGTTTAAAGCAGAAGAGTTTGGTGATGTAAGAGATAGAGTTTTAGTTAGAGCTGATGGAAGACCTACATATATTGCTGCTGATATTGCTTATCATGAAAATAAGTTAAATAGGGGTTTTGACCAGTTGATAAATCTTTGGGGTGCAGACCATCATGGACAGGAAGTGGGTTTAAAAGGAGCTCTTAAATCTATAGGATTAGATGAGAAAAAGTTAGAACTTATTTTTGTACAGATGGTAAGTCTTAAAAAAGATGGACAAGAAGTAAAAATGTCAAAACGTACAGGTATGGTAGTTACTGTAGCTGAAGTTTTAGAAGAAGTTGGTTCCGATGCTTTTAGATATTTTTTAATTGAAAGCCATCCGAATAACAGAATGGTTTTTGATATTGACCTGGCTAAAAAGCAAGATAAAGACAATCCTGTTTACTATATTCAGTATGCTCATGCCAGATGTTGTAGTATTTTTAGGCAAATAAAAGAACAATTACCTAATCTAAATATTGATGATTTAGAAAAAAACTTATCTTCAAAAGAAACATTTTTAAGCTTATTTAAGGTAGAAGAAGCAGAATTAAAAGCTACAAAAAATCTTATTTTAAAAATACTTGATTTTCCTGATGAAGTGAGCACTGCTGCTATTTTAAGATCACCTAGTAAAATAGCTAATTACTTAAAAGAATTAGCTGCTGATTTCCACCAATTTTATACTGTATGTCGAGTCATTTCTAAAGATGAAAGTCTTACAAAAGCCAGATTAGGACTTATAAAAGCTACAAAAATAACCATTGCTAATGGACTTAAGATTTTAGGTGTTAGTGCACCAGAATCTATGTAATGCATCTTATTTTAAAATATTACGTCTACTTGAAATGTTATACTAAATATTGAAAAATATTTGTTTGAAACTTAGAGGCTTTATCCGATTTATTCGGTAAAGCCGGTCCAGTGAAAGGGATTGGTATAAGGAAGTTTCAATCATGCCCTGTTAAGGGTTATTTGAACTCCAACAATAAAAACCATGGCTGATACACCTTATTGTCCACTGCTCAGTATAAATAAAGAAGTTCCTGTAATGTGCCAGGAAGAGCTTTGCATGTGGTATGTAAAGCAACTTAAACTTTGTTCACTTACAGTGATGGCATATACAAATGCATTAAATATTCAAAGTCCTGGAGCTTCTGCGCCTAATCAGCCAAAACAACAATCTCCTCTTAAACAACCCTTAACTGAAACCAATAAAGAAAAGCCTAAAACTCAGGCTCCTGCTATGAATCCTTTTGCTTTAGATGATTTAGATTGATATACTGGAAACAAATAAAGATAATATGGGTCATAACTATAGGTTGTATTAAGGAAAGCCATGGCTCTACCACAAAAAAACACTAGTTTAGAAGGATTTGACGATCTCTGGGAAGCTACAGATAGTAGTGAAGCTAATCCATCTGTAGATGCTACTTCTAAACAAATCCAAGCAATTTTAAAAGTTTTAGTAGATGACAGAATTGCACTAAAGCAAGAGAATAACTTAGTTCAAGAATTAAAGCAGCATATGACTACTCTTGAAAATCAAATTCAAAAAGTAAATTGGCAGTTGGGTCAAAGAGAAAAAGAGCTTTCAGATTTACATAGTGATTTTTATAAAGCAAAATCAGAAAAAGATAAATTAGAAAAAAATCAAAGTGACTATAAAGAAGTTTTGCAGGAAAACAAAGAAATTAGAAAATTAACAGAGCAGCTATCTAATCAAATACTTCAGGAAAAAGCAAAAAATGAAATGCTTGTACAGCTTTTAAAAGAATTAAAACAGCCAGAATTAGCTAAGATTGAGAAAAAGCTAGGGATTTAAAAGCTTATAAATAAAAACCTATCAAGTTTAGAATAATCTTTTACAATTTCATATTTATCTATTTTATGCTTATTCATTAAAGACTTTAAATCGTTAACTAATAATGGGTCGATTTCAAGGGCTAATAGCTTGTCATTCCCATGAAAATGGGAATCCAGGGCTTGCGATTCATTTTTAGATTCCCGATCAAGTCGGGAATGACAATTGGCGGTAACAACCTCTAAAATCCTCTCATAATAAATTAACCCTGATTTGTTGTCTTTTGATCCTGTTAAGGCTTCTTTTGGCTCATGTTGAACTTCTGGGCTTAATGATTTCAAGTTTTCATCTTTAACATAGGGTGGATTTGAGATTATAAGATCAAATTTATTAGCATTAATTAATCCCTCAAAACACGTTGAAAATACATCACAGATTTTAAAGTTTATTTGATTGCCCACATTATTTTTAATGGCATTTTTTTTAGCAAGTTCAATAATTTCTTTATTTATATCAATGGCTGTAATTTTACAATTTGGCAGTGCTTTTGCAAGAGCGATAGGAATGATGCCTGAACCAGTGCCTATATCAATTACTGTAGGCGAGGTTTGCAAACCTCGCCTACCTGACCACAATCCAAATCGTTTAACAGTTTCTCCTACCAACAACTCTGTTTCTGGTCTTGGTATTAAAACATTTTCATTTACCGCTACTTCAAAATCCATAAAGTAGGCTTTTCCTAGAATGTACTGCAAAGGTTTTCTTGTTTTTATTCTTTCATCTAAGATTTCTTTAATTTTATTTAGATCTTTTATTTCTTTTTCAAGAATAGAAATTTCTTTTCTAGCCTCAGACTCTTCTATGCCTGCATTGAGTAATCTTTGCAACATCTTTATTTTATGCGACCAAAATCATCTTCTAATCTAACTATGTCATCTTCGCCGAAGTAAGTACCAGTCTGCACTTCTATGATTTCAGCAGATTCATCACCTATATTTTCAATTCTATGTTTTGTCCCTACTGGAACAGTTAAAGTGTCACCGTAAGAATAAATGTCTTTTTTCTCACCAATGGTTATTTCAAGTTTTCCTTTTACAATAGTCCATGTTTCTGTTCTTTTGTGATGGTACTGAAGACTAAACCTTTTCTTTGGATTTAAAACTAACTTTTTTACTTTACACTTTTCTTCATCAATAAGAATGATAAATCCACCCCATGGTCTGGTTTCTAAAGTGTGAATCGGTGTAGTTTGAGGATTATTCATTTTTAAATACTTTGATATTGTAGCGTATTGTAGGTCTACTTACCACCAAAAGCCCCCTTCAATTGTTTGTAAGGTATAGATATTTAATAAAATGGCTGCTATGAATACTAAATATAAAAATTTCTTCATGTAGCCTTTAGAACTTATAAGACTGTTTAAATGGAATACCCCCCATACTATCCAAAGCCATGAAATATACCTGTAATCCATAAACCCATGATTTGGATCTCTGGGTAAAAATGGAATTAAAAGTACAATTTGTTCGCATACAACTACTATCATTAAGATCAGAAAAAATTTCAAATGACTTTCTTTGGATTTAAATGCAAAATATAGTGATGATAAACACACTATTAAATGAATTATTAACAGTGTCCATATAACTTTCTGGGAAGGTGAGGATAGTACATATTCTCCAATTATGGAAGTTATAAAAACAAAACCAAAATAATCATATCTTTTAGTTTCGGCTGGAATTGTGCCCCAGGTGGGCAAAGTCCAAGGCTTATCCCATTCGTGAGAATAATCTGGATGAATACCGGGTCGAATATTTATCAAATCGCCTATTCTAAAAATAATTCCTGGAACTGCAATGAAATTTTCTATTGTTATGGACCTTTTTAAATCTGCCTTCTCTGAAGAAAATCCTTTTAAGGAAAAGTATCCATTAAATATAAACCAGGGAAGTAAAGTAAGCATAGAGCAAACAATTATTTTTAAAATCCTAATTTCAAATATAGATGGCTTTTTTAAAAATAACATATTCTTTATACAAATAAATACCATTCCTCCAATACATATAAGTGAGGTTAATTTTGAATAAAGTAAGCATGTGACTATGATAAAGAATATATAAGAAGACTTTTTATCCCATTCCTTTTCTTTGCATAACTTATAAAAGTAATAAATAGAAATTATTCCAAACATTGTTGTTATTGAGTCATTGTTATAGGTAGAAAAGATAAATGCAAATTTTGGTGTAGAAGAGATCAATAATAAAGTCAAAAGATTTGCTAGATAATTATTTGATAATAAGTGCAATATTTTTCCAATAAAAACTAAAGCAATTGCTCCATAAACTATAGACAAGGATCTTATGCAATTTATATGCTTTGATCTATCTGTCTTAAATGTTTCTCTCTCAAAAAGACTAGCTAATAAATAATAAAGAGGTTGTTGAAATGTTTCTCCACCAGGGATAGCAAGTTCATAAGGTTTATATAACCGATTCTCATTTATAAGTATAGAGGTGTTGTTAAGATGCCCGACAAAATCATGAGATCTATGGTTATAAGGGGTGTGATCTAAATATGAAAATCCTATTAATAGCCAAAATAAAACTGCTAGTGTAATAAAACCATTTTTATCATTTATTCCCAACAGTATTTGCCTTTAACTATAAAATTGTTTATAGTGCTTTTAATCTAACAGGAGTAATTATAATCAGTTTTATAAGAAAATTGACTTATTCTTTGTTTAAATTGTCTGAAATACTCTAGAATATATTAAGAAATTATGAGTACTGAAACTTTTTTTAAAAACAAAATAAAGAAAATTGATTGGTTGTTTGTTTCACTCATGGCAGCAGCAATCTTTTTTCATCTTTTTATGTTAGGTGTCAGACCACCACATCATGATGAAGGAATTAATGGCTGGTTTGCTGATCAGATGACTTTTCATGGCTGTTATAAATATGATCCATCTAATTACCATGGACCATTGCATTTTTATACTGTTTTTCTTTTTCAGACCCTTATTGGCAGAAGTAGTTTTATCTTAAGACTTCCTACAGCACTAATAAGTATCCTAACAGTTTTTCTTATTACTAAATACTCTCGTTTTTTTGGAAGGACTGCTGCTTACATTGCTGCTTTTGCTTTTGTACTTTCTCCAGGGATGGAATTCTATGGTAGATATGCCATACATGAATCTGACTTTGTTTTCTTTTTCATTTTAATTTTTTGGGGAATCCTTGGCTTGTATAAAGAGGGACATAAGAAATATTTATGGTCAGTTGTTCTTGGTATAACAGGCTTAATTGTCACAAAAGAGACATATATCATTCATCTGGTTTGTTTCGTCGCTGCTTGGTATTTATTACTTTACTTAGATAAATATTTTAAAAATGATGATAGTTTTATCCCAGCAAAACAAAGCTGGAATAAAAATGATCTTAGAAATTCAATACTTGTAGGGATTGCAATAATTCTTCTCTTGTATACAGGCTTTTTTGTGAATTATGATGGTTTCTTTGGTATTTTTGAAACAATGGCAGCTTGGACTAATACAGGGGTTCATAAAGGCGGACATTCAAAACCATTTTCATATTGGATGACTTTATCGCTAAGATATGAACATATTTTTTTAATTGCTGCATTTTTAAGCATTCAATTTTTCTCTAAATTATCCAGATGGAGTAGGTTGTTGACTCTTTATGGTTTTCTGACATTAGGGATTTATAGTGTTATCTCTTATAAAACACCATGGTGCATTATTAGTATAATATGGCCTTTTTATTTTGTTTTTGGAGAATTAGCTGCTGATTTTATTAAAACAAAATGGAAAACAGAGGTTACTTTTGCATTGGCTGCTTTATTTTTATTGTCTGCATTTCTTACTTGTAGGCTGAACTTTTTTCACTACGATGATAATAAAGAACCTTATGTTTATGTTCACACATTCAGGAACATTGATAAGTTTGTACAGCCCCTTTTGAAAATTGTTAAGGTTGATAATGCAAATTATAATTTAACGGGTCATGTCATTCGTGATGGGGAATGGCCACTTCCCTGGATTTTGGGTGACTTTACAATGATTGGATACTATACAAACAATACAAAACCACTTTCTTATGATGGGGATTTCCTGCTTGTTGAATCTAAAAAAATTATGGAAGTTGAATCTGGTTTTAAAAATAAATATTTTGTAGAAAATCTTACTATGAGAGACTCTCAGGATCCTTCAAAAGCCTATTTCAGTTATGAAAAGTTTAAACACATTTTTCCAAATAGAACCCCTGAATTTATTCCTACCCCTTTGCTTCCTGGACAAGGATTGCTTGCTGAATACTTTATAAATAAAAACTGGAGCGGAGAACCTGTTAGCTTAAAGCAGGCTGATAAAATTGATTTTTATTGGGAGGGAGAAAATAAAATATTACCTGCACCATTCAGTGCCACATATTCTGGTGATATCTATTTTCCTAAAACCCCACGTGAAATTATTTTTGCAAGTGATGATGGAGGATTTGTTGAAATTAATGGTCAAAGAATTATAGATGATCCTGGTCCACATGGAATTACTGAAACAAAATATATAGTTCAAGGTGAAAAAGGCTGGAAAAAAATCAAAGTTGGCTTTTATGATGAGGGTGGTGGTGCTGTTGTGAAGCTCTTTTGGATAGATGATTTAGGTAATAAGACTATTGTTACTAAAGAGTTTTTGCGTTTTAATGAATCACAGCTTGAAAATAAAGGTATGGTCAAATGATTAGACTTATAACCTCAGTCTTTGCATTTATCTCTGGGTCCACTATTTTGGCAATTGCTGCTGGATTTATAGTTGGTACTATTACGCAGCCATATGCTGTCTTGAGCCTTTATTTGGGGTTTGTTATAGCTTTAAGAGCACTTCTTAGCACTAAGGAAATGAATTTTGAGTTTAAAATAAATGAATTAAGCATATGGTCTAAACTTACTTTCCTTTGCCTTTCTTTGTATTGTTTTAGAACATTTCTTTGGTTGATTTTTAAATTTGGAGATGATGTTAGAGTTTTATCCCCTAATAATTTGGGTGATATGGCTCTTCATATTAATTTCATTGAACACATTGCTAAAAGTCCTCCTTTTTGGCTAGATAACACATATTTTGTTGGAGATAAAATTAGGTACCCATTAGGAATTGATCTTTTTAATTCTTTATTTGTAATGAATGGAGTTGATCTATTTAAAAGTCTTAAATGGGTTGGACTTATATGTTCAATGCTTGCTGGATTTATGCTTTATGTATGGGGAGGGACTTTTACTTTAGCAGGATTCTTATTTAATGGAGGATTGGCTGGATTTAAGTTTTTTGATGGTTTGGTTTTTTATGATTATCAAAAAGATCTTGCTTGGAAAAGTTTACCTCTTGCTGTTTTGGTGACTCAAAGAGCCATGCTGTACTCTCTTCCTGTTGGTTTATTGCTGCTTTCCAGCTGGAGACAAAGATATGCTTTATCTCAAAATCTAATATCTGAAAATAAAAACAATCTTACTTTGCCTTTGTGGTTGGAAATTCTATTCTTCTCTTCAATGCCAATTTTTCATTTTCATACATTCATATTTTTATCTTTACTTTTGGGATGGTTTTTTGTGATTTCAAGTAAAATCAGAACACATTTTATAAAGCTTTTTATGTTTTCTCTACCAATAGCAATATTTTTTGTTTTGCTTCTTACCAATAACTTTAAAGCTTCTTCCATAATTCATTTTAAATTTGGATGGATGCAAGAAAAGGAAAACTTCTTCTTTTTCTGGTTAAATAACTTTGGAATATTTCTTCCATTGGTTTTTATATTAGTTGGCAAACTTTTCTACTCTAGAAAAGAAAAATCATTTAAGAAGCCTATTGCACCGTCAGAAATTATTGTTATTCCTGGATTTATTTTGCTTATACTGTTTTTTAATTTAATGCTGGCACCATGGGAGTGGGACAATGTGAAAGTTATTTTGTGGGCATATATCCTTTTACTCCCTTATATATGGTCAGAGGTTGTTTCTAAGCTAAACAAAATTCAAATAAGTGCTATCTGCTTTGTGATGTTCTTTTCTGGATTTATATGTTTGTTTGGAGGCTTTCCAGAGCCTAATGGATATCGCCTTTATCAGTATAGTACGGTGTCAGAGTTGAATACAGTACTCAGAGAAAAAAATATAAATATTAGAGATAGATTTGCTAGTTTCCCTACTTTTAATCATCCTCTTTTGCTTATTGGGAGAAAAGTGGTTATAGGTTATCCAGGATGGTTGTGGACTCATGGATATAAATCTCAGATAAAAGAAGAAAAATTAAAAAAACTTATGATGGGAGATGAAAATTGGTTAGGTTATGTAAAGGACTTAGAAGTAAAATATATTTTTTGGGGAGATATGGAAAATAGAGAATATAAAGATTCAAAGAAACCCTGGGAAAGTCAATTTACTCTTATAGCTTCAGGACCATGGGGAAAGATTTTTGAAGCAAGACAATAATTTTATTTTAAACTAAATAAGAAAATGCAAACATCAGCGAGTGGGTGTATTAAGGTTAGAATTGAAGAATTGCTTTGCTCAATCATATTGTTATAAGGGGACTCACAAAAAGCAATTAAAAGATTAACCGTTAGGCTGATGATTGATAAAAGAATAAATATTATAGTGAAGTATCGTTTTTTGGCTCCAGTTAAATGTTTATCCAAAATAAAAGCAATTATATTTGTATTTAAAATTAAGTAAAAGAGAAGCTCAGATTTATATCTAAGGTTACTAAAAGGGAGAAATAAGAAAATAATTAAGTTTACTAATAGTGGAATAGTTATTAAAGCTAATATTAAATCTATTTTGCTGGTTAGCTTTTCTTTTCTTAGATAGAAGTAAAAAAAACAAAAAAGAATAACTGGACTTAAATAAAAAATGCCAATATTTGGTGATCCATGAAAAACTTTTGGGAGGTTCTTTAATAGATATATGGAGCCTCCCGTAATATAAGGGAAGCTCTGAGTCGTTATAGGTTTAAGAAAGAAGATTATATCTAAGTTTGGAAGAAAATTCATTAATGATAGTCTTATTTGGCTAGGATGCATTACAGCAAGAGCATATGTGCTCCCCCATTCAAAAAGGTTTTCAAATCTAAGATAATTGTAAGTAGAAATAGTAATAAGATATAAAATTATTGGGGTTAGGAAATATATTTGTAAGTGTTTTAAGTTTTGTGATTTGTTCTTTATGAGAATAAATAAAAGATATAAATAAATAAAAAATACAATCATTATATTTTGTTGTTTAGTGCCCATAGATAAAGCAAAAAAGACACCAGCTAATAGCAGAAATCTTTTATTAAATGAACTGTTGAAGATCCCTCCTCTAAGTAGAAAATATACCCCCCCTAAAATAAGAAAAGAACTACAAGCTATAGAAGTATGGTAAAAATGTTGTCTATTGGAAAAAGTTAATAAATATAGTGCATTTGTTGTAAGCCCGCAGTTAATAATAGAAAATATAAAGATAGCCTGACTTAAATCAGGAAACAAATCTTTTTTTAAGTAAAGTAAAATTAAAAAAGAAAATATAAAGCACCCACAAATAAGATAAAATGTCGCTTCATTCTCAGGTAGATTTTTGTTGTGAATTAATTGATAAGGAAGAAAAATAAATAATGGTGGAGTTAGCCCATATTGAGAGTAAAATTTGTTTTTGTATAGTGCCGCATCGTGTAGTCTGTAATGGTAATTAGTCGCTGGATTGAATGGATCTTTTAATTCTAAAAGTTCTTTTGGAGGATTAATGCTAAAAGACAGCTTAAGTTTTGAAAATGATCTTGCTATGTCATTAAAAACAGTAAAATAGGGCTCATTTTCTTCAAATGAAAAATTGCCATGAGTAGCAAAACAAAAATAGATTAATATTATTAAAATCAAAATCCAGTTTTGTATATTTTTCATTAGTATTTCTTTAATAGAGTCATAAAAAGCTTATTATATTTATCTGTGCACTTCTCTGTACTCCAGTGTTCTTTTGCAAATTTTACTAAGTTAGAGCTTTCAATTTTATTTGAGCTTTCTAGAATTTTATTTAACTCTTTTTCCCAGGAATCAATGTCGCTATTTTCTGTAGTATAAATTATTTCTTTTATTTGAGGATAAGCATCTATAATTTCTTTATTGGTAATAGCTGGTAATCCACAGGATAATGCCTCTTGAATAACTACTGGAAGTCCTTCCCCTTTGCTTGGTAGTACGAGTAAATCAGAGGCTTTGTAAAAATCCGTAATTGTTTCTCTATTTACTTTTGAGAATACAACTACATTGTTTAATTTCCATAGTTTTGGGTTTATATTTCCTTCTCCTACTAAAACCCAGCTAATATTACTGAAAACACTTGCCAACTCTTTTATTTTATCCAATCCTTTTTTTTCAATAAATCTGCCTGCAAAAAGAAAAACAACTTTTTTTTCTTCTAGTCCTAGATTTTTTCTTTTTAGAACTTTCTCCTCTTTTGAACAAGGAGAAAAAACATTTGTATCTATTCCATTTTGTATAAAAAAGATAGAATTTTGAAATACTTTATTTTTTGTGAAATATGATTTTACTTCTTCGCTATAAAAAACTGTTGCATCTGAATGGGAAAGTATAAATAAACCTATAGTTTTATTTATAAGATTTAGAAGTGATTTTAGTAAGGGGTTCTTATAAGGTACAAGTCCAATGTGTTGAGTAATTAATATTGGTTTTTTTAGCAATTTTGCATAAATGAAAGCAATTATATTTCCACAGTATATAAAATCATGAATGTGAACAATATCACTTTCTTTAACTAAGTTAAATTGTTGAAAGAAGAAAAACGGATTCCATAATGGAAAAGGTATTCCAAAGTATTGTTCTAATAAATTTGAACAGGGAACGCTAATAAAGTTAACTTCATCAATGTCTTTTAAATTAAAAGAATCTAATTTACTTGCTACCCATGTGATTTTATAATTAGTTGCGAGGTTTTTTGCAATGTTAAAAGCTATAGTCTCAACTCCACCAACGTGATTATGAAAATAATGAGTTAGAAGCAGTATTCTTTTTTTATGACTTGAAGTGTTTATTGTGTTCATTGGATTGATATCTCTAAAACTGTTCTTCTTTTTTGCAAACCGTAATATAAATGCAAGCATTCTTTTCTTTAAAGTCTTTAGGGGTAATAAAATCTTCAAAAATCATTATCAAATTAAAAAAGATAGCTAATGGGGGTAAAATTAAATATTTAGTTAATGGATTCATTTTTAAGACTTCATATAATCCAAGAAGTCTGTATTGAGTAGTCAGTGCTAAAGGACCTACAATACTTATAATCTTTTCTACTTTAAATCCCCTGGACTCAATCTCTTTTACTAAGCCATCTCTTGTCCATCTCCTATAATCTGTCGGGTGTGGATGATAAGGCCAACTACCATGTGTAGATAAAACTAGCCAACCATCATTTTTTAAGAGTCTTTTGCAATTACTTAAATACCATTCTATATCCCATACATGCTCTAACACTTGAAATGAAACAATGAAATCAGCTGAATAATCATCTAAAGGAATCTCTTTACCCTCTGATATTTTTATATTAGTATTTGTATCGATATCACATTTAATATAATTACAAGCTTTTTCATTGAAAATATATTCATAAGGTGAATCTCCACAGCCAATATCTATTACAGTTGATCCTTCTTTTAGCTCAAATTGATTAAAAATAAGTTCTATATTTTTTCTTAAACTCGTAGAGGGATACCAGGCATGATTCCAAAAAGCTATATTTTTTTTATTTAAGTCTTTATTCACTATTAAAATTATATATGAACTTGAGTAATAATTTGATGGACTATTTAATTTTGAAGCTAATATCATGTTTTAATAGATAAGAATGTCTAATGAAAATAAAATAGAGTTTTCAATAGTAATCCCTTGCTTAAATGAAGCTGATACCATAGAAATCTGTATTAAAAAGGCAGAAGATTCTCTTTTAAAAAACAATATATCTGGAGAAGTTATAGTTGCTGATAATGGGAGCACTGACGGTTCTCAGGAAATAATTAAAAAAACAGGTGTTAAGTTAATCAATGTAAGTGAAAAAGGCTATGGAAGTGTATTAATTGCAGGAATTAATTCTGCTCATGGCAAATATATCTTATTTGCAGATGGAGATGATAGCTATGATTTTAATGAAGTTCCTAATTTTTACAAGAAGCTAAAAGAAGGGTTTGACTTAGTGATGGGGTGTAGACTTCCTTCAGGTGGTGGAAAACTTATGCCTGGAGCCATGCCATTTCTTCATAAATGGGTTGGTAATCCATTTTTTTCTTATATTTTAAGACTATGGTTTGAAAGTCCAATTCATGATGTTCACTGTGGAATGAGAGCATTTACTAAAGATTTTTATGAAATGTTAAAGCTAAGATGTACTGGTATGGAATTTGCTTCGGAAATGCTTATAAAAGCATGTGTCTATAATTCTAAGATAACTGAAATACCCATAACTCTTCATAAAGATGGAAGAATAAATTCAAAAAGTCATCTAAAAACTTTTAAAGATGGCTGGAGACACTTACGCTTTTATTTATTATTTAGCCCTAAATGGCTTTTCTTAATACCAGGAATGATTATTTTTATTTTTGGTTTACTATCATCAGTGATCGTTGTATTAAAAATTAAATTTTTTAATTGTGAGCTTGGATTAAATGCAATGTTATTTAGTGCAGGGGCAATGTTTTGTGGATATCAATCAATTTTATTTGCAATGCTTGCAAAAGCATATGCTGTTAATCAGGGATTATTACCAGAAAATGTATCATTGAAAAAGTTCTGGAATATTTTTAATTTAGAAAAAGGACTTTGTGTGGGATTTGGTTTAGGTCTTATGGGACTTTTGCTTTTTATATTTACTATATTTAAATGGCTAACTATAGATCTTACTCTTTTAGAATATGACTACACCGTAAACATTTTAATTCCTGCTTTGATTCTCACTGTAATTGGATTTCAAACAATATTATTTAGCTTTTTTGCAAGTATTCTTGGATTGGAGAAAAAATAATATGGTATTAGGGGACTTTCTGACATGAGAAAATTCTCCTTTCAACTCATCCTTTTTGTTTTTTTTGTAGGATGTTTATCTTTATTTATTAATACTAAAAATACTGTTGCCTTTGGACTACAGCCCAGATGCATAGAATCTATAGTAGAAGATGGAACCATTCACCTGGATAATGCCTTTGATAAAATGGAGTATTTTACTTCGAACTATACGTGGGATTCATTCTCATATAAAGGTCATGTATACATAAATAAACAGCCAGGACAATTTTTCATCGGGGCAATTCCATACTTTTTCCTGCAGTTGTTTGGGATAACTTATAAAAGCGATTTTAATCTTTGTTGTGGAGTGGTAACATTTTTCACTTCAGTCATTATGACAGCTGTAATGATGATTCTTTTGTTTAATATTGCTTTTAATATTTTAAGAAATAAAGCAAAATCCTTTTTAATAGCTTGCTTCTCTGGATTTGGTACCTTGCTATTGCCGTATTCGGGCATTCTTCAACACGACATGTGTGCGACTTTTTTTCTACTTCTAGGATTCTATTTTTTATTTTATAGATATCACATTAATAATAAACATCCTATTTATATGGTCTTGCTATCGGGCTTCTTTACTGGTTTTTCTTTCTTTAGTTCTTATAATGCTGTTACTATAATTTCTCTTATTTGCTTATATGTTTTCTGTAAAAGAAAAACTAATGAAACAATTCTTTTTGCGGTCTCGCTTTTTATTGGAATCTCAACAGTTTTACTTTTTAATTTTTTGGTATTTGGAAACCCTTTTAGTTTTGCTATAGTCATGTACTCCAACTTCTTTCACCAATCCAATGAATTCTCTATAAGTGAATATCTCCCTAGTATTTTAAAGAGAGTTGACTTGTATTTGCTGTCTCCCATTACAGCTATAGAATTTTATTCCCCTATATACATAGTTAGTTATTTTGGAATTTTATTTTTACCAAAAAAATACCTTATTGAGAAAATTATTTTACTTCTTGCATTTCCAATTCAATTTTTTCAACCTTGTTTGTTTGGGGTGGCTGGATATGGATGGTGCCAATACGGACCAAGATATTTATTAGAATCAATACCGTTTGTAATGATTGGTTTATGTGGATACTATACAAAAGAAAAAAAGCCAACAGTTTTTATTTTATTTGTAGGAATGGTGTCTATAGTGATTTCTGCAGTTGGGACCATAGGAGTAGTGTATTGCAACTTTTATGAAAATGGATTTGTAGATTATCTATTAAGAATAATCTTAAATGATAATCTCCCTGTTTATTATTTTGTACCAGTAGGAATTTCTATTATTTTGATTTCTTTTCTTCTTTTCTTTTTGAAGAAGAGAAACCCCTTTATAAAAAAAGTTACTTTCAAGCAGTGCTTTTCATTGACAGGAATTACATTTTTTGTACTTATAGCTATTTATTTCTGGTTTTTATCTTATGGAACATGGAATCTTTTTCAAATTACTTATTTGGGTACAATATTTGATTCTTTAGGGGAAGGAATCTTAAATGGTACTTATGAAGTAAGTAAATTTGCTCTAGCCTGGGAGGCATTTGAAGTAAATGGAAAATATTATGCTTACTGGGGACCGTTTCCAGCACTACTTAGAATAATTTTTAACAGCATATTGAAAACTAATTATGGGCATTGGGCTAATTTAAGTTGTTTGATTGCTATCTCTTTATCTTTATACGCTTATTTAAAATCTTTAAAGCTTGCCTTGGATTTAAACAATGAGCTTTCGCCTGTGTGGAAAGAAAGAATTATTTGTACAGCTCTTATATTTTTGGGGCTAGGTAGTCCTTTCCTTTTTTAGCTTCAATGGGGCAGGTTTACCATGAGTCAAACCTATGGGGTTTTTGTTTTGGAATGTTTGGTATTTATTACTTTATGTCCTATTATTTTAATGGTAAGACTAATGCTTTATTGTTTTTGTCTTTAGTTTCAGGACTTGCACTTATTACAAGAGTTACTTTTTTTATCTCAACTGGATTCTTGTTTTTAATTTGTATTATAAAATACTTGAAAGAAAATGTTTTGAATAAAGAGATAAGTAAACCTAAGTGTTTAGCAAGAACATTTCTGATTTTAATACCATTACTATTAGCAATGCTACTTCAAGGAGACTATAACTACAAAAGATTTGGCTCATATACTAAGTTTGCAGATTACAATCATTATAATCTGATAGTAAATGAGGAGTTTAGAAGAGATATTTACTATAAATATGGCTTTTTAAGTTTTGCCAGACTTGGGTATACGATTAAAAGTTATTTTGCTTTTAACAAAAATTGTTTTGATTCGAAGTATCCATATGTTAGACAATCTATTAATAGAACTGAAAATACTAAGAATGTATTAATTTACGATACTTTGCCATTTTCTATTTCTGCTCCATGGCTATTGCTCATTGTGATTTTAGGACTATTCTTTTTAATTAAAAGTAAAAAATTGTTGTTGTATAAAATAGGCACCGTTGGGTTTTTGATTCAATTTCTTTCTTTCTTACTTTTATTTGAAGTGCATCAAAGATATTTTTTAGATTTGATGATTGGAATGATTTATTTAAGTTTTATATTTTTTATTAATATTAGAAAATCTTTTAATAAAGTGTTTTGGCGATTGGTTTTTATTTGTATTCTTGTTTTGGGTATATTTTCAATGTTTACAAATGTTCTTTCCACGTTAGATGGAGTTAGATTTTTTTGGAAAAGTTAAGCAGACTTAAAAGAAAGTTCTAAATATTGAGATAGATTTGTTTTTTCTGCGACTTCCTTTAATCTCTTATTCCAATTTGCAAGTTCGCTTTTAATCAGAGTGTTTCCAAGGATTATCCATAAGAACTCCATAAAAAATGCTACGTGCTCCATTTCTAGACTGTTTTCAATAATAAATTGTTTCTCTACTGGGAGTACAGACCATGTATTCTTTCCTTTGAAAAATAAATTTTCAAAGCTTATTTGGATTTTATTTTTTTCTTGATTTTCAAGAGTGCATACAATTGACGGGAAGAGTGGTGCTGCAAAGTTTAATAAAAATTTCTTTATGTTGTCTTCGGATTCAATTTTCTCAAACTTTAAATAAGGTGAAACCCAAAGAGCGAGCTTATTTAAGTCTTCAAAAAATGAATTTATACTTTCAAGATTTGCATCTACAACAATATAACTTCTGATATTAGATAAGTCGTTTAATAATGGAATTTTTAAATCTTTATAAATAATGCTCTTTAATCTTATTTGCTTAATAGATGTATCTAGATGAAAAAATAAAGATAAAAGTAAGTCTATAGGCATTAAGTTAAATTCATTAAATAAAGAAACATCTATTTTCTCCCTTAAAACACAACTATTTTTTCCAGTACTTGCTAATTGAATATTGTGTGTTCCTTTAGTAAGTCCCTCAAAATCATATGAGATTTTTTCATTTTCAATAATCTCTTTAACTTTATAAAAAAGTTCATATGAAGTAAGAGGTGCAAACTTTTGAATAAAATAAGTATGTTCATCAATATTTAAGTTCTTACAATTGATTTTTTCTAAAGTAAAAAAAGGAGAAATATACCTGGAAATATTGCTTGACTTAAGAAGAAAACTAAAAAGATCTTCTTTAGAAGTTTCAAATCTGGAAAATACTTCAATACTTGGCATAGTTCATTATATTATTACATAACTCGACGTGAAATACCTCATGTAAATCATTATACTTAAGCTGTTTATAAGGTGAAGATTAAATGAAATTAAGATATTAAGAGGCATTTTTTTATTAATCTGAATATATGAAATTTTTAAGAATAAAAAATATTGTTTTGGTTTTTATTTTAGTTCTAATTTCTCTGCCATCTTTTGCTGGAAAAAATCATATTACAATTGCAGGCTCTACTACCATTATGCCTGTTTCGGAAAAATGGGCAAAAGCATATAAGAAAAAAACAGGTATTGTTGTTAATGTACATGGTGGTGGGTCTACTAGTGGAATTAAAGCTACACAAACAGGGACTGCAGATATTGGCGCCAGTTCCAGAGAGCTAAACTACTCAGAAAAAGATCATCTTAAACAAATAATTATAGGTAAGGATGCCCTTGCCGTTATTGTAAATAAATCTAATCAAATTAAAGATTTGAACATTGATCAGGTCAGGGGTATTTTTAGTGGTCGGATTAAAAAATGGAATGAAGTTGGTGGCCCAGATAAACCCATTCAAATAATAAATAGAGAAAGTGGTTCAGGTACAAGAGATTTATTTACTGAAGTGATAATGCATATTATGCTTGCTGATAAAACAAATAAAGTTGTGCCAATGTGTCTGAGTTCAATTGTTAATAATTCAAATGCAGAAGTTAAGGAGTCTGTTAAGCTAATTCCTAATTCAGTTGGTTATATTTCAATTGGTTATGTAGATAATACCGTAAAACCATTAACTATTAACTCTATATCTCCAACACCTAAAAATGTATATGATGGAAAATATTCTCTCGTAAGAAATCTTTACTATTTATTTAAAGAAGAAAATGATAAAAGTGTACAGAGCTTTCTTGCATATGTCTTAAGCAAAGAAGGACAATTATTTGTAACAAAAGAAGGCTTTTTACCAATTGTAGAAAATAATGCAAGAGACTAAAATAAAAAAATACTTTGAGAAGAAAGAAAAAAGATTTTGGTCAAGTTTTGTGAATTTGTTCATGGAACAGCTTTTTTTTCTAAGTGCTTCTGTAGCGGTAATTTCTCTTTTTTTGATTACAGCTTATGTTTTTTATAATGGGTTTAAATTATTTCAATTTGTCCCAGTTACAGATTTTTTATTTGGATTTGATTGGGATCCTGTTACACAAAAGCTTTTTGGTGTTTTTCCTATGATTATTGCTTCTTGTTACGTAACAGTAGGAGCATTAGTTATTAGCGCTCCTCTTGGAATTGCATGTGCAATATTTCTTGCTGAAATTGCTTCACCAGCCACCCAGCAAGTTATAAGACCAGCAGTTCAGCTTTTATCAGGGATTCCTTCAGTTGTTTTTGGATTGTTTGGTCTTGCATTTATTGTCCCTCTTATTCAAGATGTTGGAGATGTTGCAGGACTTTCTATTCTTGCAGCGATTATTATTCTTTCTATTATGATTTTACCTACTATAATTAGCATTTCAGAAGATGCTATAAAAGCTGTTCCTAAAGAATTAAAAGAAAGCAGTATTGCTCTTGGTACTACTAAGTGGCAAACAATACTTGGTGTAGTTTTACCAGCTAGTTCTTCAGGTATTGTAACGGCACTAATTCTTTCTGTTGGCAGAGCTTTTGGTGAGGCTATGGCAGTTAAAATGGTCATTGGAAATACTCAAACAATGCCAGACTTCTCCCCACAAACAGGTTTTGGACTTTTAAGTTTAGCTAGAACTCTTACTACAAATATTGTTGGAGACATAGAATATGCCGAGCCAGGTCCTCACTTAAGTGCTTTATTTGCTACGGGTGCTATTTTATTTCTTTTTATCATAATAATAAATGCCACTTCATATGTATGTTTAAGAAGGAATAGTGTGAAGAGTAATTCATGAAAACAGCAATTTCAAAAATACAAGCAGAGGAAAATTTTGCACTTGGTGCTTTGAAAATCTCAGGTTGGCTAATTGTTTCAGTATTGATTTTTATTATTGGTTATATTTTTTACTATGGCTTACCAGAAGTTTTATCCTGGCATTATTTATTTACTCCTCCCGAAGGAGGTAGGCATGATAATGGTGGTATTTTATATCAAATCCTGGCAACTATTTATCTGATAATCGGCTCATTGATTGTGGCTGCACCGATTGGTGTTTTTGCTGCTATTTATCTGACTGAATATGCTCCACAAAATTTTATTACAACTTTAATTAGATTTGCTATTGAAAACTTAGCTGGTATACCTTCTATTATTTATGGACTTTTTGGACTTGCATTTTTTGTAATTTTTCTAAAGTTTGAATACTCCCTCTTGGCAGGTGCACTTTCAGTTTCTATAATGGTTTTGCCTGTTATTATACGAACATCTGAAGAAGCTTTAAAATCTGTTCCTCAGGCATTCAGACAAAGCAGCTTAGCTCTAGGTGTAAATAAATGGCAAACCATTTCTAAAGTGGTTTTACCTTCTGCATTTCCTGGAATCTTAACAGGCATTCTTTTAAGCATAGGAAGAATAGTAGGAGAGTCAGCAGTTTTAATTCTAGCGGCAGGTGGAAGCATTACTGCTATTCCAAGGTTTGTTTCAACCACTTATCCTTATGTCCTTCCAGACTCAGCGAGAACTCTTGCAGTGCATCTTTATTATCAGGCTACGAGTTATGATGCTCGTGCAAAAGCATTTGCTACCGGTGTAGTTTTAATCTTTATTGTTTTATTTTTAAATTGGTGTATAAATCAAATTTCTAAGGGATATAGGAAGAAATTAGCTGTTAGATAGTTAAGTTAAGAACTACTTCAGCATGATTTTTGTTTTCTTTTGCTATAACTTCTGAACTGTCAACTTTAAAACCATTATCACCCGCTAAACCAAGGTTGCAGACAGTTCCAAACCGTGAGTGAGAAGGGCATGCATAATCTAAAAATAATTGTAATTCACTGCCGCGTCCTTTTGGAACTAGGCTTAGACTTTTTGGTTTTAATAATGCTTGGGCAGCTCCTTCTGGTAATTGTTCTAGTCTGATTTTTCCAACTTTAGTAAGAGGATTACCACCTATGCCATATACAGTTACATTGGAACTTAATCCACTAAATAAAAAACCAATTCTTTCTAATTCAATATCACTTACTTCTATTTTACCCGTTCCTAAAAATGGACTTTTTAGAAAAATTTTATCACCAGCTTTTAAGTTTTCAATTACAACTCCATTAATAACTCTTACCCCCTGTAAAGTTGGTCTTCTGGAAAGAAGTGGTGTGACTATAGGAAGTGGGTCTGCTCTCATAATGAAAAAGTATACGAATATTGACTAATAAAAATCAAATTAAATTTATTTAAGGTTAAAGAGCTCTTACTTCATTGCCTCTACACCACCAGCAATTTCTGCAAGTTCTTGGGTGATGGCTGCCTGACGGCCTTTGTTATAAACGATAGTTAATCTGTCTATTAAGTCTTTAGCGTTAGTAGTAGCACTAGACATAGCATTCATACGGCTAGCTAATTCACTACAGCTGGCTTCAAATAAGCCATGGAAAATCATGTTGCTTAGGTATGAAGGAAGAATAACTTCTAAAACTTTTTCTAATGAAGGCTCAAAGAGAACAGTTTGTTGGTTAATGGTTGATGGTTGATGATTATTTTCTTTAGAAAAACTTTCGCCACCAAGTTCTGGATTGATAGGTTGTGTATTTTCTGAAATAGGTAAAAAGTTTTTAATATAGATTTCTGATCTGAGCATGGATATAAAATCAGTTCCAATGATTTCAACAGCGTCCACCTTCTTTTCTAAAAATGCTTTTTCAGCACTTTGAGCTATTAGGTTTGCAATTTCAATGGTGGGAATAGCTGGAATCTGTGTAAATCTGTCTATAATTTCTACACCAGTTCTTCTAAAAACATTTACACCTTTTGATCCAATAGCAATTAATTTAACTTCTATGTTGGCTTTCTTTAATTCTTGAATTCTAAGCACTACTTTTTTAATTATGTTTGTATTGTAGCTTCCACAAAGACCTCTATCTGATGTAATAGCTATTATTCCTATGGTCTTAACTTCTCTTTTTGCCATTAAAGGGACTTCTTCTCTTTCAGTTCCATCTAATGCCATTACTGTTCTTAAGGTAAAGCTGTTTAATTTTTCTGTATAAGGTCTTGAGCTTAAAACTCTGGCTTGTGCTTTTCTAACCTTACTTGCAGCAACTAATTTCATTGCTTGGGTAATCTTTTTTGTGCTCTTAATGGAGCTAATTCTACGTTTTAGAGTCTTTAAATTGGGCATTGAATTCCTCTTTCAAACAAAGAAAATATTAACATATACTGCTACAATAATTTTGTAATTATGAGTTTAATAAGACTAATTCTTTCTTTAAGCATTCTAATCTGTACAAGTTATTTTTCTATTGGAAAATGTCAGGAAGCACCTCCTACAGAATACGATGCAGTTAAAAAATATGACGAATTGTTGAAAGCAACTCCAAGTAGTGAAATACCTACTTCAACACCAGTCTCTACAGCGACACCATTACCTATAAATAATACAAATACTGAACTTTTTAAATTGTTACCAAATTTAACTGATGTCCTGTATCAAAACTGGAAAATTAGTGAACCTTCTGTTTCCTGGATGGTTGGTGATGTTATACCTGAGGCTTCAAAGATAATAGAACCATACTTAAATGAAATTGGCTTGGAAGAAGTTATTGCTCAGGTTTATGAAAAAGACGGACATAAAGCCAAGGTTTTTATATATAGATTTAAAAATTCTACAGGTGCATATAGTGCATTTACTGTTCTAAAAAAAGGGAATAAGTCAAAGTTAAAAGTAGGAAAGAGTGCTACTGAAGCAGATACCTTGATTAATTTTTGGAAAGGAAATTATTTTGTTGATATAAACACACTTTCTTTAAATGATGCAATAGCAAAAGAGTTTGTAGTTTTAAGTAGTCAGGATATTTCTAAAAATATTCAAAGCGATAAAATGCCACCTGTCGTAGCTATTCAATTGCCTTCATTAAATCGTATTCAAGGCTCTGAAAAATATTGCATTGGGATTGTTTGTGCAATGCAGTTTCTACCTCAAATATTAGATATTGACTATTCAAATTTTAATATAAATGAATCAGGTGGAATAGCTAGTGCAAGGTATAAAATTTCTGAAAATCCAAAAGAGAAAAAAGAAGAAACTTTAATTCTTATTAGGTATGTGACAAAAGAAATAGCAGAGTCCATATTTCTACAACTTAAAAATTCCTTTGAGGAAAAATCAAAAAATAATAAAGATATTGTTTTAGATTTTGATGAAAGCGATTCAACTCTAAAAATAAAATATAAAAAAGAAGAATATATGGTTATTAAGCAAAAAGGAAATTTGTTAGGTATTTCAAGTGGTACATCTAACCTAAAGAGCAGTGAGAAAACATTAAGCTTAATTCCATGGCCTATAGAAGTAAAAAGCAAATAATCTGTCTATCAAGAAAAGAAGAGTGTAGATGGCAGATAGACATAATTTACCAGTTCAAATACTCTGTAATTTGATAAAATATTCTAGCTTGATGAAAATAATACACAAATCGTAAAGGGTAAAAAATGGCAGTTACTGAAGATAAGCACAAAAATATTGAAGCACTAGAAGAAGCAACTATTAGATTTGCCGGAGATTCTGGTGATGGTATGCAGCTTACTGGTGGCCAATTTACAAATGCTACTGCTATCGTTGGAAATGACTTAAGCACTTTGCCAGATTATCCTGCAGAGATTAGGGCACCGGCCGGTTCACTAGCTGGAGTTAGCGGTTTTCAAATACATTTTAGTTCAAAAGAAATTTATACACCAGGAGATATTTTAGATGTTTTGGTAGCTATGAACCCTGCTGCACTTAAAGCAAATTTAAAAGATTTAAAACCAGGTGGAATGCTCATAGTAAACACTAATGCATTTAATGAAACAAACTTAAAAAAAGTAAACTACACTTCAAATCCATTAGAAGATGCTGCTTTGCAGTCTAAATATAAAGTTTTTGGAATTGAAATTTCCAGACTTACTCAATTAGCTCTTGAAGGTTCCAGTCTTTCTGCAAAACATGTAGATAGAACAAAAAATCTTTTTGCACTAGGACTAATGTGCTGGTTATATACAAGACCAATGGAAAAAACCATAGAATGGTTAAATCAAAAATTTAAAGATAAGCCAGATATCTTAGATGCAAACTTAAAAGTATTAAAAGCTGGATATCATTTTGGTGAAACCACAGAAGTTTTTATTTCAAGTTATAAAATAGATCAAGCTAAAATCAAACCAGGGAAATATAGAAATATTACTGGAAATGAAGCTACTGTTTTAGGTTTAATAGCAGCGTCTAAAAAAGCTGGCATAACACCACTTCTAGGAAGTTATCCTATTACACCTGCTAGCGATATCTTACATGAACTTGCTAAATATAAACAATTTGGATTTAGAACATTTCAGGCAGAAGATGAAATAGCAGCTATTGGTGTGGCTCTTGGAGCTAGCTTTGCAGGCGGATTAGGAATCACTACTACTAGCGGTCCTGGTGTTTGCTTAAAGTCTGAGTTTATAAATCTTGCTATAAAAACAGAATTACCATTAGTCATTTGTGACATCCAAAGAGGTGGACCTAGTACTGGTCTTCCTACTAAGACAGAGCAATCAGATTTACTTCAGGCTATGTTTGGAAGAAACGGTGATAGCCCAATTCCTATCGTATCTGCAAGTACTCCTGGTGATTGTTTTGAAGCAGTTTTTGAAGCAGTAAGAATTGCTATTAAATATATGACACCAGTATTTTTTCTTTCTGATGGTTATATAGCAAATGGTTCAGAGCCTTGGGAAATTCCTGATGCTAATAAGCTTCCTAATATTGAAGTTAAATTCAGAAAAGAAAAAGAAGGATTCTCTTCATATCTAAGAGATGAAAAAACATTAGCCAGACCTTGGGCAATTCCAGGGACTCCAGGCTTAGAGCATGTTCTTACTGGTATTGAGACTGAAGTAACCACTGGGAAAATAAATTATGATCCTGCAAACCATGATGCTATGGTAAAAATCAGAGCAAAGAAAATTGAAAATATAGAAAATGATATTCCAGATATAAAACCTGTTTTTGGTGGAGAAAAAGGTGATCTTTTAATTTTAGGTTGGGGAAGTACATATGGTTCTATATGTGCGGCTACTGAATTATTGATTGCTAGTGGTCATAAGGTAGCAAATGCTCACTTAAGATATTTAAATCCATTCCCAAAAAATCTTGGTGCATTCTTGAAAAACTATAAAAAAGTTTTAATTCCAGAAATTAATATGGGACAAATGAATATGTTAATTAGGGCAAAATATTTAGTTGATTCTCAAGGACTAAATATAGTTGCAGGAAAACCTTTAAAGGTTAACTCCATAACTGAAGCGGCAGAAAGTTTATTAAAATAAGGAGAGACGCCCCATAGGGACGTCTATACAAAGATGGCAACATTAGAACAACCAAAATATACAAAAGCAGATTTTGAATCAGCAAATGATGTCAGATGGTGCCCAGGCTGCGGTGATTATGCCATTTTATCTGCAGTTCAGTCAGTAATGCCTACATTAGGAATCCCTAAAGAAAAATTTGTATTTGTATCTGGAATCGGCTGTTCCAGCAGGTTTCCTCACTATATGAACTGTTATGGTTTTCATACCATTCATGGAAGAGCTTTAACTGTAGCTAGTGGAGTTAAATCCATTAATCCAGATTTGTCTGTTTGGGTTGTTACTGGTGATGGTGATGGACTTAGTATCGGTGGAAACCATACTATGCATGCTATTCGTAGAAATCAAGATTTAAAAATCTTACTTTTTAATAATAAAATCTATGGTTTAACTAAAGGTCAATATTCACCTACATCAGAATTAGGGAAGAAAACAAAATCTACTCCAATGGGATCTATTGATAATCCTATTAATCCAGTTTCATTGGCGATAGCTTCTGGTGCTACTTTTGTAGCAAGAACTATCGATAAAAATGTTAAACACATGATGGAGATTTTCAAAGAAGCAGCAGCTCATAAAGGAACTGCATTTATTGAAATCTATCAAAACTGTTTAATTTTTAATGACAATGCATTTGTAGACTATACAGAAAAAGAAGTAAAAGATGACCATTCTGTTTATTTAACATCTGGAAAACCATTAGTTTATGGAAAAGAAAGTGATAAAGCTATTAAATTAAATGGTTTTAGTGCACAATCAACCGGTGCAAAAAATGGTGATTTGAAAAATGCTTTAATTCATGATCCTACCGTAAAAGACAAAGCATTAGCTTATGTTTTAGGACAAATGGGAGTGGAAAATCCTGAATTACCAGTAGCTTTTGGGGTTTTAAGAAAAGTAGAAGAACCTACTTATCAAGACAGACTATTAGATCAAGAAAAACAAGCTCTTAGTAAAAAACCAAATGCAAGTATAGAAGACATCTTAAATGCTGGCGATACATGGGTTGTAAGCTAGTTTATCATTTAATTATTTCTTGGCTCAGTGAATACTGGAACTTCATCTTTAGGGTTTTTAATTCTTGCTATGGCTATTTTTGCTTCTCTTTTCACAGTTTCATCTTTATCAGTTAATGAAACTGTTTCTAATGCTTCTAAAGCTTTATGATCACGAATATCACCAAGAGCTTTTGCTACAAGTAATCTAACTAATGATTCTTCATCCTTTAATGCATTAATAAGAGGATCAACAGCTTTAAAATCCCCAATATTACCAAGCGCTTCTGCTGCACTTGATCTTACAAAAAGGTATTCATCCTTTAATGCATCAATAAGAGGGTCAATAGCTTTAAGATCCCCAATATTACCAAGTGCTCCTGCTGCACACGATCTTACAAAAAAATTCTCATCTTTATTTAGTATATTAATAAGAGGATTAACAGCTTTAGGATCACGAATTCTACCAAGTGCTTCTGCTGCAAACGATCTTGTAAACGAGTTACACTCTTTAGATTGTAGTTCAATAATAAGTGCTTCAACAGCAGGCTTACCAATTTCTATTATTCTGTCTAATGCTTTTCTATCATGGTCTTTAAATTTAAGTACAAGCTCTTTTATCTCAGTATCTAAATTATTGTTTGAAAAATTAGTTGGTGAATTTGAATTTTCAGTAGCTATTTCTTGAACTGCTTTTCTACCTATTTCAGTATATTCATATGAATGGTAAGGTGGTTCTTTATCCGCTTTTGGTGGAGCTATTTCCCATCCAATCATTCTATATACTATCTCTTCTTGAAGCTGAGCATCTGTCAATGGATTAGCTAACCTGTACTTGCCTGAGCTTTCTGATTGATTCTCAAATAGATAAAGCTGCTTGCCAATATCCCATAGTGCCCAGGACTCACTTCTTCCACTCTCACCTGGTGTTTGACCAATTGATTCCATTTGTGCATTAAACTTAGCTCTTAATTCTTTAGAGACTCTTTCAATCTCATCTGCATTACCAGCATTTGCTGTTTTAGCTAATGCTTCAGCATATTTTCTTCCGTTATCTCCTATATCAGCATGTTGTCCATAAACATCACTATAGTCTAATCTACTATAAAAATCTTTTGCGGTAATTTGTTTTGCTGAACTAGAGTGTTCAGTAGTTTCTGTTTGAATGGTTTGATTACCATTTAAAGAATCACTTTTATTTAAATCAACAGCATTTAAAAGCCCTATAATAACTGCTCCTATTCCACCTAAAGAGACAGTTCCTGAAATCCATTTACCTACTTTAGTTTCTTTAACATAGCTAGCAATCCATGCAGCAATCCCACCTAATCCTAAAACTGCACCAGCTACTTCTATAAAAGATCTTTCCTGAAACCAGTTAGGCTTTTTATTTTCTTTTACTCTTTTTGAATAGTCAGCCTGTAACCATTCTTTAGTGATTTTTCCATCACTAGGTTGATCTTTGGCCTGGAAAGCATAAATAGGCACAAAAGCATTGTTTGTAGAAGTAGTTGTAGTCATAAAAGTCTTAAATAAAAAAAGGTCTTATAGTTCTACTCTAAATGATTAAGGTTAAGAGGGAAAGGATTGCTAAACTGCCTGTATATTTGCAAGAGCTAAAGTTGCCCCTTCACTTATTGCATTATCCAAACTTCTTGATGCAGTAGTAAGAGATTCAACTGCAGGCTGACCAATTCTTTCCAGAACTACAATTGCAAATGCTCTTAACTTGTCATTATCATTATTTAATAGAGCAATAAGTGGGTCAACAGCAGGTTGACCAATTTTAACAAGAGCATCTGTAGTGGATCTCATTATCTCAGCATCGTTCTGGAATATGGCAAGAAGTGGTGCGATAGCTCGTGGATCACGAATTTCTCCTAGAATATTTGCTGCATTCTTTTTTACATATATAGGATCTTCATTTAATAGAGGAATAAGTGGTTCAACAGCAGGCTGACCAATTTTAACAAGAGCGTCCGCTGCTAATGATCTTACATCGATATTCTCATCACGTAAAAGAGCAATGAGAGAGTTGATAGCAGGCTCACCAATACTTCCAAGAGCCGTTGTTATATCTGGACCAATATTTTTTTGATTACCTTTTAGTTTTAATGCAGCAATAAGAGGTGGGATAGCTTGAGGATCACCAATCACTCCCAGAGCAAGTGCAGCAGATCTTTTTACAGATACTGTTTTATCTTTTAATGCAGCAATAAGTGGTTCGACAGAATTAGCATCTTTAATTTTTCCAAGAGTAGTTGCAGCGCCCGCTCTTAATGTATAGTGTTTATCTTTATCTTTTAATGCAACGGTAAGTGGTTCAACAGTAGGTTGACCAAGTTCAACTAGCCTAGCAATGATTGCTTCATTTTTCTTTTCTCCTAACTTTAATATTAATTCATCAACAGAGAGTTTTAATAAATCTTCGTCTATGGTGGGAGGGGCTTTCTCAGAAACTCTTAGACCTTTTTTTAATGCGTTATCATTTTTCTTTGAAGCTGGATCTGTTGCATTTTGATTTTGAGTAGATGTTTCTGGATTTGTAGAACCACCTCCTCTTAAATCAACACCTTGGAAAATTCCAACAATAAGAGCTGCTATTCCACCTAAAGAGGTCATTGCTGAAAATAATTTTATTGCTTGGTTCTTAGTGCTTATTATGCCTGTAAAAAATCCGCCTATTCCTAGTCCTGCACCAATTAGTTCTATAAGAGATCTTTCTTTAATCCAATCTGGCTTCTTATTTTCTTTTACTCTATTTGAATAGTCAGCCTGTAGCCATTCTTTAGTGATTTTTCCATCACTAGGTTTGTCTTTGGCCTGAAAAGCATAAATAGGCACAAAAGCATTATTTATAGAAGAAGTTGTTGTCATAAAAGTCTTAAATAAAAAAGATCCTATGTTTCTATCCTAAACAATTAAGGTTAAGAGGGAAAGGATTGATTATTAATAAAAAATTAAGACTTGTATTTGATAATTAATGAGCTTGATTTGTAATTTTAGGCAAATCTTATGGTGTTTTGTATTAAGATTTTTTTAGGCAATTTGAGGAATCCAATGAAAAACTATAAATCAATTATTTCTGGGGCATTAATTTTATTATTAATATTTTCTTTAAATGTAAAAGCAGCTTTTGATGTACAGGGTGTAGGTCTTTTTAGAGATAGTAATTTATGTGTTTTAGACTCATCTCAAAACCCATCAGCAGTAACTTTTGCTTCTATACAGACATCACAGGATAGTGCCATAGCCAGAACCAATTCTAGTGGAGCATTTTGTAAACCATCAATTTTTACAGGTGGAGCTATTTTAAGTAACAGTAGCGGAAAAGTAACCCAGGCTCAGCCAGTAGTCCAGGCAAATGGTAGGGGAATTTTAATCACTGAACCCTTTGGTCCATCCGGTGCAGTATCTAGCTCCGGTGACCCTACTGCTTTTAATTCTCTTTTGAATAAATATGGTGGATCTACGATGTTGGTTTTTGAAATAGCTCTTCCACAGGGCTGTGATGTTATAGATGATGATGATGATGGAGAAGGTACAGCATCTGTTCTTTCTGGAATAAATGATTTTAGTTTTCCTACATGCTCTGCTACAGGTGGTTTAAATGTTTTTTGTAATGATTTAAGTTCTTCTGGTTTGTTAACTGCTTCAAATGTTCTTGTTCCGGCATCTGGAAGTACTCCAGCAAAAGTTAGATTTGGAATTACCAGCGTAAATTTTTCAGCCGATAGTAACTTGATAGATTCTATACTTATAAAGTTTGATTCTCAGGACATTTTTTGTTCTAGCTCTGCTATTTCACCTCTAACAGCTACAATTACAGCTAAAAATGCAATAGACTCACCTACCTTGAGTGAAACTATAGGTACTGCTGATTTTGGTGCACCAATAAAAGCATTAGATGTATCAGGTTCTGCTAGTTCTCTTTTAATTTCAGAATTAGATAATGATAGTATTCCTGTAGGGAACACATCCTCACAATCATTGATAGATCCAATTTCTGGATTAACTACTGAAATAACCATGATAAATCTGTGGATAGTTCCTTCAGCTACAAACATTTTTTCTACTGCCCCATCTTCTTCAGATGTAATATTTTCTGACACTTCATTAGCTTTATCTTCAGCACCTTTCATAGTAAGATCCAGTTCAGATGATAATTCTGCACCTACTGGAACAGTAGTTATTCCTATTAAGAAAAATGATATTAGTGGAGCATTAAGTCCTGCAAAAAATAAAACTACAATTACTATTAAGAATCTTGGATTAAGTTCTACATCGTCTTCTGGATCATCTTCTGGTTCGTCTTCTAGCGAGAGCTCTATTTCAGTTTTAATTTATGAACCAAATAGTCAGGCTGTAGTAAACACCCCAGGTGTGGCTTCTATAAATAATACGAGTAGTTCTACCAATCCTCAAAACTACTCTGCTTTTTCATATTTATCTACCAGAGCACAAAATCAAACAGCAGTTATAAGTAATGTAGTAAATGAAACTTCTATGCTTACTCAGCCTTTAACTGATGCTGATTTAGCTTTAGTATTTGCCAGAAATACAATCTTAGGCTCACCACAAATTATTAACTTTACTAGTGGTATAGCGAGTTCATCTTCCGGATCTTCTGGATCTTCAAGTTCTTCGGGAGCCTCTGGATGTGAACAAACTGTTTGTGGCTGTTCAGATGTGAGCTGTACTCCTACATCCACACAGATTCAAACTTTTATAGATAGTAATGGTGGACTTTCTTCTATAATTTCTACTGGTGGTGCTCTTTTAAATGAGCTTATTTCTGCTGCGAAGAAACTGCTGGGTTTATCATAGGGCGTCTGTACAAATTTCTGTACGCTATAATAATTATATATGTGCGGCATCGTTGGGTATGTAGGAGAAAAGAAATTAGTCCCGATTTTACTGGAGGGATTACATTGCCTTGAATATAGAGGCTATGACAGTAGTGGAATTGCTATTCATGAAGGTCAAAGTTTAAATGTAATAAAAGCTGTAGGTAAGATATCTAAGCTTGAAGAAGTTCTGAATGTAAATGGAAATTCTACCAATGGAAAAAATGGAAGTGTTCATTGTGGGATAGGACATACCAGATGGGCTACACATGGTGAACCTACTGAAATCAATGCTCATCCGCATTTTGATACTGAAGAAAACATTGCAGTAGTCCATAATGGAATTATTAGAAATTATATAGAAGTAAAAGAGAAACTAATTAAAGAAGGAACAGTTTTTAAAAGTCAGACTGATACTGAAGTAGTTGTTCAGCTCATTGCATATAATTTCAAGCAAAGTAAATCCATTCTAAAAGCTATTTGTAAGTCAGTGAATGAATTGGAAGGCAGTTATGCTTTAGCTATTTTATTTAAAAGTGAACACAATAAAATCTATGCAGTTAGAAAAGAATCACCTCTTGTTATAGGAATTGGTAAAAAAGAAAATTATTTAGCCAGTGATACTCCGACACTTAGCAGATTTGTAGATAAAGCAGCTCGCTTACTTGATAATGAAATAGCTGAATTGTCTAAAAAAGAAGTAGTTTTTTATAATTTTAAAGGAAAGAAAATAAAAAAGAAAATCCTCCGTATTTCAAAATCAAAAGACATTTTAGACAAGAGAGGATTTAAGCATTATTTGGCTAAAGAAATTAATGAGCAGTCAGAGGTTGTTTTGACTCTTCTTCAGGAATTGTTACCCAGTGCTGAAAAATCAGTTCAGCTTGATTATTTAAAATTAGAACCTAAGTTTTTAAAAGAAGTAGACAGGATCTTAATTCTTGCTTGTGGGACAGCCTATCATGCTGGTCTTGTAGGAAAACATGTGATTGAAAAATTGACTTCTATTCCTGTTGAAGTTCAGTTTGCCAGTGAATATTTAAACAGTGCTAGTTTGCTTACTAAGAAATCTTTGATTGTAGGAATTAGCCAATCTGGTGAAACTGCTGATACCATTGCAGCGATTAAAAAAGCTATTTCTTCAGGTGCCACTCTGATCGGAATTACAAACAGACCGGATTCAGCTCTTGCTGATATGGCTAAAAATCATTTAATAGTTAGTAGATCAGGTGTAGAAGTAAGTGTAGCTGCTACTAAAACATTTACTACGCAGATGCTAGTGTTATATTTGCTTGCTGTCTACATATCTGAAACCATCAACCATGAACCATCAACCATCAACCTCCTAAAGAAGGAACTTCGACAGCTTCCTCAGCTTATAGATCAGACCCTAGCTAAGTCAGAGTTTTATCAGGAGCAAATCGTAAAATATGCCAGCAGTAAAGATTTTGTTTTTATTGGTAGAGGAATAAATTATCCGATAGCACTTGAAGCAGCATTGAAATTAAAAGAACTGAGCTATATTCATGCCAGTGGTTATGCATCTGGTGAAATGAAACATGGACCCATCGCTGTTCTTGATCGTGGCGTACCTGTAGTTTCTATTATCGTTCCAGGTGAAACTTATGAAAGAGTTATTCAAAATAGTTTAGAAGCCAAATCCCGCAAAGCACCAATGATAGCTGTGGCAGTGGATGGGGATAAAAAAGTAGATGGTATTTTCGATACAGTTTTGCACATTCCACCAGTTAGTGAAATACTGAGTCCATTTTTAACAGTAATCCCTATGCAGTTTTTATCTTATTACATAGCAGAACATTTAGGTAGAGATGTAGATCAGCCTAGAAATTTAGCAAAGTCTGTTACTGTGGAGTAGTTTTATTTTTTTAACTTCTTGAGGAATTCTGCAAGTTCATTGGCACTTGGGTCAAGTTCTGCTGCAATATCTTTTACTGTTTTTAATACGGCATCAATGTCTTTTTCTAACAGTTTAATGTAAGTAAGGGTCAACTTTTTCTTACTTAAGGTTTCACCTTTAGTTCTTAATTCTTTAATAGGACCTTCTAATCTTTCTATAATTTTTACAATATCAATGTTTTGAAACATTTTATTTTTGTCTATAGATTCTTTAGGCTCAAACTCTGTGTTGCTTGCAGGAATAATAATCTCATCACCCATGAAATACTCAGCAAAAAATAATTTTTCTTGACTTTCAGGTTTAAGACTTTCTATTACAGATAAGGAGTAGTCACACGCAGATAACCACACCTTTTTTACTTCACCTATAATATTTGGAGTTAACTCACCTCTTGATTTATAGTTTTCAAAAGTAGGTGGAACATTATTTAGTGCTCCAATGTTGTTATTTAATGTATGTTTTAATAAAGTGACCAAAGCATCTTTATATCTTTTATCAGGATCAAAACTAATTCCAGAAGCCATGGCTTTAGCTGTAGGAGAAACTGCTAGAGTGCCAATAGGTCTTGGTCTTCTTGTTCTCTCAGTGCTTCCGGGAGATGCTGTTTTTTTAGCAGCAGTTTTTTTTACAGGTCTTCCTGTAGGTTGATTACTGTTTGCTCCACTGGCTCTTTTTGCATTCATGTTTTTATATACTCAGACTAATTCTAAACAAAGAGACTTAGCAAATGTAAAACATTAGAGAAATTTAATCTAATTTAAAACATCTTTATTTTTACTTAAGAATTAATAAGTGAATTGATATTAATTTACTTCTTCTTTAGCAGGAAAAGGAGTAGCAGGATCGTCAGTTGTTGGTCTGCTTGCTTGGCTAGTAGGAGTTTCTCCTACCCAGCTGGTAAAAATTCCATCTACAAATGGTTTCATTTCTTTATATTGAAGTTTTGGTGATGGTATTATTCCATGTTGAATGCATGACGCTCTTAAGCCAGGATCTTGATCTAGTGTAGGGTCTTTTTCTAGTTCAGAAGAATTTAAAGCAAATTTTGTATTAGGATGATTAGGCTTAATTCTAATTAAAAAATCAATACCTTTTTCACCACCCATAGTGTTATCACATACAACAAGATCGAAACCAGCAGCCAATTTACTTTCTGCATCAATAGCGTTAGCAGCCAGCGTTACATCATAATCTTTACGTAGTGCTATGTTGAAAAGTCCTGTAATCCCAGGATCATCATCTACTACAAGAACTTTCTTTTTGGCTGGTTCAGCTACTGGAGGATTTAAATTAGCTCCTGATGCAGCTCCTATGTCACTAGTTCCTGTTACTGAATTTCCTTGTCCTGCTCCGCCTGTTCCTAATACTGTTGTCATATTTACCCCTTAAATAAAATCTTTAAATAATTTCATTTTCTATTTTAACTATAAATGATTTTCTACTTCTAAGTATTAGAAAAAATTAATGTGGTTTTTAAGATCTTTATCTTTGCTTAAGAATTGATATACATAGGATTTATTTTTAATTTCTCAATGCCTGCTTTACCAAGGGCATGCATTATTATTTTAGATGTAAATTCTTGCATATCTAATGCTTCTTCTCCTGAAAAGGCGTGGAGCCCTTTCTTCCTAAGCTCTTCAACAATTCTATTGTCATTCTCATTATCCCTAGTGTATTGCATTATTAATACTGGGAAATCTGGATTGGTTTTTTTTACAGCACTTATTATTTTTTCAAAATTATGCTCACCGTCATATGGAATGACTAAAACATCAATTGATTTAAGATTTTTTAAGATATGAGAAATAGTAGATTCTATTGTGGCGGCAGGCTTAATTGATCTTGGTTTAGCAATACCTCTGTCATAGCAAAATTTAATACATAAGCAATCAAATAAAGCACCAAATCCCCAAGCAATATCATTTTGATTAAGAATTAGATAGTTAGGTGGTCTGTAATATTCTTGAAATAATAAAGTCTCATGTACAGTTTTAGAGGTACAAGTCTGATTTTCAAAAGACTTTATTGGTATTGGTACATTGAATTCTCTAGCTAAATCTAAATCAGCTTTTGCTGCCCTTACAGCAACTCCCATTCTATGAAGGTCACTACGTAAACCACAGGTTCCATCACTTATAAATCTTCTATCAATATTTGTCTGAAAGGATATTTCACCTGAGTCTTGAGGAGGATATGACCAAGGTAATGGAAGAGATCTTCTTGTAGGAGTAATAAACATATAAAATAAAAATTAATTATATCCCAACAAATCTAAGAGCCCTAATAAATAGGCTATATAAAAATGGTCTTATAGGTTTAAAATAATGATCCGCTTCAATATCTAAGGGACCTACTCTTGCAAAATCAGTAGGATCTTCAGGCATATCGACTTCCACTTCTGTCAGAGCATCAGGTTCTTGTATTGAAGCTCTCCTTACAGGCGTATTCAAATGTTCTGAATTAGAACGTATTGCCATTGATAAAATCATAATTGTTTAGAATCGTATCACTAGTCTTAAGGAAAAGGGTTAAGAAGGTTACATAGTCTTAAATTCTAATAGTTCTTTTACAGCATTTGGGTATCCAGCAAAATATTCACCGCTAATGACTGGTCTTGTTATTTGTCCTTTTAACTTAAGAGCTTCTCTACCTTCTTCAAGTGGAAAAATATTTTTAAAGTCTTTATCTACACAAATACCACCAGCTTTTTCTACTAAATAATTTCCTGGTGCTACATCCCAGATAGCAGCATTTCCATTAGAAAAAACTACTACTGAGTTCTCATGACCTGATGCTAAAAGGGATAAGCTGAGAGTTGCTGACCTGGATTTAAACTCAGCTTTGAAATCTTTTATATTTAACTTTTCTGAATTTACTTTATCTAAAATTATTCTTCTTTCTTTAAAACTTGTTTCATTATTATTTATAAAACTGCTTTTTTCATTTACTAATATTCCTTTACTAAGCTCCGATGCTTCAAATAAAATACCACTCCATTTATTTGTTTTAAACTTTTCTATTTCATGTTCTGGAGCATAAAATGCCGAGAAGATAACCTTGTTCTTATATAAAAGTGCGATAGCATGCCCAAAAAATGTTTCATTTGGCTGGACAAACATGCTAGTGCCGTCTATGGGATCTATAATCCACCTAAAATCTGAATCCATGTTCTCATGGTTAATTGAGGAGTATTTACCATCTAAAATTTCTTCTGCTGTAATTCTGAAATTGGGATATTTTGATGTAAGTTTATCCAGAACAAACTTCTGAACAGCAAGATCTGCTTTAGTTACTTTTGTACCATCAGCTTTTAACTCGAAGTCTATTCCATTTTTTCGAAAATCCTTTGCCATAGAGCCACATTCAAGAAGCATTTCTCTGATAAATGGGGTGACTTCTTGTAAGATGTTTTCTGTTTGTAAACTGTTATTCATCAGTATTACTATTGTACTGATAATCTAATGAAATATTTGAATTAAATTTGTATTTCCGTACATACGGGCTTTTGTGCTTGCATTGATTGGTACAATTATTTCTATGTTTAACGATCTACTTCTCAAAGCTTTAAATAAAGAAATTGTACCTCGCCCACCGGTTTGGCTTATGAGGCAAGCTGGAAGATATCTTCCTGAATATCAAAAAATTAGATCAAAGGTTAGCTTTTTAGAATTATGTGACGATCCAGAACTTTCTGTAGAAGTAAGTATCCAACCATACACCAGATTTAATACAGATGCAGTAATTGTCTTTAGTGACATTTTACTTCCTGCACAGAAGATGGGTTTAGATCTAGAGTTTACTGAAGATGGACCTAAAATAAATAATTTAATTACTCATGAGCATCAGATTAAAGCTTTAAAAATTCCAATGGCAAATGAAGAAACTTATCCTACTTTAACCGCTATTAAAATGTTAAAAAAAGAAGTTGGCAGTAAGGTTCCTATTGTTGGTTTTAGCGGGGCACCTTGGACATTATTTTGTTATATGACTGAAGGATATAGTTCACCAAACTTTCATAAAGCTAAAAAGTTCTTACATGGAAATCCAGAAGCAGCACATCAGCTGCTCTCTAAAATTACAAACACTACTTTTTTATATCTCACCATGCAAGCAAATGCTGGAGCCAGTGTTCTTCAGATATTTGATACTTGGGCAGGTCTTTTATCTCTGGAAGATTACAGAACTTATGCTCTTCCATATTTAAAACAATTATTGAGTGATCTTCTTCCTCTTAAAGTCCCCATTATTTTGTATACGAACAACTCTCATCATTTACTTCCTAAAATCTCAATGTTAAAAGTAAATGCTTTAAGTTTAGACTGGAGATGTAATTTACAAGAGGTAAGAGATACCTATGGTAGTAGTCTTGGTTTGCAGGGAAACTTAGATCCTACGATTTTACTTACTAATGAAACAGTAGTTCGTGAAAAAACAAAAAATATGATTTCAGGAATTAAAGACTGGAATAAAGGTTATGTTTGTAATTTAGGACATGGTATTTTGCCGACTACACCTATTGAAAATGTTAATGCTTTTCTTGAGACAGTACATGAATTCGTAAGTAATCCTGTGGCTTTGTCCTCGTAAAGACGCCCCGACGGGGCGTCTCCTCTAATGCTTTATGAAAACACAAACACAGATTTGCCCATCTCCTGAATTGTTAGAAAAGTATGCTGTAAGCGTACCTAGATATACTAGCTATCCTACTGCTCCAGAGTGGAAAGATACATTTACTAAAGATGACTTTTTAACTGCCTGTGAAAATGGAAATAAAAATAAGTCTCCTATTTCTCTTTATTTTCATTTGCCTTTTTGTGAAAGCCAGTGTTATTTTTGTGCTTGTAATATCGTAATTAGTAAAAAAAGAGATGTTGTAGAGCCTTATATAAAACACATAAAAAAAGAAATTGTAAGAACCAGTAAACTTATAGGTAAAAATAGAATAGTAGAACAAGTGCATTTGGGTGGTGGAACTCCTACTTATTTTACTCCTGATGAAATGAAAGACTTTTTTTCTACCGTTAAAGAAAACTTTTCTTTTTCAGAACATTTAGAAGCTGGTGTAGAGGTCGACCCTCGTGTTACCAGTTTTGAACACTTAAAAGTTTTATCAGAGCTTGGGTTTAACAGAATGAGTATGGGTATTCAGGATTTTGATTCTAAAGTTCAAGAAGCTGTTAATAGGGTTCAGCCATATGAACAGACCAAAGCTCTTTTTGATAGAGCTAGAGAGCTTGGATTTAATTCTATAAATGTAGATTTAATTTATGGATTGCCATATCAAAGTGAAGAGAGTTTTAAAAAAACCATTGAACAAATCATTACTTTAAATCCCGATAGAATTGCACTTTTTCACTATGCTCACTTGCCTAATATGGTTCCTCATCAGGGGAAATATATTGATTCTTCTACATTGCCCGCTTCTGATGAAAAAATAAAAATCTTTTGTTATGCTTTAAAAACTCTTACAGAAAACGGCTATGTCTTTATTGGTTTGGATCATTTTGCTAAACCAAATGATGAGTTAGCCATAGCTAGAAAAAATAAAACTTTGCATAGAAACTTTCAGGGTTACACGACTAAATCTGATTGTGATTTATTTGGCTTTGGTATAACTTCTATCAGTAATATTCAAAATACTTTTTCCCAAAACATAAAAAAAATTAATCCTTACTATGAAAGTGTAGAAAAAGATGAAACTCCTCTTTTCAGGGGTTTTGTTTTAAATCAAGATGATATTTTAAGAAAAGAAGTAATAATGAGAATCTTATGCCATGGAGAGGTAAATAAAAAAGAAATTGAAAAAGAGTTTAATATTAATTTTGATGATTATTTTGCTTATGAAATTGATAAATTGAAAGAATATGAAGATGAAGGCTTAATTGATAGAGCTAATATAAGAATTACTCCTTTAGGTCAGCTCTTTCTAAGAAACATAGCATCTACCTTTGATTATTACTTGCAAGAAACAAAAAGAAAAAATGAGAGGGAGAAAGTCTATTCTAAATCAGTCTAAAACCGCTGTCCTATTAGTGAATTTCGGTGGACCTGATAGCCTTCGTTCTGTAAAACCATTTTTATATAATCTTTTTTCTGATTCGAAAATTATAGGACTTCCTGCACCACTTAGACAGTTTCTAGCATGGATAATTTCCACATCGAGAGAAAAAGCTTCGGGTGAAATGTATAAAAAAATAGGATCTAAAAGTCCTCTTATTCCTATAACCTACCTTCAGTCACAGAAGCTTCAACAACTTTTTAGAAAAAATAAAATTGACATAGATGTTTTTCTTGGTTTTAGGTACTGTAAACCCTATATTGAAGATTCTTTGGATTTAATTAAATCTAAAGGCTATGAAAAGATAGTAGTTTTATCACTTTATCCTCAGTATTCTTTTACGACTACAGGATCTACTGAAATGGTAGTGGAGAATTGGAAGAAGAAAAATAATGTACAACGTCAACCTGTTATATTCTCTATCAAAGATTGGTACAAAGATGAAGACTACATTCAGTCATATGCAAATCAGATAAATAATGCTCTTGAAAACCTTGATTTAAGAAGTACAGAAATTTTGTTTAGTGCTCATAGCATACCCATAAAAAACATTTTAAATGGTGATCCTTATGAAAAGCATATAAATGAAACAGCAAAATTGATAATTGAAAAGCTAAAATGGAAGAAAAAGTGGCACATTGCTTATCAAAGTAAATTAGGACCAGTTAAGTGGCTTGAACCTTCATGCGAGGTAGTCATAGAAGAAATAGCTAAAAGAAATCAAAATGCAAGTATTTTAGTCGTGCCTATAAGTTTTGTCTGTGAACATGTAGAAACTATTTATGAAATTGGTATGTTATATAAAGAATTTGCTAGGAAAGCTGGAATTAAAACATTTCGTAGGGTGCCAGCATTAAACACAGATAAATTTTTAATACAAGCACTGTATAATCAGGTGTTGAATGCTTTAGAAAGCAATAAAATAAATATTAAAGAACTTCTGATAACGTATAAATGAAAGACGTAATTATTATAGGAGCAGGCATAGCAGGGTTAACAGCTGCTCATGAATTGCATAAAGAAAAATTAGATTTTCAATTACTTGAACCATCTTATAGAGTTGGTGGAGTGATCGAGACTTTAGAATTAAATGGAAACCTTATAGAAGCAGGGCCACATACTTTTAGCTCTTTTAGTGCTGATGTTTTAGGTATTGTTAAAGATTTGGGTATTCAGGATGAACTCATTGAAGCTAATCCCACTGCTAAAAAACGGTATGTTTGTTTAAATGGAAACTTAATGCCTGTTCCAGCTAATCCACAAGAATTTTTAAAATCAGAATTACTAACTAAGGATGCTAAGTGGACTTTACTGGAAGAATTTGTTCTTCCACCTGTTAGTAGGGAAGAATCTGTAGAAGACTTTATTTCCAGAAGATTTGGCAGGGAAGTATTAAAAGGTTTAGTACAGCCTTATTTGAATGGTGTTTTTGCTGGTGATGTTAAAAAACTCTCAGCAAATGCAGTTTTTCCAAAGTTGAAAGAACTTGAATCAAAGCATAAAAGCGTTGGTCTAGGACTTTTACTTTCTTCAATTGAAAATATTCTTAAAGCAAGGAAACCTCTTACCTTACATTCTTTTAAAAAAGGAATGGAATTTTTACCTAATTCTATTTATGAAGAAGTGAAAAATAAAGTAACTTTATCAGTGAAAGATATTGAAATTACAAGAGCAAAAGATTTTTTTATAGTTACATTTAAAGCAAATAATAAAACAATAAATTACACCACAAACTCTATTTTATTTGCTATTCCTGCTAATAGAATGAATGAATATGGTTATTTATTCCCTGATGAATATTTGTCTGATTTTAAGAGCATAGAATATGCTCCCGTTGCTACTGTTACACAATTAGTAGATAAATCAAATATAAAAACAAGTTTAGATGGCTTTGGATTTTTATGTACTTATGAAGTTCAGAAAAAGCTTTTAGGGACTATTTGGACATCAAGTATTTTTCCAGATAGAGGCAAAGATGATAAGGCTATATTAACTTCATTTATAGGTGGTGCTCACTTTAAAAAAATATCAGAGCTTAAAGAAGAAGAAATATCAAATATAGTTTCTAGGGAGCTTGCTGATGTTTTAAACATTAGTAATCCAGAATTATTGAAAACAATTTATATTAGAGTGTATGAACATGCTATTCCCCAGTACAATATGGGACATTTAGATACAGTAAAAAGAATTGAAAAACTGATGGATACAAAATACGGTGTTTTTTTTGCTGGTAATTATCTTAGAGGAATATCTATCAATGATACTGTCAAGTCATCTAAATCTGCTGTAGGGAGAATTAAAGATTTTTTAAAAACAGTGATAAAAGAAGAAGCGCTTGTTAAATAAACACCTCATGCATACATAATTAAGAAAGAAATTTATAGTATTATTTTTATGATTATTATTTGGGGAAGAAGGGTGAAAATCCTACGCTGACCCGCAACTGTAAAGCCAGAATGCCAAATAATAATTTTTCTAAAACTCTTGCGAGGCTCAAGAGGGTAAGTAAAATTTTAATTTTTCTTTCCCCTCTTTTTGTTAACAATTAGAGGGATTTTTTTTGAAGTTATCTTTTCAAAATGCACTTTCATTTTACTTAACCGGAAGGTTGGAGCATAAATCTTCCAGTGAAAAAGCCAATCTTGATTATACAAATCAAGAGCTTGATGATTTTGAAATGAATAGAAAAGAGTTTGAGAATTATGAAAATGAATGTGTAACTTATAAAAATCCTCTTTTAAATGATAGAGCTGATTTAAATACTTTAGATGGTCAATTTAGATTAGGTGGACTTGGTGTCGTTAATTCTTTATTTTCAGGAATTGGGGTAAAGCTAGCCAGTAAATTAAGTTTTGCTTCCGGTTTACTTGCAGCAGCAGGCTCTCTGGGATTTTCTTTCATAAAAAACAATGGAATCTTAGATTCGAAACATTCACTTTTTAGTGTAGGTGGAAATCTTATTAGAGGACCACTTCATATGTTGGATTCGGTCTTTTCTAGTGTTGGTGAACAGGGTTCAAAATTTACTTTACCTAGCATTTTAGCTGGTGGAGTAAGTGTTTTTAGTCTTGGTAGAACATTGAAAGGAACTGATAATAAATCTTTCGAACTTCCAAACAACACTATTTCAGGGACATTAGGTAGAACAGCAGTTCATCATATGGATTCTATGTTAGCTAGTAAGGGTACTGAGATATTTTCAAATAGTCAGGGGCTAGGTTCTTTTCTGGCTTCATCACTTACGACTTTTGGACTTTTAATGCCAGAAAATCTTAGAAAAAAGGAAATACCATGGAAAACATTGGAGGGTTTTGTAGCTCAAGGAGGAACACATTTTGTAGACTCTTTATTTTCAAGTTTAGGAAATGGACTTACTTCATCTTTTGGTGATGGTAAAAAAATGCTCTTAGGAGGAGCAGGACTTGCAGCTTCTATTCCTTTAGCTAGTAGTTTACTTTCTAACCTAAGCTATAAAATCCCATTTGGTACTTTTGAAGGAAGAATAGTAAGAGGAATATTTCATGCTCCTGAAAGTCTTGTATTTAATTTAGGTAGTATGGTTGGATCAGGTGGTTTAGGCTTGCCTTTAACAATGGGTTTTGCTGGTCTGACTTATCTTACTTGTGTATCTAAAAAAGGAAAAAATCTCTTCAAGAACTTTTCTATTTCTAGGGATAGTTTAAGTGGGCTTGTTCAAAGACTTCCATTTGACTTTATTTATTCAATGATTTCTTCTTCAGCAAGAAAAATAGGCGCTCTTGTTCCAGCACCCGTTCTTACATTGATAGGACCAGCTCTTTCATTTCAGATTGGTGAGAAGTTGAAAAATGTAGAAACTAAGTTTGATGATTTAAAAGGTTTAATGCTTAGAAACTCTGTGCACTTGTGGGAAAGTGTTTTATCTCAGTCAGCATATAGAACAGGAAGAATGGTAACAGGTACTTTGGATGAAGATATCTCCAGCGGTTCTCTTCTTTCTGATGGCAGATGGCTTTCTGATGATGGAAGAATTGTTTCTACTATGGCGATCGGTAAGCAGCTTAAAGAACATTCAGAAATCAATTTTAAAAATCTTCTCCTAACCACTTTAGGTGGAATAGGATTTGCTTTTGCTTCTAGTAAAGTCTTTAAACATGTAATAGGTCAGGAATCACAAAAAACAAATGTACCCGATGTGAAACCACCAGAAGAGCAGAAAATATCTTTGGCATCACTGCCAAGAGAAAATATTTTATTAGAACGAAATTTTTTATTAGAGGCAGGGTAAAGGCTTGATTTATCAAGTCTCTTTAAATGAAAGGAAAAATAAATGGCAATTCAATTAACGAAAATTCCAATGGCAGTATATAAACCAATTACGGTTAATCAAACTCGTACTCGCACTTATAGTGGAAATGTTGTTGCTTTTGATAGATCGAGAGAATCTGCGTCGAAGGTAGCATTTAAAGCCACGCTTGATAAAGCTCAAATAAGTCAAAAGTTTTGGGATGATCTATTAGAGAAACTTAGAAAAGCTGGAGGCGGTGGCGGAGGTGGAAGTTTCGACAGAATTAAAGTAAGCATGCAGCTTATGGATTTTATAAGCAATAAAATGATTAGAGCCTTATTAGAAAATATGAAGATGGGCATCCCTCTTCCAGAAAACATTTCTCAAAATCAAGTAAAAAATCAAAATCCTGTTTCTGTATTTCTTCAGGTTGTGACTAATAATCTCATGAAAATGGTTACCTTATTTGCGTCGGGTAAAGACTTGCCGCTGGCAAGCCTTTACAATCGCCTAACCCAAAATCTTACGAAAGGCGTTGAAAGTCTTTTTATTGCATTTTCACTCCAGATGAATAAATTGAAAGAAACCTTGAAGAAAGCAAATATAAAGGCGAAATTAAAAGCCGCGATTAATCGCGGCTTTACAGTTTTGTTTGATTTCTTTGTAGAAATGAAAGAAGAGGTAAAAAATATAATTTACTTTGTAAAGAATTTCTTAAATTTAGAGGTTTCAGATTTTGCGAATAATGATGCTAAAATATACGTTGTAAAGAGGTAAACACTTATGAAAACAGGTCAAATAATTGGATTGTCAGTTTTAGGTTTTATTTTATTATTAGTTTTTTACGTTGTTGGATCTTTTAACGGCTTGGTTGGCTTAGATGAACAAGTAAAAAGTTCATGGTCACAGGTAGAAAATGTTTACCAAAGAAGATTAGATTTAATTCCTAATCTTGTTGAAACTGTTAAAGGTTATGCAGCACATGAAAAAGATACATTTATTCAGGTTACGGAAGCTCGCTCAAGAGCAGCTGGAAGTGCTTCTCCTGATGTTATAAATGATCCTATAAAGTTTAAAGCATTCCAGGATTCACAGGCTCAGCTTTCTTCATCATTAAGCAGGCTTTTAGTGGTGGTAGAAAAATATCCAGACTTAAAAGCAAATGAGAATTTCCTTTCACTTCAGTCTCAGTTAGAAGGTACTGAAAATAGAATTACTGTGGAACGTGGTCGCTATAATGAAGTGGCACAAATGTTCAATACAAAATTAAGAACATTTCCTAATAATGTAATTGCAGGTATGTTTGGATTCACTTCTAAAGAATATTTCAAGGCTGATACAGGGGCAGAAAAAGCTCCTAGTGTGATGTTCTAACATTAAAAATATTTAATGAAGTTTGACAAAAAACACTATAGAATAGATTTCTATTCATAGGAATTTTATGTCAATTGAAAGAGTATTAAACCAAAAACCAACACCTGTTTTTTTTACAGATGCCATTAGGCAAAAGTTAGCCACGGCTTTGCCATCTTTAACAGAGAGAAGTTTATTACCCATTAGATTAGATAGAGGTGCACCAAGGGAAGAGAGATTTTTAGATATTACTGAGAAATTAAAAGAAGGGGTTGATCTTCCTCAGGCAAATATTTATTCAGAGCCATCTGGTGAACTGTTTTATAGACAAGCCATTTCTCATTTTATGAATAGTCGATATGGTGTTTCTCTTAATGTAGATTCAGAAGTAATGGCTATTCCTGGGTCAAACAGTGCAATATTTAGAGTAATTGAAAAAGTATTAAAACCAGGAAAAATATTACTTCCAGTTCCAGGCTATCCAGCATATTTTGATGCTGCCAAATCAGCTGGTCATGAAATAATTCCTTTAAATCTAAATGCTAGTAATAATTATCAACCTGATTTGGATCTTGCTATAAGATCTTTAACTGATGCAGAAAGAAATCAATTAATTGCCATTGTAATAAACTATCCAAATAATCCTACAGGGAGAGGTGCCAGTAAACAATATTTAGAACACGTAGCAGATTTTGCTAAAAAAAATGATATTTTAATTCTTAGTGACATGGCATATGCTGATATTTATAAACCAGGGAGCGAAAAACCTCATAGCATTTTAGAGATTTCTGGGGCTAAAGATTTTGCAGTGGAGTATCATAGTTTAAGCAAGTCGTATTCTATAACTGGAGATAGAGCTGGCTTTCTAGTAGGTAATGAATTGATTTTAGGTAGATTAAGAAATCTTATAGCTCGTATGGATATCTCAAATATGCCTGTAGCTGTTCAGCATGCTGCTGCATTTGCATTAACAGATCAATCATCCTTAGATTGGGTAAGAGATAAAAATGCAGAATATGATAGTAGAAGAGTAGCATTGGTGGATGGATTAGCTAGGCTTGGGTGGAATGTAGATATGAAGACTCAGCCTGAGTCTGGATTTTATGTTTGGGTGGAAAATCCCAAGGGTGAAAATAGTGAAATCTTTACAGATGGTTTAATGGATAATACAGGAGTAATTACTGTACCAGCAAATCCATTCTTTGATGAGTTTGCTGGACCTGAGAAAGGATTTGTTAGACTCTCTTTAATGGAAGCAGAAGAAAAAATTGTAGAAGCGTGTGAAAGACTGAGTAGACTTGGTTATAACTTTTCTAAATAAAGTAAAATTAATATATGGACTTTAAGAAAAAAATCTTATTAATTTCATTTTTCTCAATATTTTTACCATTAAATGGTTTTGCACTTACTATTCCTGCTAAACCTGGTGGTTATGTAAATGATTATGCTGGACTTCTAAGCAAAGAAGCTACTTATCAAATTGCTGGAAATCTAAGAGCTTATGAAAATGAAACATCTAATCAAATAATTGTTGCTATTTTTAAAAGTTTAGAAGGTGAAAGTTTGGAAGATTTTTCTGTAAAGCTAGCCACTAAATGGAAAGTCGGTACTAAAAATAAAGACAATGGTGTACTTTTAATAATTTTTAAGGATGAGAAAAAAGTAAGAATAGAAGTAGGCTATGGATTAGAAGGAGCTTTAACAGATGCTACTTCTAGTGAGATTATTAGAAATCAAATCGTCCCGAACTTTAAAACTGGAAACTTTGATAAAGGTATTTCTGATGGAGTAAGTGCCATTATTAATGTTACAAAGAGTGAGTATAAAGCAAGCGCTAAAAAAACAACTACTCAAGCTTCTGATACACAAGGGATGTTAGCTTTTCTATTACTCTTATTTTTTATTCTTCCCATAATTGCATATATAGCTTTAATTGTTATTGGTATAAGCTTCTTGGGTTTTCCAGTTGGATTAATTGCTGCTCTTGGAATAATTGCTGTTCTTGAGTTTGTTAGAAGAATACTTTCAAAATCTCTTTTTGGAGAAACATTTTTTAACAGTGGACGTGGTGGTTGGTATGGCGGCAGTGGTTTTGGTGGAGGCAGTTTTGGCGGTGGTGGTTTTAGTGGATTTTCTGGTGGTGGCGGCTCATTTGGCGGTGGCGGATCTTCTGGCAACTGGTAAATTTGATAGTTAATAGTTGATGGTAAAAGGAATGGATAAAGAAATAAAAAAAGAAATTATAAAAGCCATAACAGAAGCTGAAAAAATGACTTCTGGCGAAATCCGTGTTCATATCCAGAATAAATGTACAGGAGATGCATTTGAATATGGAAAGAAAATATTTCATAAGTTGAAAATGGATAAAACTAAGGATAAAAATGGAGTTTTAATTGTCGTTGCTAAAGATAGTAAAAAGTTTGCAATTTTAGGTGATAAAGGAATTCATGAAAAAGTAGGAGATGATTTCTGGAATGAAACCAGAGATAAAATGCTAGAACACTTTAAAAAAGATGAGCTTAAAGAAGGCATCATTACTGGTGTTTTAAGTGTTGGCGAGAAATTAACAACCCATTTCCCTTGTCAAAAAGGTGATAAAAATGAGCTTTCTAATAATGTAAGTGAAGATTAACTAAAAAGAAACAGCATGGATTCCTTTAAACATTAGCTCTTTCATAATCTCTTTGTGCCCCCATTAAAACGTCAAGCATAGAATCGTATTTTAGATCTTCTATTAAAGAATGTTTACGAGTTATTAAATACTTGTATTCTCTAACTGTTTCTCTAGCTTTTGTTTCTTGAATCTTCACTCTCAAATCATAAAAATCATCAGGATTACTATTTAAACCATTAAATTTTCTTTCAAGATCTTTCAATGCTTTAACTAAAGGTTTTGCATCTTTAAATTCCTTTTTTACTTTAACGCCAACTTTGTTTAGATTTCTTAAAGCTTTAATTCTAAATTTTTCCATATCTACTAAATCTATAGATGTACTTGTTTCCTCTAATAAATTGATTTTTTCTTCTTTATTTAAAAATTCTACGATATCTATCCATCTGTTTAATTTATTCTCAAAGCGTCTGATTGCGATATAAGTATCATCAAGAAATCCTGTGTCGGAGTCATAACTTTCTATTATTTCCTCATTAACCATAGATGTAATAAATTGTTTTTCTAGTTCTTCTTTGTTTGTTTGATTTGAATGTTTTGCATAAAATGCTTGAAATCTTTCACCATTGTTTTGTATCTCTTCTAGTGCATCCCAATAACTGCATTGATATGGAAATTCAAAAAGATCAAAATTAGTTGTCTCTTTTATTTGTTCACATAAAGCCTTAAAATCATTTTTTAAAAATCCGCCTTCAAAATCAAATATCATAGAATGTAATTTTTTATCACTTCTGGATCCGTGGAATGGATTTTTTACTTCTTTGACTTTTCCCCATTTATATTCGAAAAAATCGTTTACTCTTTCAAGAACATATTGAGGAGTAAGCTTTGGTACTTCTGCTATTTGGGGGATTGGTATTAGTTCTGTTTCAGTAGTAGTGGCTAATTCTGTAGGGCTAGGATTCTTTGTAGGGAATAAGCTTGCTGCTAATAATGAAAAGTTAAATTGTCTTCTAGAAACAGTTATAGGTGCAGGGTTGTTTTCTCTAGGACTAGAATTAAATGCTTCAATAGCAAGTCTAACTGGATTTAAAATTTCTCTTCTTGAAATTCTCATTAATTAAGAGAATTATAACATTGGAATATGGTCTTAACTAAAAAACCTTCTACCCTCTATAATCACTGGTACTCCACGAAGTACACATAAAAATGTAGCCAGGTAAATTAAAAACATTTCTGGTCCTTGTAAAAAGGAAAAAACTTTCATCTGACTTATAAACATAAATGCAAATGCAAGAAGTTTTACACCACCATAAGTAAATCTCATAAATCTTGAGCTAGTTAAAAATAATCCAAGTTTACTTTCCATCATGGACTTCTCACCAAAAGCTGTTTTTCCTTCTTTGGAGGCAAAGCCTCTAATTCCATCTACGATAATTCCACGAACCAGAAAAACTATTAGTACCCAGAATGGAATCCAATGTAATGTAGCAAAAAGAGCTAAGAAAATTAATTCAGTAGCTCTATCGCAAGCTATATCAAAAAATGCTCCGAAGTCAGAAGTAATGTTTAATTTACGAGCTACTATTCCATCTACCCCATCGAGAATGATAATTACCCATGTAAGAAAAAAACCTAAATATAAAACTTTTACATTATGAGGATCATTTAAAACAACTATAGAAAGCCAGATGGTTAAAGCTGTACGGAAGATGCAAATTAGGTTGGGGATTTGTTTTATCATAGTAAGCAACACGTCATTGCGAGGAAGCTGAGCCTGTCGAAGCTGACGAAGCAATCTCCCTTTCGTAACACGTCAGTAGATTGCCACGCCTCATGGAATTTACCCTGAGCCCAGCGAATGGGTTCGGCTCGCAATGACGACTAACGCTTGAATTGGTTTTATACATCAGTTAAATCAGGTCTTAACGTGGCAGCTTCTCCCAGATAAATGTGTTTAACATTTTCTTTTGTAGAATTTGAATAAGCCTGCATCATAACTCTTATGCACTTTTTAAGTCCATTTTTTACTTTCATTTCCTGCACACAAAGAAGAGGAGTATTTTGAATCCTTAAATCTTCTCTGGTTATCGTAGCTGGATTAATAGCATCAATATCATCTGTTACGGTGAAAATAATGTTAATAATTTCTGACTCATTCAAGTGGTTATCTTTAAATATATTGTTAAGGAGTTGAAGCGTGGCTTCCTTAATATCAGCAATAGTATTCTCCTTAACAGTAATTGCTCCTCTAACGCTGATTATTCTTTTCATAATATTTATATTTTAAACTACAGATAAACTGTCTTAATTCCTCTCTATAAGTATATCTTTATTTCCATTGTATGTTTTCTATGGTATCGTAATAAGGCAATTTTTGGAGGTTACATCAATGGCAAGAATTAGTATTAATGGTTTTGGAAGAATTGGAAGAAATGCGATCCGCGCAATTATTGATAAGGGTTTGCTTAAAGACTTAATAGCAGTTAACGATCCTTTTTGTAGTATTGAAACAGCACTTCACTTATTTAAATATGATTCAATATTTGGAAGATTTAAAGGTGAAGCAAGTATAGATGGTGATAGCCTTGTAGTAAATGGACATAAAATTAAATATGTTCAAGGTAAAGATCCAGCTCAATTACCATGGAAAGATTTAAAGATTGATATCGTTCTTGAATGTTCAGGTGCATTTACAGATGCAGCAAAAGCAAAAGGTCACATTGACGGTGGTGCTAAGAAAGTTATTATTTCTGCTCCAGCTACAAATGAAGATGCTACTTTTGTACTTGGCGTAAATGAAAAAACATATGATGCAGCAAAACATAACATTATTTCAAATGCTAGCTGTACCACTAACTGTTTAGGTCCAGTTATGAAAGTTCTTAATGACACATTCGGTGTTGAAAAAGGCTTGATGACTACCATTCACGCTTATACAAATGATCAAAGTCTCCAGGATGCTCCACACAAAGATCCACGTAGAGCAAGAGCAGCAGCAGTATCTATGATTCCTACAACTACAGGAGCAGCAAAAGCAATCAGCTTAGTAATCCCTGAATTAAAAGGAAAATTAAATGGTTTTGCAATGCGTGTTCCTACGATAGATGTTTCAGTTGTAGACATTGTTTGTACTACTAAAAAACCAGTTACAGCAGAGTCAGTAAACAAAGCTTTAAAGGATGCAGCAAATGGCCCTTTAAAAAATATTCTTGGCTACACTGATGAACCACTTGTTAGTATTGATTTCTTAGGTGATCCTCACTCAAGTTATGTCGATTCACAAATGACAATGGTTACTGGTGAAAACATGGTTAAAGTAATTTCATGGTATGACAATGAATGGGGTTACAGTAATCGTTTAATTGAATTAGCTCAAATGGTGGCTAGTAAAATGCCAGCAACTTGCGCAGTTTAATGTCACCCTTCGTCGACTTCGACAAGCTCAGCCGACGAGCAATCTCGCAGTAAAATTAATGGACCAGGATTTAAACCCTGGTCTTTTTTTCTAGGAATAAAAAGTAAAAGTTTACGTCAGATATAATGAAGTAAAACCCGGAGGATTCATGTTTAACTTAAAAAGTTTATTTTTAGCTATTGTTATTATTTCATTTCCATTAAATTCTTTCGCTCAATGCCAAAGACGAGTAGCTCCACCAGAACCTCAGCCAGAACCACAAGTACAAGCTAGAACTGTAGAAGAAGAAGTAGCTGCATATCCAGAAGTGGCTTATGAAGAATTAACTACACTTATTAAAGAAAAAAAAGTTTTCTTAGTAGATGCAAATAAAAAAGAAACTTATAAAAATGGACACATCCCAACTGCTATTAGTTATGCAAAAGTAGGTGATAAATTAGAGAAAAAATTACCTAAAGATAAAACTGCATTAGTAGTAGCTTATTGTGGATCACCAGAATGTACTGGATGGTTAAAACCAGCAAAAGCTGCTACAGAACTAGGCTATACAAATGTTAAACACTTCTCTGGTGGAATTAAGGGTTGGAAAGAAGCTGGCGGAGCTACTAAATAATTTAATCTTTTTTTCTAAGAAATCAATCCAATCTTAAATCTTTTTAATGTTATTTACATATTGATTTTCTCTTACTCGATGTAGACTAAATTTAGTTTAAATCTACTTAGGAGAAATAAATGACAGTAGCAGCAGTTAGACAAGGTTATAACCTTGTAAGGTTTAGTCCAAAAACAGAGCCAAAAACAAAATTAGTTGGTATCTCACAAAAAGGGAAAATTATAAACCTATCCTCGCAGCCAAATAGACTAAGAACAGAAGATATTTTATTTGATGGAGATCCAGTACAAAACATCTCAAGATTAATTGTTGACGGTGGACAAAGCTTAGTTGATTTTGAAAGAGAACAAGTTAGAATCTTAAGACCTATGACAAGACCAGTTGTTTGGGGTGCTGGTGTTACTTATGAAAATAGTATGTTTATGAGAGAAGTAGAATCTGGGCAGCCAGGATTCTATGGAAAAGTTTATGTTGCTCCTAGACCCGAGCTTTTTGAAAAGGGAAGAACTGGAGATGTTACTTCTGTCGGTCCAAATGGGAAACTTTATATACCTGGAAAATCAAAAATTACATTAACTGAAGCAGAGTTAGTTTTTGTTATTGGTCCTGATAAACAAATTGTTGGATATACCATAGGAAATGATTTCACTGCTACAGATATAGAAGCTGAAAATCCGCTCTATCTTCCCCAGGCAAAGATTTTTAAAGGTTGTTTTAGTTTTGGACCTACAATATTAGTAGGTATGACTGAAGAACAAATTAGAAATGAAAATATTAAAGTTACTGTGGTTCGGGAAAATGGAGAGACTGCATTCTCAGCTAATACAAGTATAGGAAAAATGAAAAGAACATTTACTGAACTTGTAGATTGGCTATTCGATGATGGAAGAGGAGAGCTATTCACTAATGGTGTTCTTTTATCATCAGGAACTGGTGTAGTTATGAAAAATCCAGATATTGACGGTGATCCTGTAATAAGGGGAGAAAAAATACCTCATATGGATAGAGATAGAGTAGATATTCATGTTCCTGCAATAGGCACATTAAAAAATAGAGTGGCAAAGTTTACAGGAAGTGCTAGTGTCTAAAAGGATTTTATGACAGGAATATTACCCATATCAGTAACTAAAGCATATCCAAATGCTGGAGCAGTTTATCCACCAGGAGATCCTGGAGCTGGAGAAAATAACCTGGTGTAAATCCTCCTATAATTTTATCTGCTCCAAGACCACCTCAACCACCTATTAGATTTCAGGTAGGTTATTTTGCATTTATGGATGCTAGCGGTAATCTAGTAAATAGTAAGTAATTAAAAAATACTTACTGAAAAGCATATACGCATTTCTGTAAAGATTAGTAACTTACCTTTTGTTGGTTATTTTAATAATGGCCTTAAAATAAGCCTAGAGGTGATTTATGAAAAATAAAGTTATTTTAATTTGTTCTTTTGTTTTATTTGCTTTGACATTTTTAGGAGCATTTGCTCAGATAGAGTTAAATCAAACACAGACTATTAATGTAGACCATACTGGATTTTATCCATTTTCTTCAAGTGCAAATGCACAGTTTATGGAACTATTACCTGAAAGTGCAAACTTTAACGTTAATATATCTGGCTTTGAAGGCAGTCCATTTAGAATGGCTCCTGCAGCAGACAATAGAGAAATTGGAATGCTACAAAGAGTTAAAAGTAATGGTGACTATGCTGTAATGTTTAAAGCAGCAAAAAATAAAAACTTAGCAGGATTATCTTTTAGAAAAGGTAAAAATCCTACAACTATTACTGTAAGTGTCACACAAATTGAAGCCGGTATGGGTAATTGTCCTTCACCAGTATCATGTGATGTTGACTGTACTTCAAAGTTTGATAAATGCTGTGAAGCTGATGCAATGGGTAATGTAAAGAAAGTCTGTAATCCTACAGGAGTTGGAAATGCCTGTGGTTGTATTAAGAGGTAGTTTCAAACACTCCAAACCATTCCTCACCATTTAAATTAGAATGCAAACAAGACTCAGGATGTAGTTCTACTATTTCTTTAAAGTCTTTCTTAAAATGATCTTTTATTATTTTTGGTGTACTTCCATAAGGTGGTCCACCCAATTCTTTATCTCTCATGAAGAATAGTCCGACTAATTTCCCATTGGGTTTTAAAAGATATTTTACGAGTTCTATATACTCACTTCTTTTATTTGGATCAATGGCACAAAAACAAGTATGTTCTATTACTAAATCAAAATAACCTTTCCATTTTTTGTCTTTAACTAATTCAAAAATATTTGCTTGGTGAAAGTGAATATTTTTAACATTATTTTCTTCTTTAACCTTATTACAGTAATTTATTGCACTTTCTGAGAAGTCAAAAGCATGAACCTGAACTACGTCCTGCGAACTGCGTGATGCGAACCCTTCCTTTCCAGCTCGCGGCTCGCAGCTCGCAATATAAAAAGCATCATGTCCTCTTCCACAGCCGAGTACAGCCACATTCTGCAGGCGAGGTTTGCAAACCTCGCCTGTACGCGAGAAATATTTAACAAAAGCTGGAGCAACTTCACCTATATCCCAATGAGCTGTTTCTTCTTTATATCTTTGCTCCCAGAAATCTGAGTTATTTACTTTTGAAGTCATTAATCCCTTTATGTATTGCAATTTAAACTTATATTCTTTATAATATAGCCAATAACTTAAATTTAAATAAAGAGGTATCTGTATGCTTATACAAAGAATATATCTTCCTATTCCGCCAGTTGAGAGACCAGAAGGAAGAATTAAACCAATCCCCAAACCAAGACCAAAACCTGAAGATAATTAATAAATACATCAGTTTTAATGAAAAATACTAAGGCTATATAATTTAGACTTTCCACTTTTGAAACTATTAACTATTGAAAATAAAGATAATCGTATTACGGAACACTAAAAATATGGTCACGTCTCATACCACAACACTATATATGGTAGATAGACAGATAATAGATAGTAATAAGTAAATGCAACTTTCCTGGTGAGGAAAAATTCAATACTAAAAATATCAAATAAATATATTGTTTTTGATTAAAAGAAATTAACTAGTAAATTTCTGCTATGAAATGAAATAATATATATGTCTACAAGGCGCATCAGAACTGTATTCCAAGTGTTTTGTAAACAAACAAACGAAACGTAATGGAAAGGTAACAAATGGTCGACAAACAAAATAATCGGAGTAGTATATTACCGTACCACCGTTTATACGGAAGTAATATTGACGATTATCTTAATAATTTTTTTATAATTGACGACACTAAATATAGTGAAGAGCTATTTGATAAGAAAAAATAAGAAATAAAAATAATAGAGGCTACAAATCAATGGTAATAAGCATGCAATCAGGGTATCAAAATCAAGTAAATGAGAAAAATAGACTTGCAAACAAAGCCGTCCTTCCAAAGGACCAGGCTAGAGCTATTTTGGAGACTGATTTTGGTTCAAACTTTCCTGAAAATGTACATGATGTTGTCAAGAAACTTTATTCAAGAAGAAATGAAAAAGGCGAGTTAATTGAAAGCCTAACTCAGGTATGGAAGAGAGTTGCTCTTTCCGTAGCCGTAGCTCAGTTAAAGTATGTCCTTAAACCACATGAACTCATTCAGTTAACCATTGATAAGGCTCTTGATAATGAATATGTTCTTTCTGCTGCTGCTAAATACTACAAAGCTATGGGTGAAAGAAAAATGTTTGCAAATACACCTGCAAATATAAATGCAAGGGAAGATTTCTCACTTTATGTTTTACAGTATGAAGCTCATGGTGAAATCCTTGGTTGGAGCACACATAAAATCTGGATGTCTGAAAATGAATTGAGACAAAAATATGAAAAAGCTCATAAAGTTGAAAAAGAAAAAGTTAGAAAGTGGATTTCTGACTTAAAAGGAACAAGCCAAAGTAACTCTTATGGTGGTCAACAACAAAAACTTTTCTATCCTAATGTAATTGAAACCTTAAAGCATGAATTAGCTATGGGATATTATGCCACTCGCATTAAAAGAAGAGGTGGTTTAGCTGCATGTGGAGTTACAAATGCAGGAGACAGTCTGGAAGAAATTGAAAAAGCAGCAGCAGAAATAATGGATGCTACTAAAGGCTCAATGGGAATGGGAATAAATACCAGTTCTCTTCGCCCATGGCAAACACCAAACAGTGATGGAAGTACAGCTTCAGGTCCAGATCGTTTTGTAGAAAAACTTTTTTGTCCTGCTGGTCAGTCTATTGCTCAGGGTGGAAGACGTGGTGGTGCATTTATAGAACTTAGAGATAGTGATCATCCAGATATCACACTTTTTATTGATAAAAAGCAATTACCAAAACAACCTAGCTTTCCTGAAATTTATTCAAAAATTAATTCGACTACAAAACCTGTAGAAGAATCGCATTATCAGGATAAAAAAGAGTTTGAAATTGCGCAAAAACAAAGAGAATTGACAGTCATGCAAAAATCTCTTGAGAAGTTTAGCAAAGCATCTTTTGAATATTACTCAAAACAACAATATTTAAAAAACTACAATGTTTCTGTGAGAGCTGTTCGTGGCTTTATGAAAAATGTAGAAAACAAAGAGTGGTATCCAGCAACTTTTGAGGATTCTTATTGGAAAGGAAGTCTCTACGACTTTACAAAACCAGTTTTAGATTCTAAAGGAAATCAGAAATTAAATCCTTTAAATAAAGAGCCACTTTATGAACTTTATTCTATAGACCTTGAAGAATTTCCAGATGCAGAAGAAATAGCTAAAAATCAAGGTTTAGTTATTCTAAAATCAGATGATGGGAAACTGCTCCAGGTTAAAAAAGATGGCGCTTACTGTTTTTATGCACCAGATATATTTAAAAGAATAGCTATTGGCATGGTAAATGGTGGTGAACCAGGCATTCAGTTTGCAGATTTAGTAGAAGCAGCAAATGCAAATAAGCATATATATGAACTTCACACTTGTAATCCATGTGGCGAACAAAATCTGCCAGCTCAAATAGGCAAAGATGGGATTGAATATAGAGGAATTTGTAATTTAACTACAATTCATTGTGCACATCCAGACTTTTTTGATGAGAATGGAATGTATCAGTTTGAAAGAATGGAAGAGATTGCAGATCTTTCCACAGAATTTATGGATGACGTAACTACCGTAACTCATTTCCCTATACCTGCTCAGAATTCTACAGCTCGTCGTGAAAGAAGAAATGGTGGTGGTTTTGCAGGAGTTGCAGAATTGATAGCCAGATATGAAGTTGAGTTTGGTTCAGATGAGTCTAATAAACTTGTTTCAGAACTTTATGATCATTTTGCTAAAGCTTGTATCAGAGCTAGTGAAAGACTTGCTCATGAAAGAGGAGTTTATGAAATCTGGTCAGGTAGTACATTTTCAGAAAAAGGTTTAAGAGTAAGAAACTCTTGCATGGTAAACCAACAACCTACAGGTACTATGGCACAGCTTTGTGGCACTTCTTGGGGACCAGAACCATTTAATGGAATTGTTTTCTCTAGAAAAGTTAGAGATAATTGGGTAAGTTTTACAGCTCCAGGCTTTGAAGAAGCTATGAAAAAAGCAAATGCATGGCCTTCTACAGAAGAAGAAATTAAAGCACTTTTGGATAAAATTAGAAAAAATGGAAAGAAAGTTACAGGACTTTCTGAAATTCCAGAACAAGTTCAAAAAATCTTCAAGATAAATACTGAAATTGATCCATATGACTATATTAATCATCTTGCAGCTATTCAGAAAGCAAATGCTGGTTTCCCAGAATGCTTTAATGCTCTCTCAAATACATGCATGATTAAAGGTGATATGTCTTATGAATATGCTGGTGAAGCTGCAATGCTTGGTTATAAATTAGGTGTTAAATCTATTACCTTCTATCCAGATGGTACAAGACTTAGTCAGCCAGTAGAAGCACAAGATAAAAAGCTTGAAGAGCTTTCAATGCTTGAAAAATTCTTGCCAATATTTAAAACTAGCGTATCAATTACAGAAAATGATAATGAGGGAAGTTCTGCAATTCCTTCAGAGACTAAAGAGATCCAAGTTCAAAAAGTAATCATTGAACAAACTTTAAAACCAAGAACAAGACCAAAAAGAATGTTTGGTTTTAATGAAGAAGTTATGACACCAGAGGGTCCACTTCATGTTCATGTTTATTTTGATGAAAGGGGGCCAAGACAAGTTTTTGCTCATTTAATGAGAGGTGGCGGAGTTGCTTCTGGAATGATTGAAGCTATTTGCCGAATGGCTACTAAAGCTCTCAAATGGGGCTGCTCTCCTGAAGATGTTGCTAAAGGCCTTGTAAATATTCAAGGGGGACAAAAGATAGTTGGAATTGAAGCAAATTCAATTCCTGATGCAATTGGACGAGTGTTAAGGGATGCATGTAAAGGACAATACCAAATGTCACTTTTTGCGGAAGCGCCAGAAGTAAAAGATGATGTTGATACTGTTCAGACGACTTTTCAAAAGAAGCATGAGATCAAGTTCGATGAATCTATTATCAATGAAGATAGTAGTGAGATGAAAATGCAGATGTTAGATGAAGCAGTAAAAGCCAGGATGGATTGGATAGCACAAGGACATGAGACACAATGCCCATGTTGTCATTCAGAATTTATATCTGAGTCATTTGGTAATGCTGCATGTAAAGTAGGACCAGTTTGTTTAAGTTGTGGATGGAGTCATTGCGGATGATTTTGTCAAGAATAATTACGTCTTGATTACATAAAAAAATGTTTCTGCAAAATTTGAATTTTTCAAAGATAAGAGTAAAATTAGAACAATCAAAAAATCGAGGGAGAAAATAAAGTGGCAATAGCAACACCTAATTCAAGTAAAAATTTAAATTCAATTGAACAAATTCCAAATAATGTAATTGATATAAATGAAGAACCAATTTTAAGATCAAACAAAGATAGATTTGTTTTATTCCCTATTAAATATGATGAAATTTGGCAAATGTATAAAAATGCAGAAGCCAGTTTTTGGACTGCTGAAGAAATTGATTTATCCCCAGATTTAAAAGATTGGGAAAAGTTAAATGACAATGAAAAATATTTTATAAGTCATGTTCTTGCATTTTTTGCAGCAAGTGATGGAATTGTAAATGAAAATCTTGCAGTGAATTTCATGAGAGAAGTTCAACTTCCAGAAGCAAGAGCATTTTATGGTTTTCAAATAATGGTTGAAAATATTCATGCTGAAACATATTCACTTCTTATTGACACATATATAAAAGACCCAGCAGAAAAACAAAGGCTTTTTAATGCAATGGAAACAATTCCTTGTGTTAAGAAAAAGGCAGATTGGGCATTTGAATGGATTGATAGTGATAATTTTGCAGAAAGATTGGTTGCTTTTGCAGCAGTAGAAGGTATTTTCTTCTCAGGAAGTTTTTGTTCTATTTTCTGGTTGAAAAAACGTGGTTTAATGCCAGGACTCAGTTTTTCTAATGAGCTAATCTCAAGAGATGAAGGATTACACTGTGACTTTGCTTGTTTATTGTATAAAATGCTTAGACATAAATTAAGTAAAGAAAAAATTTACGAGATAATTGGTGATGCTGTAAAAATTGAAAAAGAGTTCGTGACCAGTGCATTACCAGTTGACTTGATAGGTATGAACTCAAAATTGATGACTAAATATATTGAGTTTGTTGCTGATAGGTTGCTTGTAGAATTAGGATATCCTAAATTATTCAATGCAACGAATCCATTTGATTTCATGGAGTTAATTTCTCTTCAGGGAAAAACAAACTTCTTTGAAAAAAGAGTTGGAGAATATCAAAAAGCTGGTGTGATGAATAGTTGTAAAACAAAAGCAGCATATTCATTTACCTTAAATGCAGACTTCTAGGTCGGGCATTTTAAAGCTGATGTTTTTGAGAAGTTAGGGGATCTTTTTCTTAAAAAGTAATAAAGGAAATATCTATGTTCGTTTTAAAAAGAGATAATAGACGTGAAGCCGTCAAATTCGATAAAGTAACTGCAAGAATTGAAAAGCTTTGCTATTCATTGGACCCAAACCACGTGAATGCTGTTGAAGTTGCAAAGAAAGTTATTTTAGGAATTTATGATGGTGTTACTACTTCTGAATTAGATAGTTTAGCTGCTGAAACGGCAGCATCACTTACTGCAAAACACCCTGACTATGCACGTTTGGCATCTAGAATAGCTATTTCTAACTTGCATAAAAATACTAAGAAATCTTTTTCAGCTACGATGACTGATTTGTATAATTATATAGATTCAAAAACAGGTAAAAAAGCACCCTTAATTTCTGAAGATGTTTTTCAGGTCATATTAAAACATTCTGAGCTTTTAGATTCCACTATTATTTATGATAGAGATTTTGGCTATGACTATTTTGGATTTAAGACACTTGAAAAATCTTATCTCTTAAAAATTGATGGACAAGTAGTAGAACGTCCTCAGCATATGCTTATGCGTGTAGCAGTTGGTATGCATAAGGATGATATTGAATCTGCTATTGAAACTTATAATCTTATGTCAGAGCGTTGGTTTACACATGCTACGCCTACATTATTTAATGCAGGTACTCCAAAACCTCAGCTTTCATCATGCTTTTTATTGACAGTAAAAGACGACAGTATAGAAGGCATTTACGATACATTGAAACAATGTGCAAAAATCTCACAATCAGCAGGTGGAATTGGGCTTAGTATTACTGACATTAGAGCGACTGGATCATATATCAGAGGTACGAACGGTACTTCAAACGGTATTATTCCTATGTTGAAAGTTTATAACGATACTGCTCGCTATGTAGATCAAGGTGGTGGTAAGAGAAAAGGTTCATTTGCTATTTATATTGAGCCATGGCATGCTGACATTTTTGAATTTTTAGAACTTAAGAAAAACCATGGAAAAGAAGAACTTAGAGCACGTGATCTTTTCTATGCTCTTTGGGTTTCAGATCTTTTCATGAGACGTGTAGAAGAAAATGGAAATTGGTCACTTTTCTGTCCAAATGAAGCACCTGGTTTAAGTACTAGTTGGGGTGAAGAGTTTGAAAAGCTCTATGAAAAATATGAAAATGAAGGTAAAGCTAGAAAGACAGTAAAAGCACAGGAATTATGGTTTGCAATTCTTGAGTCACAGATTGAAACTGGTACTCCATACATGCTCTACAAAGATGCATGTAATAAAAAATCCAACCAACAAAATCTTGGCACTATTAAAAGCTCAAATCTCTGTACTGAAATAGTAGAATACACTGCACCTGATGAAGTGGCTGTATGTAATTTGGCTTCTATTGCACTTCCTAGGTTTGTTATAGATGGAAAGTTTGATCATGAAAAACTCTATGAAGTAACAAAAGTAGTAACTAAAAATTTAAATAAAATTATTGATGTTAACTATTATCCTGTAGAGGAAGCAAAACGTTCAAACATGAGACATCGACCTATAGGAATAGGTATTCAAGGACTTGCCGATGCATTTATTCTTCTTAGAATGCCATTTGATAGTGATGAAGCTACACAATTAAATAAAGAAATCTTTGAAACACTTTACTTTGCGGCGATGACAGCATCAATGGAATTAGCTAAAGAACAAGGTCCATATGAGACATATGAAGGATCACCTGTATCAAAAGGTATCTTCCAATATGACATGTGGGATGTTACACCATCTACTAGATGGAATTGGGAAGAATTAAAAGAAAAAGTAAAAGAACATGGTGTAAGAAATTCTCTTTTACTTGCTCCAATGCCTACAGCGTCTACATCTCAAATCTTGGGAAATAATGAATGTTTTGAGCCCTATACATCAAACATTTACACAAGGCGTGTTTTATCAGGGGAATTTATTGTAGTAAATAAATATCTTTTGAAAGATCTTGTAAGTCTTGGGCTTTGGTCACCGGAATTAAAGAATAAGATTATTAAAAATAATGGATCAATTCAAAACATCCCTGAAATCCCACAGCCTATAAAAGATCTCTATAAAACAGTTTGGGAAATTAAGCAAAGAACGGTTATAGATATGGCAGCAGATCGCGGTGCATATATCTGTCAGTCACAGTCATTAAATCTTTTCTTACAGGATGTAGACTTTGCAAAACTTACTTCAATGCACTTCTACACTTGGAATAAGGGCTTAAAGACAGGAATGTATTATCTCCGTACGAAGTCAGCTGTTGATGCTATTAAATTTACTGTAGAAACTCAGGCTGAAGTGCCTCTTGAGCCAGTTGTTGAAATGGAAGAATTAAAAGCCATTGATAAAGAAAAAGAAATGGCGGCAGTGGCATGTTCATTGGAGAACAAAGAAGACTGCGTAATGTGTAGTGGGTAGGATTAATTAAATCTGTTCCTATCAAATTCCCATTTAATTGGATTGTTAATAATATATTCCCTGGTTCTATTTAATTCATTTTCATTACGAATAATCCGTTCATAAAAACGCGGTTGCCAGGTGAATTGTCGGAAATTGGATTTATTGCATTCACGTTTTACCGCCGATTTATATTGATTAACAATCATGGATAATGATCCAGATATTGGTTTTGAAAAGCGGTTGTATTTTGCCCGTAGAGACATGCCTAGGCATGTCTCTACAAACGGCGGTATCATATCGATAATAAAAATTATATGCACATGATTTGGCATTATTACCCATTCGTCCAATAAAACGTTATTGCGTAACATTGGGATTTTCAATAATTCATTTTTTGTAATTCCCCCAATTTCCGACAATTCCATTTTTCCATTTATAATTTCCCCCAAATAATTTATCCGATTTTTTGTACATATGGTTACAAAATATGCACCATTTGATGAATAATCCCAATGTTCTAATCTTATTGATTTAATTCTATATTTATTTTTGAACAATTCATACATGGATGCATTATCTTATAAATGCCAAAAATGCTTTGTAACCCTGGGTTACAAAGGTATGAAAATGCCATAAATACCCTTGAATTTTTAATTAATAATACTTAATTAAACCCTCTTGCTAAAATATAACCATGCAAAAAGCAATCCTCTTAATATTTACTGCTTTTCTCTTAAATGGTTGCACACCTTCCCCTAAAGATCGCAAACTAACTGAAGTCTTTAAAGATGACTATCAATTCACTGGTGTGGCTATATCTAAGACTGGAAGAATGTTTGTAAATTACCCCAGATGGTCAGATCATTATGAATATGGTGTAGCAGAGATAAAAAAGGGGAAGAAAATCCCTTTTCCTGATATGAAATGGAATGCATATTCTGGTTTACCCATTGATTATTTTTTATGTGTTCAGAGTGTTTATGTTGATAAAAATGACAATTTATGGATTCTAGATACTGGAAATCCTGAATTTAAGGGTGTTGTATATGGCGGGGCGAAGCTTGTAAGGATTGATTTAAGAACAAATAAAATCTTACTTAAATATTTCTTCAATGAACCTAATATTTCAAAAAACAGTTATTTAAATGATGTAAGAATAGATGAAAATAATAATAAAGCTTATATAACTGATTCTGGTGCTGGTGGAATTATTGTTTTAGATACAGATAGTGGAAAGCAAAGAAAATTACTTTCTAATCACGTTTCTACTATGGCTGAACCAGGTTATGTGATTAAAGTAAATGGAAAAGAGTGTTTGAATACTGATGGCAAATCTTTTGAAGTTCAGTCAGATGGTTTAACGCTGGATGCTGAAAATAAATACTTATATTTTCATGCTTTATCTGGAAAGGCTTTATATAAAGTACCTACAAAGCTTTTAAATGATGAGAATGTATCTGATGTGGAACGCGAGAAGTCTGTAGAAAAAGTGGCTGATACGGGGGCTGTAGACGGCATTCTTTCTAGCGATGCTGGAAATGTTTTCTTAACAGCCTTAGAGGAAAACTCTATTAAATATTTAACACCTAAAAATGAAATTAAAACCTTAGTAAAGGATAAAAACCTCTGGTGGCCTGATACCTTGAGCATTGGACCTGATAAGTATTTGTATGTTACAGATTCTATGATTAATGAAATGCCATTTTTTAATAGTGGAAAAGATGAGAGAAAAGGACCATATAAGATTTATAAAATCAATGTAAGTGATTTATGCAAAGGGACTTTTTTTGATAAGCTTAAATTTTTCTAATAATACTTTTTAGATTGCTAGCTTTGTAATACCATATAGAAGTTTTCTAATAAAGAATGGATTTAAAGTGAGAGTACATAGAACAGATATTTGGGATTGGGATCCGACTCCTTCCCCTGCACATATAAGAGATCCAATTCGTGATTTAATATCTCTTTCTCATGGTTATAAAGTAACTGTGAACGGAAGTCCTAATTATTTATTCGAAGCACATGGTCAGAAATTTTCAATTTTACGAAGAGATCAAGATACTCTACAAGCCCATTCCAGTGGAAATAATAATATAGCTATAACTGGCTATTTTAAAGAAAAAGTGGATTTCACTAGATTGTTTATAACTCTTACATCTGTAGAAGATGGAAAACCATTTATTTCAAAGTTTAAAAGAATTAGTGAGAAATACTATCAATCAACATTTAGCAATATTCCAAATGGAAGCTATAAATTACTATATGGATTTAGTAGAATGTAATCATGGAAACATCAACTGAAAAAATAAATATTAGAAAAGCTACCTTAGAAGATGGAGATGTTCTCTGTAATCTTATTGATGCACTAGCACACTATGAAAAACTTACACCACCTGATTCTGAAGCAAAAGAAAGATTAAAATTAGATGCTTGTGGTCCATTCCCTAGAATTACAGCATGGCTAGGTGAATATGAAGGAAAAGTAGTATCTTATGCAATTACTTGTTTTACTTACTCTAGCTTTTTAGCAAAACCTACACTTTATATAGAAGATATTTTTGTTTTACCTGAGTTTAGAAAAAAAGGAATAGGAAAAGCTTTGTTTGATTACTGTGCACTAGTAGCTCTTCAGGAAGATTGTGGAAGAATGGAGTTTCAGGTATTAGATTGGAATAAACCTTCTATAGATTTTTATGAAAAACTTGGTGCTAAACATATGAAAGAATGGTTTCCATTTAGGATGGAGAAAAAAGACTTGTTCAAACTAGTGAATAATTAAAGCATCTTTTTTACAATAACTCTCAAAAAGTTCTAGTCCTTCTTTGCATTCAGAATTAAAATCATAAGATAAATGTTTAAAATAATTAGAATAAAACTCTCTTGAGATCAATACTTTCTCCTGTGCTTTTTTAATCACTTTGTCTATAGAGGTAGAAAGCCCAATTTCTTTTGCTTCATTTAGTTTCTTTGAAATCATATTTATTTCCATAGGATATTTGGCAGCTATATCTTTTCTAACTACCCAAAGCCCAAATACCATGGGTAAGCCAGTATATTTTTTCCAAAGTGAACCCAGGTCATAAATAAAAACATCTCTTTGCTTTTTAGAAAATTCTAAAAGAGCATCATCACCAATTAATAAAATGGCAGAAGGCTTAATGCATTCTTTTTCAAAAGAAGCGTTGATCTTTAAAAATTCTTTAAATATAATTTGAATAAGTTTATTTGATGTGGCTGAAGCTTTTGAAAGTAAAATATCTGCACCATCTAACTCTTCTATTGGAAATTTGGAAAACAGTAAAACGCTGTCTGCTTGACCATGTGATGCTATACAAAGATTGCCAAAAAGATCTAAATTACCTTTATTTTCTAAATAAGCAATAGAAGATATAGGAGCAATATCAATTTCACTATTTAAGATCATTCTATTTAACTCTGAAGGGACAGCAGAAATTATATCTGCATCTAAGCTAATTTCTCCTAGCTCGATAGGAAGATTTATAGGTAAGCAGTTTATGAAGTCTACTTGACCGAGTCTAATTTTCTTTATATCGTTTTGCAATTGGCATTCTCCATCCAAAACCAAAAGCTCTACTGGTTAACTTTAACCCTGGAGCCGCTTGCTGCCTTTTATACTCATTAACATCAATCATATTACAAACTTTTTTAATTGTCTCAATCGGTATATTATTGTTAACAATTTCTTTTGCTGGAATATGATCTTCTACATAAAGTTCCAAAATCTTGTCTAAAACATCATATGGTGGAAGGGTATCTTGGTCTTTTTGATTTGGTCTTAATTCAGCTGTAGGCTCTTTTCTGATAGTGTTCTCAGGTATTATTTCTTTACCTTCTTTTTTATTTATATATTTAGATAAATTATAAACATTGTTTTTAGAAAGATCAGAAATAACAGCTAATGCCCCACACATGTCACCATACAGTGTGCAATATCCAGTAGCAATTTCACTTTTATTCCCTGTAGTTAACACCAATGAACCAGTTTCATTTGAAAGTGACATCAGGATGGAGCCTCTAATTCTGGATTGTATATTTTCAATCCCAACACCTTTTTCGCTTAAAGTTGGGGACAGTAACTGTGTAAATGCTTTAAAAGGTTCTTCTATTGAAAAGGTCTTAAGTTCAATTCTTAAGTTATTAGCTAAATCTTTAGCGTCTTTTTCACTCTCTGATGATGTAAACCTGGATGGCATAAAAATGCCTAAAACATTTTCTTTTCCAAGTGCTCTTGCTGCAAGTGTAGCCACCAGGGCTGAATCAATTCCCCCTGATACTCCTATGATTACTTTTTTGAAACCACATTTATTTACGTAATCATGTAGTCCACAGGTAATGGCTTGTAGTAATTCCTCTTCTGGATTATGGGGGGATGGTGAGATGGTGGGATGAGGAACATCAAGGTCAAAAAACTGTAAATCTTCTTCAAACGATTTCAATTTTAAAATAACCTCACCATTTTTATCGATAATGCATGAGTTGCCATCAAAGATCAAATCATCATTTCCACCCACTTGATTTACATAGATAATAGGGAGTTTATGTTTTTTAGCACAGTTAATAAGAACCTTTTCTCTTAGTTGAGGCTTGCCCATGAAATAGGGTGAAGCTGAACAATTGATAATTAAATCTAAGTTTGTTTTACATAGCTCAGTAATAGGATCAATTTTATATCTTGGTCTTGCCCATGAAATATCATCATGCCAGATATCTTCGCATATGGATAATCCAAAATTCTTCCCAAATAACTTTGCTGGTGTAATAGTTTTCCCGGATTCAAAATATCTATCCTCATCAAAAACATCATATGTAGGAAGTAGTGTTTTTTGTCTGGTGTAAACAATCTTATTTTCTTTAATAACTGCTACAGAGTTAAATAAAGGCTTGCCTTCTCCATAATTCTCTTCTATAATTCCTAAAATCACTGTAATTTGCTTATTTGCTTTTTCAGCTAAAAGATTTAAATATTTTTTATTGTCTTCGATAAATTGTCTTTTTAGTAAAAGATCTTTTGGAGGATAACCAGAAAGAGCAAGTTCAGGAAAAATTATCACTTCTACATTTTCTTTAGCTGCCAAATCAATATTTTTTAAAATCTTGTTTAGGTTATTTTCAAGATCACCTATTGTTGGATTAGTTTGTGCAAGGGCGAATTTCATATCAAGCTTTTCTTTGGTTGGTTTAAATCTGCTAAAAAATCTCCAAGTATGTTTAAGCTAAGTACAGTTAACATAATCATTATACTGGGATATAAAATAAGGTTTGTATGTGTATTTAGGAATTGCCAACCATCACTAGCTAGTGTTCCCCAGCTGCATCTGGGAGGAGAAATACCAAGACCTAAGAAGCTTAAAGTAGATTCAGCAATTATGGCGCGTGGCATCGTGAATGTTATAGCTACAAGAATAATATTTAAAATATTTGGCAAAATATGTTTAAAAACGATTTGTGCATTTGTAAGACCAATGGCTCTTGCAGAGACAATAAAATCATGATTTTTAAACTTTAGAATCTCAGCTCTGGTAAGTCTGGCTACGTCCATCCAGCTAATTAAACCAATAGCAATTAATATTCCTGTAGTAGATCTGCTAAAAATCATACCAATGATGCTTAAAACAAGTAAGTCTGGCAATGAATAAATAATATCAATTGCTCTTGTAATAATAAAATCAATTTTTCCTTCGAATAGTCCTGCTATCGTGCCTAGTGAAACACCAATAAAAAATGAAATTATAGCAGTAACGATAGCTACAAAAAGAGATAGTCGTGAGCCATAAATTAATCTTGCTAATAAATCTCTTCCAAGCTGATCTGTTCCTAATATATGATCTTTTGATGGTGGAATTAAAATCTTATTTTGATCCTGAGAATAAAAAGAATTCCCATCAAATCCAAATCCAAAAATAGATAAAATAACTAAAAATAGTAAAGCAATGAAGAAAATGAAAGCAATGAGTGCCAATTTGTTTTTAAGTAATTCTGAAAGAAATTTCACTGGGAAATATATTATTCCATTTTATTTTCACGAAATGACTCTTGGATTTTTTCAATCATTTCATACATTTCTTTAGCATCTTGTTGGTAAGGATTTAATTCTAAAGCCATAGCAAACTGTTCTTTTGCCATAGGGTATTTTACTCTAGGAGGTTTATTTACATCCTGACAAAGTGCTAAGCCATAGTCAGAATATGCTTGAGCTAATAGAGATTTAACTGGAACAGAACCAGAATTTTTCTTTAACTCATCTTGAAGGACTTTTATAGCTTCTGGGAATTTACCCTTTTTTGAAAGCTCTTGTGATCTTGTTATGGGATCTTGTAGGCTACAACCACTAAGTAATATTAAAAGAAACAGTAATACAAAAGCGTTTTTCATAGCTTATATTATAAACTAATCTTATGCATGATTTGAAAGAAATACGAATAAATCCTGATCTTTATAAAGAAAAGTTAGCAAAAAGAAATAAAGAGCTTATTACATCAATTGATGAATTGCTTGTTTTGGATGAAAAGAAAAGGAATTTTCAATCAAGAGCTGATGAATTAAGAAAAAGAAAAAATGAAATTGCTGGATTAATTCCACGTTCTAAAGATGACCCTTCAAAAATTGAAGAATTAAAAAAAGAAAGCATTGAAGTCGGCAAGCAGTTGTCTAATATAGAAGCAGAAGAAGGAAATCTTACAGAAGAAACTAATACTAAATTAATGTGGCTTCCAAATGCTCCAGCTGATGATGTTCCTCTTGGAAAAGATGAGACAGAAAATCAAGAGATTCTAAAATGGGGAAATCCAAAAACTGAAAAGTGGATAAAGCCTCATGATGAAATAGGAGTAAAATTAAATATTTTTGATTTTGAGCGTGGAGTAAAAATAGCCCAATCCAGGTTTACTGTTTTAACAGGAGTCGGAGCAAAGCTAGAGCGTGCCATTATGAACTTTATGCTAGATCATGCTAGTGAACGTGGCTACAGAGAAACATTTCCTCCTATTTTAATAAATAAAACATCTATGATTGGAACTGGTCAATTACCTAAGTTTGATGGGGATTTTTATAAATGTGAAGGAGAAGATTTATACTTAGCTCCTACAGCTGAAGTTCCTATAACTAATCTTCATAGAGATGAAGTCTTAAATCTAGAACAATTGCCTATTAAATACTGTGCTTATACACCATGTTTTAGAAGAGAAGCAGGATCGGCTGGAAAAGATACTAGAGGAATTATTAGGCAGCATCAGTTTAATAAAGTAGAGTTAGTGAAAATCACTACTTCTGAAAACAGTGCTCTTGAACATGAAGCACTTACTAATGATGCTGAAGAAATATTAAAAAAACTAGAGCTTCCTTATAGAAAAATTTTATTGTGTAGTGGAGATATGGGTTTTTCTGCTATGAAATGCTATGACTTAGAAGTTTGGTTTCCTTCACAGAATACATATCGTGAAATTAGTAGCTGTTCTAATTTTGGGTCATTCCAGGCAAGAAGAATGAACATAAAATACAAAGTAAATCCAAAAGATAAAGCTATTTTTGCACATACTGTAAATGGTTCAGGATTAGCTATAGGAAGAACCCTTGCAGCAATTTTAGAAAACTATCAAACTGAAAAAGGTACGATTTTAGTTCCTGCTGTTTTACAGCCTTATTTAGGTGGTTTGAAAGAAATAAATTAGCGCTATCCCCCATTTGACTAATCTTTAAAGTTGATATTTTATTCTCTTTAGTGATTATTATTTCTTTAAATGGTATGAAAATGTTAATTATTAATCTAGAAGAAGGGGTGGTTTATGTTTTTATTTGATGTAGGTGGAGTAAGTGGTAAAGGTCCTATTCCTGGACAAAAGCAAGTGGCCCAAGCAGGTCAAAATCAGCCTAAACAAGTTGAACCAAAAAAAGCTGAAAAAGATACATTTGTAATAAGAAGTACGCAAAAAGTAGATGATGCTCTTATAAAAGGAATTACTTCTAAAGATCCTAAAGTAATTATAGAATCTGCAAAAATTCTTAGAGAGGCAGCAAAAGCTGATCCAAAGATTCAACAATATTTAGATTCGTTAGAAAAAAATCCCTTAGTTGTTGAAACAAAATTTCCTGTTGATAAACTCATTGCGGATACTGAAAAGAAATTAGTTGATTTAGCAACGAACAACAAAGAAAATTCTTCAGATCTTGTATTATTACTTGCAGCATTAAGAGCTGCTAAAGGGGCAGGTGTATCAACTATTACCAACAAAGATGAGTTTAAACCATCAGACCTATTTAAAAAATCTGAAATAATTCTTCAACCATTTCAACCTGGAAATTCAGGTAAAATAACATATCCATTGGTTGATCCAGCATAGCTTATTTGCCTATTTAATTCTTTTCCCAATCTCACTAAAAACCTTTTTATCCTTATTTAGGTGGTTTACAAGAAGTTACTTAAGTTTCTTAATATTTAGAAGACAAGAAAGATTGGTCAAGTTACAATCTTAGTAATTTATGATTATTACTCAAAGAGCGACCTCAAGGGGATATTTCTACCCTATGAGAAACTTTGTAAGAAGAGCTACTGTAGCTAGTGCTTTAGCTGCTAGTCAAATTTATGGAACTCAAATAACAAATGCTCAAGATCAAGTTCCTACCGTTGAAATTAACCAGCCTGTTGTAACTCCAAAATTTAAACATGGAATGTTTTTTTCGGGGGTTGAAGAAGTTTTAAATGAAGCAAAAAAAGGAAATGTAAAAGCAGTTGCTTTTGATGAAAGAGTGTATCTCTATCAAATCAAATTAAAAGATGATTCTATTTTATATCTTCATCTACCTAAAGATGAAAAGAATGAATTGCTCATAAAGGAATTAAGAGATATTCCAGATCATCCTATACAAGTTTATAAATTGTCGATTATGGAAAAGATAAATAATGAAGCACCAGAAGCTGTTGGAAGTTTTCTTTTCATGATAGTAACAGTAGGCACAGCTATGGGTGCTTTAGTCTTTGTAATTGATAGAAGCCTTAACAATAAGTTTAAACCAATAAAATCTGATGCAACATTTGATGATTTTAGAGGAAATAAAGAAGTTTTAGAAAGAATAAAGAAGTTAGTGAAACACATTACTGATAGAGATAAAAATAAAGTAGGAGCAGTTTTACCCAGAGGGATTTTACTTATAGGTCCTCCAGGAAATGGAAAAACTCTTTTAGCTAGGATCGTTGCGGGAGAATCAAAATCTAGCTTTTTTCTTGCCTCTGCTTCGGATATTATGAATTCATTTTTAGGAGCTAGTCCTAAGAATGTAAAAAGATTATTTAAAGCAGCAAGAGCAAATGCACCTTCTATAATTTATTTAGATGAGCTTGAGTCTTTGGGTGCTCAAAGATCCCATAACTCTGATGCTGTTAGTAGAGAATTAAATAAAGTGCTAACTCAGATTCTAATTGAAATGGATGGATTTGATAAAAATGCAAATGTAATGGTTTTAGCATCCACTAATATTCCTGAAATTTTAGACTCTGCTTTAGTAAGGGCTGGTAGATTTGATATGAAAATAAATATAGGTCCACCATCGACTTTAGAGGATAGATTAGATGTTTTAAGTAAATATGCAGGCAAAAAAGTAGATGTATTGGCAGAAGATGTAGACTTAAATTTAATAGCTACTAGCATAGATGGTTTAAGTGCTGCAGATATAGAAAACTTGGTTCACAGGGCTACTTTATGTGCTTTTGAATTAGGACAAGATAAAATCAATATGGCTAATTTTGATCAAGCTTTAAAAGAAATAAAAGCAGAGGCTGTTTAACAATTAAAAAGAAATAGTTTAGGGTTTCCCTACTTTCTTACGGTTTTTAACCTTCTTTTAACTAATATAGGATATTTATACAAAAGCCAGACCTTTATTAATTGATTTAAGGAGTAAAAAAATGTTTATATTAGATTCAAGTGTAGGAAATGTTACTGCTAAAGTAACCCCAGAAACGGCCCCAAAAATTGATGATAGTCCTGAGGGCAGAGAAAAATTTCAAAAAACACAAAATAAGCTAAATGAAAAAGCAAAAGGACTTGAACTCTTGAAAGCAAGTTTAGTAGAAAAAAAGGAAGAAGCAAAAGAAACTGAAAAAGCTGAAGCAAAAGCTCAAGCGGAAGAAGCTGAAGAGTTAAAAAAAGAAGAAGAGGCTAAAGAAGCTGAAGAAGCAGAAAAAGCAAAAGAAGCTAAAGAAAAAGAAGAAATTGAAGCAAAAAAAGCAGAAGCCGAAAAAGCTAAAGCAAAAGCTGAAGAAGATAAAAAAGTAAAAGAAAAACAAGATGAGCTAAAAGAACTAGGAAATAAATTGGCTGCAAAAGCAAGACAAGATAAAATAGATAAAACAGCAAAAGAGGTCAAACAAGCATTAGCTAAAACCACTGGGACAGCTAAAAGTTTAGGTATACAAGTGCTAAATGGATTTAAAGACTTGTTGGTGCCTAAAGAAAATACCGTAGCATTTTATAGTAAATCAGAAGACAAACTTGCAGAATATAAAGAAAATGATAAGAAAGAAGGTATAGGTGCTAATTCTAGTGGTGCAGAGGCTTAATTTTTTTTCTTATCTCAATAAAAACTTTCTCAGCCTCTTCTATCTTTAGTCTCAGTGAAAGACTAAAGTAAATTAGGAAACACATCATTGAGCTTCCCAGGATGAAGATAAACTTTGATATGGTGTCATGTCTTTCTATGCTGCTAGGGAAATATTCTATAAATAAATAACCGAAAATGTACATAATGGCTGTGGCTATTAGCATCTTCATTAAGCTGCCTAGGTTTTTAGACCAGCCCAATGATCCAATATCTTTTCTAAGCATATACCAAAGAAATAAAAAATTGAAAACAGTAACAATGGATGTAGCAAATGCTATTCCTGGAGCTTCAAATTCTTTTACTAAGATAGAGTTTAAAATTATTTTTAACATTATTGAACAAATGGCTACAATAAGCGGAAGTCTTGAATTTCCCAGAGAGTAAAAAACTCTAGTTAAGGTGTCCCTTGCTACATATGCAATCATTGAAAGAAGAAGAGCTATAAGAATACTACTAGTGAGCTCTGAAGATCTGGCATTAAATGCTCCTCTTTCAAATACCAACTCTACAATGGGTCTTGCAAAAAGATATAAATAAACTGCTACTGGCAGTGTTAAAAACCAAAGTGATCTTATAACCATTATGGAAGACTCTTTTAACTTTTCAAAGTTTTTCTCATGTGCTAATTCTGAAAACCTAGGAAAAAATGGAACTAAAAATGAAGTAAGTAAAACTCCCAGAGGTAATTGAATTAATCTATTTGCTAAAATGGTGGCTGTCCAGCTACCTTCATCCAGACCTGAACAGAAAAAACTATCTATATAAACAGTTATTTGCCCGATAGTGGTACTTAGTAATGCTGGTCCAAGGAAATAAGTAAAATCACTTATCGCTTCTTTGTTTTTTACTACAGCCAATTCAAGGTATTTCTTTTTAGTGGCATTAAATAAATCAGGTAATTGAAATAAGAGCTGAAAAAATGCACCAATTAAAGTCCCAATTCCAAGAGCTACTCCTGCCTGTAGGGGCTCTCCTCTATTGGGATCAAAAAAGAAAACGCAAATAATAATAGCAATGCTAGGAAAAACAGGACTAAATGAAGGCCAAAAATAACCCCCAAAAACATTTCCAACCCCACATAAAATACCCAACAATCCTGAAATAACTATGAGTGGAGACATAATTTGAAGCTGCATTTCAGTTAACTGCCAAAGCTTTTCTCTGTAAGCCATGTCATGTCCGCTAGCTGGTGCGATAAACTGAACAATTTGAGTTTTGTAGTAAAGAACAAATATCGTAATGATGCTAAGAATTAAAAAAGTAAAAGAAAAAATCTTTATTAAAAAACTCCCTGCTTCTTTAGGATCATTTTTTAGTTTAGTAAGAGTAGCTATGGTAGCAGAGTGAAATGGTCCACCTAATCCACCTAACAATATAAGTGCATTACCCGTTAATAAATAAGCAAAGTTGTAAGCATCTGCAGTTATCGTAGTTCCAAATGCTCTGGCTATGACAAGATCACGAACAAGTCCAAATACTTTACTTACGATCGTAATTAATCCAACAAGCCCAGCAATTTTAAACAACTTTCTATTTGACATATATCAATTACTATTATGCTATAAAATAGGTATATGATTCCATTTTTGAAACCAGATATTATTTATGAAAAAGATGATGTGACTGTAATTACTGTACAAGACCTGAAATCTTTAAATGTAAATGCCTTAATTCTTGATCTTGATAACACAATTATGGCTCCGAAAGCAGCGAAATTAGACCCGCACATAGAAGAATGGCTTATTGAAATGAAAAAGCACTTCAAGTTAATTGTTCTTAGTAACAATAGAAAAAAACACTATATTGATAAAGTTCAAAAGGTACTTGATTTTCCAATTCTGGGTTCAGCTGAAAAACCATGGCCTGTTGGTATAAAAAAGGCTATGGAAATCTTAAATGAGTCTCATGAAAAAATAGCAGTAATTGGAGACAGACCACTTACAGATATTTGGTTAGCTCATATGTATGGTTTTAAATCTGTTTTAGTTAGAGCGCTTACAGCTCATACAGAGCCTAGGTGGAAATTTTATTTAAGAAAAGTGGAGTGGAGTTTTATAAGAAGATGAAAAAACAAAAAATCTCTATAATAAAAGCCCCTTTTTCTGCTGGAGGTCCGAACTCAGCAGCTATCGATGGTCCTGATGCTTTGATGAAAGCTGGATTAAAAGAAGATCTCCTAGGTATAGGTTTTGATGTAAGTGTGATCAGTCCTCCAAAAGCTCTTTTGCTAGAAACCAGAAAAGCAATGCATCGTAAAGACGCGATTTATCGCGTCTCTCATAAAGGCATAAAAAATATCGATCTTATAATTAAAATAAATCAATGGTTAGCATCTGTCGTTAGTGAAGAAATAAAAAAAGGTAGAATCCCACTTACTCTAGGTGGAGATCATAGCTTAGCTATAGGAACTATAGCTGGGACTAAAGATGCTTTAAGTGATCTTGGTGTTGTTTGGATAGATAGGCACTTAGATGTACATTCTCCTAAAAATACGCCTTCATGGAGAGCTCATGGAATGCCAGCAGCAGTTGCTATTGCAGATAAAAAGTTTGATTCTCATCCAGATTTTCAAAAACTATTAAACATCGGAGAATCTAAAAAATTACCAAAGGTAAAAAAAGAAAACTTTGTTCAAATTGGTATAGGTGAAAAAAGCAAAATAAATCCTGGGACTAAATGGTACTCCATGGAAGATATCGATAATGTTGGAATAAAAAAAATAGTAGACGAAGCATTTTTTTATCTTGAAAAAAGAGTAAAAAAGATTTATGTGGCATGGGACATAGACTCCATGAATGTTACGGGAACAGGTACTAGCGGTGATGATCAGTTGACTCTTAGAGAAGGTTTAGTGATTGCCAGAGCTGTAAATAAACTTAGAGAAAAAGGAAAACTTGCTGGGTTTGAAATGATGGAAGTGGCTCCGAAACTTGAAAAGAAGTATTTAAAAGGTCAGACAGTAAACTATGCTATACAGCTAATTACTACTAGTTTTGGGGAAAATCTCTTTAATAACTATGAAAGAATGACTAGAAATATAAATATGCATGCTCATTAAGACCTTATTTATTAGAGAAATTTTATTTTCTAAGGTTGATTAAGACAAGTATATAAATTTAAGATAAAAACATGGATGTACGCTCAGTTAGAGAAAAATATATTAAAAGGCATTCCTCATTTCTAAATGTACAGAAATTGGCTAAGTTGGCTGATGTTGCATGGGGCCAAAAGATGTCTTCTGTAAGACAAAATTTTGAACCTTTTCCTACGGTAGATATTTTAAACATGAGAGGAGTTCCTCCTTTAATGGGATCGCCAAAAGGACCAAATACAAAATCTGCATTAATAAAAATTATTGTTGAACTATTAAAAGATTTACCACCAGCTTCAAATATTCTTGAAGCAGAAGAACAAGTAAAAACGACTCTAAGATTTGTGTATCAAGCAGGTGTGCAAAGTAGAGTAATGAATCATATAAATGAATTAGGAAATGAATTCGTGCAAAATGCTGGTAGCGTGTTTACTTTAGAAGGAGCCCTTGCACATTGTGAGAAAATTGAAGCTACTGCTCGTGAGATTCCTTATTTTGGTTATGATGCACCATTTATACAGCCATTAACCTTATTGACTGATACTAAAGATAAAGAAATATTTCTTGCAAAATCTTATGTTAGTCATGGATTAATAATAGGGAGAAATGGAGCTGTTCAAATAATTCTAATACCCAGCACTGAGAAATTAATTCAAATGTTAGAGAGTGATGACACAGCAAAAAAACATATTTTAAAAACACAACCACTTAGTGATAAATCGTGTGCTATTACCTTTCAGGATAAACCTGATCTTCTTATTCGTTTAAGAACTCAGTCAGAGTTTTGGATTTCATATGATAACGATTCCATGACTAATTTTATTTTCAGAAATTCTCCCTTTGATCTACCAAGGCATATAAGAGCGGGTAGATTAAAAGTAGTTTTAGATAAAGTTGGTGCTGATGGACTTAACCTTTGGCAGAATACTCATGATGATTTTTATAGAGCGTTAAAAAGCCTAAATAAGAATGAAAAACCAAAAAATCAACAAGTGGTATAATTTTACCTATGAAAATCGTAACCAAATCAAAAACTATCACTGATAACCTAGAAGCTAAATCCTTCATAGAGAAATATGGCCTTTATGCAGACTTCTGGCAGCCTGAAAGTGCTGATATGAGTATTACCGATCCACTTATTAGATATAAAAATCAAATACAAAAACTAAAAGAAAAGTTTGGATATAAGTCAGCTGATGTCGTGGAATTAAATCCTAATACTCCTAATCTAGATGGGATTTTAAAAAAGTTTGTCAGTGTTCATCATCATACAGATGATGAGGTGAGATTCACTATTTTAGGTGAAGGTATTTTTGGAATTGATCCACTTACTGATCCTACATTTGAAATTTATGTTCAGCCAGGCGATTTACTTGTAGTACCAGCAAATACTATGCACTGGTTTGATTTAACTGAAGAAAAAACTATTAAATGTATTAGAGTTTTTAAAGACAATCCTAAATGGGAAGCTATTTATGAGAGACCATCAGTTACAGTAAAGGGGTAAAATATGCAAATATCATTTAAAAGTTTTCCAGTAGTATCTTGTCTCTTTTTTGGATCTAGTATAGGTTTTGTTTCTCCAACCATAGAAAATGGTGGTGTAGTTTTTGCCGAGGATAGTAATCCTATTCCTGAAAATAGTCATGCTACTTCTGCAACCCTCAATTTTAAAAATGATTTATTGTCAAACTTTCTTATTGGCGTAAGTCCACGTCTTAGCGGGATACTTGAAGAATTTAAATCTGGAAGTCTGCAAACAGTAAGAGATTTATTGGATGCAAGAATTTCAGAAATTGCTTCACATCGTATAATGGGTAATATCCCATTGAATGAAATGCTTAATTCAATTAGTGAAAAGTGTGATTTAGCTTTGATAGACCCAAATCCTGTTGATTCCAAGAATTTGATAAATGATCAAAGACCTATTAGTAGCTTATTTAGGAATAAATAATCATATAGATAATTCTTTCACTCTATATTCAAATAAAAATTCAAATATCTCTATATGTCTCTTAGCTTCTTCAGGTGTTTTCCCCCAGCCGTAAATGCCATGTCCACGAAGGATAAGTCCTGGCATACTTTCATCTATGTAATCATGTGCAATGCTGGCAATATATTCCATATCTTGTGAGTTTTCAATAATAGGAATATTTACAGTGACATCATGTGTTTTAAAACCTAAACCTTTTAACATTTCAAGATTTGAAAACTGAATAAAACTCTGTTCTGTATTTGACATAGATAATAGAGTTCCATTTGTAGTGTGGACATGATAAATAGCTTTTGCTTCTGTGAGTTTGTAAATAGCACTGTGTAAAAGGGTTTCGGCAGAGGGTTTTAAATCAGTTGCTTGAACTGATTTACCATTTTCATCTACTAATAAAAAGTCATCTTCAGTTAATTCACCTTTATCTTTTCCGCTAGCAGTAATTAGAAATTCAAATTTCTGATTGTCATTCCCATGTAAATGGGAATCCAGAACTTGTGATTCGTTAGTAGATTCCCGATCAAGTCGGGAATGACACGGCTCGCTAATCAAAATCGAGAGATTCCCTGAAGTGCCCATCATCCACCCTTTTGAGTAAAAATGTCTGCTGACTTTTATAAGTTCATTTTTTGCATTTGCAATTTTTAATTCTTTATTGTCTAATTTAGTGCTAATTTTTCTTCTCCGATTATTTTCTCTAAGCCATTTTTTATATCATAAAATGTGTCAAATGAAATGTATTTGATTTTTTCTTTCTTATCCTCATTCTCTTCGTCTAAATATTTTATCAAATCGCCTCTGGCAAAGACTATATCAGAGACCTTAGAGGGTGGAAAATCCGTTAAGCTGTCTCCTATGACTACTCTATAGAATCTATCAGTTGGGTATTTCTCTATAAGCTCTATTTTACAGCAACCGCAATCTCCGCATAAAGTACAGTTTTTAGGCAGGTAAGGATAATCTATTTTTATTTTCTCAGAGTCAAATTTTGCATTACTGCAATAAATTTTTATTTTACTTTTAAAGTCTTTTAAAATAGGATCAATGTGAAAATCTAATCCTCCACTAAGAACATTGAATTCAATATTATTTTCTTTACAATAATCGATAAAGTCAGAAAACCCATCTCTTAATTGAACTTCTTTTTTTATATATTCTATAATCTCTTCTTTTTTACTGCTCTCTATTAAGTTAAAAAGCATTTCTATGCCATCTTTTAAGGTTATAGTTCTCTCATATAAAATCTTGTCTTTTATGCTTATCCATTCTGAAGGAGCAAACTTATCCATGATGGTTATGATAACGTCGCGTTTAGTTATCGTCCCATCAAAATCACAAAAAATCACTGGCTTTTTACTGTTTTTCATCTTAGCTATCTTAACATGAGAATTTTGATGATTCCTTGGGTAAAAGGATCAATGTACTATAAAAATTTTGATCTTTAGTTGTTTGTATTTTTAAATAGAGGGGTGAATCATGTTTTTATTAGATGTAGGAAATGTATCAGGATCTGGTTCTCAAAAAGCTGTGAATGGGCCTGCTAAAGGTGAACCTACTAAAAGGGTAGAAGTTGCGCAAGAGAAAAAAGCTGCTGATCCTATAGATGCAATTAATAATGATCTTAAAACTTTTATAGAAGATTTTAAAAAGAATCCAAAGTCTATGTTTTTTGGAGATGATCTTCTTTTAAGAGGACTTTCCATTCCTGAAGTTGGTGATAGTGTTCCAAAAGAGTTTAGAGAGCCTCTAAAAGCAATTATTAAACAAGGTAAGGAAATAGAAGCAGAGGTACTTGCAGATGTAAATAGCAGATTTGAGTCTATACCTAAAGAAAAAAGACACAAGGTAGGAAATAAAGATTTTGCTGCTGTAAAAGAGGGAGAACCTGGTAGTAAATCAAAACCATTAGAGCCTACTAATTCTGATTTTATAAGCAAAGGTGGAGATAAAGACCCTTGGGAAAATCATTTTAAATTAGATGGAAAAACCTATCCTCTTACAATTCTTCAAGCAGGAAGAACAAATAAAAATGGAATTCCAGAAGTATTGCATCTTCAAGATGGAATGGAATTGGATTCAAAGTCCGTAAAAGAAGTATGGTTTAAAAATCCAAAAACAGGTACTGTTGAAAAAGGAGTATATTTTGAAGTAGTAGAAACTTTTAATGGAAAAGAAGCTAGAAATGGTGTTATAGCACCTGCGAATACTTTTCCAGTAGTAGTAGTCAGAGATACTCAACTTACTGATGAAAATAAGAAAACATCTTTTGATGCTGATCCTGCTAGTGCTAAAAAAGAAGGTTATTACAAAACCAAATGGGATACCACAAAAGAATATTTTAAACCTCAAGAAGCCTGGTACCTAGGTGTAGATGAAGCAAATAAGCAGATTCCTGTAATCCCAAACTTTACTGAAAAGAAAATAGGTACTGGTTAAAAAATATCCATATTTACTCTTTTAACACTTTTTCTGTTTAAATTTGCAATAATCTTTCTAATTATTTTAGGAGATTATTTGTGCCAGTAATAGATAGAAGACAGTTTTTTGTTTTAAGCCTTTTTGGATTAGTTGGTTGTAGGAATTCTGGCAAGCCAGATAGAGATACTTCTGTAGCAGCTTCAAGTGCCTCATCAATTCCAAGTGAAAATAAAGGAATTGTATTAAATATTTCAGATCCAGTTGTTAAATTTAAAATTGATGAAAACGGAGGATTTAAGTCAGTAGAATATTCAAATAGAGATGAGATTCTAGCTAGCTATGGATTAAATGGTAATGATTTAAAGCACTTTGATGCAGAAATTTCAAAAAGGTATGATCGCTTAGTTAGCATAAGCGGTGATGCTGTTAAAAATGGGAAGTTCTCATACATACCATTACAAGATAGGAGAAATCTAGATCCTATTGAAAATTATAATGATGATCCAGAAAGACATTCTGATGCATTTGCAGAAATGGGATTTCCCGTAGAAATAAAATGTACTTTAGATACTCCCCTTAGAGTAGAAACTGATTCTTTTGCTTTAGTTCGCTATAAAGATAAAAATACAGGAGAAATTAAAGAGGCTATTGCTTATACTTATAGAATTCTTGATGAAGGAAAAGGATTTGATCTTATCCCTATAAGGTTTCCTATTTTAATTTTTCAGGGTGATCAGGTTATATTTGTAGATCCTAAAAGAACTAAAGAAAATGCACCAAGAATAAAACCTCCCGCTAATGATAATGATGGACCTATAACATTTCTAACTTTAAGAAATCTAGCTAAGCTTGCTTAAAGCTAACTTTTCTACTTCTTCTATAAACTCTCTAGCTCCAGCTTTGCCACCATCTTTATTTTCCCAGACAGCAGTTCCTGCATTTATAACTATATCTTCTCCAAAATCTATAGCTATGTCTTTTACCATGCTGGATTTAATGCCTGCGGAAGGCACTGGCCAAGCACTTTCTATGTTATACATTTTTTGAATGAGAGAATGTTGAATGTTTTTAGTAATATCTTTATCCCAGGCTAAAGAACCGTATGGACTGGGGAATAAAACAAAATCTGCTCCTGCAATTCTAGGTAATTTACCTAAAATTAAATCTTCACTTAAACCATTACTACTTCCACACATTGCTCCAGAAAAAGCAGGATGTCCCATGATAGGAATAGAAATAGCTTCTCTAAGAGCAGCAAGTAGTGGTAAGCCATAAGAAACATAATTAAATAAAATACAGTTAGCACCATTTTTTTCTAACTCTTTTGCTCTGTCTAAAATCTCATTAGCTTTTCCTGTGAGATTGATGGCATATATGGTTTTTGAATTTGCTTTTTCTTTAGCTTTAAGACATGCTTCTAGTCTCTTTAGCATAAGATCAAAGCTACTATCATAAAGTATTTCATCATCTTTCACCAAATCAATTCCAGCCTCAGCCTGTGTGCTAAACATGGTTCCTAGTTCACCAGCAGAAAGACCTAAGCAAGGCTTAAAAATACTCATGAGAAGAGGCTTCTCTGGTTTACCTAATATTTCTCTAATACCTTTAATTCCATATTTTGGTCCTTTAAACTTTTTTAAATAGCTTTCTGAAAACTCAATATTTTCAACTTTGATTTTTGGGAGTAAGCTTATTTTTCCATAGATTGATGTTAGTAGGGCTCCTAAATCCGAACCAAAATTTTCTATAGGAAAAGCAATATTAATTAATGATGTGTATTGTGAATCTTCTATAGAAATCACTTCAGCTAAGTGTTTTGATACTTGTAATTTTAATTCATTTGAAAGCTCATTCCATGTGCCTACCGTTTGGCCAATTGCTATACTTTGAGCAAGTTTAGTCAGATCTCTTTCATCATTTTTAACTCTATAAGATACGGTAATTGTTTCTCTCATAATTTTCTCCAGTTATTAGATATTACATAAGAAACACTTTGTTTGGGTTAAAATATTACTATGAAAAAAATATTAATATGTTTGTTGTCTTTTTTGCTTTGTTTTAATAGTGCTTTGGCATTGACGGGTTCTGCTGAAAAGAATGAAGGTATTCATTTGAATTATGATGACTTAGTTAATCTAAGTAACACTGAATCTCCAGAGGGGATTTTAAAAGAAAAACTTGAAAAACAATTAAATAGTGTAATTATAGAACAACCCACAAGTAATATAAATTTTCTACATGGAATGATTTTAGGTGATTTCATTAGAGTCGCTCAGTGGAATATTGAAAGAGGGTTTAATGTAGATAAAATTGAAAAAGCACTTTTAGCTAAAGATATTCCAGGATTAGAAACAGGTAAAGAGGTTCCTGAAGAAGCAAATATTTTATCTAAAGCTTCTATTATTGTTTTGAATGAAGTAGATATAGGAATCCCAAGAACTAAGTATGAAAACATTGCTAAGAGATTAGCCAATAAATTAAAAATGGGATATGCGTTTGGGACGGAGTTTATAGAGGTAGATCCTTATCAATTAGGCGTTAAAAAATTTAGTGAAAAAGAAAGAACATATTTAGAAAATGAAGCATTAATAGAACTTGATAATCTTGATAAAGAAAAATATCATGGATTACACGGGACAGCTATTTTAAGTAAATATCCCATTCTTTCAGTTAGGGTTATTAGATTGCCTAATGTCTATAACTGGTATCAACAAGAGTCAAGTAAAATCTCTGCTCTTGAAAAAATAAAAAGAGGGGCAGCACGAAGTATCTTTGCTGAAAAGGTTTTAACTGAACTTAGGCATGGTGGAAGAATGGCTATAGTTGCTGATTTGAAATTGCCTAATAATCAGATTATTACTGTCGTTGCTACTCACATTGAAAATAGATGTATCCCAGGAAAAAGATTTGAACAGGTTAACTTTTTACTTGATCAAATTAAAGATATAGAAAACCCACTTATTTTGACTGGTGATTTTAATACCACAGGTTCAGATGCTAGTCCAACCTCTGTAAAAAAAGAAGTGTTGAAAAAGGTAAAAGATAAAGACTTTCTCATCAAGCAAGCTCTTTTAGCAATTACTCCTTTTGGCATAGTTCAGAACCTGGTAGTAAATGGTGTAAATATAATCAGGCAGTTTAAAAATCCTACTGCAAGAAATATACCTGTAATTCTTCCAAATAAAGAGAGAATTCTATTTGACTATATTAAAGAGTTTAGTTTTGTGGATGGTAAAACATTTGATGTAAGAGGTATTCCCGAGAAAACACATAGAGGAAATTGTGGATTATTTAGTAATTCTAATGAAAGAAGTTTGAAAGGGTTTAAAACTACTTTTGAAATGCAAAAAGCTTTTGGGATTGCAAAATATAAATTAGATTGGTTTTTTGTGAAACCATTAAATCTAAAAGACTCTAATGATAAAGAAGCTTCATATGCGTATGCGCCCCATTATGGAAGAACACTTTCAGCATTAAATAGAAGTTTTGGTGAACGAATATCAGATCATGATCCGATAACTGTAGACATTCCTGTTAGTGAACCTAAAGAAGTTAAGCTATAGAACTTTTTTCCCAGTCTTTCACCTTGGAAATCTTTGATTCCATATACTTCAAGAAACCACCTTTAAGAATAAATTCTTTTTTAAGTGGATCTAATTGAAATTTGAAAACTTTTCCTGAAGAAGTTTTTACTTCCTGGTTAATCACATCAATTTCACATTCATTCTCTTTAATTAAAATTTCTACTTCATTAGCGCTTAGTATTACTGGGACAAGAGCATTGTTATAACAATTTTCTTCAAATATTCTGGCAAAGCTAATGGCAATAACTGCTTTAATACCTTTATCAGTAATTGCCCACACAGCATGTTCTCTGGAAGATCCGCATCCAAAATTTTCTTTAGTAACTAAAACTGCAGCATCTTTGTATTTAGGATCAGTGATTGGGCTATTAGGGACATCTTCTAGTAAATGAATTCCATAGCCAGTTTTTGTAATTCCTGTTAAATATCTTGCTGGAATTATCTGATCTGTATCAATATTTGATCTGTCAATAGGGAGAATTTTGCCTTTAATGTTCATTATTATTATCCTTAATGCTTACTTAATTTTCTCTATATATTATACAGTAAAATAATACTATTAACGAATTCTTGATTATAAGCTTTGTCCAATTTATTTGGCAAAGCTGGTCAAGAGTTAAGATAAGAATACAAGTAGCGTAAACTTGTTTTACGCTATAAAAATAATAATCCTAAAATTATCATTAAACCCAGCAAATTAGCATATGAAGTTGATAAAATCAAAACATGAAAATAGTAAGAACACTTATATTAATTCTTGTAGTACAAATCTTTTTTAATTTGTCTGCTTTTGCTGCTGAGGCTATAAACCAATGTAAATGTGATTTTGGACATTATTTTAATGGCGTGCAATGTACTTTAGATGATGAACCTCTTTTATGTACTGATAATTATGAACCAGTTTGTGGCTGTGATGGAGTGGTTTACAGTAATTCATGTGGTGCACAGATAAGTGGAGTAAAAGTTTATACAAAAGGATTATGTGCTTTAAATAGTGACTTCAATGGAAGATGGAAAGCTAGAGATATTAAAACATCTAAGGTTTATTCACTTAAGCTTTTTGTTAAAGATGGAAGGTTAAATGGTTCTTTAAATAATAAAAGAATTTTATCAAAATCCATTTCTATTAAAGCTACAGATTTAGTTTCAGTTGCAATAAAGAAAAAGAAGAAAGAAAAAACTCTTGATCTTAAATTAATTAACAAAAAAGAAATGTCTCTTATTTTAGATGGTGGAATTACGTTAAAGGCAAGAAGGGTTAATTAAACATCCTTCGGATGTGTAATCACACCAGTAATTGCACTGGCTGCTACTACTGCTGGGCTGGCTAAGTGAGTTCTCGCGCCTGTTCCCATACGTCCTGGGAAGTTTCTATTTGTAGATGAAATACAACGTGATTCAGGAGCTACAACACCCATAGACATTCCTAAACATGGTCCGCATGAAGAGTGTGTCCATAATGCACCTGCATCCTGAAAAATATCATGTAAGCCTTCTTTTTCAGCTTGTCTTTTTACGAGTTGTGAGCCTGGAGTAATGATAGTAGGAATAGTTACTTTTTTTCCTTTTAATATTTTTGCTGCTTCACGAAGATCTGAGATTCTAGCATTTGTACATGAACCGATAAATGCCTGATCCATAGCTAATCCAGAAATTCTTTGCCCCTTTTTTAATCCCATGTACTCTAATGCTCTTTCATTAGCATCAGCTGGTACTTCAGCATCTATGTTACAAACCTCACCAGGATTGGTTCCCCATGTGACTTGTGGTTTTAATGTATTTGCATCAAGTGTAATTTCATTATCGTATTTAGCACCTTTGTCTGATGCATAGCTCAGCCATTTTACTTTTAATTTATCAAATTCATTTTTATCGCTTGTGATATTTTCTCTTCCCCATAAGTAGTCGATGGTTACTTGATCGGGACTAATTAATCCACTGGTAGCACCAGCTTCTATGGACATGTTGCACATAGTCATGCGCTCTTCCATAGACATTTTTTCTACAGCTTCACCACTGTATTCTAAGACATAACCAGTTCCACCTTTAAATGTAACTTTTCCAATGATTGCTAAAATTACATCTTTAGCATAAACATATGGTTGCAGTTTTCCTGTGACTTTAATGTTATAAGTTTTTGGTTTATTTAAAATCAAACATCCAGCAAGCATGGCACCAGCTTGAGCTGTAGTACCTATGCCTAATGCAAAAGATCCAAATGCCCCATTTGTACCTGTGTGACTATCACCACAGCAGAGCGTAATTCCTGGAGTTACATATCCTCTTTCAGGTGCAATTACATGGCAAATACCATTGTCACCAATATCAAATAATTTTATTTCATGTTTTTTAGCCCAGTCACGTAATACTTTTGCTTGAATAGCAGTAGCTGTATCTTTAGCTGGTGACACATGGTCATTAACAGCAATGATTCTTTTTGGATTATAAATTCTTCCACCAAAACTTTGATCGATTTCAATAGCACCTTGTGGTGTAGTAACTTCATGAGCTACAATCTGATCCATGAAAATTAAGTAATTACCACCAGGTAATTCTTCTACGATATGTGAATCCCAAATCTTTTCAAATACTGATTTACTCATTAGATAATTCCTTCTTTTTGCAATGAAATTATAACAAAGATTTGTAGTATAATTTTTAGGATTTATTTATTTAATTATTTAACATAGAGATTTTATGAAAATTGGTGGAAATTTTTTAGCACGTTCATTCCTTGCATTTAGCGCAATACTTAGGACAATAGATCCAGTTCCAAGTCATGTACAGCGGCCTCATAATCACGAATCACAGGTTGCTACTAATAATGAAAAAACTGACCGTGATAATTCAAAGCCAATGAAGTCTAAAAAACCTAGATTCCCCTTGTCTAGAGGAAAGTTTCGTCGGCCACATATTCAATTTGAAGATGGAAGTTATCAAGTTCTGTGATATCAAGATAATAAGTTCAAAAATAAAATATATTCTGATAATTAAATAATTATTCTGGGTACTCTTTAAATGAGGATATAGAATATATTATGTTGCCGTAGAGACGTTGCGCGCAACGTCTCTACGATAAAAAACATTATGAAAAAAATAGCCCTAATTTTATCTGGTGGTTCAGCAAGAGGTGCATATGAAATCGGTGTGCTAAAAGCCATTTTGCCAGAATTCCAAAAAAGAGGTGGCTTCCAAATTATTTGTGGCACCAGTGTTGGTTCTGTTAATGCTTGTATGTTGGCTTCATTAATTCATTTGCCCCCTGAAAAAGTTATTGATGGCTTAGAACATTATTGGTTGACTTTAAAAAAAGAACACGTGTTTATTGAAAATTGGGCTCATGCAGGACTTAGATCATTTCTTGGATCACTTAAATTAGGAGAAGCTGATTTTCAGGGATTGTTAGATACCACGCCACTAAAAAGAATTCTTGAAGCAGAAGTGAACTGGGAACAGTTAAGCAAAAATTTAAAAGATAAATTGATTCATACATTAACAGTTACAGCCACATCTATTACTAGTGGGCGCTCAGTAGTTTTTTACGAATCTAATGATCCAAATGCATTAAGTGTTATTCCGAGAGATTCAGTGAGCAGATATGTGCCTGATGTTATTGGGACTCAGCATGTTCTGGCTTCTAGTGCTATTCCAATTTTCTTTAAGCCTGAATACTTGAGATTTAAAGAGCATGATGGCGAACACGGCGACTGGTTTTTCGATGGTGGCGTTAGACAAAATACTCCTTTAGCTCCTGCTCTTGTATTAGGAGCTGATGCACTTGTAATTATCGGACTTCACTATATGGAAGAGGGTTTTGGAGATCAGGAGCAGAAACCTGGACTTGTTCAAAATATCGGTAAACTTTTAAATGCACTTTTCTTAGATCATATTAGACATGATAAACAGAGGCTTGGTACTATCAATGAACTCTTACAGTCTATTGATGATGCTAATGTTCTTCAAAAAATTAATTTAGACAGACTTAAGCGCGGACATAAGCCATGGAGAGTGATTCCTGACATGTTTATTGCTCCTAGTAGACCTATTAGTGAAGTAGCAGAAGAGGTCTGGGATAGATATCCTGAGACTAGAAAAAACTTTAGAACAATAGACTGGTTATTTAAAGTGGGGAATTTAAAAGGGCACTTAAGAGGAGACCTCTTAAGTTATTTCTTTTTTAATCCATACTATGCAAAAGCTCTTATAGACTTAGGTTATAAAGATGGTTTAGAAAAAATGGATTCAACGGTTTGGGATCCCGTTACCAAGACACACATTAAGTTTATAGATAAGATTTGTGGATGAGGGTTAAGCGGCAATATCTACTGAACGTTTTGCTGCTGTAGAACTAGCTGCTGGTGCAGCACTCGCCTCTTTACGCAAGAATTCACGCACTCTTCCTTCTTGGGTTAAGTTTGCTTTTCCAGCTTTGAACCAGTCATAAACTCTCCACATAGAATCTCTAGCTGATGTAGCTGTTTCTTTAGCAGCAGCTTTAACACCTTGTTCTTTAGTAGTTTGAATTGCCTTAAAACCACTATTTACAACAGCTTTAAATGGCCCAGCATCTTTGCCATAACTTACACGCATAATTTCATTAAAGATTGTCTTACTGTCATAAGTTAATGTTTGAAGAGTATTATTATATTTTGCAAGTAATTCTGCTTCATTACAATCAAAAGTTAATAAACCATTTTTAACATCATTACAATCTTTTATTAATGGATCTATTTTATTTAACTCTTTTTGTGTAAAAGCTCTTGCGGCTTTTGCTCTACCTATATTTTTTCCTGCCCTTTGTAATGTTGCAAGATCGGTTTGAGCTTGAGTAAGTCTTTTAGTTTCTTTTAAAAGCTCAGCACTCTTTCTTTTTAAGAGCTCTTCTTGACGTCCAATTCCTAAGGATTTTGCTAAAGCATCTTTTACTGTTTTATCAGTAACACCTTTACTAGCTTCGTTTAAAAATTCTTTGGTAGCACTTAACTCTTCTTTTAATGCTTTTACAGTACCTTCTAATTCCCCTTTTAATTTAGTGGCAGATTTTACTTCATCTTTTAAGATTTTTCTTACACTTACCATTGTTTCTTTATCTACACCTTTTACATTTTTCATGTTAGGAGTTTGTTTATTCATTTTAGCTAAAGCATCACTTGAGGCGACTCTTATTTTTTTTCTTCTACATATTGCAGCAATTTCTTTTTCATCTTTTAAGACTTCTTTGTTTATTGCAGCTATATCGTCACCAATAGTCTTTTTAACTTCATTCAATCTTTCAATATTTTTATCAATAGTTTGTAATGCTTTTTTGCTTAAAACTGTTGTTTCTTTTCCACCAACTTTAGCTACTTCAGTAAATGATTTGATTTCAAGTGCTGCTTTTGCTTCACCAGTAAGAGGCTTCATTAATAAACCTTTTGATTTAGCAAGTAAAGTTACACCTTTTAAACCAGGTAATGCAAACACTATACTTAAACCACCTGATAACATATTTGATCCAAAACCAGCCATGTCACCTTTTATGGCACATCCTATTCCTTTAAAAATATCATATATTCCTTTAGCTATAAATGCTACAGAAACAAATGGAACAAGTGGTGTATAAAATAATGAACCAATACTTGCAGCATTTAATGCATGTTCAAAATAACCATCGCTTCCCATTGCAAAACCTAATGCTCCACCAAATGCTAATGATTTAGCTTCTGTAGGTGCTTTCCATAATTTACTGGCGCCACCTGTTGTGCCGTTCTTTAATAGGCCCCATAATACTTTTGCTGTGCCTAGTGATGATGATGTGTCTATAAGTCCCATGTTTCACCTAATTGTTTTTTTTAAAGCAATTCCTTTGCTGTATTAATAAAAAGGCCGTTTTAGAAAAATTTGACAGTACAAATATTAAGAAAGGTTATGCAATGGTTAACTCTTATCCTCCTGTCAAATTCTTTATCTTAATTGCTTTATATAAGAGGTAAACTAGTCAGTTTATAAGAAAGGATATTTATATGGGAGCAGTTTTAGCCAGATTGGCTTTTAATAAAGGTGTACTAGGACGTGATTTTGTAGAATCAGGGCTTAGAGTCATGAGAGATTTTTCTAATGCTGTAAAAAACCATGATCATCTAGTAGCAAGTAAAAATCCAGAAGTCGGTCAGAATCTACAGCTCAGCGCTTAGATCTTTCCTAATCTATACGCCTCTACCAATCTTTTTCCTAAAAAGAAATTATTATACATTTCTTTTATGTGAGAACTTACTTCACCGCCTAGGTCTATAGTACAGGCACGAAGTAATCTTACGAATTCTCTATAATGCATAAAATCATTTTTTTCAAAGTAGTCTTTTAGATGATTTTCAAGATATTTCTCTATGTCCTTATCGTCTAAGGTGAGATGCCCCATTGGGGCGTCTGTACGATCTTTAATTCCTAGCTCATAAACGATCATATATCTTTCACTTTTTCTTGCATTTTCAAAACATCTCTTTAAACTAGATGCCAATGCTCTACTATTTTTTCTAACTATTTCAAGGTAATGATCCAGATCTTTTAAAAGATCTTTGTCGATTTTTTCAGTTAGTATATCGTCAAGGGTTGCATGGTCCATAAATAATATATTGCCACAATCAGTACATATAGCGGTTCGTAAAGACGCGATTGATTACCCCTCTGCTATAATAAACTTAAATTATGGTAACAGCAGATAAACCTAAAATCCATCCTACAGCAGTCATTCCAAATGGTGCGAAGATATCATCAGGAGTAGAGATTGGACCATATTCATGCATTGGAAAAGATGTAGAAATTGGTGAAAACACATATATTGGTCCACATGTAATTATTGAAGGTAGAGTTTCTATTGGTTCTAACTGTAAATTAATTGCAGCTTGTAGCATTGGTATGCCACCTCAGGATTTAACTTATAAAGGTGAAGATACTGGTGTAAAAATCGGAAATAATACAGTTATTAGAGAATATGTAACTATTCACAAAGCTAGCAAAGAAGGTTTTACAGTTGTTGGTGAAAATTGTTTTCTAATGAATTATGTTCATATTGGTCATAATGTTCAGGTGGGAAATAATGTAATAATGGCAAACTCAGCCATGCTTCCTGGCTATGTCATTGTAGAAGATTATGTTTTTATAAGTGGACTTTCTACTATTCATCAGCACTGCAAGATTGGTGAGTCAGCTATTGTCGGTGCTTTAACTGGTAGCAGACTAGATTTACCTCCATATTTTATAGCAGATGGTAGACCAGCTAGAATCAGAGGATTAAACAGAGTCGGTCTTAAAAGACGTGGAGTAAAGCCTGATGTAAGAAATGAATTGATGAAAGCCTATAAGCTTATTTACCATTCTGAATTAAATATGAAAAATGCCATCGAGAGAGTAGAAACTGAATTGGTTCAGTTTGATGAAATAAAAAAACTTATTACATTTTATAAAACCTCAAAAAGAGGTGTAGTCGGAGCTGTTAACGATAAATCTAACCAAGACGAGAGTGAAGAAGAATAGTCCTGATGAAATTGAATCTTTTTATATTTTTTTTTGTAGTATTAATTGATCAGGTGAGTAAAAGATATTTGCTTTCAAGTATAGATCTTGGAGATAGTAAGGAATTTCTTCCTGGAGTGATGAGTCTTACAATGGCACAAAATACAGGTGGAGCATTTAGTGTTTTTAAAGAATATCCAATGTTATTTATGATAATTGGCATTGTTAATTTACTTATCTTTTCATATGTATGTTTTTGCCCCAACGTGAAATTAAGTAATAGTATGAAAACTGGATGTGCATTTATCCTTGGTGGAACTCTTGGCAATCTTATAGATAGAGTTACAAATGGAGCAGTCATTGATTTCTTTAATCTTGAGTTTGTTGATTTTGCTATATTCAATTTCGCAGATGTAGCAATTAATGTTGGAGTTGTGATTATTCTTGCTGGATTATTTCCTGTAAGAAAAAAGCAATTAATAAAAGGAAATTGATGGAAAAAACTAATTTAAAAATAAGTGAAGAAAATAAAAATGAAAGACTTGATAAATTTGTTCTCAGTTCTATTCCTAGCTTAAGCCGTACCCGTATTCAAAATCTGATTGAAGAAGGAAATATTTTACTTAATGGAGAAAAAGTTAAATCAGGATGTAAGCTTAGAGTGAATGATAAGATCGAAGTCTCTATTCCAGAGCCAAGAGGAATAGATGTTAAACCAGAGAAGATTCCTCTAGATGTGGTGTTGGAAGATAAAGATATTATTGTTATAAATAAAGCACATGGCATGGTGACTCATCCTGGAAGTGGTGTTGAAACTGGTACTTTAGTTAATGCACTTTTACATCATTGTAAAAAATCTTTGTCAGGCATAAATGGAGTTTTAAGACCTGGTATAGTTCATAGACTTGATAAAGAAACATCTGGCTTGATTATTGTTTGTAAAAATGATGAATCACATGTACAGATGGCAAAACAATTTCATGATAGAACTCTAGAGAAATACTACTATGCAATTGTTTGTGGACAAGTAAAGTTTACTCAAGGGAAAATAAATAAGCCTATAGGTAGAGATAAAAACCATAGGCATAAGATGGGTATTGAACAAGATGGAAAAGAAGCCATCACGCACTGGAAAATAATTAAGATATTTGATGACTACACATTCTTAGAATGTAGGCTAGAAACTGGGAGAACTCATCAAATTAGGGTTCATATGGCAAGTATTGGGCATCCTATAGTGGGTGATAAGACTTATGGAAAAAAGAAAGAAACGTCCCCAATGATGCTTCATTCATACAAAATAAAGTTTAGCCACCCCATAACTAATGAAAAAATAGAATTAGAGACTGATATCCCTAAAAGATTTAATACATTAATCTCAAAATAGGGTGGGTGTGGTAAATTGTTTCTATGAAACAGCTTTGTGCAGTAATCTCAGTCTTTTTAATACTTTTAGTATTAGTTATTTCTATTTCTACATTTGGAGCTAATGTTTCTTTTAGTATTTTTTCTTTTAACATGGATTTACCGGTTGGATCTTTGGCTAGCCTTATCTCAGCATTTTCTTTTCTTTCCGCACTTTCACTTTTAATTGCTCTTGGGTTGACTGATACAGAAGAACCAATGAGTCCTGTTCAGAAAAAAAATAAATTAGAAGAAGATAAAATTAGAAAAGAAATTGAATCTGATAGAGTTAAATATTTAGAAGCTAAAATTAAAACATTGGAATCAGCAATCAAGAAGATTGATAAATAAGAATTACCACATTCCTGGAACGCTACCTTTTTTATTGTAATTTGAAGATGCATCAATTCCTGATTTGTCTCTTGCTGAATCGAATTGTAATCCTGGATCTGGAGCTTGATCTTTTGCATAAGCAGGTTGTTCAAGTAATGGGATACCTTTTCCATCGCCACCACTTTCGCCATTAGTTCTTACTAATCTAATCTCAATTTCATCTACGATAAAACCATGGCATTCAGGTGTTTCTTTAACTTCATAACCCTTAGCAATAATAAGATTGCTGGAAAGAGTTTCATAGTTTAATCTTCCATGTAGCTGGAGCTGTCTAGTATTAGTTAAATTATCAGTTATGTGATTATCTGTTTTTAGCGTGTAAGCATAAGTTAAATCATAAGCATCGACTTCACCTTTAAATCCAAAGTTTACATAGTTTAGGTCTTTTTTACTTATACCATCATAGTAAATGTCTTTTGTATTTGGATATTTAGGATCAATTACAAAAAAGTCTATTCCTCTGGCATTGAGCTGAACTCTTTTATTTACTATATCTAAGTTTTGAATTGGCATTTCAGACGTACAGTGGTAAAAAGTGACTGGCTTTTTTAGAAAAATATCAGGATTAAGTCTCTTCTTAAAAGTCTTACTTAAAAACCATGTTCCATCTAAGTTTGGAAGCTTTTCATGTTCAAAGGTTAAATAGCGTTTTACTTCTTCTACTTTTTTATCAGTAGCACTTTCAAGTCTAGTTTTATTAGATGAATTAACATTGTCTAAACCAAGTTTTTTAAGTTGTTGTTCAGGAGCTTGTAGAGCTAAAAGCTTTTCATAAGCATTTGTGCTTTCTTTATAAGAGACTTCTTTCTTGTTTTTGTCTCCAATGTCATAGAAAGAATCAATTTCATAAGCACTTACAGAGAGAAAAAATCCCAGTGAAAATAAAATGGTTAAGGTTGTGAATTTGTTTAACATAGTCTTATGTAATATTAAAAGGCTAATCAAAGAACAAGTTTGATAGTAGATGGTACAAATATCCTATTTCAAGCCATCAATTTTCTTTTTAATTGCTTCTTCATCTATAGCCTCTACTGCAAACTCAAACTTAAATACTCCAATGATATTCAATATTACAAGCACCATTAACCAAAGAATTAATGCTTGCCATAGGTTGATAGTAGCGTTAAAGGAGTTTGCTACTGTAGAGTTCCATAAGGTTTCAATTAAAACTATAGGGAGTAAGAATGCTACTCCAAAAATTAGAAATATGAAAAGAATGGTGGCTAATGAGTTTATTTTTATTGTTTTCATATGACATCATTCTATCAGCTTTAAAAACTCTTCTTCGTTAAGAATGTTAATACCAAGTTCTTTAGCTTTTTTTAATTTTGATCCAGGTTCACTTCCTACCACTAAAAAATCTGTACTTTTACTAATGCTGCTTCCTGCACGACCGCCCAAACCTTTAATAATTTCTTCAGCTTTACTTCTTCCTATACTTTCCAGGCTACCTGTAATCACAAATGTTTTACCGATAATTTTACTGTCCTTAACTGATATTGTTTTTGCTACTTGTTTAATGCCAGACTTGTTAATTTTCTGAATCATTTTATGAGTAGATTCTAATTTGAAAAAATCAATTACTGACTTTGCAATTTTGGGACCGATACCGTCTATTTCTGTAAGCTGTTCTAGGCTAACATTGCTAAGTTCATTAATAGATGAAAATCTTCTGGAAAGAAGTTCAGCTATTGTTTTTCCTACATGTCTTATTCCTAGCGCAAACATTAATCTGTCTAAAGTTCTTTCTTTGCTGTTTTGAATAGATGCGATTGCATTCGTGGCAGATTTTTCTGCCATTCTCTCCAGACTTACTAAATCTTCTTGTTTTAAAAAATATAGATCTACAGGGTCTTTTATTAATTCATTTTTTAAAAGTTGTTCAATTAAAGACTCACCCACACCATCCAGATCCATTGCATCACGTGAACACCAATGCTCTATTCTTCTTTGTATTTGTGCAGGGCAATCATAATTTAGGCATCTTATAGCTGATTCATCTTCTTCTATTTCTACTTTTGAATTACAAATAGGGCATTTGTCGGGAAGCTTGTAAGGAGGATTATTGTGATTTCTTTTTTCTTTATCTACTGAAACAATTTCTGGAATTACTTCTCCTGCTTTTCTTAAAGTAACGATATCTCCTTCTCTTACATCAAGCTTATCGATGATATCTTGATTATGTAGCGTGGCTCTTTTAACGGTACTTCCTGAAACGATTACAGCTTCAAGATTTGCTACAGGAGTTAAAGCACCAGTTCTTCCTACTTCACAAATAATAGATAAAACTTTTGTTTTAGCTTCTTCCGGTGGATATTTATAAGCGATTGCCCAGCGTGGACTTTTTGCTGTGAAGCCTAATTCTTCCTGGATTCTTAAATCATTTACTTTTATTACTACGCCATCTACTGCATAAGAAAGACTGGTTCTTTTTTCATTCCAGGTTTTACAAAACTCTTTTACTTCATTTAAGTTTTTGCAGAGCCTCGATGTTTTATTTACTTTAAACCCAAAATCTTTTAAGAGCCCTAGGCTCTCCCAATGACTTTTTGGATTTCTAATGTCTTTAACGCCATCCCAAACTCCTGCATAAATAAACAGGTCTAAATCTCTATTTGCTGTAATTTTAGAATCATATTGTCTAAGTGAGCCTGCTGCTGCATTTCTAGGATTTGCAAATATCTTCTCATCTTTATCGTTGAGACGCCCCGTCGGGGCGTCTTTACTTCTTTTATTTAGCTTTTCAAAACTTTTAACAGGCATGAATGCTTCGCCACGAACTTCGAGAACCCCTTTAATTTCTTTATTTGAAATTAGTGGAACAGATTTGATGGTTTTGATATTGTTTGTAATATCTTCGCCCACGTCACCATCTCCACGGGTAGCACCGAGAGTTAGTATTCCATCTTCATAAGTTATGGCCATAGCAAGTCCATCTATTTTCATTTCACAAACATATTCAAGTTCATCTTTTCCTAATTCAAGTCCAAGAACACGGAAGATCTTTTCTTCCCAATCATCTAATTCTTCATTTCCAAAAGCATTGTCTAGACTATAAAGAGGGGTTCTGTGAATTACTTTTTTAAAGTCACTTACAGGTTCTGTACCTACTCTTTGGCTGGGACTATTTAATGTAATTAATTCAGGGTATTCTTTTTCAATTTCTATTAATTCCCTCATGGCTGCATCGTATACAGCGTCATCAACATCGGGGTTATCTAAAATGTAATAGGCATGATTCCACTTGTGGAGTTTGCTTCTTAATTCATTAATTTTTTCTTTAAGGTCTCTTTTATTATCCATATACAAATCAGTATTACTAAGTCTTGTTGTTATAATATTCTAGCGATTTTAAATCGTTCTGGATAATGAAATAAAGGTAACCTAAGGCTAAATTAAGTTTCAAGTTGTAAGTTACAAGTTGCAAGGAGAAAATAGAACTTTGAACCTTGGACCTTGAAACTGGAAACTTGAGTCTTGAAACTTGTGTCGGGGCGTGGCTCAGCTTGGTAGAGCATCTGCTTTGGGAGCAGAGGGTCGCACGTTCAAATCGTGTCGCCCCGATTGGTTCAGTAATTAAATAACAAAGGAGTTATAAAATGATAAGAACTAGAGAAGTAAGACTGGTTGATTGGAATAATGTTCGTGATTTGTCAAAAGATCAACGTGCGAAAGTATTAAGCGATCCAGGTAGTATGGTGCTAATGGCAGGTCCTAGTTTCGATCCTAGTGAGCCTCCTCTAAGCCCACAGCTAGCTGCTTCTATATCTAGAGCGCTTTCTTTAGGTGGGGTTCGGAGTCTTTCTTTTAACTAGAGAGATTGTATCATCCTGATTTTTACTTAAAGCCGCAAACACTTGCGGCTTTTTTTTGTCGATTTTTCTAGTGGGGTCGGATTTGCTGGCAAAGCCAGACAAATCCTTTATTTGCCAGTACAATATTTTTATGAATTTATGGTTAATTTTAATTTCTGCGTTCTTTCTTTTTACAACCACGGTAAAAGCAGAATCAACTTCTAATATAAAAGTTACTACTAAAAACCAAGTATCTCCTAATGAAGAGGTCTTAGATATTCAAGATATAAATAATGAAATTGATCAATTTTTCAATGATGGAAGTAATAGAACAGAAATTAATCAATTACTTAATACCGTAGGAAGAAGAGTTAAAAGAGATAAAAAAATTAATAAGAAGTCAAAAAAAGCAACGGCTAAGAACATAAGTGAGATTCAAAAAATAATAAATAGTGCTAATCCTTCTAAAGAAATAGATAAAGGAATAAACAGTACAGTAAGTGATTTTTTGAATCCTGGGCAAGATACTGTGCAAATAGAACTTATGGGAACACCGTAAGACATTTAAAGCGTAGGTTTCGTAAATGCCATTCGTAGATTTAAAAGAAGTAAAAGCACATGATTACTTTCCAGGATTTCTAGGGAAGTTTATTTACCAAAGTGCAAAATAAAAGATATTTTCTGCCCTGTTAGAGATGATTATGAGGGGTATGGGTGAAACTTATATTATTCTCTGATAACTAGTCCATTAAGTAGAGCCAGGACTAGTGTTTTTTGTGATTAGTTGTTGTTTTGCTTTTGGGTAAAAAATATTCTCGTAATACTCCCCTAATAGATCGTGTTCCATTGGTCGACCGTGGAAAGGAACAGCTTTCCCGCTAAAACATTTAAAAATTACGTCTATAGGCTCAGGAGTAAAAGAAACCATATTGTTTTCTTTTGGCTCAAATCTCAATTTAAATGTTGATAACTTAAATAATTCATATAAGCATTGCTTAAATGCAGATTTACTTTTATTTAGTAATTCAAGTAAAAGACCATATTCTAAAGCAGATAATATAATAAAAGGTTTAAGTTTTAAGTTGTGATCTTTAATATGTTTCTTGTTTTTTTCATTTAAATGATTAAAACAATCTGCTATTCTGTGAGAATATTTTTTATTGATATCATATATTGTTGAATAGGTGACAATTATGGGGTAATATTTTTTTATACCTTTTACTTTACCATTCAAGAAAGTGTCATTTTCGCTTCTCTTCTCTATAATTTTTTCACATCTAAATAATTGAATCGAATATCGATTTAACTTCTCATAATATGATTCACTCCATTTTGTTTCATTTCCAGTAATTAAAGATTGTAGAGTAGGAGTAAATGTTTTATAGTCAAACATTACCAGGTAATCATCTACTACTAAACATCCATCGGGGGCAGGCAGTCGGTCGTTTCCTTTTTCAGGTTTATATAATTTATCATTGTAAAGCTCAGCTTCGGTAATAAACTGATATTGTGGAACAAGTTCTTTAACAAGATCTTGTGAATAACTTTCATAACTTGCACCGAACTTGTTTAAAAATTCATTATCTTTTGGGTTGTCTTTTGTTTTTTCTTTCTTTCTTAAAATTCTAAAAAACATTTCATTTACACAAAAAGAAAGCATTCTAATCGATGGGCAAGTATAATTCTCTCCATCTTTTAGCAAAGGTTTATATCTCAATATAGGTGGAAGGAATAAATCATGTTTATAGAGCAAATCTATTGCTTCTGATTCATTATTGGAAAATAATGGAAGTAAATCGTTATATTGATCATTTAAAATATTATTTAAATCTTCTTTCCCGTTAAAAGACAGCAATTCAAATATTTTATAAATCTCCGCTTCTATAAAATTTAAATCTCCAGAATCAATAAAATACTTTGGGTTAATATGTGAATTTTGAAGATTTCTTAAATAATAAGGTTCAAATGAACTTATTGTAATTACTAATGATTCAAAGGAATCAATATTTAGATGTTTTTCTATTTCAGAACTAAAGTTATAACTTTTACTATGCTCACAAAATATTTTGACAAGTCTAAATAGTTTAGTAAAGTAAGGTCTTTCAATATCATATGGTCTTTGAAAATTCTTCATTTTACGAATCCATTCAGATTGTTCTTTTTTAGTGTGTGATTTAAGCTTTTTGTAGCTTAAGTCCTCTGTTTGCAAAATATCTTTATTAAGTGCATCTAGGTACTCGATAGGTACTTGAATTCTGTTTTCAGTAGAATCGTCTATGGTTAATATAATCTTTTGTACAATATAAGGTAAAAAAAATTCCGGAATAAAATCTTTTTCTAAAAACCTTTTATCATTGGCTAATTCTGGATGGATTTTAATTAAATGTTCGGGCGCATATTTAAACTTTGATAAAAGTGAAAAGAGGTGAACAAGCGAAGATAAAGTATATTTATTTAAGTACGATATAATATCAACTATTTGTTTATCATTAATTAATTTGTAGTCATAGATCATTAAATGGTAGTTTCTTATTTGTTAAGATCAAACTTTTGTTAGAATAACTATTATGATAGCAACTCATTCCTGTAAATCTTGTAATTTCTTGTTAAAAAATGGAGAATCACCTTGCCCACAATGTGGTTCAACGAGCAGATTGATAGGTCTAGTACTTGAAGAAACTGTAACTATGACCGATTCATTATTCCTAGAGCAAGAATCTAACTATTTGATAAATTCTAATAAAGAAAAGTGTAAAAAAATATTCTTAAGCTGCAATAACAATTTAAATTCGTTAAACGAAAATGAAATTATTGATTTGTATATATCCCTGCATATAATTCTAGAAATTAGTTTAAATGCTTTATTTAGAGGTATTTCTTTGTTGTTCATAAAAAAGGATATAAATGAATTGGATATAATTGATAATATTGACAAAATTAATTTTATAGATAAAACTGTTCTTTTTATTTATAACTCAGCTTTTAATTTTCATAATAAACTTACTGAAGCAACTCATTATCATAGTCTTATTGGAATGCTGCGATCTTTTGCAGAAGCAAGAAATAAACTTCTTCATGGGCACTCTATTAGAACTATAAGTAATGGTAACGAAATAAGGCACTCTAAATTAAAAGCATTCATTTGTAAGGAAAAATTAAATGAACAGATTGTTAAATTTAGGTTTATTTGTGAAGGAATGAGGTTCTTTATTAATTCACTTGATTCAAATATATCAAAACAACAAAGAGAAACATTTATAAATAATTATTTGGATGATAATTTTATTCTTTCTCCTTCTCTTTCACAAGTTCAACCATCTTAATAGTGATTGAGCCTTCCGATCGGTGGTTGAGCTTGTCGAAACCACCAGCATTACCACTTACGCATGAACAGTTAAGATTCTGATTAATTATAGATAATTGGTAGCTCTTTAGTTAAATTACATTAAACGGCAATACTATCGGCAAAATTAGCGGCAATATTATCGGCAAACAGTTGTTATATTAAGATCTATAGGGTATAATTATTAAGAAATGAAAGATTATAAATCGGCAATTATATGGGCAAACTAAACTCAATTTCTGAAATGGAACCACTTATGCCAGAAATTGGCATGAAAGAATTAGAAGATTTAGTTTCTGATTTTATTGGTAAGGCTAATAGGCTAGCTTCACAGCTAAAACCTCAAGTAATAAAAAGTGTTGGTGATTTAGTTCGTTCCATGAATTGCTATTATAGTAACTTGATAGAAGGACATGATACTCATCCAAGAGATATAGAAAGAGCTCTTAAAGAAGACTTTTCTTCAAATAAAGAGAAGAGAAATTTACAGCTTGAAGCAAGGTCCCATATTACAATACAAGCAAAGATTGATGAAGGGAAAGTTGAAAATATAACATCAGCAGAATACATTTCCTGGATACATGAAGAATTCTATAAACTACTACCTGATGAATTAAAAGTTGTAGAAAATCCTGATACAAAAAAAATAATAAAAATTATTCCAGGTAAATTTAGAACTGGAAATGTTAAAGTTGGTAGACATATAGCACCAAAACCTGAATCACTGGAATCTTTATTAGAAAGATTTAGAGAGTCATATGAACCTAAAAATCTATCTAAAGTAAAACAAGTAATTGCAGCCGCAGCCTCTCATCATAGATTACTTTGGATTCACCCTTTTTATGATGGAAATGGAAGAGTTGCACGATTGTTGTCACATTCATATCTAAAACACATTGGAATTGGATGTAGCCTTTGGTCTATATCCAGAGGACTTGCACGAAAAGCAAATGAATATAAATTAGTATTGGCTGAAGCTGATAATCCACGGCAAGGCGATCTTGATGGAAGGGGAAATCTATCTGAAGCTGGACTTAGTAGATTTTGCAAATTTTTCTTAGAATGTTGTATCGATCAAGTAGATTTTATGTCTTCACTTCTTGAACCTGCAAATCTTTTAAAAAGGATAGAAACGTATACTGACGAGCAGATTAAATCTGGAGATTTACCGAAGGGTAGTACTTCATTATTGCGTTATGCAATGCTAAATGGAGAATTTGAAAGAGGGATGGCTCCGGAAATCTCTGGTTATAAAGATAGACAAGCAAGAACAGTATTGTCTACCCTCTTAAAAAGAGGACTTTTAGTTTCAGGCAATAAACAAGAACCAGTAACCTTAGGCTTTCCAAGTGAAGTATTAGACCATTGGTTTCCGAAATTATATATAGATTTTAGTATTAAAATACAAACAAGGGATAAGTTAGTAGATGAGTTTTGGACAAGTGCTTTGCGTTATGTTATGGCTCAAGATCCTGCTTTTTTCAAAAATGAAATGAAGCAATATAAAAATGAACTTGATAGTTTAGGAAAAAAACAAGCTGATAAAAATCAAGATAAGAGAATAAAAGAACACATAGAAAAGATGTCTAAAAAATCATAATTTTTAATATTTACACTCAAACCTCAATATAAAATGTTGCTTCTCTAAAAAAGTCTTCAGGGAGATTCTTTTCTAAATTCGTAATGTAGTTTTTTGCAAAATCGTTTTTAATTTCATCTTTATCTATGTGCTTAAAAATGGTTTTTTCCCAGAAACTCATTGAAGTGAAAGGCTCTTTGTTTCCACCTTGTAAGTATATTTCTTCTAATCCTAATTCTTTTCCTGTTTTTGGGATTATTTCATTTGCTATGTATTTTCCAATTCCTTTTCCTTGTAAGGTTTTACTGGTTGCAAATTGTTTTAATATTCCTACTTTACCTTCTATGTATATTGCAAAACAATTAACTATTTCATTTGTTTGACCATTAATTACTACAAAAAAGTTTTTATAATTCTCTTCACCTGTAAACCAGAATGATAATTTCGTCTCTTCAAGAAGTTTTAGTATGGAATCCCAGTCAGCTTCTGTAGCTTTTCTGCTAACTAATACATTTGTAGAAGAAGGATTGTTCATATTATTATTTTACACTTTGCGTTTCAATTACTTTGACTTGAATCTTTCTTTTTGAGTATTCATTAATTGTGAAAATTAAATCTTGGTCTGGCATATCAAGCTCTTCTATCCTGAATATAATAAGATATTTATTATTTTTCAAATTAAGATAGGACTCCAATGCATCTACATTTCCCATTCTTTCAAGATACTTATCTTTATTTTTTTCTTTAACAACAACTCCTAGTCCTTCTTTAATGAGAAAAGATTTGTACTTTTTATTACTTTCATTTTCACTAATTCCAAAGATATTGATTTCATCTATCTCATTCCATGTTAGGGATGTCATAAAGGGTATATATTCTATTCCTTTAGAATCTAATTTTAATATTTCTTTAAGATGACAGTATGGTTGAAGCACTTTATAAGTTGGATAAATTACATAAATAGAAATGAGAGGAATTAAAATGTTAACTAGTATATTTGGATGTAGAGAATTAAGGAAATATAAGAAAAATAAAAATATAATGGTTGCAAGCGTCACTGGTAAATAAGCTTTTATCCTTTTTATTTTACTTTGCTTAATGACTGTTTCTTTGGAAGTGTCTACAAAATCAATCAATGCTCTATCGTGTTCTGATGAATAAGGATCGTCATTTGACTTATATACTTTAAGTATTATAGAAGCAATCATGAGCGTTAAAAGCTCTAACCCTTTAATAAGCAATTTAAATTTGTATCCTGTCCAATAAGCCATTTTTCTAAATATTAATATAACCTATTTGAAGATTGATTACTCATCTTCTCCGCCAGCTCTACCACCATCATCGCCACCTGCTCTACCACTTTCTCCGCCAGCCCTGCCGCCATCATCACCACCAGCTCTACCTGCTGATTCTCCACCAGCTCTGCCTGCTGTTTCACCACCAGCTCTGCCAGCATCTTCACCACCGGCTCTTCTAGTTCCTGGTCTTCCTTTTGATTGTTTTGGTGAAGGGCTTGGACTTGGGCTGGGTGAAGGTTTAGGTGATGGTGAAGGTGAGGGTTGAACAGAAGGTTGAGATGTAACTGTGCTGATTGTTTTGCTGGGAACGAGATAGCTATAAAATGGAGTAAATATTTTCCCTTCAATTAAAACTCCATTAGCAAGAATCCCAGTATATGTGGGCTGACCTAAAAGTTTAAGTTTTAATAGAATAACTTTTCCATTTTTATCTTTAGTGTTAAGTTCTATTTCTTCTGTTGAAATTGTATTTTCTGAAACTATAGTTCCAGTAGAAATTAAATCTTCAGCTTGAACCGTACCTTTTATATCTCCATTTTTTACAGTTAAATTTAGTGAAATGGTTCCACTAGGTGAAAGATGTTTTGCAGGTGGACTTACTGTATTTGATGGTTCAGGTGAAGCACCTGAAGGCGAAGGAGATGGCGATGGTGATGGTGATTGTAAATTAATACCAAGTGTAGAAGCAATATTTCCAAAAACATCACCTAAAAAGCCTGTAACAAAATTCAAAATATCATCGTTGCTTTTATCTACACAATAAGCACATTTTGTACAAGTTCTTTGAATAAGGATCTGATTATTTTTGCATTGAGGGATACTGTTACATTCTATGCAGATTTCTGTACTTTTATTTCCTTCAGGATATGTGGCAATAAAGCCTGACCATATACCATTAAATTTAGAAATGTTTATTTTATTAGTAGGAGAATGGCTAGTTGTTTGTGCATTTGTTTCTAATAAAAAAAATGATAATAGCAATGTAGTGAATAATGTAATAAAACGAAGATTTTTCATATGTAAATTATAAAACGATTTTTTTATTATTAATTCTTAATTCTGTCTTTCACTTCTTTGAGAGTATACTTTTTTACAGTAAAAGAGGGGTTATATGAAAAAATTATTTGCTATTTTTCTTTCAGTGTTATTTTTATCTAATGGATTGTCTGCTAGTGCTGAATTGTCAGAAGATGATATAAATGGTGCTTCTGATCCACATTTTCCTATTATTTCAGCTCCATTTGGTTTTGTAAGAGGTGCAGCTTTAGGAACTAGAGCTGTTGCTGGTGCTTTAGGTGATGAAGATGGAGTATTGGAAGGTCTTGTTGGATTTATAATTGGAGCCCCAATAGGTGCAGTATCAGGTACAGTTGCAGGCCTGTTTGGCGGACCATTTAGCAATAAAAAAAGCGATAAAGAGTAAGCTCTTACTTACATCCATTAGGAAATTGTCCACAACATATTTGTACTAAAACACCATTGCAAAGACCACGACTGTAAGTATCTTCTATTTCATTGCAAATATCTACACAGCTATATCTACATTCATTCCAGGAATTGCCTGGATTTTCTTTCACACATTTTCTGGCTTCTGATAGCCTTGCTCTTACACTTTCAGAAATATATTTAGGATTTTTATCAACGGACTCTTCCTTTTTTGCACTTTCCTGTGCGTATACAGAAATTGTTAGTGAAGTGCTTAGAAAAATTAATAAAAATACGAGGACAGAAATAAGAGATAAATGGGATTTTTTGATTAAACTTGAGTTCATATATACATTATAAAGGTCAAGAGTTAAAAAAGCTAAACCCATCGTTAAAATAAAATTAAGAATTAATGTGTTTTTAATAAATTAAAGCATCATAGTAAACTGTGTTTTATTAGTTATTTTAACCTCAAATAATGCAATTACGAACAATCACTACTCCAAGATCTCTAACCCACAATAGAAATTCCTCAACTCCTGGAAAAAATATTTTTATTGCTGGTGCTATTATCCATGAACAGGATGGATATACTATTAACTCTGCAAATACTTTATCCTCAATTACTTCATCATCAATTACTGTAGATTATTCTCCATTAATTGCTACATTAAATAGGACTGATTTAAGTAGAAATCCTGGTGTAGAACGTTGTATTTGTTTGGGATCTCCAAGGTCATTAAAAACTTTTTTTGATAATGGTGCAGAATATTTAGGCGATATAAATTCTTCTACCCCTGATCCTAACGAATTTGAAAGGGGGGAAGTAGTTTTACTTGAAGATCGTTTACTTTTATTTAGGGATGAGGATTTTAAAACGAATGCTATTTGGAGAGTTCTACCAGCTAATGGGACTAAGCTTTCTGAAGAAGAGTTAAGAATATTAAAAACAGCTTATGGGCTAAGAAAAAAAGCAGTAAAACTAGAACCCCATGCTTATCCATTAACTACTAATACTATTAAAGGAGATGGTAGTGATAGAGCAAAGACTCTAAGAGATAAGCTTCCAGATCCAGAAACATCAGAAGTAGAAACTTTTCAGATTCCAAATACAAATATGGTTCTTCACCTTAGAAGTAAAAGTGGAAATAGAGTATGGGCTGCACTACCGGCTAATGGAATAAGTTTGTCTGATGATGAAAGAGGTATTTTAGAAAGACATTTAGAGACTACATTAAATGATTTACCTCAAGTTACTGATAATGATGTAATCTGTTCAGGTTTTTCTGTGGAAAGCTTTTTTTCTGGAGACTATGATGTAACAAATACAAAAATAAAAGCAAAGGGTGTGCCTGAGCCCTCAGAATACATGGGAAAAACATTCATACCTAAAGATGCTGATTTTACTATGGAAAAAAAGTGTACAAAGTGTGGGACAGTTTGGACTGTGCCTAGAAGTAAGCATAAAGAAGCAGCAATATATTTTGGTTTAAATTTAAGAAACTCTACATTAGAAATACCAGAAAATGCTATTTACCTATGGGGTGAAAAAGCTCAGGAGTTTTGGGTAGAAGCTGGTACAACAATAGCGGGATATAAAAACTTTAATGCAGCAATTAAAGAAAGATTTGGAAGTCCACGTGACTCTAAAGAAGTTTTTATACCTATTAAAGATGAAGAAACACAAAATGTTTATTATATATTTAGAGGTGAAAATGGAGCTAAAAGATATTGGTGGGTTGAAGCTAGACACTATGAAGCTATAGGAAAACTTTTAGGATATACCTGTAAAAAAGAAATAGTGCTAGAAGTTGGTGCCCCACCTGAAGCAGAAAGTGAAGCAGTAGTAACTAATATGGATACACCTGATCCATTGCTTAATGAAGAGCCTTTATTGATTTTAATTGTAGAGACTGAAAGAGAGAGATTGGGAGTAACTACAAAAGAATTTGATCATAGAGAGGATGGAACTAATGATAGAGGAAGACCTTGGCGTGCAGGAAAATTGACTCGCCTTAGAGTAGCACTTGAGAAACCCCCAATTTTTGCCTATAGGTAAGTTTATTTCTGAACTATTTTTTTTCTCAAAATAAATCTTCTGTAAAAAATACTCAATATAAATATTACATTTATTAGAATGAGATTTATATAAATATAAATGCTTAAGGAATTTGAAATCGAGCAAATTATTAGTATGGTAAGTTCTGTACCCAGTCCTAAAAAGCTTGATATTCTTAACCCAATATGATCTGAATACCATTTTGAATCAAACTCACTATTCTTATTTTTGCCCTTACACCAATCATCAATTTTAATCATAAGCCTATCTTGCCAACTGTAAATAAATAGGAATATTTTTTGTAGATAGATTGTTAATTTATCTTCTTTCAAATCTTTACTTGTAATATCTTCAGTTATCCTGTTTGTTTCATAAGAATTTTGTAGGTGTAAATATGAGGTGTGATAAAAAACATAGTAAGAAGCCCTGATTGTAGTAAAAAATAGGCATAAAATTACTAAAAGAGAAATAGTCAGTTCATGATTTGCTTTATACAAAGAAAAACTAATTGCTAAATAGATAGCTATATTTACAAAAAAATCACCAATTGAATCTAAAAACCTGCCTGAGCGGGTAAAAAGGTTTTTTGCTCTGGCTAGTTGTCCGTCGGCACCATCAAGAATATTTCTTATAAAAATAAATAAAGCTCCTAAATAATTAGAGTAACTCTCATCATTTAAATAAAAAATAGCAGCTAGAAAACCAAAAAATATTGCAGTCAAGGTAAGTTGATTTGGAGTTATTTTTGTATAAAATAGTCTTTGAACCAATTTCCCAGCTAAAGGCCTTAAAAAATACGTGTTAATGAGTTCGTCTGATATTGAAGATTTTACAGAATTTTCATAAGAGTAAATTATGTTTGTTTTATTTCCTTCCATGAAAATAGTTTATCGTTCAAATCAACACTAAATCTTCTATATTAAGTAAAATATAAACAGTTAGCAGGAGCAAAACATTGGATATAGTTAATTTTAAGAAAAAATTTGATCCATATTTAATTAAGTTTTTAGATAAAAAACTTGTTGATTATAAAGACTATACTAAAGATGCATTTATTTTATCTTTAATAGCACATACAAAAAAATTGGTTTTATCAGCGGGAAAAAGAGTAAGACCATATGTGGCTTATCTTATGTATAAATCTGCTGGTGGCAAGCAGGATGAAAAAGTTATAAAGCTTTTTGTTGGACTTGAGCTTTTTCACAATTTTTGCTTGGTACATGATGACATTATTGATCGTGGTTTAGAAAGACATGGAGTAGCTACTCTCCATAAGCATGTTAGTCAAAGGCTTCAAAATGAAAAAAGAATCTGTAACATAGAACATGTAGGAAATTCTCAGGCTATTCTTATTGGTGATTTACTTTTTGCTTGGTCATATGAAATTTTAGGATTATGTACAGATTTTGATTCCAAAAAATTATATGAAGCAAGAGTTGCTTTTAATAAGATGGTAGATGAAGTTGTAGTTGGACAGATGATTGATGTAGATATAACCACAAGGAAAAATGTAAAAGCTTCATTGGTTGATCAAAAAATGATGTTGAAAACAGCTATGTATACATTTGTGAGACCTATGGAAATTGGACTTGCTTTGGCTTCAGGTAAATCTTCTTTAAAAGAATTCTGTGCACATTTTGGAATGAGTCTTGGTATGGGATTTCAAATTCAGGATGATATGCTTGATATAATTGCAAATCCGAAAAAGCTAAAGAAAACAGTTCTTTCAGATTTAAAAGAAGGAAATCATAACTTTTTCACACAATATATTTTTGACTTTGGTACTGAAAAACAAAAGAAAGAATTGAGTAAAGTTTTTGGTACTCCCGTGGCTCTATTAAATGGAAATAGACAAAAAATTGTAGGTCTATTTTATGATTCTGGCGCTATCGATAATGGAGTGAAGACAGTTGAAGCCTATTTTAATTCAGCAAGAAAATCACTTTCCAGTGCTAAAATTCCTATTACATATAAATCAAAGTGGTCTGAACTTATAGACTACATAGAAAAAAGAACAGCCTAATGTTAAAAGAAAACAGCTTCGCTCCTGATTTTAATCTTATTGACCAAGAAGGTAGAATGCACTCATTGGCAGATTATAAGGGGAATTGGGTATTGATTTATTTTTACCCGAAAGATTTTACCCCTAATTGTACTGCTGAAGCCTGCTTCATAAGAGATGCTCTTGCTGATTTTAAAGAGATGCATATAAATGTTGTTGGTATAAATAATGATTCTCAAGAAAGTCATAAAAAGTTTGCAGAGAAACATAAGCTTTCTTTTCCTTTACTGGCTGATCCTAAAATGGAAACTATTAAAGCTTATAAGGCTAATTTTTTATTTCTTACATGGAGAATCTCATATTTAATTAGTCCCAAAGGAGTTGTTAGAAAAGCATATGGTTTTGTAAATCCTTCTAGTCATCCTGGAGAAGTTATAGAAGATGTGAAAAAGTTCTTGGAAGTTGTATGAATCAAAAAAGAGTAAAAAAATTAAATTTCTTTAATTATTCGCCCGGTCCAATTTTATATTGGATGAATAGAGAAATAAGAGTAAATGATAATTGGTCATTAATTTTAGCTATAAAAATGGCTCATGAAAATAGAGTTCCAGTTTTAGTCGCTTATAATTTAGATTGTTCATTTCTTGGTGGTGGGTTTAGACAGCTTATGTTTAAGGTTCAGGGGTTGAAAGAAATTGAAGCCAGCTTGAATGAAAAAAATATACCTTTCTTTCTTGTCGATGGAAAAAATACAGAAGAAGAAATAATAAAGCTCATAAAAAAATATAAAGTTGGAGCTCTTGTCACAGATTTTTACCCTCTGAAAATTTCAAGAAACTGGATCAATAATCTAATTAAAGGAATTAAAATTCCATTGTTTGAAGTAGACTCGCATAACATTGTTCCATGTATGGTGGCTTCTTCTAAGCAAGAGTTTGGTGCTTATACTCTAAGACCTAAAATAAATAAGCTTCTCCCTGACTATTTAGAAGTTTTCCCGAAGCTAAATCCTCAAATCTATAAATTTAATGAAGAAGTTGAAAAGATTGACTGGGACAATGTTTTAAAGTCTGCAGATGTTGATAGGTCTGTAAAAGAAATAACTTGGATTAAGGGTGGGGAAAGTGAAGCTAAGAAAGTTATGAAAGAATTCTTAGAACATAGATTTTCAAACTTTGCAGAGGAAAGAAATGATCCATCACTTTCAGCTATATCAAATATTTCTCCTTACTTGCATTATGGAATGATTTCTTCCCAGAGAATTGCTTTAGAAGTTAATAAAATGGATAAGCTCGTTAAATCTCAGGAGTCTTTTCTTGAAGAATTGATAGTTAGAAAAGAGCTCTCAGATAATTTTTGTTTCTACAATAAAAACTATGATAATTTTGAAGGGTTTCCATCTTGGGCAAAAGAGACTTTAAATATCCATAGAGAAGATCCCCGTGAATATACTTATACTAAAGAAGAATTTGAATTAGCTAAAACGCATGATGATCTTTGGAATGCAGCCCAGATTGAAATGGTCACAAAAGGTAAAATGCATGGTTATATGAGAATGTATTGGGCTAAGAAGATCTTAGAATGGACAAAATCTCCTGAAGAAGCTATTCAAATAGCCATTTATTTAAATGATAAATATGAGTTGGATGGCAGAGATCCTAATGGTTATACAGGAATTGCATGGTCTATAGGTGGAGTTCATGATAGAGCTTGGGGCGAGAGAGAAATTTTTGGAAAAGTAAGATACATGAATTACAATGGATGCAAATCAAAATTTGATGTCAATGCTTATGTAGGCAAAGTTAAGCAACACAGTTAAACATTTCTTTTTGCTTTTCACTCTCTGTCGCTGTTACTGCTGCACCAGGATGACAAGAATTAATATAATGAATTGTTTCTACATCTTTCAACTCTTCATTGCAAATCTCTTTGTATTTCTCTTCGCTGAATGTAAAGCCGCCAAATCCAAACTCGTAAGATCTACTACCTTGTTTAGTTTTATTTTCTTCTGTAACTCCCTCTTGGTGGCTACCCCAATCGCCATGTCCTCTATACATTATGTATAGTTTCCTTTTGTTTGCTTTTGCACTTTTCGCTCTTTCTTTTATGGCATCAATAAACTCTTTTTCATTAGGAGATCTTACAATTTTAAATTGTTTACAACGATCCCCATATGACTTGGTAATAGCACATTCTAATACTTCAGCATCAAAATTAAAGCGCTCATCATAATTATTTGCTGTTAAAACTAAAACCTCAAAATCTTTTGAATTATCTTTGTGAGTTGATTCTTCACTTAGTCTGTAAACAGGTTTATGACTATATGGATCATTAGAATATTCTTTACTTATACTAGCCAAAGCTTGTTCAATAGAGATATTACCTTTATTTTTACAGAGTTCATATGCTAGTTCTTTTATATGAAAACTTCCATAAGGGATTTTTCTGTAGTCTTCATCATATTCCTTAATACATTTTTTATAATTTTCTGCTCCCAATGAAGTGGGAGGATCAGGGATACTTGTGGAGTTGCTTTCCTGAACATTGTTAGCAAAAACACTATGTGATTTTGGATATTTAGATTTTCCACTATTCTCATACAATAAAACATTCTCACCACTTACTTTTGGTATTGATGTTAGTGAAGGAGCTGATGGTGTTGTAAGAGGGGCATTGTAGTTAACAGGAATCTTACCTAAGTGAAAGCTGGTTAACCAACCATCTTTTACTTTAATGGTGTATTCATTCTTTCCTTGTCTTTTAACTTTTGTCACTGATAGGGATTCGTCATCATATGAATCTCCTGCACTCAAATCAATTCCTTTATTTGAAAAAGTTATTTTTTCTTTTCTTCCACTTACAATTATGTGTGGAATCTCTTTTTCATTAGTGTTGAAAGTGATAATTCTAGAAAAGCCAGCTTCAGTAGAGGCTAATACTTTTAAATCTTTTGGAGTTATATCTAACGAAGGACTACCTTCTGTTAATGGAGCGTCATAATTAATTGTTGTACCATCAATATCAAAATTGACATTCCACCCTTTTTTTACCGAAACGCTGTAAATGTCATTTTTAGACTTTGGATCTGGATTAGGTAGTTTTTTAAGTGTAATAGCTTCAGTCTCAAAATTTGACGCTTTAAAACTTTCTTTATCAATGCTTTGAGTTTCATTTGCACCACTATATATAATTTTTGGTTTATGTCCTTTTTCAACTTCAAATGTAATGGTTTTATTGTAAGTATTTAAATCATTAGGAAGGAGAACCTTTACATTTTTAATAGTAGAGGTAGAAGTAAAGCTATCTCCTTTGTCTTTAGATGAATCGGTTCTTGGCACAAGAACTTTAATATCTTTATTACTGGTTTTGGCCGTAGAACCAGGTCTTGGTATAGCTTTTACTGTAAGTTTATCAACCATAAAATCTCTCTTTATTAAAAAACATTTTGAGGATTTGTTATATCCATGCTTATATAAGGTGTAAATATTGAAACAATTTATATCTATTTACGGGTTGAAACTTAAAATAAAATTCATTTTGAACACTTGACAGTTAACCATTTCATTACCAATTCAGCTAATTACCCCATGAGTGAGGGTCTTTTCAAATTTTCCATATCAGGTAATTTGAAGCTTACATTTTCTTCTTTAAGTTTTAGTACTTCAACAGGGGCATTTAATTTTTTAAGTAGTTCTTCTATAAGATCTTCTGGTGCTGAGGCTCCAGAACTTACTCCTATAACTTTTCCTTTTAGTTTTTCCGAAACTTCATATGTGTAAGGATCTGGAACTAGTTCTGAATCTGTGCCTGCTAATTTTGCTACTTCTACCAGCCTATTTGAATTTGAAGAGTTTTTTGAACCTATAATAAGAATATAGTCAGCTACCTTGGCGAGTTCTTTTACTGCATCTTGTCTGTTTTGTGTAGCGTAACAAATATCTTGTGCCCCGGGCAGTAAAACATCTTGAAATCTATTTTTAATAGATTCGATAATTTCTTTTGTATCATCTACTGAAAGTGTAGTTTGAGTAGCTATAAAAACTTTACCAATATTGTTAGGAAGATTTTCTACGTCTTTAACTGAGCCAGCTAAAAAACATGAATCATTAGGAAGGTTGCTCATGGCACCTATTACTTCTTGATGATCTTTGTGACCTATGTATATTATTTTATATCCTTTTTTCCATGCATTTATCATTTCAAGGTGTACTTTAATTACAAGTGGACAAGTAGCATCTATTATTGCAATGTTTCTTTTTTTTACTTCTTCATAAACTCTTACTTCTGAACCATGAGCAGATAAAATTACACAATTTCCATCAGGCACTTCACTAAGTTCATCTACAAAAATAACTCCGCGTGATTCAAAATCTTTTTTTACATGTTCATTATGTACAATTTCATGCCTTACGTAGATTGGTTCACCAAGCTTTTCAAGAGCTATATTTACTATGTCAATTGCTCTTATGACACCTGCACAAAAACCACGTAATGAAGCTAATATAATCTTTTTTACCATGTGAATAATTCTAGCATTGATGAAAGTTCCCAACAATTTCAAAATCTTTAGTTAAATTTCAGAACAATTTTCATAAATCCCTCTTTATAGAGGGTTGGATTTAATTTTCATGGTGCTATACTATTTTCTGTAAAAGACACCTAATAGGTATTAGTCGTCGTCTTTAAAAGGAGTAAAACATGAATAAGAAACTTTTATCGTTAGTTCTAACATCGAGCTTCTTGCTTTCGTTTTCAACAATGGAAGCTAAAGCAAGTTCAGAAAGCATCGTAAAACAAACAACCGGTATTACTACAGGAGTAGTTGCTGGACCAGTTATTGGTGGAACCAGAGGCTTTGTAAAAGGTTGGATTTGGGGAACTGATGCTACCGCTGAAGCTCTTGGTAATAAAGATGGCGTTCCTCATAAAATAATCGGTTTCCTAACTGGTGGAGTTGTTGGTGCTGTTGCTGGTGCTGTATCAGGAGTTGGTATGGGCGCATATGACGGACTTAAGTATGGTTATGACAAACCATTGTCAGCAGAAAACTACAGCGCAGCTGGTAAAGGTTTTACTGACTATGATCCATTTAAATGGGAAGAGTAATTTCTCCAATTAGCAATTGAAAATTAACAATTGAGAATTGAAAAAATAGAAAGAAGGTGGTGTGAAAGCCACCTTTTTTTATTTTAGGCGTCTACTTATAAGCGAGGTAAGCAAAAAAACATGAAAAAAATAATTATTTTAATTTCAGTAATTTCTATTCTTCAAATTCCAACATTAACAGCAAGTGCCTGCTCTTCTACTAAAGGAGCATTAAAAAAAACTGGTGGAGTCATTTCTGGATTAGTAGTTGCTCCTATTGTTGGATTAGCTAGAGGATTTGGTAGAGGACAGAAACTCGGTACAAATTATACTGCTGAACTAATTGGTGGATCAGATATTCCTGCTGGAAGAGCAGCTGCATTTTTAACTGGTGGATTACTTAATGGTGCTCTCGGTGCTGGGGTAGGCTTAATTAAAGGTGGATATGAAGGCATACACTATGGCATTAAAAAACCGTTTTCAAAAGAAAACTATAGCTTAACAGGCACAAGCTTTACTGATTATCCTTTGCTTTCAAATTAAAGATTAAATAAATCTTTCAATAAAAAATTTATACAAATTTTCATAGTGAAAAAATATCATTTGTCAACGTAAGATAACTCAAGTTATTATTTTTAACTCTTTCAAATAATAGTTTTTGATAATAAAAACTTTTTGAAATTGATTTAGATAACAAGCCTATATTAGTGAAAACTTAATTTTAAACTTCTAGAATGGGACCAGCAATCTTTGAATGCGAATGCACGTGCATTCGCCTGCGGGATTGCTTTTTAACAATTAGGAAATTCACGACAGTGAGGTATTTTTCAAATTTGAGATACTTCTTGCTGGTATTGCTTTTGTCGGCCAATACCTTCTTAACCTTCTTATTGCCTGTTTTAGGAAATGACGTTGTTAATCCAACCTCAGTTCCTGCTCCTGCTGTACAAAATGTAGAAAAGGATCCTGAGTCAGGATATGAAAACAATGTAAATAAAGTTGAGGGAGAGAAGAAAGTTAATAGTGCTGAGTCTGAAAAAGAAGTTATAGGTGTACCATTTGGATTATCTAAGCCTACTTCTGTTTATGAAGAGAGAAAAGACCTACCAGTTGAAGATCTTCAGGACAAACAAAAACTTTCTCCACCTGATGTCATTATTAATGATAGAAAAGTAATCTTTAAGAGATATCCTCAATTCGATGGCACTGCCTGGCTTTTCCCATTAGAAGAAATTGCTCAGGTTATTCAGGATAAAGTAGAAGTAAATCTTACTACGAAAACAATAACAGTGACAAGATTCAGAGATAGAGCAATTGTGCAACTTGATGTAAATAGTGGGATTATAAATTTAAATAATAGTCCATTTATGACATTGCTAGGTTATGAGCATATTATTTTGGGTACAGAAGTCCAGTTAGTGCCAGCTAATGCCATTGCACTACTACACAACCTCTCGCTTCGAATTGATGAAGATGGCAATTATATTTTTAAAAGTGTTATTAGTTCACTTTCTGAAACTCAAGGAACCATTCAGCCTCAGGTTAAAAAAGGACTTACTAAGATTTCTAAAGACTATTTAAATGCAACTACATCTATTGAGGGTAGTCCCGTATCAGATTTATATAGAAGAAGGCTGGAGGTAAATAGCGGAGGACATAACGATGATGTATCTGTAACATCCAATTTTGTTCTAAAAGGTGGAACTGGGGGTGATTTTTTCCTAACTGATACTGCAAATGTTAGCTACTTTAAAAATGGGTCACCGTTTCAATTCACTTTGGGTGATATGACACTGGGTACCATTAATTCCCAGTTTTTATCTGGTGTACTTCTTCGAGGAGTAAGCCTACAAACAGGAGGAGGCTTAAAAGATAGCAGAACGATTTCAGGAATAGGGTTTCTTCCATCTAACAACAAAATTAATGGGGACGTTGAATCATTTTTTAGATTTGGAAGAGCCTTGCAGATACTTGAATGGTCCAGTTCTTCAAAGAACAAATGGCAGTTTTCTTTTGGTGAAGCACTTTTCAAAGATACTATTAATAATACTTTTTTAAATGCAAAGCAGTCAGGAGGCATAACTACAGCTAAAGTTGTAAAAACCGGAAAAATTGTAGAAGGAGAATCAAACCTATCATTGTCTTTTGCTGATGATAAAAGATATGTTCCTGTGGAACAAAAGGTAGATGCAGATACTGGTGAAACTGATAAGAAACCAAAATCTATACTTGTACAAGATAAAAAGAGTGGCTTTGGTGGAGATATTTTAATAAGAGTTAAACCGACAAAGTGGTTCAATATATATGGAAAAACTGCTTACTACGGACCTGGTTTTTATCCAGTTTCAAGTAATCTTTTTTATAATGATAGGAATGAAATAACAGGAGGAGCGAATTTCTCATTTAAGAAGGTTAACTTTGGTGCTTCAGAAAGTATAGGGAGGATTAGGTTAGATGCAGATAAGCCAGATAAGTATAAAGTAATAAATGCTTTTGGAACGATAACACCTATAAAAAATGGTCCGTCTTTATCTTTAAACTACTCCAAAAACCTTTCTCAGATAAATCCAGACAGATCTTTTTTCTTATTCTCAAATACAAAATTTGCAAATAATCCTGGTGCAATTACTCTTGATGAACTTTTAGAAAGAAGAACAACTTCTTCATTTAGATTAGGACTTATTCAAAATTGGAAAAAAACAAATTTTTCAGCAAATTATAATCAAATAAAACTAAATAATGAATCCAATATTATGACCCCACTTCTTGATGGTAACTCTTCTGATACCTTTAAATCATATGACTTTAATGTATACAGAACCATCAGTCCAAGATTAGCGCTATTAAATTTTTCTCAATTTAGTGATAGTTTTAGCCAGCTAAACTGGGGACTTAGAGCAGGTCCTATAAGAAAATTTGACATTCAAGCTCAACTAGGTTTCTTGAGACCAAAAGATAAAGATATAAGTCCTCAATATAATATAAACCTAAGATATTTAGCTAGTAAAAAAATGTCAATTAATCTTGTTTATGATAAGAGTGATTTCTTTACAAGAATTTTCGCTTTAGTTAGATATAACTTTATAGGTGATCAGACTTCTGGAGTTCCAGCAGTACAATCTTTAAGTGGTTTTGGGAAAATTAGAGGGAGAGTATATGTAAGAGAAGATGTTTTAGTGGCAAAACCTGGAACTAATATTAATCCTTCAACTTTAGGTAAAGGAGTCCCCAATATTAGGATTTATTTTCATGGTCAGGAATATCAAACTGATAAAAATGGATATTATGAAATTCCTAGGGTTAGTAAGGGTGTTCATAAAATAAATATAGATTTTTCTGACATTCCTGCTTATCTTGCAGCATTATCTAATGAGAGTATTGATGTTCAGGTAGAAAATGGTAAAGATACTGTTTATGATTTTGTTTTATCTCATTACGGATCTGCAAATGGAAAAATTAATTTAATAGGAGAAAATCCTTCTGTAGGATCTATTAACTATGATTCTATTCCTGGAATTAGAGTTTATCTTGAAGGTACTGACTATGAAGCACTTACTGAAGATGATGGATCATTTGAATTGTCAGATGTGGCACCTGGAAAATATAAAGTACTTGTAGACTCAGATTTTCTAACTGAAGATCTAGAAGTAGTGAATGAAGATGTATATGTAAGTATAAGAGCAAAACAAAAAACAGAAAATATTATCTTGAAAATAAAATATAAAGCCAGAAATACTGAAGAGAAAGAATTTTAGAGGTATACCTATAAAATAACTTTGTGTTATCCCTTAATCAATCGTTAGTCCTAGTTTAGTAGCCTAAATTTAAGGGAAATTAAATATTAGAAAGAGGTGTTTATGAAAAGAATTATTTTATTAGTTCCCATGTTGTTAATGCTAGTAGCATTTACCCCACTTACAGCTCAAAAAGCCTCAGCAGATTCAGTTTCTGCCATTATGATTACAGTAGGTTCTGCTGTAGCTATTTCTAACAGTCTTGATGCTGCAAATGGTACATTGCCAGTTACTTTAACTGTAACTCCAGCTATCGGTGCTTCAGATGCTACTTCAACAAATGAAATTAGAATAAGAGCTAATACTACTGGCTGGATGCTAGCTGCATATCAGTCTGCTGTATTTGCTAATGGTGGCAGTAATTTAGCTGCTACAGATATTATGCTAGCTTATGTTGTAGGAACACCTGGAGCGACAGGTAACTCTGGTGCTGGAACCGTTACTTTTGCAGGCACTACATTAAATAATCTTGGCACAAGTGCCGGTGCAGCTACTGCTATAGTTGGAGGTACAGCAAAAACAGCTATGTCAGCATCAGGTAATAGTTCAAACCTGACTAACTATTTTGCTGTAGATAGTACTGTTTCCGTATATCAAGACTTCTTCTTTACACCAGGAACCGCAACAGGTGAGATTACCTATGTTCTAAGTGCTACATAAAATTCCTAACACCGACTTTTCCACCTGGACTATTTTAGTCTAGGTGGTTTTTTTATGTCAAAAGTACAAAGAATAGTTATTTGTTAGACTTACTATATGAAAATGCTAAAGTACATGTTTATAGTAATTTTTATTTTAGTAGTTAACACTTCTAATTCTAATATCTCTTTTGCACAAACATCAACAATAACAGATAATTTTATAGTTCCATCTACTTTAATAATTTCAGATGGTGCTACAGAAGCAGTAGATCCTACTTCTCCTATATCTTTAACTGTCACACCTGCAGTAGGTGCTTCAGATGCCACAGCTAGTCAAATCCTTAGAATCAGATCAAATCAGGCATCGTGGATGATTGCTGTAACAAAAGGTGCTTTTAGTGCTGGTACTACTAGCATTCTTGAAAGTGATATCACTGTAGCCCATTCTAAAACGGCAGGAAGTGCTGGAAATGTATCAGCTGGCACACTTCAGTACGCTTCAAAAACTTTAAATCTAGTAACTAGTGGTGAAACTGTAATATCAGGCTCAGCAAAAACCTCTTCTACTAGAGACTCTAATAATTTAAATAACTATCTTCAGATAGATACTACTTATAGTATTCCGCAGGATTTTTTCTTTACTCCTGGAACTGCTAGTATAAGCCTTACTTATACGCTTACTTCACCTTAATTGTTGGCTTTTCTTTAGGTGTATACCCCATATGGATAACCTTTAATTAATCTATGGGGATATCATTAACTTAATGTTCCTCCTACATAATGTTTTGGTATATGAAGACTAGGAGGTAAAATTATAGATTAGAGAAGTTGATTTAAATTAGAAAGGAAACCTTATAAAGCCTAACTTTAAAAACATGTCTTTGCTGTATAAAGCAATAAGACACTTTGCTGTTGTTCTTATTGTGATTGTATATAGCTTAACTTTTGGAGTAGAAGAAGTCTACTCTAATAGTGCTGTCATGCCTATAAGCATTCAGGTAAATGGAAAACTTATTATAACTGATGAGAATACTGAAGTAGATTCTAACGAAAGAAGTAGAGTTGTAGAAAATATAAATATTGATAGATCAAAATCAAATTTCGATTTATCAAATAGTTATACATTAAGAGTAAGAAGTAATGAAAGTAGATGGAAGTTAATAGGACATCTACAAGAAGTTTCTGTAAAACAAACAAAAAAAATCAATCCTAAATTTATAAGGTTGACTTATAAAACCTCGGCTGGAAGTGCTGGAAATATAAATTCAGCTATGCTGGCTGCACCATTTACTGAACCTGTTCGATTGAGTAATATTCCAAGAAAATCAGACTTTGTAGTTTTAGAAGGCAGTTCAAAAACCTCTCTTCAAAGAGATAAAGGAAATAAAAATAATTGGTATGGTTTAAGTTTTAATGTGGATTTCGTAGGAAAGAATGGCTTAGCTTTAGAAAGTACAAATCCTATTTATAGAAAAAAGAAATATAATGCTATAGTTTCTTATACTTTAGTAAGTTTATAGAAAGAAGAAAAAATGAATTTACAAATACTTTTACTACTTTTATCTTTTTCCATCTTTAGTGGAAATCAATCTCTAGCTCAGTGCTATAGTATTACGAATACCTCTGATGTGACAAATCCTTCTTTTACTCATACTTTTACTTTAGCTCCAGCTATAGGTTCTAGTGCTTTGACCAATATGCATACTATAAGGCTTAGAACGAGTGACACAAATGCCTGGAAACTAACAGGATTACGTTCAGCTATTTCAAGGACAAGTGGAAGTGGACCAGTAGGAGAAAATATTTTAGATACAGATGTAGGCTGGTCAGCTACTATTACGCCAGTAGGACCTCCTACTGGAACCGCTACTTTAACAGCACCATTTAATGGTGCCACTACATTAAATAGTATTAGTACAGGAGGCGGTACTGTAATCGTAACTGGAAATAATAGATCTTTTACAAGTTGTACAAATGCAATGGGATTAGCTAGATACTGGACTTTAGATGTTACTTTATCAACCCCACAGGATCTTATTTTTAATTCTGGTTCTTATACAGGTATGATTACTTACACCTTAAGCAATTAGCCTATTATGTTTATCTTTTTAAGCTTAAAGAAAATTATGATTTCCCCCATATTTAAGAAATGTTAGGTAAATTTAGAATTTGGTTAATAAACTATGAAAAATAAATTCTTTAAAATATTCACATCTACAGTATTGTTGATTTTACTTACCTCAAATTTGTGTTCTTTTGCTTGGACTGTTAATCCTGTCAGGTTTGAAGTAAAGGCAGAGAGAGGGAAAGAATACACCTTAAGTTTTACAGTATTAAATGAAAGTCAAATATCTCAGAAAAGATTAAAAATCTTTATTGATGACTGGGGACTCGATAATAGAAATAATTTTATTATAAAATCTTTTGCTATGGATTCATACGATAAATCTTATTCTGCTGCGGATTGGGTAAAAGTCACTCCTGCCCAGCTTGTTCTTCCTCCTGGAGCAACTAGAAAAGTAAGATTCACCTTAACAATTCCTGCTGATTTACCAGCAGATGGAGAGCATACCCTAGGAATTTTTGTGAAAGAAGAAAGTATTGAAAAACCACCAAAAGGATTAAGAACAGTTCTTATTAAACAAAACTCTATTATTGCAGTAGTTGTTTATGTCTCTATAGGACAAGAAAAGCTAAATGTTTCTTTGGATAATCTAACTGTAGAATCTAATAAATCTTCAGAAAAAGGATTAAGTCAGGTAGTCATTCTTCCTCACCTTCATAATGCTGGAAACAATCATACAAGGGGAAAAATATCTCTTATGTTAACTCCTTCCGAATCTGCCGCTAATGAAAAACTTAAGGATAAGATAAAAGAAGTAGAAAGAGATATTGTCATTGAAGATGTCGTTATACTTAGAGAATCAAAAGTAGAATATCCAATCACTCTTCCCCAATATTTGCCAGTAGGATCAGATTGGCTTGTCGAATTAAAATCAGATTTTGGGAAAAAGTTGCCTTTAATATCAGCTAAAAAAAGATTTACTGTAATAGACCCCTATGCTGCAAATGCTCCATCACCATCTCCTGCTGCAAAAACACCAGATGTAAAACCTTCTCCTTCACCTGCTGCTAAAAAAACATAGTAAAGACGCCCCGCCGGGACGTCTCTACACCCAAAGATTTCCCAGATATCTAAGGGTTTCAAAATTTTCTTTATATGCTTTTATAAGCTCATGTGCTACAGGTGGGTAAAGAGTCGTTTTTTCTAATTCAGTTATAGGTAAGTACTTAACATCATTTAGCATAGGTTCGTCACCTATTTTCATTTCTCCGCCTAAAACTTTTCCTGTGGCGTAAATATTTATAATATGCCTGCTTCTATCTGGTGCTATAGCTTCAGATAGATATACAACTTTACCGAATTCAATGTCTAGATTTGTTTCTTCTTTTAATTCACGAATTGCACATTCAGCAAAATCTTCCCCATATTCTATTCTTCCGCCTGGTAAGACCCAGTAAAGCCTATTTGCTTTTTTATGTTGTACTAAAAGTATTTCTTCTTTTTCATTAATTATGATTACGGAAACTCTAAAATTAGGTCTTTGAGATTGTGGATTTCTATTTCTATTGTGTTGGTAGGAATTAAAATTACTCATATATTCGCATTCTTTAATTTAGATATTACTTTTGTCTATATAATACTGTTTGTTATTCAGTGAAAGTAAACTGTATTTATTCTACACGAAAAAGCACAAAAAGCTATGAGTAGGTTAAGATTTCTATGTGGCAGTTTCATTCTTAAATCTATTAGACAAGTTTAGACCTCATAAAGTTTATAGGCCTTCACCTCTTGTTGGTATTTTTCAATTTATTATCGTTGCTGCTTTTTGGTTTGGCATTATTTATGGTGCTACATCTACAGTCACATTACTCTTTGTAAAGTTTATTCCTGAATTACTTGAGCTATATAATTTAGATTCAATTGCTGAGTTGGTCAGAAACCTCGCACCACTTATGGCAATTATGGTTTTAATTCCTGCTAATGCTACATTTCTTGTATTGAATGAAAGAAAAGTTTTAGCTTTATTTACTGTTAGGTTAGGACCAAATAGAGTAGGTCCTAATGGTTTTTTACAAACAGTTGCAGATGCAGTTAAGCTTTTATTTAAAGAAGATATAACTCCCAAAGGTGCTGATCTTCTTTTATTTAATTTAGCGCCAGTAATATTTTTTGGTCCTACTGTTATATCTTTTATTCCTATTTTGTCCTGTGCTACGGATAACTTTGGACCATTTGCATTATGTGACTTGTCTATAGGAATTCTTTTTGTCACAGCTATTACTTCTATTCCAGTTTTAGGTTTAGTTTTAGGTGGATATGCTAGTAATAATAAATATTCATTAATTGGTGGCTTAAGAAGTGCTGCTCAGGCAATTAGCTATGAAATTCCTATGGTTCTAACTGTAGTTAGTATTATTGTTCTTACTGGTTCCATCAATCTAAGGGAAATTGCAGACAATCAAATTGGTGGATTATTTAGTTGGAATATATTTGCATTTGGAAACATGCCTTTGCTTTTAAATCTCTTCCCTCTTGGAAAAAGCAGTTTAATTGGTTTGTATGGCTTAGCTTTATTAGGAATGGCTTTAATGTTATTTTCTATTTATTTAATTTCTGCTTGTGCAGAGGTAAACAGAATTCCTTTTGATTTGCCTGAAGCTGAAAGTGAACTTGTATCTGGCTACAATACAGAGTTTACTGGGATGAAATTTGCATTGTTCTTCCTTGCAGAGTACACAGCATTGTTTATTATTTGTTGTTTAGCCTCCATTGTATTTTTAGGTGGTGGACATTTACCTACATCTTTTGAAGTTGAAAAAACAATATTAGAAAACCTGGCTGCTTTTAAATTGGGTGATATTAGTTGGTTATTGCCTTCTACTGTTCTTATGATTAAGGCATATGGGCTTATTTTTGTATCAGTATGGGTTAGAGCTACATTACCTAGATTGCGCTATGACCAGCTTATGAAATTTAGCTGGAAGTTTTTAATTCCCCTCTCATTAATAAATATTTTTATAGCAGCAGTATTGTCGAGTGTGAAAGTTTAAAAATATGAAAGAAAAAAACATAGTAGTAAAAACAGTTGAAGGCTTATATAATATTGGCAATGGTATGTTTACTGTTTTAAAGCATGCATTTAGAAGTCCAATTACTTCATCGTATCCAGATGTAACTCCTGAGCTTTATCCAACTACACGTCATAGACTTGCTTTAACTGTTAATCCTGATACAGCAGAACATCTTTGCATTGCATGTAAACAATGTGAGAGAATCTGCCCTGATAATTGCATAACAGTCATTCCAGATCCTGAGAAAAAAGGAACGATTAAAGAGTTTGTTTTAGATCATGGTCTTTGCATGTTTTGTGGTTTGTGTACTGAAGTTTGTCCGACAAACTGTATTATAAATACAGTAGATTTTGAAATGAGTGAGTACTCCAGAGAAGATTTAATCTATGACATAGATAGGCTTACTCTTACTCAGGACCAATCCAGATTTTATTTTGATTTCAAGCAAATGCCAAAACCAAAACCGAAACCAGTAAAGCCAGCTGTAGTCGCTGCTGCTAAACCAGTTGAGGAAATAAAATAATGGAATCAGCTATTGAAGTATTTTTTCAAGATCCAATATTCTTTGTTTTAAGTGTTATATCTATAATTACTGCAATTGGAGTGCTTATAGAAAAGAACTTAGTTAGAGCTGGACTTCTTCTTGTCCTATGCTTTGGTACTATTGCAGCAAATTATTTTGCCCTGAAAGCTCCTTTTGTTGGAGCCTCACAAATATTGATTTATGCTGTAGGTATTACTCTAGTTATAGTTTTTGCTCTCATGCTTACTAGTCAAAAATATGATTTCCCTGCTTTCCCTAGTGATGAAGCAAAGAGCATAACCTGTGCAGCTATATCTATTGCACTTTTTGCTGTTCTTTCCACTGCACTTACTGGTGGTAAATGGTCTACTCCCGATACTGAACTTATAACTTGTCCAAAGAACACTGAAATTATTGGTTTGAAATTGCTTGGTTCATATGCACTGCCTTTTGAATTGATTTCAGTTCTTTTACTTGTGGCTTTAATTGGTGCAGTGGTTATTGCAAAGAAAGACAAAATTAATGGATAAAATCAATACAGCAAAAAAAAGTTTAGTAGTAGTCTTGCTTCTAGGATACTTTTTATTTACAGCATTAAATCTTCAATCTGGTCTTGAGCGCTATATTTTGCTTTCAACAGCTTTATTTAGTATAGGAATTTATGGTTTAACTACATCTAGAAATGTAATTAGAATACTCATGTCTATAGAAATTTTATTAAATGCAGTAAATATTAACTTGGTGGCATTTTCATCTTATATAGATCCTCTTGAAGTTAGAGGACAGGTCTTTGCTCTTTTTGTTATGGCAATAGCAGCAGCAGAAGCTGCAATTGCTCTTGCTATTATCCTTGCAATTTATAGAAACAGCTCATCAGTAGACATTGAAGATTTTAATTCTTTGAAGTGGTAGTCTCACTATCTTTTTTACTATCTCTACTTAATTTTAAATTTTCTATATTGACATTAAAAGATGCTCTAAGTTCACTAGCGAACTCATCTATTTTTGCTCCATCAGGTAAGAATAGTCTTGCTACTACTTTATCTATAATAAAAGTTCTAATGCCACCAAATACTTTGTCACAGCCATATAAAACATTATCAATGGTATCGTTTGTTCTATAGTTTGCAATTCTGTTTCCTTCATCATCTACTGTATGCTTTGTAGATCTTCTGAGCTTAAATGTTGCAAATCTCTCAAATGCTTTAGTCGGAATCTCAACTAGTGACGCTGCTACAGGCTTTGTTAAATATTTCCCTAACCATAAGGTAGACAAACACTCACATATTGATGATGGTATATTGCCTGGTATAGATCTTTCATTGACTACGTTTGCAACTACTTTTGCCATTTTATGTTCTCTAAATTCGGCAGGTTGATCAGGATGATCTGTCGCATAATCGATGTAATATCTCATTCCTTGAGAAATTAATTGAGTGCTTTGTTCAACTGCTGTATATCCAAGAGTTTTAAAAATAGTGGTGGACATAGAATCGTCTTCACTAACATTTATTCCAGGGATATTTTCCCCTTCTTGATTTCTAAGTGCAAACCCACAAGCTCCTAAGATACCAGCTTGAGTTAAAAGAAATTTCCAGTAATTTACTTCTCCACTTTCTTTATCCATTCCTGCTAAATGAGTTAAGTATTCAATTGGTTTTTTTATTCCATGTCCATGTAGCCAAGCTACCATTCCTTTTTCTTTTTTCTCTCTACCTGATATTGCTTCACGATTTACTGAACTGTGTGAAGATGAAGCCCAATGTATTAATGAACCAACAAGTTGAGTTGGAATGATTACTATTTGTTCTGGTACCCATGGAGTTATTGACTTTGACACTTCTACGCAAACTCTTCCTAGTATTGCTTTCCAGGCAGTCTCTGGACCCTCATCAATCATGCTCCTTCTCATCATCTCTGCTGGACTTTCACTTTTATTTTCAAGTGGAGCTATGAGTGCTTTACCAGTGGCACTGCCAACACCATCTGCAATAGCAGTTGGTATTATTCCTTTGGCTAAATTAAGGCCTACAGAAATTAAACTCATATCGATTTTTTATAAATGTTCTTAAATAATTGAATTCGTTAAAATTACGCCAAACTAACACCTCCAATTCAATCTTGCACAATTAAAATCCCAAGTGTCAATCTCTTAATCTTGATTAAGTGAAAATGAAATATTAGAGGTTAAAAACCAATAAGATTATAAAGAAAATATAAATAGAAGTGGTACCTTGTACCTAAGTACGATTCACGATCAGCGCTGCACGATTAACGTATTTAAGCTTGTCCAGGAAACATTGTTTGTAATTTCATAGCTAGGCCCATATCTCCTGCTACTCTAAGTTTTCCCATCATGAAAGCCATTTGACTATTCAATTTCCCGCTTTGAATTGATAACCAGTCTTGATCAGAAATTGAAATAGTTACTGATGGATTAGGATCCGTTCCTTCTTTTAATTCACATTTGCCATCTTCAATAACAAGAGTCCATTTTCCCCCTGTAGGACCTGAAATATCGAAAGCATAAATAGCTTTTAAACCACCTACTGTTTCTGGCTTAAAAGATTGGTACATTGACATTAATGATTCTTTGCAACTGTTAGACATTTTTTTTTCTCCAAAACAAAATATTTTCATATAAAGTTTAACCTTAATTTTAAATTTTAAGATAAGGTTAAAATGTCATGATAATATACCCAAGGCAAGAAACAAAACTCTATAATTCCCGTCAAACCCTCACAACTCCTTCTTTTGGAGGGTTCTTAATGGATTATAGATATGCTTTAATAGTAAGGTATTTAAAAAATATAAATACATAATCTCTTGAAATTAAAACTATGAAATCAAGAAAGAAACAATTCAATATTTTTGATAAGGCTTGTGTCTCAATAACATTATTGGTTATGGTTTTTGTATCTCCTCTTAGTATGAAAGCCGTTGATAAAGCCATTGATAAAAATATAAAGATAGCTAAAAGAATTAAGACGACAAAGCAAAATGCTTATGCTGAATCCAAATTAGATATAAATTTTGAAGAAAAGCTACCATATACATTTAACATTTCAGATAAGTTAGTGGGTAGTGGTGAAGTTGATTTATCCATTGATGGAAATAAAATAAAAGGTTCAGCTATTGGTATTGGTATGACAGGACAGTGTGATGTTGATCTTACTACTGATATTGATGGACTTTTTAGAAATCTAGATTACATAAATGTAAAAGTCTCTGGTATTGGTGATCCAAAAGGTTTAATACCTGGCAAGATAGATTTTTCTGGACCATTAAAAGGTGAAGTAAGCAATGGAAAAATTTCTTTAGTTGGAAGTGTAAAGATAAAGGGAAAACTTGCTAAGCTTGGCGGATTCAATGAAGTTGAAAAAGTTGTAATAGAAATACCAGCTACAGCATTAATCCAAGCCTATAGACAAAAAACAAAAGAACAGAATATCGCTTTATACCATTAAGTTACATATGATAGATAATAGCTCTATTGTATCCACGTCTATACGAGCGATTAAAAAATCTGATTTTGTGGTCTATATGGTCTAAGGTAATCCCTGTATGTTTAGGACAGCTTATAAATTAAATTCATTGTTAGTATTATAGAAAGAGAATAAAAAAATGTTTGAAAGATTTACAGAAAAAGCTATAAAAGTAATAATGTTGGCCCAGGAAGAAGCCAGAAGACTGGGGCATAATTTCGTAGGTACTGAACAAATTCTTTTAGGTCTAATTGGTGAAGGTACAGGAATCGCTGCTAAAACCTTAAAATCAATGGGCGTTAATCTTAAAGATGCAAGAATTGAAGTAGAAAAAATTATAGGACGTGGAAGTGGTTTTGTTGCAGTTGAAATTCCATTTACCCCGAGAGCAAAAAGAGTTTTAGAACTATCATGGGATGAAGCAAGACAGCTTGGTCATAATTACATTGGTACTGAACATTTATTACTTGGTCTTATTCGTGAAGGTGAAGGTGTAGCAGCAAGAGTTCTTGAAAATCTTGGTGTTGATCTTTCTAAGGTTAGACAACACATTGTCAGGCTACTTGGTGAAACAGGAGCGACTGGTGTTCAAGCTACTTCAGGTACAGGTAGATCAAAAACCCCTACACTAGATGAGTTTGGTTCAAACTTAACACAAGCAGCTGTAGAAGGTAGATTAGATCCTGTAGTAGGACGTGAAAAAGAAATTGAAAGAGTTATTCAAATATTAGGAAGAAGAAGTAAAAATAATCCAGTATTAATTGGTGAGCCTGGAGTAGGCAAGACAGCTATAGCTGAAGGCTTAGCTCAAAAAATTGCTACAGGAGATATTCCAGAAATTCTTCAAGAAAAAAGAATTGTTCAATTAGATATTGGTTTATTAGTAGCAGGGACAAAATATCGTGGTGAATTTGAAGAACGTTTAAAGAAAATAATGGATGAAATTAGATCTGCTGGAAATGTAATTATTGTAATTGATGAGTTGCACACTTTAATTGGTGCAGGTGCTGCTGAAGGCGCTATTGATGCAGCAAATATTTTAAAACCAGCACTTTCAAGAGGTGAACTCCAATGTATAGGTGCTACTACTCTTGATGAGTACAGAAAACATATTGAAAGAGATGCCGCTCTTGAAAGAAGATTTCAGCCTGTTATTGTAGATGCTCCATCGGTAGAAGATACTGTAGAAATTTTACGTGGCTTAAGACCAAAATATGAAGAACATCATAAATTAATTATTTCTGATGCAGCATTAATTTCAGCTGCTATTCTTTCAGATAGATATATTAGTGATCGTTTCTTGCCAGATAAAGCAATTGATTTAGTTGATGAAGCTAGTTCTCGAGTAAGACTTCGTGCTAGTTCACTTCCTCCGGAAGGAAAAGAATTAGAAAAAGATCTTCGTGCTATGAGTCGTGAAAAAGAACAAGCAATTAGATCTCAGGAATTTGAAAAAGCAAGTCAGCTTAGAGATAAAGAAGCTGAGTTGAAAGAGAAAATTAAAGAAATCCAAGTAAAATACAAAGAAGAGCAAGAAAAAAACAAACCTGTAGTTGGCGATGAAGAGATTGCTCATATAGTTAGCTCATGGACAGGTGTTCCTGTTGGAGATCTAACTCAAGGTGAAACAGAGAAACTTAAAAAGCTTGAACAAATACTTCATGAAAGAGTTATTGGTCAGGATGTAGCAGTTACAGCAGTATCTAAAGCTATTAGAAGAGCTCGTGTTGGTCTTAAAAATCCAAACAAACCCATTGGTACTTTTATGTTCTCAGGACCTACTGGTGTTGGTAAAACAGAATTAGCAAAAGCTCTTGCATCATTTTTCTTTGGATCAGAAGAAAATCTTATTCGTTTAGATATGTCTGAGTACATGGAAAAACATACAGTAAGTAAGCTTATTGGATCACCTCCAGGGTATGTAGGCTATGGTGAAGGTGGTCAGATTACAGAAGCAGTAAGAAGAAAACCTTATTCAGTAGTTTTATTTGATGAAATAGAAAAAGCACATCCAGATGTTTTCAATATTTTACTTCAATTGCTTGATGATGGACGTTTAACGGACTCTAAAGGTAGAACAATAGATTTCAAAAACACCATTATCATCATGACTAGTAACGTAGGTGCAAGAAGCATTGAACAATTAAGTCCTGTTGGTTTTGGTTCAGCAGAGTCAGCAGATCCTGAATCTATGTATAAGCGTATGAAGTCAATGGTTGCTGATGAAATGAAACGTACATTTAGACCTGAGTTTTTAAACAGGCTTGATGACATTATTATATTTAAACATCTCCTAAGAGAAGAACTTTATAAGATTTTAGATATCATGGCTAAAGAGCTTAATAAGCGCGTAAATGAAAAAAATATGGGACTTGAACTTTCAGTTGAAGTGAAAGAAAAACTTGTAAAAGAAGGCTATAGCCAAACCTACGGTGCACGTCCAATGAGAAGAACACTTCAAAAGCTTATTGAAGATGCATTTGCAGAAGAAATTCTTATGGGTAAATTTGTTGAAGGTGATAGCGTAAGAGCTATTTTAAAAAATAAGAGTGAAATTCCAGCAGACCAGATTCCTAAAGTGGACACCTCTGCAACATTGTCTATTACTCAGGATAAGGGTAAAGAAATTAAAGATGATGGAATGATGGTTGTCTTTGAAAAAATTGGCATTGTTGAAATAAAGAAAAAATACGAAAAAAAAGAACCACCTAAAGAAGAACCAAAACAACCTGCTAAAGCGGTTTAATTAATGCCTCATTTCTGTGTGATAGTTAAATATTGTAAATAATGTAACCCAAGGTATCAAAAAGATGACAAATGTAACCAAGGGTTACATCATGATTTTTTTGTTTTTGATAGATTGTTCGTGATGCGAATTAACATAGAAAATAAAAAGTATAGAGCTAACACTTTTAATATAGCTGGTTTTGCATTGATGACTCCTCTTGGAGCTATTTTTATTGACTTTGTTCGACTATGTAAGGATATAGGCCCAGTATGGTTTATTATTCAATTTGTTATTTCTTTTGGATTGTTTATTGCAGGATTGACTTGCTTGGAAATAGGGCGTAATATAATGACAATAGGGATTGATGATGAATCTAACAAAAGAAGATTATGAAATAATTTATATAGGCGTTACTATACTTTTAATAGTTTTGTCATCTGTTTATTGGTTAATTTGGAAGTTTGGATCACATATAGATGAAGAAGCTCTTAAAAAGAATGCACCCTAACTATATCAGCCCCATTTTTAATGCATAAATCTACTATTTCTTTACTCTTCTTTTCAATATCTGCGTCTTCACCATAGATTGCTTTAATAAAAGACTTTCGTGATGGTCCTATAAGTATTGGAAATCCCAGAGATTTAAACTTAGAAAGATTTTCAATAATAAAAAGATTTTCTTCAGTTGTTTTTCCGAAACCAATTCCTGGATCGATGATTATATTTTCTTTTTTTATGCCATTTTCCATAGCGTAGTCAGTTTGCTTTTTTAGCCATTGGATGATTTGATCTATTGAGACGTTGTATACAACGTCTTTACGGGCAGGAATTCCCTCATTATGCATAATCACTATGGGACAATTAAAGTCTTTTGCTACATTTACCATCTCTTTATCCATGGTAAGTCCTGAGACATCGTTGATAATTTCAGCACCAGCTTCTAGAGCGGCTTTGGCGACTTTAGATTTGTAAGTGTCAATGGAGATTGTGCATGTAGAGACGCTGCGCGCAGCATCTCTACGGATGTATTCAATTACAGGCAATACTCTTTTGATTTCTTCCGCTTCAGTAATAAGTAAAGCTCCTGGACGAGTAGATTCGCCTCCCACATCTATAATATGAAACCCACTGTTTATAAGCTCTTTGGCATGATTGATAGCATTCTCTAAATCAAAATACTTTCCACCATCAGAAAATGAATCTGGTGTGATGTTTAGAATGCTCATGAATAGTGGTTTTTTTTTAACCAATTCAGGAATGTTTACAGGCATATTATTTACTAACTAATTCTTTCCCTAATAATTTTGCAAACTCTTCTTTTAAAATAGGGAGTACTTTAAATAAATCATCTACTATCCCGTAGTCACATTTTTTAAATATAGGAGCATTGGGGTCTTTATTAATAGCTACAATAACTTTAGAGCTTCCCATACCTGCAAAATGCTGAATAGCACCTGAAATACCACATGCTATGTAAAGCTGTGGTGAAACAGTTTTCCCCGTTTGTCCCACCTGCATTTTATGTGGAGCATAGCCTGAATCAACTGCAGCACGGGATGCGCCTACTGCTGCCCCTATTACATCTGCTGTTTCAAATAGAATCTTGTAGTTATCCCAGCTACCCATGGCTCTTCCGCCTGAAATAATAATAGCTGCTTCTGTGAGTGAAACTTCTTTAGATTCTGACTTTTTCACTTCTTTAATTTTAATCTTTAATGACCCTTGATCAATGCTTACTGTCTCAGTAATCACTTCTGGAGTTTTAGCCTGAACATCTTTTGGCATTAAAGTGTTTGGTCTGAAAGTTGCTAGTTTTGGTTTTTGTTCACTACTAAACTTTAATTTTGAAATTACTTTATTTGAATACATTGTTTTTGTAATATTTAAAGTACTTCCGTCTAAAGTGACATCTGTACAATCCATAGCAAGACCACCATTAGTATGGAAAGATGCTGCAGGAAATAAGTCTCCAGTGATGGTGGAATTGACTCCAAAAATATAGTCTGGGTTTAAGTCTTTAATTACTTTTAGAAAGATCTTTTTATAAATTTCAGCATTAAATTGTTCAAGAGAAGTATCACTTGCAATGATTAATTTGTCTACACCGCAAAATCCTGTTTGGTCTTTTAACTTGTTTGAGTCTAAGCTTCCGCCAATTACTAATGTTATTAAAGAGCTTGAGGTGGAATCAGCAAGAGCTCTGGCAGTTTTTAAAACTTGGATAGAAGGTTTGCTTAAGTCCTTATCAAGGCTAACTTCTGATAAAACTAATATATTTGCCATATTAAAAATCTTCCCTTTTTATTCTTGATTTAAACTAATTGTAGATCAAAAATTCACCATTTGATATATATACAATTAACTTATTTGAGCGAAGCTTAATACCCGTGGCTTGCCACGAAGTATAAAGCGAGCGAAATCAAAGCGCCTTCCAAACTGTGCCTTACTGTGCAGACAGGCAATTAGTGTAATATCCTGCTCCTTGCGGCTGGGATAATGAATTTAATTGAAGGCGCTTTATTGTAAGATATTGATATGACAATTGGAATTATAGTAACAATCTCAGTTATTATTTTTAATCTTATAATATTTTCACTCATACCAATGGGCATAAAGAAGATTGTAGATATGAATAAAAGTAAGGGATAAAAAATGAACATCATCGTTATTGTTAGGCAAACACCTGATACCGAAACAAAAGTAAAAATTACTAGTGAGCAAAATAAGGTTGATAATGCGGGTATTACCTGGATAATTAATCCATACGATGAGTTTGCTATTGAAAAAGCTTTAAAAATAAAAGAACAAATAAATGCAGGAGAGGTTATTTTACTAGCCTGTGGACCATCTAGGACAGAAGAAGCTTTACGTCAAGGTTTAGCTATGGGAGCAGATAGAGCAGTTTTTATAAAAGATGACTCTTTAGAAAATGCAGATGCTTTTACTATTTCTAAATTAATTGCAAATGAATTAAAAAACATTCCTTGTGATTTAATTCTTTCTGGGAAAAAGGTAATTGATTTAGAAACTACTCAGATACCTATTTTTGTAGCAGAGGAATTAGGATTGCCATCACTGAGTTTAGTTGTTAAGTTCACAGAAGTAGATGCAGCTAATAAAAAAGTAACTTGTGAAAGAGAAGCAGATGGTGCTAAAGAAACTGTAGAAGTACAGCTTCCAGCTTTAATTACCTGTGATAGAGGAGAAGATATTCCTCGCTATGCATCTATTACAGGTATTATGAAAGCAAAGAAAAAAGAAATTAAAGAAGTAGTGAAAGCTGATCTTGGAAACATTACTAAAACTGAAATAACAGGTTTGGATTTACCACCTTCCCGTAAAGAGGCTAAGATTTTTGAAGGTGAAATCCCTGAAAAAGTAGCAGCACTTGTAAAAGCCTTACGCGAAGAGGCAAAGGTCATATGATGGAAGGTGAGGGCACGTGCCCTCACCTTCACGTAGAATCAAAACATCACCAAACTCAATCCTGCAACAGTTTTCCCATCACGGATTTCACCATCTTTGACCATTTGCCATGCTTGTTTTAAATCAAATACTTTTACTTCTAAATATTCATCTTCATCTGGTTCTGGTTCATCGTCTACTAACTCTGTGGCTTTGAAGAAATATAAAACCTCTGTGGAATAACCAGGAAGTGGATAAACAATTCCAAGTGACTCTAATTTCCCAGCTATGTAACCCGTTTCTTCTTTTAATTCTCTTTTTCCAGCATTGACAGGGTCTTCACCTATATTTACACGTCCAGCAGGTAGTTCCCAAATAGCTTTTTTAATAGGGTATCTATATTGTTTTACAAGAACAACCTTATTTGAATCTAGCATTGGTACTAGAGTTACACCACCATTGTGGACGATTATTTCTCTACTTCCTTCTTTCCCACTAGGAAGTTTTACAGTGTCTACGGTATATGTAAGAATTCTACCCGTGTGAATTGTTTTTGAGCTAATAAATTCTTCTTTTAAATCTTTTATTGACATAGTAGATATTCTATCAAATTAATAACCCAATCTCTTTATACCCATATGATGTATTGGTTTATAGGAAGTATTTTAAAGTTTTAGGTAAATAACTGATTAAGTCTTGTGGTAATAATGAGTATTCTGTTTTTTCTGAGGTTATTATTTCTGCAGTTTTACCATGTATGTATACACCTAGACATGCTGCTTTATAAGGCTCTACTCCTTGGGCAATAAGTCCTCCAATAAATCCAGCCAGAATGTCTCCAGTTCCACCTTTTGCAAGTGCAGAATTAGCAAAGGGTGAAATAAATGTTTCTTTCTCTTTGTGAGTAATTATAGTATTTGCTCCTTTTAAAACTAAGGTGCAATTAAAATCTTTGGAAAATTGTTCTGCAAGAAACGACTTATTTTTTAATATTTCGTCTAAGGATAGACCTGATATTCTTGAAAATTCTTTAAGATGAGGAGTAAGAATAAATTCGTTTTTAATTGTTTTTAAAAGCTCTTGTTTCCCTTCTAAAACATTGATACCATCAGCATCTAAAACAATAGGAATATTAATAGATTGAAGTAGCTTTATTACTAGCTCCTGAACATTTTTATCTGTTCCTAGCCCAGGACCAATTACTAGTACATTTGATTTTGTTGATTCTTCTAGAATTGATTCAATATTAAATTCTACATGTGTAACTTCTGGTATGCCTGATGTTATGTCACTGAAAACTTCTTTTGGTGAAGATAATGCTGTTAAACCAGAACCTATTGAGCTGGCTGCCCTGCTGGCTAACATTGCTGCTCCGGGGAATTTACTGCTTCCACATACTAATAGTGTTTTCCCAAACGATCCTTTATTGGAGTCATTTTTTCTTTTTGGTAAATATCCTTTTACTTGTTCAAAGGTATTATCCATTAGTTTTTGAAGTAAGAATATTTTTGAATAGAACCTTATTTCCTACTGATAGTTTATGCCTGGCTGAATATCCACCATTAACTTCAACGACTTCTGTAACTTCAAAGTCTGAAGGGTATAGAATTTGTGTTTGATTTGGCGTAGCATTTTTTATGATTTTAACTATTTTTCCTTTTCGAATGAAAATCATATCTAAAGGAATTAATGTATCCTTCATCCAAAAAGTAACTTTTTGAGCTGGTTTGAAAACAAATACCATTCCATGGTTTTCTGGTAAAGAAGACACATTCATTAAACCTTTACTTTTTTCGTCTGAGGTCGAGGCAACTTCAAGCTGAACTAAAGCATCTTTACTGCCAATAAATTTAACTGTACTTTGTCCAGCATTAGCAAGATTTTGGTTTAATGCAATTAGTAAAAATAATGAAAGAAGTATTTTTCTCATAAGAATATTTTACCTTATTTCCACTTTCTTTCACCATCCATACTTAGTGTAAAAAGTCATTTTATTATTAGGTTTTACCCAATCTGTTAATATTCCATTCTTATTTGGAATTGTTTTACTTCTTATATATCCAGTAGATTCAATAAAAGCTGAAATGCCATTATTTGAAGCAATCACTAATGGTTTTCTATTTTCAATAGCTCTAAAAACACCAAAACTTAAGAACTGTTTTTTTATGTAACTATTTGAAAACCAGCTTAAGTCTGAAAGATTAATAAGTATATTAGCTTTTTGAAAAGATAAATTTCTTATAATTTCTGGATACATAAGCTCAAAGCATATATTGACCCCAATTTTACCTAAGGTAGAAGGCAATGGTTTTTTAATTTCACCTTTGCTAAACCCCGCCCCAATAGCAGTATCAGCAAACTTTTTTAGAAAATCTGGCAGGGAATTATAAAAAGGTACATACTCTCCAAATGGTACTAATCTCTGTTTTTCATAATAGTTAATTTTATCATCTGAGGAATTTTTTATTACTGCACAGTTTGTAATGTTTAGATTTTTATTCTGACAATAACTTCCGCTAAGAAACGTAGCATTTTTTTCACGACAGCTTCTTTCTATCCAGGATAATGTTTCCTTATCAGAATTTATTACAGTGGGCAATGATCCTTCTGGGGTTATTATCAATTCAGAATTTATTCCATCTAATAAAGAGCTATAAGTGTTTCTTGCAAGGCTAATATTTAACCCTTCTCCTCTGGTTGCTTTTATGGGTAAATTCCCTTGAAGCACAGATATTGTTTTTGATTTTTTTGTGTAAGTTGACTTGTTTGTATTTAATGAAACAATTCCAAAAATAACAGAGCCTAATATTAAAATGGCAATAAATGTGACGCTTCCTATAATTGCTCCAAAGTCTCCAGGTTTGCTGGGAATAAATCTGTTCCCTATTTTATCTACATGGAAAAACCATGTGAAAAGATTTGCAAGTACAAGGTTAAAATATACGAGAAGAAAACTTATAGAAAGACTTCCAAAGTACTCTGCAATCTGAATTATATATAAGTTTTTATATTGGCTGTACTCTATTAACGTCCAAGGAAATCCTAATAGGGCTTCCTGGCTGGATAGTTTATTGAAAATAATCAACCAGAATAAAGTAATAAGAATGTTAGATGAAAATGATTTAAAATTTGAATTCGAAAAGCAGTATTTTAAGAAAAGAAAAGATAGACCAAATAAAATAAAATAAATTGAATTATATAAAGATGTAATGATTAGTGCAGTAAGAGATATTAAAATGCTTTCACTGTTACTCATTCCAAGCCATGTGAGAGGATGCAAAGAAAAAAGCCAATGTAGGTAGTTTAAATTGTATACAAAGCCAAATAAGAAAGCATTAAATATTGCCTCGCCATGGTTTTCTGTGGTACTTAAGACTATAAAAAGTGGAACAAGCCCAAACCAAGCTATAAACCAAAGTCCGTAATTAGGTGCGCTGAAAGAAAGTAGTAATCCTCCCAGGCAAATTAAAAGCATTTTTAATAAAGGATGAATGCGCATAATTACATTTTATGTAAGCAATGAATATCAAGCAAGGAAGATGACAGAATAATATGTTTCAATTATCTATGTGAAGCATAAAAGATCAAAGGATACTGAAATTATTCTTGGTATAGATCCAGGAAGTACAATTATAGGCTATGGCGTAATAGGGATAGATAGAAAAGAGAGCAGAAACCCAAAACCTTTTTCCATTGGTTATGGATATATAGATTTAACTGGTCATAAGTCAAATGTGGAGAGGCTTTTACAATTACATGATGACCTTGGTGAAGTTCTTGATAAATATAAGCCAAATTCTGTTGCTTTAGAAAGTTTATTTTTCTTTAAAAATGCAAAAACCATAGTTCCTGTCTTACAATCACGAGGAGTTATATTATTAACCGTTGCTAAAGCGGATATAAAAGTATTTGAATATACTCCATTGGTTGTTAAGCAAACGATTTCTGGATATGGAAGAGCAGATAAATCTCTTGTTCAAAAGCTTGTATGTTCTACTTTGAATATAACAAAGGTTATTAAACCAGATGATGTTTCTGATGCTTTAGCTATTGCCATTTGCCATTTAAGACATATGATTTAGAAACGTAAAGTGCCTTGAAAGACTTTTTTAATCAAGATCTGACATAAACTACACTATTTGGATTAGGGAAATATACCAAACCTTAACCCAAATATGTTTATCTCAATACAGATAGATTCTTTAGATAATTCAGGTCTAGGGGTAACTAGGATTTTATGTCTGATATATGAGGCATTTATTGGAAAGATGGAGTGAATAACCCCCTAGTTAAAAAATTGTTATATTTTTATTTATAAGGAAAGAATCTTGCAACACAATAACAATCATAAGGCCGAAGTAACAAAGATTTGTATCCATGCTTCAAAAAGAAGCTATGAGATTGATCCTACACTAAAAGAATTAGCTGATGATCTTCAAAATAAATCTACAGAGTTTAGAAATGATGAAACCGTATCAAAAGAAACAAGTACTAGCTTTGTGAAAATTATCCCAACTCAAACAAATATTTCATTATATGCAAAAGAAACAGGTAATCTTTCTGAATTGAAATTAGACCTTAAAGCTTCATTGAATAAAATAGCTACAACCTTTAGCAGAGCACTTACAAATGCCAACGATGTTGAAGAAATAAATTCAAATATGAAAGAGCTTTTGATTGAGAATTTCTTTCACACAGCAAGAGCTTTAGCAATAGCTGTAGAAGCCAGAGATCCTTATACTGGTGGGCATTCTGATAGAGTCTTTCAAATTGCATCAGCTCTTGGTAAAAGATGTAATATTAGCGCTACTGAGCAGCTGTATTTGGAAGGCGGAGCTTTATTGCATGACGTTGGAAAAATAAGTATTAGAGATGGTGTTTTATTAAAGCCTGGTCCTTTAACTGACTCAGAGTATAAAGAAATGCAGCTTCATACAATTATGGGAGCTCAGGTAGTAAAAAAATTAAACTGTTTATTTGGATGTATTGATGCAGTTCTTTTTCACCATGAAAGAATGGATGGATATGGCTATCCTTATGGAATTAAAGGGAGTGAGATCCCGTTAATAGCAAGAATTACTTCTGTTGCTGATGCATTTGATGCAATGACTACAAATAGGGTTTATAGAAAAGCTTTAAGCTACGATAGAGCATTAGAAGAAGTTATTAGAAATAGTGGAACACAATTTGATCCTGAAATAGTAAAAATCTTTGTTAAATGGTGGGAAGATACATTTCAAAATAATATTAAATTAAGGGATGAACTTTATAAAAATGTAAACTCTTCTAATCCAGAGGAATGCTCTCTGAATCAAGAGTAATATTGAGCTCAGATCTAATTTTAACTACTTCTTGGCTTAGTATAATTAGATAAAACCTATCTACCTTTTCTCCTAAAGCATCTTCCAGGTATCTCATCAATCTGTAAACCATTAGCTTTATTGTAGATTCTCTAATTCCAATTTGTTTTGCTATTTTTAAGTTAGAAAACCCTTTAGAAATAAGACTTATAACTTCCATCTGCTTTAATGTGAATAAAAGATCTGCTTTTCTGTATTTGATTAGATATCTTTTGTTGATACTTAGTTTTATGACCTTTTCAGAGTCTTCTTCTCTTGGATCTAAAACTAGGCTATTACTTTCTGTTTCACTCATACTGCATATTATGCATTTTGAAACATCTTTTTTTAATCAGGTAAAACCTTGTACACCATTTGGTTGATTTTAAGATTTATGTATTAAAAGTTGATGATTTTTTTAAAGAAAGAATCAATTTAATTTTTACTTAATTAATTTTGTCAGAGAGAAAATATTAGGCAAGACCGGTTGTAATAAAGATTTAATTATTTACAGCCAAATTGCCAAAGCCCAATTTTGAAGCAAGTAGTAATAGAGTCCTTGGTCTTATAGGGTGAATTCCAAAAGCCTCAGCAAATTTTGATTTAATTTCATTTACATAAGATTGAACAGTTTTTATATCAATACAAAGCTGAATAGCTATCTCATCATTTTCCTTACCATTGGCAATAAAGTGTAAAATTTCTTTTTGTCTTTTTGAAAAGTGAATCAGTGGGAGCTCTTCTGCTGTAAAGATTAGAAGTTCGTCTTTCTCGCAAATCCTGTGGATGAATTCTGCTAAACGTCCAATAGAAATAGCTTTCTCTATATAAGCAGATGCACCAATATCAAGACATCTATGTATTCTTGCCCAGCCTGTTTCATTTGAAAAAACAATTATTTTACAGTTTGCTTTAGATTTAATTTCAGATACATAGTGCTTAAGATCATGCTTGTCATGACCTGGCATTCTTAAATCAAGAAGGATTACATCAGGTTGTATATGAGAAACTTTTTCTAAAACATCAGAATATGAGTTTGCTGTGCTAATTATTTTTATTTTTGGATCTTTATTTAAATCATTTTCCACACCATGAATTAAATAAGGATGATCATCTGCAATCATCGTAAGGATAATTCCTTCTTTTTTCTTGAATGCTTTTTTTAATTGATTGTCACCAAAGATGTCATTTGAGTCATGCTCAAAATTCTCTTTAGAGAATGTATAAAGGTAACCTTGGCTTTTTGTTTTTGTTTCCATTTTTTATTAATTCCACCTTATTGGAGAAATATTCTATAATAAACTGAACAAATTAAAAATTAAGTTTTTCTCAGCTTAGCCATCTTTTACCTTAGTCTAAAAAGAGCATTTCTTGCATTTTGACTAACTTTATTGATTTTTCTTTTTAATCCAGGTTAAAAATCAGAGACTTTACCTTAGGTCACCCATAAAAACTCTTTTTAATGATCGTGTAGAATGTTTAGCAATTGTTTAGCAATATTAACTGATCCAAAGAGTTTTACTAATTGAGGAACCATGATTTTAAATACATTGGGCCAAGTAGATACACTAATGCAGGAAATAAACAATATCCCTGAAGTTACTGATAAGTCAAACATAATTTCCCTTACAAGCAATGAGATTGCAGAAATATCACTTAAGATAACTAAAGAAATTAGAAAAGATTTTTCTGTAGATGTGCTATTAGAAAATATAGTTGGCATTCTTTGCAATGCTGGCATTGCTGAAAGAGTTTTGTTGTTCCAGATTAAGCGTGAACCGCGAGGAGCATTATTAACTCATTATTGTGAAAGTGATTATGTGTCTAAATTTAACCCTATAGGATTTCAATTAGATCTTGTCGATGATACTGTCTTTAAGCTTTTTGACCTTTCGAAAAAGAGAAATCTTCAGATTGAAGATATGTCCAAATACATTAAACTCCCAAATTATCTCTTTAGGAATAAAGTTAAAGCTTTATTTATTAAATTGCAATCCAGATCAGTTTTATTAAATGCTGGAAGTAATGAAAAAATTACTGCTGCATTAAGCCTTCAGTTTTCCACAAAATGTGTTGTATGGAGTAATGAGGTTGAAAAGCTCATTCAGTCTATTGTTGATCAGGTGGCAAATGCAATTGAGCAGCATGATGAAAAAAGAAAAAAAGAATCACTGAAGAAAGATATAATTCAATTACAGGAAAAAGCGATAAGAGAGCAGGAAGAATTATTAAGATGCTTTGCAAGTGATATCCATGATCTTCCATGCAGTATTATCCCAAATCTAAAACAAGCAATTAAAACCAAAGATTTTGAAGAGTGTGAAAGACTTGTTGATGAGCTATACAATAATTTAAGACAATTAATGAATGAATATGTTGTTCCCGATATAAGCCTTTTGGGTTTTGGTTCAACTATGTACCAGTTTATAAATGGTTTCCGTAAAACATTTAAAGGTAAAGTTTTGCTTTCTATGCCTCAGGAAGATTTGAATATTTCACAAAAAAAAGCTTTAGAGCTTTTTAAGGTAATAAAAGAATGGTTCTGTAACATTGAAAAACATTCTTATGCAAGTGAGGTTGACTTTAGTTTAGAGAAGTTAAATGAAGATTATATTCTAATTTCTATTAGTGACAATGGAAAGGGTTTTGATGTTGGGGATAATAAAAACCTAGGTTATGGAATGTTGAATATGAGGAACAGGCTTTCTGAGCTTAACTCAAAGTATGAGATAAAAAGTAAATTGGGGGAGGGATCTATTATTAGGATTCAAATGTGTACAGTTTGATTTAATAGATTAAATTATTTTAATTTTCATTCAGATCGTTTTATTTCTATCTGATCTAATTACTACTTTTGCTAAATTCCCTATTAAGATTAATTGAAATTGAAAATCCCCTACTTTTCCCTATAGAAAAAAAATATTGAAGTGTGTATAATTTTTTCAATTAAGTAAAGGGAAAATTTATGAAAGTCTCACCAGCAGGTGTAATGTCTTCTAATCAAGTTTCTTCTGCAACTCTTGCTCAAAACAGATCAGATGCTGAAATCTTTGCTCCCCAGACTTTATGGCAAGAAGCTAAAGAGTTCAGTGCTAAAAGTCCTGTACTTTCAGTAGGATTTATTGCTAGCATTTCTTCTTTTTTAGCTGGTTTAACAACTAAAACCACCATTCAATATCTTCCTCTAACTTTCGTCCCAGCTTTAATGGCTTTTGCCTATGAGTTCTTTTTCCCTTCAAACCAAGCACAAAGTATTGAGCCTATACAAGGAGAAGGACAAGTGGTAGGTGGACTACCAGTCAATCAAGAGTTTGAAAAGAAAGATGCTGCATAGAGTAAATACAGGCGCAACATGTCATTCTGAAGGAGTGTAATGACTGAAGAATCTAATTACGTTAGTGGATTCTTCGCTAACGCTCAGAATGACAATACCCCATGTTAGAATAATTTCCATGGCATATGTTGCAGTTACAATTCAAATTTTAAGTGGCTTAGCTTTAATAACATTAATTTTATTGCATTCTCCAAAAGGAGAAGGTTTAGGCGGGATTGGGTCTAGTGCTAGCTTATTTACTGGTCCATCACAGGCAGAGGCAGGATTAGATAGAGTAACCTGGGTTGCCGCAAGTGTATTTATTCTTTCTTCAGCTTTATTAGGCTGGGGAATAATTCAGTTTTAAATATAATGTCTTCTACAAAATTTTTAATTAAATCTCCATTAAATGAAAAAATGGATTTGGGAAATGGCTATTTTATTAATTGGTTTAAAGCTCCAGAAATTATAAAACATATTAAACCTGGTCAGTTCTTGATGCTTGAAGCTGGGCAGTATTTGAATAGACCGCTGAGTATTTATGAAATTAAAAAAGATGAAATAGGTTTCCTTTATAAAACATTTGGAAAAGGTACAGAGTTTTTAAGTTCTCTTAAAAAAGGGGACTCAATAAAAATAAATGGACCATTAGGTAAAGGTTTTATTCTTCCAGTGGATAAAACCAGGACTGTTCTAATTGTAGCTGGTGGAATTGGAATAGCAACTTTTCCATTTGTAGCTAGAACTGCCCATGAAAATGGATATAAAGTAAAAGTATTGTATGGCGCTAGATCTAAAAGTGATTTGGTTTGCCTTGATGAGTTGAGTAAGTATTCTGAGTTGAAAACTATAACTGATGATGGCAGTTCAGGAAGAAAGGGCTATGTAACTGAACTTTTAGAAGAGGAAATTAAGGAAAATAAAAATCAAGAAATTATGGCATGTGGTCCTACTCCAATGCTAAAAAATCTAATTAAAGTCTGTAATAAATATAATGTTCTTGCTCAAATATCTTTTGAAGAATTTATGGCATGTGGTTATGGAGTTTGTATGTCTTGTGTAGTAATGAAAGATGGAAAGTATGTAAGAACCTGTACTGAAGGTCCTGTGATGTGTTCGGAGAACATTACTTCTTAACTGTGGCTTCTTTATCTATTTTTTGAAGAAACTGTTGCATTACGCTTATAAGCTCATTAAATTCAAAAATCTTTAAAAGTAGGTCAGCACCGTTTAATCCATCAATAGGCTTTGCAATTTCTTTAATTCTTTCATCACTTTCACTATTAGAAGATGAACCAATAGACTCAAAAGAAATACTTTGATCACTTTCAATTCTAATTAATGCTGAATGTCCAAACCCTTGTACAGGATCCAAGTAATTAAACATTGCAGATACAACAACTTTAGCTTCTACTCTTTCTGCACTTAAGTCTAATTCACGACCTGAACTTAAAATATATTTTTTATTTGAAAAAATTGTTTTTACCATAGCGAAAATATTATAGCGTATGAAAGATAACAATAATCCGATGATGATAAATTTTGTAATGAAAACTCGCTTGGGTTACCCCTTGCCTAGACATTTAATCGTTTATTAACCTTGATTTTTTATTTTTCCCAATCTAGAACTAATAGTCTACAAAGTGTGAAAAGTTTCAATTCAGTGCAATATTTTTTATAAAAATCAAACTCAATTGTTTAACTGATTTTTAATTCGAGAGTTATTTCCAAGAAATCATAAATTCTTAACAAAACGCTAATGATTATCTTGTTTGATAGGAGTCAGGGAAGTAGTGGAGATTCATTCTTTTTATTTTGGGGGTACAACATGAGTAAGCTGTTTGGCCAGGTTAAGGCGGATTATAAGCCAGGTTTATCAGGATATAACTGGTTTGAAAATAAAGAAGAAAGTATTCAAAGCGTAAATATTATGGAATCAGCTCAAGACTCAAATGTAATATTAGAAGATACTTTAGATGAAAATCCAGACGAAATTCTTTTTTCCATAAATGTTCCTATTGATGATTCTGTGAAGCTTTACCTTAAAGAAATAGGTAGAATTAGATTATTAAAACCATTAGAAGAGTTAGAAATTGCAAAAACTATTACTAAGGGTGGGAAACCTGCTGAGTTTGCAATAAGAAGACTAATTCAAGCTAACTTAAGATTAGTTGTATCAATAGCAAAAAAATATTTAGGTAGAGGATTAAACTTTCTTGATCTTATTCAAGAGGGAAATATCGGGTTGATGAAAGCTGCAGAAAAGTTTGATGGTGAGCGTGGATTTAAATTTTCTACATATGCTACATGGTGGATTAAGCAAGCTATTACAAGAGCAATTGCAGATAAATCTCATACGATAAGGGTTCCTGTTCATATGGTTGAGAATCTCTATAAACTTCGTAGATTGACAAATGAATTAACAACACAATTAAAAAGAAAACCCAGTGAAGATGAACTCGCAGATGCAATGAAGGTTTCAAAGGATAGACTAGATGAAATTATCAGAGCAGTAAAAGAACCTGTTTCATTAGAAACTCCAATGGGAAAAGAAGATGATGCAAAGCTATCAGATTTTATTGAAGATGGTTCTATTGCTAGACCGGATGCATATGTTTCAAATGAATTTTTGAGAAGAGATTTGGGTGAAGCGTTGGAAGATCTGGATGAAAGAGAAAGACATTTAATTAACTTACGTTTTGGTTTAGAAGATGGCAAACAAAGATCTCTTGATGAAATTAGTGACATGTTTAAACTCCCTCGTGAAAGAGTTAAGCAAATTGAATTTAAAGCATTGAGAAAGCTTAGACATCCTATTAGAAGTGGTAAGTTGAAGGATTATCTCTTAGAAACTAAAGATTAAACTGTCATTCCCGCGAAAGCGGGAATCCAATTTGTCATTGCGAACCCATGAAATGGGTGAAGCAATCTCATTTTGCAATACCGTTCATGAGGTGACTTTGCAAGCGATATTTTAGTGTGAGATTGCTTCGCTTTGCTCGCAATGACAACTTTGGGGATGACATTAGATTAGTGATAGGCGCCTATCATAATCTTGCTGAAAGTCTCATTATCACTGTATTTTATACATCTAACACCAATAACTCCAACATGCTTTTTCTTTGATTTTTCTAATAGCATTTCTAAACTAACTACACCGAATTCATAAAAGTGACTTATGAAGTGTGCATTTTTAACTTGTTTTCTATATGGTCCACGTTCTTCCCTAGGATAAGCAACAGCAGCAATGCTGGCTGCTTCATATTCAGTTATAATTTTTTTCGTTACTTTAGATCCTTTTGGTCTTACTGTTTCAGAAAAAGACATGCCGTCTTTGTATATGGTTTCTACCTGCCAGCCATATAGAGGAAATTGATGAACTGCTTTTCCTGCATAGTTTTTTTTATCGTCACAGTAATTCTTAGAAGACATCTCTTTGCCATATTGCTTTTGGTTATCAGCAAGTTTATTGCCAATTTTTGCACTAACTGGAAATTGAAACAATAAAATTGTTGTAATTAGTAAAATAAAATAATTCATATTTCTTTTTTTTCTATTAAGCTGCTAATTCAGGCTTGCTTGGTTTATTCTTTCCCCAAATTCCTACGCTGAATATATAAGCATAGCAGGCAAAAGCAACAAGCATTCCTGCTTTCCAATTAGGAGATTCGGTAGAACCAGATACCTCAGCAACCTTAGCAATAAGTGGTGCTATGGCTGCTCCCCCAATTATGGCAGTACAAAGTATCCCTGAGACCATGCTGGCATATTCTTTTTTGTATTTGTCGATAGCCATGCCATAAATTGATGGAAACATAATAGAAATAAAGAAACCAATGAAAGGAAATGCCCATAGAGTAACATTTATATCCCCAGAGAAAATTGCTACAGCCAATGCTACCGCTGCTCCTGAAATATAAATCTGAATGGCTTTTTTAGAATCCAATTTATCTAGGACAAAACTACCTAGCAGTCTTCCCATTAATAGTCCAAACCAATAATTTCCAATAGCTGCATTCTTTGCTGCTTCAGCACCGTCACCGAGTAAATTTGAAATATGATAAGTATCTTCTAAGAATAATCCAATGCTATTTGCTACACCAACTTCTACCCCAACATATAAAAATATAGCAATGGTAAAAAGCACCATTAGTGGATCTTTTAGTAAATCATTAAAGCTGACTGTTGATTTCTTTCCTTCTTTCTGTGATTTCTTCTCTTCAGGATATTTTGATAAAAATAAAGCCAAAAACATAACTATAGAAATAATTGAAAATAACCAATAAGTATAATTCCAGCTATAGCCCATATTTTTTATCATAGTGACTACATAAGGTGCGCTGCTAGAGCCGACTCCATTTATAACCATAAACATAGTGAGATTTCTGGAATACTTAGCAGGATTGCTAACCTCTTTAACTAATGGATTTGCAGCTACCTGAATGCCAGTAATTCCAATGCCGCATAAAAACATAGCAAACATATTTGAGTAATATCCTGGAATCCCTGCAAACATTATCACACCGATAGTAGTAATAACTGCTCCTAAAACAAGAGTAAACTTTGTACCTTTTTTACTTATTAAAACGCCGAATGGTAAGGAGGTTAAACCATAAGCTATGAAAAACACAGAAGCAAGTAAAGCTGATGCAGAAGCACTTACACTATAAGTTTCTTTAATTTTAGGTACGATAGCACCAGCTACATTTGTAATAGCTCCAAATGCAAAATATGAAAATGCAAGTGAGATTAAAAGTGCTAAATAGTTTTTCTTTGTTTCTGTCATAGCTAAATACCTCTTTTTTATGGTTTAAACTAATATATCAGAAAAATTTAGCTATAAATTATTTATCTGAATTGCTTGTTATGTCCGACTCTTATCTTTCCTTAAAAGCCCCAGTGATTCTAGTGTTTTTGCATCTGTTACATTAGAAAATAAACCCCCTGGTCTTACATGTGTGTCTGGAGGTTCGATTATAGGAGTAGTTGTTCTAGTGACACTTTTAATTATTGGCTCCAAATTTTTTCTTCTAATTTCAGCTACATTAGGACCCCCGTTATAAAGTGTTCTTTTTTCTTTTCTATGTTTACCCTCGGAAATTTCCATTCCTACTAGATGAGCAGTTCTAGTATAAATTTCATCTAAAGTTGAAGTGGATAAACGGTATTCATGTTCACGGGCTGAACTCCAGATAGCTAATGCTAATTCAGCATTCTTTTGTAAGTCACCATTAGTTTTTTCTAATAGCTCTTTTGTCATTCTTTCTACTTCACTAGGATGTAATCTTGCATTATCTATTCTGCTGGCTAATATTCTTCTCATAAATAAATAATAATCTTTAGGATCTATTCCTTCAGGCTTTAAGTTGTCTAATAATAAAAATACTTTTTTTAATGTCATCCCATGAATAGGATTTTGTTTATCATCAGGTCTTTCCTCATCTAAAGCAATCATTTTAATTCCTCTAGCTGCAAGCTGTGAAGCTTTGTATGATGGATTTATTGATCCTAACTCTAAATTTTTTATCCTGTCAACTTCTTCTACAGTTAATGTTCTATTAATTTCATGTGTAAGTTGGAATGCAGCCCACTCTGGTAAGTCATCTTTATGTTCCCATAAACACAACCTAGCACTGGTAGAGCATAATGCAAGAAGAGTGTAGTTTAGTCTTTCATCGTTCGGGTGAGAAAGTTTAGAAAAATCATATCCTTTAGCTAATGCTCTTTCACAAACATCAGAAGCAAGATCTAATCTCTCATAGATGGCTAAAGGATTTCTATCTGTTGGTTTTAGAGAAGGCTGAGCAAGCTTATCAATTACAATTCCAACATCCTCAGGTGTTTGATCAAGATTTTTATCTAAAGCAGCTACTAATATATTTCCATATGCTAAATAATGTCTATGTTCTGTACCGCTACGAATAAGTAATCTTGCGGTTTGCATAATAGTTTGATTGTTTAATAAATAGCCTTTTTTTGTAGCTTCACGAACAGCAAGGGCTGCTCTATATTTATCTTCTGCATTTTCTGATCTATGAGCAGCACAAACAGTAACCTCAACTGTTTCTTTTCTTATTTTTGACCATTCGGGGAATTCAGCATCAGACAATTTTAATGATCTCGTTAAAAGTTCTGTTGCTCCTTCTAAATCACCTTTTTCTCTAAGCCTTTGAATTGCAGAATTAATTTCACTTCCTTTTCTTCCATATGTTTTAGGTTCAAATCTATCGGGGCTTGGTTTTTTTACTTCTCTAACTGTTGAAGTCTCGCTTGCTAATTTTGGTGCAGAAATCCTTACTACTCGTTCTGGTAATGGTTCTTCAGGTTTAATAATTCTATCTAACTCAGTATGTATAGCCTTGCCAAGCTCAGTAAATGCGTCATCTTTTTTTCCAGCGCTATCAATATTTCTTAAAAAGATTTTTAAAGTAGCATCAGTTACTCCGCGTGGTAATCCACCCGATGGAGCCATTATGGGAATGGCTTCTGCGAGTGTATCAGCAAAAACTAAAATTAGAGAATAACGGTCCTCATCATTTTTACTACGAGGTTGTGGACTAAAAGCTATATGTGCTATATCAGCAGTTCCTTGTCCATTTGTGTCAGCGTGACAATCCACAAAGGTATTTGTAGTAGCAATAGCAGCATTTAAACTTCTAGGATCAATAGGAATACCAAATGACACCGCTTTGTGAATTAATTCTACAGAAGTTAAAAGAGATTGATAGGCTTCATTCCTTAATATCTCTAAGTCTGCATTTGGTATACGAGTTTTACTAACAACTTCCGGTTCTGTAAGCTCAACCCCAGTTTTGATTATAATTCTTCTTTTACTGGCATGTAAAAAATAATTTCTAAGTAGCTTTTCAGCATTTTCAATTTGGTTTGAAATTAAGTGATTAACACAAAATTGTAGATTTCTTTCCCCACCAACATTTAAATTTTCTACTTTGAAAGTATAATCTGATGGTTTTACATCCAGAAGTGCGAAGGCTATATCTCTTGCATGTCTGTATCTTTCAGCTCTTTCTAATACATTTTCATCAATTCTTCTTTGTTCTGAATCAATAAATATACTTCTGCCTAAAGTCGCAATCCCATTAAAAATAAACCTTGTAGAGTCTTCACTGTTTGGTAAGCAAGAACCAGTTTTAATTGCAGTTGTAGTAAGACTTGAAAATGCTTCTAAATCTGCTGATGAAACTAAATCAATACTTCTTCCAATTTCTATCAATTGCTTTGAATCATAGTTGAGCCCTTTATTCATACCATCTTTTAAAAGTTGAGCTGATTCTTTAATATCAATTTTTCCTACTCTTGCGGCAACAGCTTGAGTTTGCTCCATAGTATTATGGTCAATTCTTAAAAGATTATGCGCTAAACAAGATCTTGCAAATTTACAAGCTATAACTTCTCTTCCAGATCTAGAGAGTTCTCTCATTAGTGCTGGTATTTGTGCTCTAGCTCTTTCATCATTTATAAAAGTTCTTGCTGTAAGATCGGAACTAAACATATGTGCAGCTTCTAAAAATCTTTTTTCTTGTATATGTTCAAGAAATACTTCTGTTTGAGTTTTTACTTTTGGAGGAGTAATTACTGGTGGAACTATGGTTTCAGTAATAGAACTTGGAAATGTGATTTCCCCAGAGCCTATAATAAAATTTCTTCCACTAGCTGTAAGAGTAGAGCTTTGACTTTCTATTTCACTAGCGTAATCAGCATAACCAGTGCTCTTCAATTCCCTACAGATCATTCTAATAGTTTCGCCTGGAGCTCTAAATCTATTCTTTCCTTTTGGCTCTTGAACAACCGTTATAGCTAATTTTTTTAGCTCTTCTGCAATTAAAGGCTTTTCACTAAGATCAAAATTAGGGAAATCAGTTAATGTAATTATGCTTGATAAATAGGTAGTAGGTGTTCTTGGATCAAAACACTCATTTGTTTCAATGGCTCTGTTTAATAAGGATAATGCACGGAGAAGTAATTCATCACTATCCATTATTAGAGTATGGTAATCTCTAAGATCTGCTTCGGGATCTATAGAAAGTGGTATTACCCTAACTTCACTATCAACAATGGTATAAGGATAGCTACTTCTATACCTCCAATCATAAGCATAATTACTAACAGCTGTTTGCATTTGATTTACAAATAAAGTTGGAAATGCTCCTCTTAGCCAAGGGATACCAGCATTTGGTCTATCAACCTTATAAGGATTGTTTTTTTCTAAATCTATGTATTTGCTAGCCACTTTATTTGCTACTAATTGTCTAGAAGTTCTTTCTTTTGGTGTTTCATATCGTTCATCTCTTCTAGTAGTTTTAACACTGTCTTTTGATAAAAAAGCTATCATCACTGCCACTGAATCAGATGTAGTTTCACTTAATGGAACTGTTTCCATTAAAGCCATTGCTATATCACCATATAATTCCATACCTCTTGTGTAGTCGCTATCAATACTGGAAGGAGGAGAACTAAGTGTTTCATCCCATAATGACCTTGGAATAGTTATAAGATCTCTAGGCAGTATGGTTTTTTTAGCTTTTAAGTCGCTAATTAATGATTGAACTGGATTTACGTTACTATGAGTGACTAATGTTTGAGATGAAGGTAATCCTGGAGTTAGTTCTTCTGTTTGCAGAGAGATAGTTGCTATTTGGGACTGTCTATTTTCATTGTGTCTTGGCTGAGAAGCAGTAACTCTATCTCTTGTTCTTGTATCCCCAACAGGCTTTCTTTTAGAACCTTTTTTTTCATCAGCTACTTTTTGTAATAAAGATAAAATATTTTGTATTGCAGTAGGGTCTACTTTATTAGGATTAATTTTTCTAGTCATAAGTTCTCTCTATAGCCTGAAAGATTTTAGCTTATCCATATTGAATATTTAACTGTAATTACCTACTTGATTAGGTAAAATCTTTGAAAGATAAAATAGAATTAATCTAATAAGAACAATTGCTTAATCTAGATTAAGATTTGTCTTTCTTTTCAAACAGTTTAGAATGTATATAATTTATGGTTGCCTTAGTAAGAAATCATTTAGCTATAAGAAATTTGTTAACTCAAGAAAGAAGAGTCGCTGGTGGAATTTCAGCTGCATCTCATCCTAGAAATACTGATGCTGTAGCCACTGCAATTAGAAATGTAGATTGTCAACCAAATTATTTTAGAATTTTAAGAAGGGAAGAACTAGAAAGTAAAGAGTTTAGATTAAAAGTTAGAGAAGCTTTAGATTATTTGGTGGAACTCAATCCACGTAATCCATATGCAGCATTTGTAATGGCTACTTTATGTTTAGAAAATGGAGTAAATTATGAAATTGAAGGGAGAAGGTCTTTTACCGGATTTATTTTAAATTCTTTACTTGAAGCCAGTGAAGATGATTGTTCTTATTTGTTGGCAAAAGCAGTAGAGAGTGGTTTAGATGTGCCAAATGATAATAACAACCATAGAAATTTGGTTTTAGTTGCCCTCAGGAGTGGGCATTTTGATACTAAGAATACTCGTGTTCAGGGATTTCTTAGCAAGCAGATAGAAGTTTACTCTAATCCACGTTTTTTAAATGGAGAAATTAAAGAGGATTTTCAGAAAAGAATGATGCTTGCATTTGAAATTGCTAGAGAAATCTTAAAACAAAAAGTACCCATATCAAATAATAGGTCCATAGAAGATGTTTTAAGTGGTTTAAGAAAAACTGGCAATCCTACTTTTGTAAAACTTGCTTTTGTTCTTTTAGATGATATGTGGACTTATGTAGATGTATATAAAATGGCTACTCCAGACGCTCGCAGTATTCATAAAATGTTTGTTGATGCTACAAAAGCAGAGCTTGTAGATCTTAGTGATGATGAAATGGGGAAAAGAGTGGCAGTGAATGCTTCAAAAAGCCTTGATAAATATTCTCAGAGTAAATTCGATGATGGGCAAAGAATGTTTAATACTGAAACGTTTGATATTTTATCTTTAAAACTAAAAAATGAAGGGGCTATAGAGGAAGCATTATTGACAACTCTTGCCTGTGAAAGAAATGGATTCTATTTACCAGATCTAGCTATAAGAAATACAATTGTATTAGCTGAATTGCTAGATGGAGATCATGTTCAAGCTGGTATAAAAGCTCTTAAAAGAGCACTTGAAGTAAGAGACATAACTAATACACATTTTGAAAGGGCTACTCAGTCTAAGCCAAAACCAGAAAGAAAACTAGTAGATGTTTTGAGAGATCAGATTCCACTTAAATTAACTTCAGATCCACTTCAGGAATAACCTTCGTAACTCTATCTTCACATGCTGCATCTGCCACTGCACTAGCTACTGCTGAAGCTACTTGTTTATTGAATATGTTTGGAATAATGAAGTTTTCATTTAATTCATAGTCTTCTACTCTAGAAGCTATAGCCTTTGCTGCTGCATATTTCATTTTTTCAGTAACCGTTGTAGCGTGACTATCTAGAAGACCTCTAAATAATCCAGGGAAACATAGAACATTGTTTATTTGATTTGGATAGTCTGAACGTCCTGTAGCCATGATTCTTACATATGGCTTAGCAATTTCAGGTTTGATTTCTGGATCTGGATTTGAAAGTGCAAAAACAATGTTATCTTTTGCCATTAATTTTACATTTTCTACAGATAAAAGATTAGGTCCTGAAACTCCTATAAATACATCTGCACCTTTAATAGCATCTGAAATAGTACCTTTAATCATTTCTGGATTTGTAAGTTTAGCTAATTCTTCTTTAGCTGAATTCATATCAGCTCTACCTGTGTAAACGATACCTTTTGTGTCGGTTACTATGATATTTCTGATTCCTGCAAAAAGTAAAATCTTAGCGCATGCTACACCAGCAGCTCCTGCACCCATAATTACGACTTTTAAGTTTTCGAATTTTTTATTTACTACTTTAATTGCATTTATAAGCGCTGCAAGTACTACTACTGCAGTTCCATGCTGATCATCGTGGAATATAGGAATATCAAGCTCATTTTGAAGTCTTTGTTCGATTTCAAAACATTTTGGAGCTGCAATATCTTCTAAATTTATTCCACCAAAACCAGGAGCAATTGCTTTAACTGCTGCAACGATTTCATCTGGATCCTGAGTACTTAAACAAATAGGATAAGCATCTACATCAGCAAGCATTTTAAATAACATTGCTTTACCTTCCATAACTGGAAGTCCTGCTGCTGCACCGATATTTCCAAGTCCTAAAACTGCTGAACCATCTGTTACTACTGCTACTGAGTTCTTTTTAATAGTGAGATTGTAAACAAGTTCAGGTTGTTTTTGAATTGTTCTACAAACTTCAGCAACACCTGGAGTGTAGACTATTGAAAGATCTTTTTGATTATTTACTTCTGTTTTTAGCTGAATGCCGATTTTCCCACCAATGTGAGTGGTATAAACTTCATTGATTACATCATTAATGTGGACACCTGGTAAATCATGTAACTTTGAAATTATTTCTCTTGCATGAATAGTAGTGCTGGAAAAATGAATCTCTCTTTGTACAGTTTCTTGATTACTTTCAAGTACTTTTGTATCTCCTAATTCTGCACCACTTTTACTTATGATGTCAGCAATCATTGCAAAAGAACCACTGGGAGCTGTTAATTTTATACAAAATGCTAATGGATTAAATTTATTACTTATTATATCTGCATCTAATTCAAGCTGATTAAGATCTTTAGTCACCATATTCTCCTCACTTTTCTATTTGAAATCAATAAAACTTTTAAAACACAATTGTAATTCAAATATAGATAAAATCCTAAAACATTACTTATTTTTAATGTTTAATTAATACTTGTGAGCTGTGTCCTGCAAGCTAGAAGCTCATCGCTGAATATTGATAGCTAATTTTGTTATGATAATACAAAGAAAAATTTAATTGATAATGTTAAAATATACGTATAATTATGCTTAATAAGAAAAAAATACTATTAATTAATCTTTCAATATTGACACTTCTGTCAACAACTTCTTTGTTATCAGCTTTTGCTTTTGATGAAAAAAAGGCTGAAAACCCAAAACCAGCAAGTGCCAGTGTTTATAATCTTGGCCTAAAGAGCTATGAACAAGGTGATGTTGCATCTGCTATAAGTTTTTTTAAAAGAGCAGTAGACTTAGATCCAAATTTTATAGATGCTTACTATAATCTTGGAGCAATTTATAAAAAACAAAAAAATTATGTTGAAGCTATTAGCTCGCTACAAAAAGCTGTTGATTTAAATCCAAAAGATGAAGATGCTAAGTATGAATTAGCGTATTGTTATATGGAGGAAAAGAACTATGAAAAGGCTAAGAAATATTACTCTACTATTTCAAATACTTTCCCTAAATACTCAGAAGTTGTAAAGAATCTAGCATTAATTGATCAATATTCTGCAGGAAGTGAACAGCAAAGAATCTTAGCAAATACACAAAAACCAGAAGCAGGTTTAGATATTTCTCAGGCTCAGATCTTGGCTGATACATTAGCTGAAGAAAAAGAAGCACTAAAGAAAAAACATGAAAATCTTCTTGTAAATGCTCTTACTAAATCTTCTAGAGAAAACTTGAAAGAGCCTATAAAAACTATTAGTGATACTTTTAATGGACCTACAGGAATTGCAAAAGACAGTAAGAACAATATCTATGTAGCAAATTTTGTAAAAGATTCTATTGAAAAAATTAAAACTGATGGCACTAAAGAGATATTTTTGGATAGGGTCGGGTTATTGGGACCAGTTGGATTGGCTATAGATGAAGATGATAATGTCTATGTGGCTAACTATAGTGGTAATTCCATAGTTAGAATTACTCAGGATAGAGAAGTAATAGTTCTTGTAGATAAAATTGTCAGACCATACTATTTATTTTATGATAAACGTGTAAATAAGTTATTTGCTACTGTTCAAGGAAATGACTCATTAGTAGAAATTGATACTAGAAATATTGGTAAATTGCCGATTACGTTTAGATGAAATTATGAAACAATTTATTGTCTCACCTCTCAACCACCCTATTAAGGCTACGATTTCAGTTCCGGCTGACAAATCTATTTCACATAGGTCTGTTATTTTTGGTGCTATTTCTAACGGTAGAACTGAAATTAAGAATTTACTTGCTAGTGAAGATTGTTTAAGTACTCTAAAAATAATGCAACAACTTGGTGTGGAAGTAAATGTTTTTAATAACTATGAATCAGTTACAGTTTATGGAAAAGGTTTAAGATCATTTGTCGAACCTAAAAACATTTTAAATTGTGGAAACTCTGGCACTACTATTCGATTAATTACTGGTTTGCTCAGTGCTCAGAACTTTCTTTCTGTTTTAACCGGAGATGATTCTCTTTTAAACCGCCCTATGGGAAGAGTTGTAGAGCCGCTTACATTGATGGGAGCTAAGATTTTTGGAAGAGAGCATAATACAAAAGCACCAATAGTAATTACTCCTGGTGTTTTGCATGGAATCACTTATGAAATGTCAGTAAGTTCGGCTCAGGTGAAATCAGCTATTATGTTGGCTGCTCTCTATGCAAAAGGTGAAACAAAAATTGTTGAAAAAGAAAAATCCAGAGATCATACAGAGCGCATGCTTACTGCATTTGGAGCTAAAATTACACAAGAGAAAAATGAAATAGTAATTGGTCCAGAACAAAGTCTGGAAGCTCAGAGCATACAGGTGCCATCTGACATTTCATCTGCAGCATTTTTTATGGCAGCAGGAAGTATAATTCCAGGTTCAGAAGTTATTATTCCAAAAGTTTTAGTAAATCCGACTAGATCAGGAATTATTACGGTACTTAAGAAAATGGGAGTAAAGGTAGAACTTACAAATAAAAAAGATGTTTCAGGTGAACCTATAGCAGATCTTTTTATTACTACTCCTTCAGAGCTTTTAGCTACTGAAGTGAAAGGCAGTACTATTCCTCTTCTTATAGATGAGATTCCTATCTTATGTATAGTGATGGCACAGGCAAAAGGAAAATCAGTAATAAAAGATGCTAAAGAACTTCGCTTTAAAGAATCAGATCGCATTAAAACAATGGTTACGGTTCTTAAAAAACTTGGTGTAGAAGTTAATGAGTTAGAAGATGGTTTGGAAATAAATGGCTTAAATGGTGAACCTTTTAAAATAGATCCAGATATAGAGTGGCCTAAGCATTTTGATCATAGGATAGCTATGTCAGTAGCTATAGCAGCACTTAAATGTACAGAACCAGTAAATGTACCTGGTTCAGAATGGATTTCTACATCATTCCCTAGTTTTGAAAAAATAATTTCTAAGCTTCAGGTCGCTGTGGTTTAAATTTTGAGCCTTGCCTAGTCCCTCTTCTACTCAATTCTGCCTCTATTTTCCTTAAAATCTGTTGTTTATTTCTTCTGCCACTATCTTGTTCAGCCCATTTAGGTGCTATTAACTCACCTGGTTTTGCTTCTGCAAAAAGTCTGTGTATAACTACATGCTTTGGAAGCATTTCTAAAAAATCACATACAAGCTCTATGTATTCATCTAACTCAAGCGCTTTAAATAAACCATCTTCATATTGTTTAGCAATCTTTGTTTTTTCTAAAACTAAAAGTTGGTGAATCTTTATGGCATCAATTTTAGAAGCAGAAAGTTTTTTCATTGTTTCATAAAACATTTCTTTTGTTTCACCAGGAAGTCCAAATATCGTATGAGTGCAAACCATCAAATCTCTTTGTTTTGCTCTATGAAGGGCATCAAAAAAATCTTCTTCCGTGTGAGCACGATTTATAAAATCAAGAGTTTTATTGTGTGTGGTTTGAATCCCTACATCCAGCCACACTTCCACTTTTTCTTTATAAGTTTCTATCAAGTCTAGAACTTCTTCAGATAAGCAATCAGGTCTAGTTCCTATAGCTAAAACTACAATGTCAGGATGTGCAATGGCTTCATCGTATATTTTTTTTAATTGATCAATGGGAGCATATGTATTTGTAAAAGATTGAAGATAAGCGATGAACTTTGTAGCACCAAAACGTTTAGAAAAAAGTTTTACTCCATCTTCTAATTGTTTTGAAATGGGATCTTCAACATCAAAAGCTCCAGCGCTGCTTCCATCAGCAGTGCAAAAAGTGCATCCGCCAAATGCTTTAACTCCATCACGATTAGGACAGTCTAGGTTTGCTTCTATTGTAATGCGTTGGACTTTTGTATTAAAGCGGTTTTTTAGATAAGAGCTAAGGGAGTTATATAGAACTGTTGATGGTTGATGGTTGATGGTTGATGGTATTTCTTCTTGTTCAATGTTAGGCATTAACGTTATAATAATCTATCTAAGGGAGAATTGAAAGTATTACGCTTCGCCATGGTCAAATATAAAGATTATTACGAAATACTAGGAGTTAGCAGAAGTGCTACAGAAAAAGAGATTAAAAGCTCTTTTCGTAAACTTGCGCGTAAATTTCATCCCGATGCAAATAAAAACAATAAAGAGGCAGAAGAAAAATTTAAAGAGATAAATGAAGCTTATGAAGTTTTAGGTGATACTGATAAAAGAAAAAAATATGACATGCTTGGTGCAGGTTATAGCTCTGGTAGTGATTTTAGACCTCCTCCAGGTTTTGACCCTTCTGGTGCTGGTTTTGATTTTGGTAATGGTTTTGGTCAGGGGTTTGCTACTGGAAATACTCAGGACGCTAACTTTAGTGACTTCTTTGAAATGCTTTTTGGAGAAGCTTTAAGAGGTAAAGGTGGCAGTACTTTTCAGGATGTGTTTAATCAAAATACAGCCTCTCGTACTCCACCTAAAAGAAAAGGTGAAGATCAGTCTATAAGTTTAGAGCTTACAGTTGAAGAGGCTTTTAAAGGTACTACAAGAAAAATTGATATTAATGTTCCTGGGCGTAATCCAAAAAGATTGGAAGTGAAAATTCCTCCTAATGTTCGTGAAGGATCAAAAATCAGGATGTCAGGTGAAGGGTTGCCAGGAAAAAATAGTGGGCAGTCTGGAGATTTATTTTTAGTAGTAAAACTAAGAGTACATCCGTTTTTTAAATTGGACGGAAGTGATATTCACTCTGATTTAAAAATATCACCAGCAGAAGCTATTCTTGGATCTGAAGTAGAGATTCCTACTCTTGATGGCCCGGTGAAAATGGTAATTCCTCCAGGTACTCAAAATGATAAAACCTTAAGACTGCGTGGTAAAGGCTTTTCAAAGGGTAAGGGTGAAGCCGGCAGGGGCGATCACTATGTAAAAATAAAGGTTAGCATCCCTTCTGCAGTAAGTAGTGAAGAAAGAAAGCTTTATACAGAGCTATCCAAGTTAGAAAAGAAGAAAAAGTAATTTTTCATAGGGGAATCCGTGTTGAGTGATGTATATCACTCTGTGTATATTATTCCTAGGGAATAAATACTATATGACAAAGAACACAATAATTACAATGGATACTTTAGATGAAGTGCATTTATTTAACCCTAAGCGAATTGATGCAAAGTCTGTCTGTTTTTTCTATGCATGTTTGCTTACATCATTTTTTGTCACTTTTTATTTTATTAGTACGGACTTTCAGTTTTATTTAAAAAACATGATTTTACACTGAGGTAAATATGAAACATAGTTCTCATAGTTCAAATTCAACTCTTTTTATCCCGTCATCTTGTGCGGATTGTAGAGGAGCCTTATTCTTCTATCTCTGTATAGTCGGTGCAATTTTTATTACTTTTCAAAAAGTCTATCCCGATATAAATGCATTCTTCTTGGGGAGACTGATCTTTTAGCAATATTTTTTTGCTGTTTTGCTGGATAAAATCTTTTAAATTAGAGGATATAGCTAAAGCTTTATATTTGTTTTCTCCTATGAAAATGATAATTCCTCTAGGAGCTTGTAAAATAAAATCTTAAATAGGTGACAAAAGAAGGCTTTAGGCAGAACTAAGCAGAAAAGAAAAAAGTAATTTTTTGTAGGGTAAGCAGTGTAGAGGTGTGCATCACTTGGGGGTATATTATTTCTTAGGAATAAATACTTTATGACAAGGAATACAATAATTAAAATGGGCATACTTGATGAAGTGCCATTATCTAATCTTAGTTTTAGGGAGGGAGTATGAATCCTTTTGTCTCACCACCCATAACGGTTTATGTAAGAAAGCCAGAAAAACCATCATCATCTGCCTCAGATCTCAGCGCATATATATTCTTTTATTTTTGTTTAATAATTGCATTTTTTATTGTTTTTAGGTCAATTTACCCAGGGCTTTTTCATTAATTTACCTAAATTACCTATAAATCCATAGTTTTACTCATAGAATCAAACATTACTTTTGATACCCGAGTTAATCACTCGGATATCAGACTGATTTATCCTAGACAATAGGTATATAAATCGCTATTATAGTTAAAAGTAGATTATAAAGGCGAGTAAATAAGTCGGATATGACAAGCATTCCATCACCATCAGTATCAAGTGCACTTCTCGGAGGGCCAGTAGTACCTGGCATTGGCCAAGATGATGAACTAGAAAAAACTACTCGTACTAAAGTGGCAAGCGGTAGTGGTGAAAAGAAGCCACCTAATCTAGTTGCAGCTAGTTATGATGATGCATCTGGTGGCTCAGGTAAAAATACAAAATTTGATGAAGTAAATAGAAAGTTCACTAAAATAACTTTTGGTGCCATTGCTGCTATTGCAGTACCTACACTGTTTGCAGCATTTAGAGGTGGAGCAGAAATCCCATCTAAAGCACTAAGATTTTTTGGAGATCTCTTTGGTTCTGTTGGTGCATTAGCGGCACCATTTTTCATGGGTGGAAATGAAAAACTAAATAATAGTAAATTAGAATCAGGTAATGGCGGAAATCTCTTTGGAATGAGCAGTGATTATTTCGATAGCATAAGAGATGGTTTTTATAGATGTTGTAGTCTTGGTTTTACACCATACATTTTTGAACAATTTATAGATCCAAAAACATGGAATAAATCTGTTTTCCATACAGCAGCAAATATTATAAATCTTCCAAATCTTGCATTCACTGGATATACATGGGGATATGGAAACTTTAAATCATTAATTGCATGGGGAATGAGAACTCAAAAAGAAATCGAAAGAAGCTCTATACTAGAACCACATACTCACGATAAAGCAAAAAATCCAAACGACCAAGTAAAGCTTGATAATCTTAATGCTGATATTCATGGTTTAAATACTATTTATAACAGCAATAAGAGAATGGCTACTATTGGAAGTATTGCAAATCCTACATTACAAGGATTAAATCAATGTGCAGATTCATTAGCCTATATTACGGGGAAAATGGATGGGGCTGATTTTTGGGATAATCCATTTCATGGGGTGAGCAGAATTGTAAGTTTATTTGTAGGCATTCCTGAAACAGTAGCGAAGATGGTTGATTCAGCTAATAGAGTCTTGGTTAAAGAAAGAATACATTTAAAAGAAGCTCTTCCTAAAAGAGCCTATGAAACAATTGAAAGTCTTGGAGAAAAACTTAAAGATGAATTTAATCCCAATGGATCATTGTATAAGTTAAAAGATGTTTCTGAAATGATTTTCCATACATTAAGCCCACTTTCTATGTTTGCATTATTTACACCTCTTTTAGGTAAACCTTCTACTGATGAAGATGCACAAGCAAGAGGCGGTTTAAATGCAGTTCTTGATAGCTTTATAGGAAAAACAGGCAAATTCCTTACCTACATAATTACTGGTACGTATGTAGCAGTAGGAAGACTTCCTCAGTCTATTTTTCAGGCAATTTATTTTGGAAGAAAAATATATGGCGAAAAAGTAAAAGGTGAAACCAAAGAGCAAACTAATAAAGCTTTAGGTGAATTAAAAAATAGTTTATTAAACAACTCTTTTATTAGTGGTGTTTCAGGAGCTGCTAAATCTGTTATTAAAAAGTTGATTCCAGATTTTTATAGTGCACAAGAGAAAGAGCATGGATTCTTAAGTTACGAACAAATAGAAGCTAAATATGGATTTGATCAAATAGAGTCTACCTACGAAAAAGAGTTTAAAACTGTAAAATTAAATAAAGAAAAATTAGATGAAAATCGATTGAATGAAATTGTTAGTGTTGCTATGGACTTTGTAGAAAAAAATGCTTTGTCTGGTAAGCATGATTTAAGTGAGTCTGAAAAATCTGAGATTAGTAAATTAATAGGAGAGAAAATCTTAAATTCATGTGCATCAGATAATCATCCATCACCTATTAAGAGAGAAGTGAAAATACCATTTATAGGTGCTGACTATTTAGCAAGGTTCTTATTTAGAGGATTTGATTTGAGGTCTAGATTAGATTCTATTAATTGGACATCTGACCACCATGTTAAAGAAACTGCTTATACCAACGATGAATTGTGGAACTTTGACGCTGAGCTTTCTCCAGTAATTCTTGAATGTTTAACAGGATTTAGAAATACAATCAACAGAGCTTTTACCTTTTTTAGGTTGTTTAGCTTTTCTTAGTCTAGAATGTTTAATAGGTTTAAGAAATACCGTTAATAGAGTGGGTAGTTTATTTGGATCAGCTGCATAAAAAAACGAAGGTTGGGGCACGTGCCCCAACCTTCCAGATCAAACGCTTAATTTAACTTAGCCTAATCCTAAAGCTGAGATAATCTTCTCAAAGTGATCAATAGGATAAGCACCAAGGATCTTAACACCATTCAATGTAAATCCAGGAGTTCCATTAAAGCCAAGAGTGCCTGCTTGTGCAGCATCAGCCTTAACTAGGGCTTCAACTTCAGGACTGTTTCTATCTGTATTGAACTTATTTATATCTAAGCCAAGGTCTTTAGCAATCTGTGTATAAAGTGGTTCTCCTAATTTGTCCTGGTTTTCAAATAACTTATCGTGGAATTCATAGTACTTACCTTGTTTCCCTGCTGCTGTTGCTGCTTTGGCTGATGGCATAGCTTGATCATGGAAACCAAGAGGAAGATTTTTATAAACATAAGAAATGTTTCTTCCGTATTTTTGAACGAGCGCCATTGTGGTTTCTGCTCCACGTTTTGAGAATGGACATTGATAGTCACTAAATACGATAATCATAATCTTGGCATTTCTATCTCCAAGTACTGGAGTGTTTCCAAGGTCTACATTAACTTTATCTGCAAGTTGCTTCTTGAATTCTTCTTCTGGATTTGGTGGAGGTGGTGCAGCTGGTTGTGGCACAACCTGGGGAATTACCTGTGTTGGTTGATTTGCCGCAATTCCGCCATTCTTTCCATTAAATTCTTTATCTAACAAATTTAATGCAACGATTGCAATTAAACCGATTATTAATATTTTTTGTGTTTCTTTACTCATTTGCATATTTTTATCACCTTTTTGTAAAGGCAATTCATGAATTGCCTCTTCCTTTAACGTACCACTATAAAACAAGACTAAACTATTTTAAAATAGTTCTTTATGAAAATAATGTAAAGACTGTCTATAAAGCTTCAGTTTTTTCTAATTGGGTAATTCTTTCTTCTATTAAACTAACCAAATCGCTAAAGCCTTCTTTATTTAGGGCAGATACAAAGACTGGTGAAAATCCTGAAAAATGATCTCTTAAATTCTCTTTATTTAAGTCTTTCACCATGTCAACTTTATTAAAAACATATATTTTAGATTTTTGAGAAATACCAAGCTCTGAGAGTATATCTTCTACTACTAATATTTTTGACTCATAAAGTGGGTCGCTTATATCTATTACATGAAGCAAAAGATCTGCCTCAATAATTTCACTAAGTGTAGACTTAAATGCTTTTATAAGATCTGGTGGAAGATCTTGTATAAATCCTATAGTGTCAGAAAGTAGTGTAATTTTTTCAGATTTTGGAAGATAAAGCTGTCCTACGCTACTTTCAAGGGTGGCAAAAAGTTTATCAGCTATGTAAACATCTTTTTTTGTAAGTGCTTTTAATAATGAGCTTTTACCAGCATTAGTGTAACCCACAAAAGAAACTGTTTTTAGATCTTTTTTTCTTCTTTGTTGTCTGTGATTTTCTTGAACAAGATCATAATGTTCTAATTTTTCTTTGATTTTTTGTTCTTTTTTTCTTAAGTGTCGTTTCATAATCTGAAGGTTAGTTTCACCTAAACCCCTGGTACCAATACCACCACCTTGCCTAGTGAGTTCCAAACCCATTCCATATATCCTAGGTCCCATATGTCTTATAGCGGCAAGTTCTATTTGTAACTTTGCTTCAACGCTCTTTGCATGCTTGTCAAATATTTTTAAAATAAGATCAATTCTATCCCAAACTTCAATCCCATCTTTTTTGCATATCTCTTCGAGATTATAAACTTGCTGTGGTTTTAAAATATTATTTAGAATTAATAGATTTGCTTTACTCTTTTTATCAGCCAATTTATTCTGTTCAAGTATTTCGTTTAACTTTCCAGAACCAATATAGGTTTTATAATCGGGCATTCCTTTTTTTTGAATTACTTTTGTTACAGCAATTCCACCATAAGTTTTAACTAAACTTTCAAGTTCATTTAAGCGTAAGCCACTTATTTCCTTTGACATGGTAGGAGGAATTACGTCTACTAAGATTGTATTTTTATTTGACAATTAATAAATAAACTTTATATCTTGCTCAATATCTGAGCGAAGTGATTGATGTACTGGGCAAGTATGAGCAGCTCTTTCTAATTTTTTCTTTTGTTCATCAGTAAGTCCAGATGGCATTTTAATTTCAAGAATAATTTTTCCTATTCTTCTGGGATTCTCAGCCATATGCTTTTCTGCTCTAAATGAAACTTCATTTAAACTAATTCCATCACGCTTAGCAATGATGCCCATTATAGTAACCATACATGCACCTAATGCTGAAACTACTAAGTCTGTAGGAGAAAAGCTTTCACCTTTTCCATTATTATCTACTGGTGCATCAGTGTTTATGAGACACTTTGATGGGCCGTGAGTAAGTTCTACCCTTAAATCGCCTTTGTATTGACCTTTGATTTCTACTGCCATGATTTTATTATATCGCAAAAAGCTATAATTAAAATTGTGAGTAAGATAAAAACATCATATATTCAAGGAAAATCTCAAGGAAGCATACAAGCAAATCTTGAATACTACTCTTTGAAAATTGAAGAAGCTTCTAAGTCAGGATCAAAGCTAATTATTCTTCCTGAACTTTTTCTTTGGGATTATTTTCCTATTACTGAAAATAAAAAACATTTCGATTTGGCTATTAGTCTTGATTCAAAAGAAGTAAAGCATTTCCAGAATCTTGCTAAGAAATTAAAAGTAAATTTAGTTCTTCCTGTTTTTGAAAAAAGTGTAGATGAAAACTTTTTTAACACAGCATTAACTTTAAATGAATCAGGAGAAATAATTTCTCATTATAGAAAAATGCATATTCCTTATGATCCAGGGTTTTATGAGAAATTTTATTTTACTCCTGGGGATAAAAGTTTTTTAGTTGCCGATACATCTATAGGTAAACTTGGAGTTCTTATTTGTTTTGATCAATGGTTTCCTGAAGCAGCTAGAATAATGACTTTAGGTGGTGTTCAATTAATAACCTATCCCACAGCTATTGGATGGGATGAACAAGAATGTAGGGGCTTGTCGCAACAAGCCCTACGAGAAGATGAACTAAATGCTTGGATAACTATTATGCGTGCTCATGCAATTGCTAATGGAGTGTATGTGATTGCTGTAAATAGAGTGGGAAAAGAAGATCATTTAACGTTTTGGGGAAATTCTTTTGTGTGTGATCCACTTGGAAGAATTTTAGTTCAAAGTGGCACTGAAGAAGATATTCAAGTCTGTGAAATTGATTTCAGCAAAATTGAAACCACTAGAAAAATTTGGACATTCTTAAGAGACAGAAGAGTTGATAGCTATGAGCCAATCCTTAAAAACTAAAAAAAATCGTTATTATCCCCCAGAATGGGAAAAGCAGAAGTGTACGTGGCTTTCATGGCCTCATAATGAAAAAGAGTGGGGAAAAAAGAGACTTCCTGGAATTAGAAAATTCTATATTGATTTAATTTCAAAGATTTTACATTTTCAGGATGTGAATTTAATTCTTCCTGATGAAAAGATTTTATTTGGCATGAAGTCAATGTTTTCTCAGAAAAAAAGTAAACATAATCTAAAGGGAATTATTGTTCCAAATAATGACATTTGGATTAGAGATTATGGACCATTTTTTATGAAAGAGACTTGCGGACGCAAGTCTCTACAGCGCATTATTGATTTTGAATTTAACTCTTATGGTGGGAAATTTCCCCCATGGGATAAAGACAATAAAGTGCCAAAAGAAATCGCTAGTTATTATCAGCGTGAAATAGAATCTTATCCATTGGTCATGGAAGGTGGCTCGCTGGAATTTAGTGGTGATGGAGTTATTCTTACTACTGAGCAATGCCTCCTAAATAAAAAGCGCAATCCTAAATTAAAAAAAGAACAAATAGAATATTTTTTAAAATCTGCTTTTAACGTGAATGATGTTATATGGCTAAAGCGTGGTTTGGAGGGGGATCATACCGATGGTCATATCGATGACTTTGCGCGTTTTGTAGGTGAGAGAAAAGTTTTACTGTGCCAAACTGATGACTCTACTGATGCTAACTTTAGGCATTTAAGAGAAAGTAAAATGTATTTAAAAAAATGGAGGCATCCTAAGAAGAAATATAAATTAGAAGTAATTGATCTTCCTATGCCAGATAGAATGGAAATCAAAAAGAAACGATTGCCTAATTCATATGCAAATTTTATTTTTATAAATGGTGGAGTGATTGTTCCTATTTTTAACTGTGAAACAGATAAAGAAGCGCTTAAAATATTTAAGAAAGTTTTTCCAAAAAGAAAAATAGTAGGAATAGATGCTACTCTTTTAATTCAAGAGGGTGGTGGAATTCATTGCATGACTAAGCAAGAGCCAGCGTAAGTTGTAAGAGGTAAGCGATAAGAGAAAACTATTCAAAACATTTATGTAGTTTATAATCCCACTTGCCTTTATTATCTATGCATCTTTTGATTTCTATATAATTCTTATCAAAACCAAATGCTACCCAGTTTATGAGATTGTAAGTACCTAGTGATACTATGGCTACAAGAATTACTATTATAAGAAGCATTCCAAAAAAGCGTTCAGGATTAAATCCTTCGTCTTTTGGTTTTATTTTTTTAGGCTTAGATCTAGATTTAACTCTTTCTTTAATTCTTTCTCTTGTGGGGGTTGATGTAGGCATGAGAATAAGTCTATAAGCTGGCTTTCAATAGGTCAAATATAAGTAAAAGAATATAAACTTAATGAAGAATCTATAACTTTCCTCAATAAAAATTTAGGACTGGTTCTAAATCCTAATTGTTAAACGGTTAAAAGACCATTGTTTTGAAGGTATTCTACTTTGTCTTTTGGGCTTCCTTCTATGTCTCTGAAATGAAGGCTAGAAGTAATAAGCGGAATGTCTAAACTATATGGATCATTATCATCTTTAATAGGTAAACCTGGTAAATCAAGCTTATCTAAAATATACTGAGTATCATGTAAGGCTTTTAATCCAGAGTTTGTAAATTTAGGAGCAGTTGAAGCTATTACTAATCCATCACCTGTTACAACCCGTCTAGAAAACACTCTTTCTCTTCTATCTGAACCAAGTGAATTGGTCTTAGTTGCAGAACTATAAACTGCTCCGTAAACCATTTTTATAGGTCTAACCTCACTTAAGAATGGATAAAATTTATTTGCTTGATCTAAAATTCTATTAACATATGAATATTCTACTGTTTCATGTAATCCATTTTTAATTGTATAATCAAATCCTTTTGGAAATCCGCTTAAATTATCGTGAATGTTAATTTGACTCCCCCATGCAGAAGGGTAATAAATAAAAGCTTCACCCTCTGTTATTTCAGTCGGAGACTTAGTACATGCAAACATACAACCATGTTCTTGTTGTAAGGTAAAGTTAGTCCCTTGATAAAGTCTGATCAACTCAGGATCATTAGTCGGTGGTAATTTTACTTGTAGTATTCCATTTAGGAACCATTTTCCTGGAGGGAGAGGACTCGCACCCTGTACAAGCTCTGCTAATTTTAAATTATGATATCCTGCAGCTAAAATAACAGCATCTGAAGCAACCTTTTCTCCAGTGCTTAATTCGACTTCATATTCCGCCCCTAATTTTTTTATAGCAACGGTATCTGTATTATAATCTGGAGTAATACCCAATTGATTTAGAATTGCTTTTTGTTGTGCATAGAAAGCAGCCATGTCTAGTGTAGAGCTAGGAGTTTCAACTCCTTCTATCACCTTTGTCACTCCAAAGTCTTGAGAGCGAACCTCTCTTGAAAAATTAGTTGGATCGTAAAAAATATTTTCTATATCTGATCTTTGCCATGATGATGATCCTAAAAATCCATCATGCAAAGTAGAATAATACTCAGACATAAATTTTATATTTTCTTGAAAAATTGCTACAGGTAAATTTGATTTGGATGAATCTCTGGACACCCAAAATCTTCCTTTTTTCTCTGGGTCATGTAAAAATCCTCTGCCATATAATCCAAGCTGAGTCATAGCCCCTTCTACTACACTTTTCCCTGTCTCAAAATGGTCTTTTTTAGGATATTCTGTAGCTGTGGGATGAAAATATTTTGCAGCAGTTGTAGCACCGGTTAAAATCGTTGGATCATTTGTTACTAACCTTACTTTAACTCCTCTTGATGCAAGTATTGATGAAACACTCGTACCAAGTGCTCCGGCTCCAATGACTGTTATATTTCTAAGTGGCATAATTTGTCTTATCTATCGTATCTTATAATAAATTTTAAAGATTTGCATTAAATTCTTTTAATCTCAAGAAGGTTAAGATTTAGGTGTTGACTTTTAAGAGTAATTTTTGGCAGGATGTACTTATAAAGCAATCTTGATTCCAACAAACAACTCATGACTCATATTTTAAATGTAGGACAATCCCAACCGAAAACACTTAATTGGATCAATTCTTTACGTGAAGAAGATCATGATTTTCCTATTTTAGGATTAATGCATAATGGTAACTCATATCTTTTTCCACCAGGTAATGTCGGTAGTAATCTTTCTAATTCGCAAGTTAATAGAATGAGATTAGTATTAAGTCGGGACCAAGTATCTGATTATGATATCCATTTATTTGGAAGTGCTCCGATTCGAGAAGCAACCTTTTATCATCAAAGAGATGGATATAACTGTGGGCCATATTCTATAATGCATGCTTTATCAATTATTGGTCAATCAGTAAACTTTTCTTTAACCACTGAAAACATAAGAGCTTGTGCTAATGAGTTAAGAAGTGGAAATCAGATTTTACTTAAACCTACAGAATGGTTTAGCTTTGATGATATTCGTGATGTTTTACGTAGTACCATTCAGACTAAATGTAAAACCGTAATGAGTGCTGAGCAAAAAAAATCACTGGATCGTAATGGAAATAGTTGTCTTTCATATGAAGAAGCAAAATTCTTACTTTCTAGTGGAGGAATTTCTTGTGTGATTATAAACATTGATAATAGCCATTTTTATGCTTGCGTCCCCACCCCAAATTCAAGATATATCGTACTAAATTCATTACAGGCTGAACCAGAAGTAATTATTGCTGATAAAAATGAACTTATAAATGAATGGACTTTAAAAGATGGTAGATATTTGAATAAAGAATTTTTAGCTGTAATAAAATAATGCCTTCTTTTAAAGAAGAGAATTTACTGCTAATACCACTTTAAAAGTTCTTAGTGTATGATATTAACTAGTAAACAGGTTATGTAAAAGGAGTAAAACAATGATAAAGCTATATGGAAATAGATTCTCACCACCTAGTAATAAAGTAGAGATGTGTTTAAACCAACTTGGTATAGAGTATGAGTTTGTTTTTGTAGATCTATTGAATGGTGAACAAAGAAAACCAGAATTTCTTGCACTTACTTCTTTTGGTAAAGTTCCTTTTTTAGTGGATGGGAATTTTAAGCTCTCAGAAAGTAATGCCATAATGAAATATTTATGTAGAAAAGCTAAGTCTGATTTATATCCTTCTGGTTTAGAAGAGCAGGCTGAAGTAGATAAGTGGTGTGATTTTATATCTATGCATCTTGCCATGGCATATGGAAAAGTAATCTTTAATAAGATGATAGCTTCAAAAATGGGTTCAGAGCCTGACGAAAGATCGATGAAAGAGGGATATGAATTCCTTTCTAAGTATTTCCCTTTAATTGAAGAAAAATTAAATAAAACAAAATTTATGGCTGGAGATGAAATGACTATTGCTGACATTTTATTAGTGGCTACGATTGATCCATCAGAAATGATTGAAGTAGATTTAAAAGCCTATCCTAAATTAATTGCATTAAGAAATAGCTTAAAATCTCAAAGTTTTTATCAAAAAGTTCATAAAGTCTATGGTGAATCAATGATGATGGCTAAGTAAAATTACTATCTAAAATTATTCTCATATATGTTCTAGAAAATAAAATTTGTGAAATTTATTCAATTATTTCATAAGTAAATTGTCTCTTTAAAGTTGATTTAGTACTTTTGTCCTGGTTGGATAAGTAAAAAGCAATTTAAAAGACACTTTGTATAGTTACTTTGCTATGACTACTCAACCCATTCAACCAAAAATTGTATCTGGAGCCACCGTGCCTAAGTTGCCTACAGTCAACGATGATGTAGAGGTTAAGCATGACATTGAAGGAGAGCGAAGCGATGTAACTGCTCCATTTGCTAATAGGGCACAAGCTTTTTCTGCAAGCAGGTTAACTTCAGAACCATTAGACCTAAATCAAGTAGATAGCCTAAGGCAAGAATCAGTCGATGGATGTGACTTCTTGACGAGTGCTGAAATTAAAACGTGGTGTGAATTAGCTGGGCATGAGCAAAGATATCTTGAAGAAGCATTAAATAAATTAGAACCAGATAAACAAATTGAGATTGCAAAAGACTTTAGAGAAATTCAACAAATCTCTTCTAAAGAGATTATAGAAAGAGCTGTTGTCGCTTATGGCAAAGAAGTATGCAAAATTGCACAAAATCTTGGAGTGTCAGAGCAGGGGTTGAAAGAAGTGCTAGGTGGTTTTAGAATTTCTGAAAATGAGAGGATGATTGCACATTTTTCATTAGAAGAAAAAAGATATTGCTTTGTGTTGAATCCTAACCAAATCAAATCTGATTCTTTAAACAGTAAGCTTAAGTTCCTTTCTAATCCTACTCAAAAGCATGTACCAATTTTTTTTGGTGATTGGAAAGATAAAATTATAGATGCTGTCTCACATGAAAGTAAGCATATAGAACAAAATCTAGTTCAGTTATTACTGTCTCCCATGGATTACTTCTTAGCATATAATCGTTCACTTAAACATGCAATAAAATCAAAAAGTTTCTTTGGGCGAGCAAAAGAAAGATTGGTTCACAATGCAATCGTATATTTAGGATATTTCAGTAAAACGGGTGAAGGAATTAGAGCTTTAAAACCAAAACTAACTAAAGAAGAAAGAGAAAATGGTTTGAATGAAGTTGAGTATCACTTAAAAGCTGTTAGAGCAAATGATGCAAATAGAACAGAAATATTTGGAGAATCTAAGTATTTAAATTGTCGTCATGAAGTCGATGCAAGAATGCACTCCATATTAACTAGACTTGAAGATATAAGTGAGCAAGTTAATAGTCCATTAATGCACCCAGAAACATCTAAACAAAGATTCGATGCAGTAAAAAAAGAATTAGAAAAAGAAAGTGAAGATTTTTTGCAACCAAAACATGAAGATTTAGCTGTTAGACTTAGAAATATAGGAGATTTAATTACCTCTAGTGAAGCCAAGCTAGGATTGTAAATCATTGATTATAACCACCTAATAAAATACTAAAGATTAACTGTTTGTTGATTTGATTTCTGCTTTTTATCATTGCTAACCCCTTTTTTTTCTTGCAGGCTTTACTTTGATTTGGGGCTATCCTCATATTTGTTTTTATGAGCAAATTAAAAGAAAAATGTTGGGGTATAGAGTAACAAGCCAATTAACTTTAGGAGAAAAAATATGAGCATGATTTGTATTCTTAGAGAAGTTGATGAATTGAAATTGAAAAAATTTACTTTAGAACCCGAAGAAGTAATACACTACATTGAAAGCACAGATCCTAATGAATTAGATTTGCACAAAGAATGGCATAGCTTGCACTATCTTTTAACAGGTACTGCTTGGGATGGAGATGAACCATATTGTTATTTAGTAAAAGGTGGAGAAGAAATAGGAGATGATTTAGGTTATGGTCCTGCTAGAGTTTTAAAACCTAATCAAGTGAAAAGCTTTTGTGATGCACTTTCAAAAGTAAGCGCGGAAGATTTAAAGAAAAGGTATAAGCCAGAGCAAATGGAAGAAGAAGAGATTTATGCTTTTAATTCTGGTGAGGGCTTAAAATCAATTTCTGATAGTTTTAATAAACTTAGAAAATATGTAAAAGAAATAAATGATAAGAATCAAGGATTAATGATTTATTTGACTTAGTTTGTTAGGCTCAGTGTGAAAACTTTTTACAGAATTTTACAGCATTCATTAAAGTCAAGGCGCGGTGATCTTGGGTAAAGCTTACTGGAATCACCATATCCGATATTACAGATGAAGTTAGATTTCCAGCTTGTCCCATGAAAAAAAGCGGTATCCACTTTTGCATTGTCAAAGCCTGACATTGGACCACAATCAAGTCCAAGTGAGCGTGCAGCAATCATAAAATAAGCGCCTTGTAGGCTGCCGTTACGAAATGCTGTTGATTCGATCAATGGCTGATTTCCGGCAAACCAGGAACGTGCAGGTGCGTGTGGAAAGAGTTTGGGTAGCTTTTCATAAAACTCCATGTCATATGCAATGATTGCACTTACTGGTGCAGTCTTTGTTTTTTCGACATTACCTTCAGCCATGCAAGGAAGTAATTTATCCTTTGCTTCTTTGGATTTTACAAAAACGATCCTTGCTGGGGATGAATTAGCGCTGGTAGGTCCCCACTTCATGAGGTCATAAATTTGTTGGAGAAGTTCATCGCTTACTGATTCAGGTAACCAGACAGTATGAGTTCTTGCTTTAGTAAAAATTTGTTCTAATGCTTCTTCTGATACTGATTTAGTTTTAATCATGATGTTTCCTTCCTATAAAAGAATCATTTATAGTTTACTGTACGCTATTTTACACTAAAGAAAGATTTTCATATTTGTTCGCCACGCTAATACGTTCTTGAAGCTGGCTTAGGGTCGACTTTGGTTTTATTAGAGCTAATTATAGTATTAAAATACTACGAATTAAAGGCATTTAAGATTTTACTGATAAAAAGATTTATTTTTCCAACTTTATATATGTAACAAGGCAGAAAAATAATATTGCAATTAAGAAATATTAAACTTGATTTAAATGGGATTCAAAGACTTGTTGAAGCTACACAATCTAAATTTAATCCTAAAGATTTAGAACTAGTAAGAACCTCATTAGAAAATTATGAATATGGAAAAGATTTGGGCTATTTACTAAGTCAAGGTGCATGTTTTAAAGTAACTTCTGGAAATGGAACTTTAACTCTAAAGAATTGGGAAAGAAGAGATAGCTATAAAGGAGTTTGTGGGGAACTTGCTAATTCATTGGGGCTGTCATTAATAAGAAATGGAGACTTTAATTCAAAATATGATGTAGTCCTGGCTACAGGATCTCATGCAAAATATTTTCCACACCCATCAATTCATGCATTTTTGCTAATTGCCCCAAAGGAAATTAATATTAGAAAACAATTAACTGATAACCCTTCGAAATTTCCAGAAGGAGTAATCTTGACTGATCCTTCTATAGGGAAGTTAGAGATTGCGTCCGAAAATAATAATAAAGATGATGGTTATAAATTATGCATTGCTTCTTTTGATCGTACTTCTTCGTTTGGAGAAGTGGAGATTTCTGCAGGAGATGTTCAATTTGACTTAAGGAGGAATTCCCCACACCCAGCAGTAATAGGATTTACAGAAGACTATTTACCGGGGAGTTTTACCGATGCAGAAACTCTTTATGCTGTTTTTCAAACAAATGATTCTAACCAGATTAAAGATGTTACTTTGGCATCATTTAATCCTTTAACAGGACAGCCTAGTTATATTGATTTATCTACTTTTTCCAGAGATGAAAAGCAAGTATTAAATCTAAAAAGTTTTTTGGGTAAGTTAAAGGGAGACTTAGGATTGGCTTAGTTTTGTTGAAATCTTTACCTTGTCAATCATCTTACAAACATTGCCTTCATCTGGCTTACTATCTTCTTCGGGACAGCAGTTTAAAATATATTTCTTTAAATCTCTTTCCATTAATTTTAAATCTTTCACTTTTTCTCTAAGCTCAGTAATTTTCCTTTGTGCTAAATCTCTAACTTTCGGGCAGGGTGATTTTCCAGAATTTCTTTCTGAAAGAATTAGTTTAATTTCATCTAATGAAAATCCAATATTCTGCGCTTTTTTTATAAAAGCAATAAATGAAATATCTTCTTTTTTATAATATCTATATTTCGCTCCGGACTTGCATGTAGGTTTTAATAGTCCAATTTCTTCATAATATCTTAGGGCACTGACTGCAGTACCAGTAATTTTGGCTATTTCACCTATTTTTAGTAGACCTTTAAGACTATTTTCCATTATTTAGGTTTCCCCTTGTTGACTCTCAAGTTAGGTTGAGGGTGTACATTATAATTGTACCCTAATAAACCAGCGTACAAACTAAAAAGGAGAACAATATGAAAAAATATATTTTGCCAGCAGTACTAGGAATTACTCTTATGGTTGGAGGCTTTGCACTGGCAAATGGAAGCTGTCCATGTGGAGCATCCTGTAACTGTAATCCATGTAACTGCAGTAAATAGTTAGATTGAGGGCTGGTATTACACCAGCCCTTTTATTTTTAAACTTATAACCTGAAACTGGTTAAGAAGTAAGATTAAGGTGAAATCCTTAAGAAGATTTAACTTTTAGCACTTGTTTTTTTATAAGCTTTTTTTTCATAATTGAAATAAAGAGTTTTTTAAATAATGAGAATTTCTAAACTAACCTTATACAGAGGAAGTCCTATTGAGCAAGCTTTATTAAAACAGGAGCTTCAAAGATTATCTGCTGTAAATTCTGTATCTAATCAAAATGGATTAGAAAACCGTAAATTGGTTGAACATGGTGCATTAGAAGGACAAGTAGCTATTGATCCTAGGGTGGTTAACGATTCTCCTCAATTAGGAAATTTAAGTCAAGCTGTTCCTAGATTAATTACTTCTGTCTGTGCTAAAGAAGGAGCATCAGGGTCTGCCGTATGTATTCATCCTTCAGGTTTATTTCTTTCAGCTAATCATACTACGGAAAAATATCACTTGGGTGTTAGAGAATTATTAGATGAAATGGGACCTTATGGAGGAGGATTTCCTAGAAATCCTTTTGATCCTAAATCATATTCAATGAGAAGTACCTTACATGCAAATATTCCCATTATAAATAAAGGGAATGTACGTGTTCATTCTGTTCCACTTCAATTGCTTGACTATGATCCTAATTTAGATATTTCAATATTACAAGCCATGAACTTGCCATTTACTACAAGAATATTTACCAGTGTTGAATTATCAGATAGATCACCGAATCCAGGAGATAAGACATTTAAAGTGGGACATACTTTTGGGAGTGTTGTTAACTTAGTTGCTCAGGGTGAAGTAAAAAATATTAATTCATCAGATGTAAATGGCGATATTCACATTACATCTAAAGGTGATCAAGGTGATTCAGGTGGTGGGGTTTTTGATGAAGATGCAAAATTAACAGCAATTCTTCACTTGAAAAGTCGTAAAATAGCAGATCATTTAATAGGTGCAAGTGTTACAGGACAAATAGAACCTTACTTAAGAGAAGTATTAGGGATTGATAATTATAAAAGAATTGTTGACAAAGCAGATTTGAAAATAGATAAGGCAGAACTTAGAAGAAGAAACCCTGGAGAAAAAGAAGCTATAGAAATACCAAGCTGTAGACCACCCATGCTTACCTTAAGGGAAACAGGGGTTGTATTACAGCAGCTTGTGTATGATTTGATATATTTGGGAGATTATAATGTTAGGCGATTTTTAGAAAGATTCAGAAAATAATAATTTCATATTACCGTGAAAAATTGGTGGAGACCTGGTTTTACTCACAGAAAATGTAATGTAGGTGAGGCACGAAGTTTGCCACGGTATTACGTTTTTAAAAGTGGTAAATCTATTTCTACTTTGCCCCCTAATGTCATGCGTAAGGCATTAATGATAGCTAATATATCAATTGCTTCCTGTAAAAGTGCACCCATAACAGGTGTTATAAACCCACTTGCAGCAAATCCCATACCAATGATGCTTAAAATCATGCCACCTCCAGCACTTTGCAAAGCAATTTGACGCATGGATTTGCTTATGTGGATTAGCTCGTCTACTTTAATTAGTGAATTATCCATGATAACTGCACCTGCAGCTTCTGCTGTAATATTGCTATTTTGTCCAAAAGCAATGCCTACAGTTGCAACAGCAAGAGCTGGTGCATCATTTATTCCATCTCCCATAAAAAGTGTTGGGGCTTTCTTAGTTTCTGACTGTACAATAGCAAGTTTTTGTTCAGGACTTTGTGAGGCTAACACTTCTGTAATGTCAAGCAACTTAGCGAGGTAGCTTACCTCAGATTCCCTATCGCCAGAAACTAGCATTATTTTTTGGAATTGATGAGAAGGTTTAAGATGACTAATGAAAGACTTTCCTTCTTTACGGGGAGCATCACGAAAATGAAATGTTGCAGCATAGCAATCATCTTCTAAGACCATACATTCTAATCCAGGTGATATAGGTGGGAGTATAGTTTCTATTTTAGGATTAATTTTTAGCAGGCTTTTACGATGCGTAATAGTAATGGTATGGTTTTCTACCTTGCCTGTTAATCCTTGACCAGGTTTTTCAGAAACACTAGTGGCTTGAAGAAGTGGAAGATTTAATTTTTGAGAAGCCTGAATAATGGCACTTGCTAGTGGATGTTTAGAATAACGCTCAATACTTGCTGTTCTTTGTAAAACATCTTCTTTTTTAATTCCTTCTGCTGGAATTATTTCTGTCAATTCTGGCTGCCCATAAGTAAGTGTGCCAGTTTTATCAAAGATGGCTGTGCGACAAGTAGGCAGACGCTCTAACACAGTGGGATCTTTAATAATAATTCCCCGTTTGGCTGCCATTGAAATAGCACTAATTATAGTAATGGGAATAGCAATTAGTAATGGACATGGTGTTGCAACTACAAGCACAGAAAGAAATTTTGTTAAATCACCAGTTAAAAACCATGTGACCAAAGCAAATATAAATGCAATTGGCACAAATACTATAGCAATCTGATCGCCTAAACGACGCATGGTTGGTCGCTTCTGCTCAGCTTCTTGCATAACCTGCATAATGCTTGCATAGCGTGAGTCAGCGGGAAGTCTCTCAGCTTGTACTATTAAAACAGATTCACCATTAATAGCCCCTGAAAGCACTTTTGTTCCTGGTGCTTTTGAAACTCGATAAGGTTCACCAGTAAGATAAGATTCATCCATTGAGCTTTGTCCCTCAATTACTACACCATCTACTGTTGCTGTTTCATGTGGATAAATCACAATGACATCATTGATCTGAACATTTGATAGCAAAATCTCTTCAATTTTTTCGCCTTGTTTACGATGAGCATTAGATGGCATACGTTGTGATAATGCAAGTAAAACAGATGAAGCCTTACGTTTAGCATAATCTTCTAATACCTGCCCGCTAGATAGCATTAATATAATTAATACAGCTGCTAAATATTCTCCTAGGACTACAGCTGTTATCAAGGCTAGCGCTGCTAAGAGATCTGCTCCAAAGTTACCTTGAAATAATTTTCGCAAAATTTGAAATATTAATGGTAGTCCACCTGTAGCTATAACTATAAAAAGTGGTATGTCATGCAGAGAATAACCTGCTATAGAAGATAGGTGAAAAAAACTCAGTGCTAAATTTAATACAATTGCTAATATACTTGCAATAAATAAAACCGTTTGCCATTGATAAGTAACTTTATGTGACTTTGTTTTTTGCATTTAATTGTTTCTAGCTAAATGGTATAACTTTCATGCAATGCCGGGATCCTCACATTGTTTCCTTTAGCTTTTAACTTACCAGCAAAACTAGCCATAGCTTCAGGAGCACCATGAACTAAAAAAGTAGTTTCTGGTTTACCAATATTTTTATGCCACTGAAGTAATTCATTGGTCCCAGCATGGGATGAAAATCCATTTATTGTATAAACTTTTGCACGTACACTTATTTCTTCTCCATATAAATATATTGTTTTTGCACCATCTATTATTTTTCTTGCAATTGTTCCTCCTGCTGCAAAGCTTACAAAAATAACACTGCAATCCTCTCTCCATAAATTATGCTTTAAGTGCTGGCATATACGCCCACCATTACACATTCCCGAGCCAGCCATAATTACTGCACCACTTTTAATGTTGTTTATTTCTATAGATTCAGAAACGTCTCTTGTGAAACTTAGATTTGGTAAAGAAAAAGGGTCTTTGTTCTGTTCGAATATTTTTGCAGACTCTTCGTCATAACATTCAGAATGACGCTTATATATTTCAGTGGCTGAAATTGCCATTGGTGAATCAAGAAAGACCTGCATGCTTCGTGGTAATTTACCTTTTTCAACTCCTTCTCTTAGGAAAAAAAGAAGTTCTTGGGCGCGCTCAAGAGCAAATGTAGGAATATAAACATTGCCACCACGCTTAAAGGTATCATTTATAGCTAAATAAAGTTCACTAACGGATCCTTCAATTGATTTATGAGATCTGTCACCATAAGTTGTCTCCATAACTACAATATCTGATTGCGGTAAAGATGCTGGATCACGGATGATTGGTTTGTTTTTATTACCAATATCCCCCGAAAAAATAATGCTTTTTTTCGAGTTACCATCTCCTATTTCTAAAAATATAGATGCAGCACCAAGTATATGACCTGCATCAAAGAAGGTTGCTTGAATTCTATTTGAAAGTTTTATTGGTTTTTCATAAGCTGCATTACGCCCAAAATAATCTAATGAATTAAGAACATCTAAAGTAGTGTAAAGCGGACGACTATGATGCTTGCTTTTTTTACTATGTTTATAGCTTCTTTTAAAATGTTTTGCATTTCTTTTAGCTTCTTCTTCATGTACATGAGCAGAATCGAGCATAACAAGTTTTGCTAATTCCCGAGAAGCACTAGTGGTAATGATTTCACCGCGAAATCCTTGTTTAACTAAAAGTGGTATTCTTCCGCAATGATCTAAATGAGCATGTGTTAATAAAAGATAATTTATGTCTTTTGCTTTAAATCCAAATGGTTTTAAGTTCTCTTCAGTAAGCCCTTTTCCACCTTGATACATGCCACAATCAATTAAAATCTTTATGCTTCCAACTTCTAGTAGATGACATGAACCTGTTACTTCTCTGGCTGCTCCGTGAAATGAAAGCTTCATAGTTTATTGCCTTTGTTAATATGATTAATAATAAATTGTACTCTTTGTGAAATTGAAGCAACTGGTACTCTTACGACATTATATCCAAGTTCAGTATAGCAATTATATAATGCCTCATGAATCTCTTTGGCTTTATTGCTGTTTTCTGTTCTTGCATAATCTATTTCGTATTTGGGCAGTAAATCTAAAATAAATATTCCTTTATAGCGTATATTCTTACTCATTTCTATTACACCATTAAGATCACCACCACAATCTTTAAGATAAACAATGCTGTCTGGTAAGCCTCTCTCCCAAAAAATTAATTCTTCTTTAGATGCTTGCATTTCTCTTTCTATTTTAATTCTTAAAATATTTTCTTCAAACTCTTGCTGGTTCCCTCTAATTTGTTCAATAGTCTTACCTTTACTAAGTTCATCATCAATTAAAATACGAGCAACTTCAGGGCGAATTAAATAACCTAAAAATGCCAGATGATCAATAGTTTTTGATTTACCAGTTGAAGGTCCACCAGTTATAATGTACCAATTTGTTTTTTCAATAATATTGTTCATTTTTCAGCTTGTAAAATTTGATCTGATAACGGTTTACACCTAACATTATGCTTAATTATCTTTGCTGGGTTCCCTTCTACCATTGTATCTGGAGGAACATTTTCAAGAACAACACTGCCAGGTCTCACTATTGCACCCTCACCTATTGTTAGAAAAGATGAAATTATCACACAAGGCCCTATTTTTGCTTTTTCTCCAATCTGTACCCCTGGACCAATTTTTACTTCTGCTCCTATATCAGCTTTTTCTCCAATAATTACTCCAGGTGAAATAGTCGTAAACCCTCCTATTGATGCACCTTCACCCACATCGATATAACCAAGAATTATTTTTCCATTTTGTTCAAATAAATGATTAAAACAATTTACTTTTAAACCAACAGATACACCTCTTCTAAATCGAGTCCAGCCCTCCAGAACTATATCAATTGTTAATTCTGGTGCTATAAAAACATCTTCATCAATTACTAGCCCAGCAAGTCTAAATAAAAATTGTTGTAATGCTGATGGAGGTAATAAACTTGCTATCTTTGATATGTAACCACGAAAAATCATATGTGATTTTTCGTCTAATCTAAATGATGAAAAGATTGCATTTCTTTTTGCATCTTCGCCTTCCAGTCTCATTACGAAGTATCTACGTGGATGTTTTCTTCTTTTGTTATTTTCTTTAAGTTCTTGAATTTGCTGATGATACTTTTTAATCATTAGGCTTAATAACCATACAGTTGCTCCTTATGTTATCAATGGTTTTATATTTGTCCATTGAATACCAACAGATTATATCAGACTAGTTTATTTTTTCAAAGATTCTAGACATGAAATTTATTCAATATTTTGCAAAGGATTATTTTTACTATGAAAGCATTTTTTGTAATGCCTTAATTCATCATCCTTGGTTATGGAATAGGTGAAAAAAACGCAACGAAGTGACCATTAAATAATATTGGGAGACCTAGTTAATAAATAAGTTTTAAGTTGCAAGTTTCAAGTAGTAAGGAATTCAGTTCTCCTTGAAACTTGTTACTTATTGCTTGAAACTAGTTAGTTCGCCACGCTAATACGCTATTGAAAGTGGCTTAGATACTATTTAAATTTGTAAGAGGACAACCTTTTATCACCAAGTTTTTCTACTAGTTTTTTATCTACGCAATATTTTAAATCTCTACTAGCTGTAGCAGTTGAGATGTCTTTAAAGAGGTTAATATAATCTTTCCTACTAAACATCTTATTTCTAAAATATTCCTTAGCTTTATTAATTCTTTGTTCTGTACTTGCTGGTTCTGGTTTAAATTCGGAGTAATATCTGCTAAGTGAGTTATAAATAATTCCTAACATAAACTCTATAAATCTAGTTGATTCTCCTTGCTTATCTGACTGCTCTAAAGCTAAATAATATGCTTGTTGATTTTCTTTGATAATTGATTCAATAGGAATATATTGAAATACAGGGTTATATTTATAGAGAATTAAAGTCTGCCAAAATCTTCCAAGCCTTCCGTTTCCATCTAAAAACGGATGAATAAATTCAAATTCATAATGAAATGCGGAACTTTGTATTAAGGGATGCTCATCCTTATTTCTTTTTATGTAATCAAAAAGATTCTTTAAAAGCTTTGGTAACATTTTAGGTTGAGGGGCGATATGTGAAACCTTGCTACCTTTTAAGATCCCCACATTGGTTGATCTAGTCTTGCCTGCATTATCAATCAAACCCTGCATAAATGTTTTATGAGCTTTGCATAGTGAATCCAGAGAGCCTGGATTGTACTTAGTTAAACCTTCGTAAGCTTTAATTGCATTATTTACTTCTAAGATATCTTTCTTAGGACCTATGATTTTTTTGTTTTCTATGATGTCTGTTATTTGCTCAATAGATAAAGTATTACCTTCAATTGAGAGCGTTCCATAAATCGTTTTAATTTTATTTTGCTTTCTTAGTTGTGGGGTAGGAATAACTGAAATTAGACCTTCTAGCTTCCCGAGTAATTGTGAAATATCAGCTATTAGTGATATTGATTGTTTTGTTATTTTATAAGGTTGGTACATAGTGTGATAGTATCAAATGATACTATCATTATACCCTAAATTGAGCTATCGTACCTATTATACTCTAGGAATTATGATATTAAACCTTATAGTTAACGAGGTTCGCCAGGCTAATATGCTATTAAAAGTGGCTTGATTGCACAAGGGTAGATTTGGTTTATCAAGTATAACTACTGGTTTTTGCCATGCTAGGTTAAGAACATTAGAGAAAATTAATCTTTTTAGCTTGCAATTTTATTCATTTAGTCTTTATCATTGAATTAGGTCCATCTTTTGTGAAAATTAAATTATGAATTCTGTATCCGAATTTACATCATTAGCTGGAAGGTATCAACCAGGCAGATTTACTGCGAGTACTCTTGGTGCTCCTAAGTCTCTTAGTTGGGAAAATATTTATGAGCCACATGTTGAAGGTCATTTTTTTACTAAGCAACAAATAGAAACCAGTTTTCCTAAGATTGCAAGAGCCTTTGATAAAGTTGTACAAATAGGTGCTGGATCTGGTTTCTTACTTTCAAATAGTGGCATACTACTTACTGATGAGCATGTATTGGATTCAATATTTTATTCTAATAGTTCATTAAAAGTGCAAAACTTATTGCTTGGAGGACAACAAATATCTTCCTTGCAAAATACAAATGTCTTATATAAGAGTAAAGAAGATGACTTTGCAGCATTACACATACCTTCAATGATTGGTAGGGGTTGTCTTGAATTCAATCTTTATCCAGAAGACCATCTTAATGATGTTGTCTTTTTGATTGGTAATCCAAATAGTTTTATGGGAAATAAGATTAATCAAGTAGAACAAGTAGTTTCAGTTGGACAACTTCTATCATATGATGGAAAAGTTTGTAAAGCAAGAATTTTAGCAACTAATGGTAATAGTGGAGGCCCTTTATTAAATAGACGTGGTGAATGTCTTGGATTTATTCAACAACATTCAGAAGAAAGTCAGTTGGTTCAAGAGTGTCTTTCTATAAAATATGTTTTGGAAAAGCTTTCCACTAGTAGCTAAGTCTTTTTTTTATTTATAAGTGGCAAACCTTAAAGTGGTGGAGACCTAATGCAGGAAGTTCACGCTAATACGGTTTCGTTCTAGATTAAATATTTTTAAGGATACAATATTAAGACTCAATTTTCTAAAAATGTTCAAACAATTCTGCAAGAAATAACAACTTTTGCTGTTGGTTTAATTTGGTTGAGAATCGTCACTATCTTGACATTGACAGATCTTTATTAAAAATAGTTATAATAACAACCTTATGTGTCGTATAGGTGTTGTAATTGGTCCAAATGCTAGGCATTTGGGTATTAAACTAGCTGAACTTCAAAAATATGGGGGGAACCACCCTCCTGAATTATGGAGTGGTAGTACCTGTGCTTTAATGCACAATCGTTTTGATGTTACATCATCTGATTATGGTGATGGTACATTTCCATTAGAAACAGATAATTTTGTTTTGCACTTTAATGGTGAAGTCTATGGATGGATGAATGATGACTTTAAGTCTGCTAAAGAGAAGAGTGATTCTCACTTTGCAATGAGAGTTATTGAAAGTGTTGGTGTTGAAGCATTTTTAAAAGATGTGGATTTTCAAGGCTCGTATCAGATTTATGATAAAAAAAATAAATTAACCTACATTGCTGTAGATCAACTTAACACAGCTGGATATTTCTATACGGTTCATGGAGACAGCTTTATTGGGGCATCTGAACATTCAGCTGTTCACTCTGTCTTGTCGGAGCTTGGTGCACCATCTGACACCCCAATAAACATTATAAAAAATGGATCATTTATTACAGTAGATGAAAAATTAAATGTTAATTCATTTGAATATAGAGATAGCTATAAACGAGTTTGGTCTGGACAACAATTCTCAATTGATGATTTTAAAGCTAGAGTAGAGATCTTAAATCAGCATTTAAAAAAATCAGTTGATTTGCGAATACCGGAATCAGGAGAATTTGGTGTGTTATGTAGCGGAGGTGTAGATAGCAGTTTGATTTTAGCTTATGCAGTGAAAGTATTGCGAGAACATGGAGAACTTGAACGCCTTAAAATATTTACTTTTGCTGACGAGGCAAAAAGTGTTGAAAGAGATAATGATCTTTTCAATGTTAAAGTTTTGCTTGAAGCTTTAGAGATTGATGCAGATGCATTCTTACAAATAATTTCAAAAGAATTTGTTGATAATTACAAGGATAGAGTTTATAAGGAGACTGTTTTTACTGAATCTCCATTTTTAGTTGCACCAGTACCAATGTTGGGTGCAGGTTCAAGACATATGGTCGCAATGTCATTAATACTAGGATGGATTGTTAATCATAATCCTGCAGTGAAAGTAATATTGACTGGAGATTGTGCTGATGAAATTTTTGCTGGTTACAATCCTATGAGCCAAAATATTTTTTCGGGAAATGAATTGAAAGAAAGAGTTGTTCAAAAACTAAATGATTTACCATTGAATGATGCATCTAGAGTAGCTTTATCATGTTTTCATGGAACAAGATATGTCTCGGAAAATATATTAGGAATCTCTAACCCAAGACCAGTTGAAGTTAGACAGCCATTTACTAGCCATAAAGTATTAAATGTTTTGGAAGGATGCCATCCCGATTACCTAATCGGGAAATATAGAGGTGAATGGTCATCTAAGTTTATTTTACGGAATGCTGCACTCCTTGCAGGTGTACCAGAAGAAATTGCATTTAGAAAAAAATTACCTTTCCATGAAGGAGCAACTGCACTTAGAAATTCTGAATTTGAAAGTAGAGAAATTGAATTTGCAAAATTAGAAAATACTGTATTTTCTGCAGATGAAGTTGAGCAGCTTAAGAAGCTAGGTATTGATCCTAATTCCCCTGGCTCTGCTATGTACAGAGTTGCAAATCGTTGTGGATTGCAAGGACTCTTTGCCGGAAACTCATTTAGCGATAGCATGCTAGGACATGTAAATTCAACTGATATTTCAGGAACTGAGTATTTACCATCTAAGCCTATAGAATTTACTTCTCTGTAAAAAAATTGATGGAGACCTAGTTAATAAATAAGTTTTAAGTTGCAAGTTTCAAGTAGCAAGGAATTCAGTTCTCCTTGAAACTTGTTACTTATTGCTTGAAACTAGTTTGTTCGCCATGCTAATACATTATTAAAAGTGGCTTGATTGCACAGGGTCAGATTTTGTTTATCTAACTCAAGCCCTAATTTTTGCGATGCTAGGTTACGAATATTAGAAAGATTTAATCTTTTAGTCTTGATAATTAAGCAAAGAATTTTGCATGATTAGAATGCAAGGAAGAATAGATGATTAATTTTTACACAAAATATGCAAATAAATCATCAATACCCTTATGGATTTTGCTCGTTAGCTAGAATCACAGCTTTAAGAGAAAAAAAATCTCTAAATGCAGCTGAGTTTGCTCAGTTGTCTGGACTCGAAGAATTTCCAAATAATGGAACAATGGCTGATTGTGCTATTAGTGAAATTCAAGAAAGATTAGGTGTTAATTCTTCCCGCTGCTTGACTCCTGAAGAGAGAGAAACACTTAAAGCAGTTCGACTAACAAGAAAAATATATTCTAATTCAAATGGCATGCTTCTTTGTGAACGAGGAAAAATCGCCCGATTTAATAGAATGATAAATGCTGACATGGTTTCATTTCTCGAAGATCTAGATATCATTTTGACTTATAAACCAATTAATCTTTTGCTATATGATGAATTATTTAAAGATATGCTTTACCAAAGATATCAGGAATTAGGATGGAATCATATTGCTATAACCTTACGTATGAATAATAATGAATTGTCCAATATGACCAAAGAAGAAGTTCTTAATTTATTTAGGGTTGGAGAGGAGCATCTACATCGTAAAAGAGGATTACTTGCAAGTGGAGAATTAAGCTTGCCTATCTTTAATGAAGGTATTCCGCGAAGGGAATCATATCCTGATCGCTGGGCAGGTGAAAAAAATATAAATACAAAGAATGATGATATTTGTCACTGCTCTCATGGAGGTGGTTTTAGATATTTACAAAGAATCTTACGTGGTTTGCATCCTGGAAGTGAGCTTGAACATCAAACTGCCCGTGGAATTCAAGTACACCCACATTCTTACCCTTGGGACAAATTAAATTTTTATGCAAAAAGGTCACTATCGTATTTTGATACACCTGCAATAATAACTTTTGATATAAAAGCGGAGTATCTTGATGGTCAACCAAATGGATATGAAGCAGGTATTAGGCATGAATTCTTTGATCAAGCAAGTAAATTTAAATTAGAAAATACTACTACTGGTGAAGTTATTGAAGCAACAGATCTAGTTAAAATGAGAGAAGAGATTTTAAAAAGAAAAGCTGGAATCGGTGATTTATAAAAAATATTAAACTTGGTGGAGACCTCGTTTTACTCGCTGGAAATGTAATGTAATTGAGACAGGCACAAAGTTCGCCACGCTAATACATTATTAAAAGCAGCTTAGACTTTTATCAAATTGGTTAAGAGGTTAAAATATAAATGGTTAATGAGAGAAAATTAATTTAAAAATAATCTTTTAATGTTGACTTATAAGGTTTAAATATATTATTCTTAAGCCCTACAAAACTTTTAAAGGGGATAAGTATGAGGTTAGTTGCTGCATCTATAGGAACCGGGTTAATGGGACAAGGTATTGATGTGACTAAAACTAATAGAAGAGAATTTCATCGACTTGCAGTAGTACTATCTATGCAAAATGACAGTGGATCAAATCTTAGAAATGTACCACTACTAGCTATCCCACAAATAAGAAACTCAAATCATTGTTTCATGACCCCTCTAGAATATCTTGCTTTTATAGGTAAAGAAGTAGGTATTCCTGATCAACAAATAAAATCAACTCTTAATGATGCTGCCAGAGGACGCCTTCACATTACCCCTGATTTAAGAGAGTTTGGAGTAGAAGTAATCCCAACTTAGGTAGCGGTTCTAACTAATTTGATAGAGCTTCGTGGTTCATTTTTAATGACTAGAGATCTAGTTTTACTTACCAAAAATGTAATGTAGGTGAGTAACGAAGTTCGCCACGTTAATACATTGATGAAAGTAGTTTAAACTTTTTGAGCTATCGCCATAATGTGTGGACCCACCCCGAGTAAAGAAGGTTCCCTTTCAACTTTTCTAATTGTTTCAAGAAGCAATTTTTTATAACTCTCATTATTCCATTTGTCTTCAAAATTAGGTAAAAGCCAACCAAAACTTTCTATTGATATTAAACTATCAACTCTTAGTCCAGCTTCATTGATTTCTGTTTTAAGTTCTTCAGGTAAGTGGAAATATGAAGTGGTAAAGTATTTTGATTTTCCCGTATTGTTTATATGTTGTCCATCTTTTAAATCTTGATTCATGATATCTATGAATTGACTATCTTGTATAAGATTGCTAAAAAACCCATCATAGGTTGAAGCATAGCGGGATATTCCAACGCAAAAAAGCAGTCCACCAGGGATTAAAACTCTTTTTGCTTCACTTAATGCTTGTAAACGTTCTTCTTTTTTAGTTAAGTGATACATAGGACCCAGCATTAAAGCAATATCAAAGGACTCAGATTTAAACTTTAAGTCACAAGCATTACCAATATTCAAACTCTGTAGTTGTTTGCCTGATTCTTTTAAATGTTTTTTTGCACTTTCAATATTTACTGGAGATAGATCTAACAAATTAACCTCATGACCCATATCAGATAGCCAAAAAGAATAAGCTCCCATTCCACCACCAATATCAAGTATTTTGCTTGGTTTTTTTATATGGCGAAGAATAATTTCTTTAGTTCTTTCAAACTCTAATTTAAAAGGACCAAGTGATAGCCTGTTGGATTCAACACCAGAATTGTAGTACTCTACAATTTCATTTTTTGTACTCATGTAAAAATAATATCATTACACAGCGTCAGATTTTGGTTATTATAAAAACTGGCAAACCTTAAAAATGTTGGTAAAGAATTACATTGAATTTATAACTAAAAGGACCCGTCCAATTTACTTGGCGGGTCCGATAAAACGTTTTATTGAGATGAAGGAAGTTTCAACTTGTTTGAAACTCCATAAATGAAATTTGGAGACCTAGTGAACGAAGTTCGCCATGCTAATACATTAATGAAAGCTGCTTGATTGCACAGGGTCAGATTTAGTTTATTGAATACTTAGGATAAAAATACTATGAATTAACTTGAATTTAGAAGACTTTAATTGCTATCCTCTGGTTAAGAGATATTTAAGAACTCTATAAAACATACTATGTCTAATACAGTAACAGTAATAAATAAGACTATCCCTTATATCCTTAGGCCTGCTTTTGCTAAAAAGTTAGAAAGCCCTACTAAGGATGATATTAATAAACTTTATACTGAGATTTCTTCAGAAGATAAAATGAAACCTACATTTTTTGAAAGAAGATCTTTAATGGATTATATTGCTACTTCAGTTTTAGGAGTAGGCATTCTAGGGAGTATAGTCGGTCATTTCAAAGAAAGTAAAGGTCTACTTGGAGGAGCGGGAGTCGTTGCTGTTGCTGGTATAGCAAGTTTTATTTATAAGTTTATAAAAACTCCTGCTTTGGAAAAACTTGCAAATATTGTAGAAACTGAGAGTACAAATGTTAAGCCTGAAGTAGATTTATCTGGTGAAATGAGTCCAGAGTATAAACAGTGGTTAACAGATGTTAAAAAGGAAATTTATGATCAACCTGATTACTCAGATCGAATTCAAGAATTGAGCAAAAGAAATGATTTGTCTGATGAAGAGAAAGCTGAACTTGTTGGATTAAAAGAATTTCCTGATAATTTTGAAATGGCTGAATTAGTTCAAATAAAAGAATTAGGGAAAGAGCCGCTTACACCTTTAGAGGAAACAGTGCTTGAATCTGTTAGATTGATGCAAAGAGTTAGATCTGATAATTTATTTAGTGGTGATCAAGAAGTTGTTGATAGATTAAAAAGAATGTTAGATGCTGACAAAGAAACATTTTTAAAAGAACTAAAAACACTACTAGAAGAAAGACCTATAAATCTTTTAATGACTGATGAGCTTTTTAAACATGTACTTTATCAAAGATATTTGGTTGTTAGAAATGAAAAAGGAAGAGGTAGTCCTCCTTTAGCTGATTATGAAGATTTCCGTTTGTTGTTTAGAGCAACCAACAAAAAAGAAGCTTCCTTTAAAGAAGTATTGCCAACCGATAAAGTATTAGATGTATTTTCTAATATAGAAAATACAAGACAAGAGTTTATAAATGAAGGTATGACTCCTATTCCCAAATATAACCCTAAGGAAGTGAAAAGAGGAAAAGTTTATATAAAAGGTTGGTGGAATGAGCAACCAAAGTTTGGAAATGATTTAGTTTACAGTAATACTGTTTGTCAATCTGTTCATGGAGGTGGAGCTAGATTATTAAAACTTATACTAACTGGTAAGCATCCAGGATATGATTTGGAAAATTCAAATGATGACGGAAAGAGTGCCAAAGGAATACAAGTTCACCCTAATATTAAACATCCTATAGATTCATATGGAGAAGATGCTGTAGATCGCTCGCGAGAAACTTATTCTCCTAGATCTGAATACTACTTTGATACTCCATCCTTACTTTTCTTAAGAATAGAAGCTCGCTATCTTGATAGTCAACAAAGGGATTATGAAGCAGGTATTAGAAGTGAGTTTTTAGAGCATGCTACTGATTTTAGGTTAGAGAATCTTGTTACTGGTGAAGTTTTACAAGGCGATACGCTTAAAGATATAAGAGAAGCTATAGCAAAATCTAAAATTGGGATTGGGAATTTTTAGGAATATAATTAAATCTTTTCCAATTTTATTTATTGAAAAAGTGGCAGTTCCACTAAGTAGTCATTAAAAATATTGAAGAATTGCTGGCTAAAACTATTGTTTAAATGATTGGAGACCTAGTGCACGAAGTTCGCCACGCTAATATGGTTTTGAAGGTGGGTTAGGGCATAGCGTTGGATTTGGTTAAGAAATTAAGGTTAAGATGATTTATAAGAGAGATTTAATCTTTTCTCATTGACCTTTAATAATTGATTTTTGCATAATTGGAATAAAGAGGCTTCAAATTATTTTAATATCTGCTGCTAATTCCTATAAACCATTTACTAATAAACCACGTGTTTTATTTTTAGAACAAGATCAAGTTGAAAAAAATGTTGATATAAATGGAGATGGAATCCCAGATATAAGTCATGCTGAAGCCGTGTCTGTTCAATTGTCCCCCCTTATCGCTGATTATGATATTGAGGGTGTTTATTATGGGGGTGGGATTGAAAAAATATTAGCTCAACTAAAAGAAATAAAAAGAAGGATTGAAGATGGAGAGCCTATAGCAGGACTTAATCTCTCTTTAAGCGTGAAATTAAACCGTTCAGAACTTGACTTTGCAAGACTAAAAGATATTTTTTCAATAGATACGAGTCCTGAAAACATTAGATATGATTCTAAGGGAATTAGAAGAGCTTTATCATTATCTACTGATTTTAAAACCCAGTGGGAAATAGTTCGGACTCTTGATGAAATATGCCAAAGAATTCCAGTATTCGTTGCAGCGACAAATAATGGTAAGGATAGTTTTAATCTTCTTAGCTTAGCTAATGGAATACATACTATAGGGGCTACAAATGCTATAGGAGAAATTGTTGATTTTAGTCCAGAGCATTCTTTAGTTTCAGGAAATAGTCAGGGTGTAATTAATATAATAGAAATTTATGACGGCAAATCTATGGTCGGGTTTGATATCAATGGTGATGGGAAGCCAGAAGTACTTTCCTCAGAAGTTACCCCTGGTATTCAACCAGCAAAGATTTTTTCTAATAAACCAATAAATGACTTTTTGTATAATGATCCCTGTGTCCCTTCCCAATTTCCTGGAAGTTTTAGTAGGTGGAAATTTATACACGGATTACCTCTCAGCAAATTGCTAAAAATCGATGATTTTAAAGGTCTTTCAAAGAAAGACATGTTTGGACGTGGAAGTAATCCAGAATTTTATGGTGATTATGCTTATTTTAAACTTAAATACGGTGAAAATCTATCGCATAAAGATGAATTTTCTACATTTATATTTAGAGCAAATGAATTAGGAATAATATCTTACGATCCAGATAAATCAGGAAGACCAAACACTATAGGGCAATTGAGTGGTACCTCTTATGCATCACCCAGAGCACTAGCAAATTATTTAAGATTTGGAACAATATTTTAAATACCTGATAATAAATACAGGAGTTAATAAAATTCTCAGTCTTGATTTCATAGACTAGCAAAGGTGGCGAACCTTTAAAATGGTAGTATCGTAAAATGAAGAATTACTGGCTAAAACTATTGTTTAAATGATTGGAGGCGAGGAGGAACTGCCCCCCCTGTCCAAAAACGAAACGTTCTAAATATCTACAAGCTTATCTTTATATTTCCCCAGAACCTCTGGTGAGTGGGTAAAGAACCCTCCGGTTTTTTGGTTTTGATCTTAAGCCAGTTACTTAACCAAGAAACTTACTGACAGCAACTACCATGTTTGTTCAGAACTTGGGCGGGTAGCCAAGCTTACGTTCTGCTACGGCACCTAGTAAACTAGGCTGCTAAAGCAACAGCTCTATCAGCTTTCGCTAATCTGAACTGTTCCATAGAAATGACGTTTGTTTTTGCGTCTGTTTTTTGCTCTGATTATTTTAAGTGGTGACTAGGCTTCCACTGCTTGCAATTCAGAATACTTCAGGTTTGTCAAAGCTATTACGCCCCCGCTAATATTCTACCCACTATTAGTTAAAGAAAGATAAGGTATAATTTCATATTTTCTTAATGTTTTGTGTCATTGCGAGCAAAGCGAAGCAATCTCACCCATATAACACACTATGAGATTGCCACGCCTCATTTCATTCGGCTCGCAATGACGTGCCACCCTATCCATGGTCTATAATTATTACTTATGAAAGCATTAATATTAGCGGCAGGAATAGGTCAGCGTTTGGGTGAATTAACTAGAGATATTCCTAAGTGTTTACTGCCTATAGACTCTAGTACGACTTTACTTGATTATTCTTTACAAGCTATTAAAGATAATGGTTTTACTGAAGTTGTCTTTATTACGGGACATGCTGAAGATAAATTAAAAGAGCACATTTCAAAAAATTGGAAACATAAGCTTAATTTCAAATTTATTTTCAATGATAAGTATTCTGAGTTTAATAATGTTTACTCTGCTTATTTAGCGACCGATATTTGGGATGATGAAACCGTGCTTTTCAATTCTGATATTATTTTTCATCCTGATATTCTTAAGAGTGTCATTCAGTATTCAAGAGAGGGTACCCAGTCTTATCTGGTCATTCACGATAAAAAAACATTAAATGCTGAAGACATGAAAGTAAAAGTAAATGATAAAGATGAAATTAAACAAATAAATAAAGGCTTAGATATCCAAACTTCTTATGGTGAGTATATTGGGATATTAGCTCTTAAAGGAAAAGAAAGAATAAAGTTCTTGGAATCATTAGAAAAAAATGTAAATGAAAAAAGATTAAATATTTATTATGAAGATGCTCTGGATCATGTTTTAAGCGAAATGTCTGTTTACCCTTCTTCTACTAAAGGAAAAATCTGGACAGAGGTCGATACAAAAGAAGATTATGAGTTGGCTAAAAACATAGCAAAAGAAATTGGGTCTCCATGCACAATCAAATAGACATACCTTACAAATTAAAACTATTAAACTCAAATAGTGAAGTTGCCAATGAGCTTATAAGTTTTATTGAAGAACAAGAATTTAGAAATGTAGCTTTTATAACTTCAAAGACCCCCAATCATTTATTAACCAATTCTCTTGAAGTTGCTATTTTTGACCATGTGGATAAATTAAAAACATTTCAAGTTGTCAGCCCCTCTATTTCATTTGTTAATCAACTACAGCTAAGTGAGTTTGATGTAGTGGTGGGAATTGGTGGTGGGAAAGTTATAGACACTGCTAAATATGCAGGTTTTGTAAATGAAATCCCTTGTATAAGTATTCCTACTGCTATCTCTAATGATGGTATTTGTTCACCGATAGCAGTACTTAAAGAAAAAGAAAATAAGTATAAAAGTATGGGAGCTGAGATCCCCATTGCACTTATTGTTCCGATGCATTTAATAGAAAAGTCTTCAGAAGATGGAATATTAAGTGGTATCGGTGACATTATTTCGAACCTTTCTGCTATCGAGGACTGGGAGCTTTCAAAAAAAGAAACAGATGAATATGTAGATGATTATGCAGTTATGATTTCAAAAACAGCAGCACTTACTGTACTTCTTGAAATTAAAAATTCTATGCTACTTAAAAAAACAAAAGATAACTTCTTGAAAGATAATTTGAAAATAATTGTAGAGTCATTAGCACTTTCTGGAATAGCTATGGAAATAGCAGGGACTAGTCGTCCAGCCAGCGGTGGAGAGCATTTAATAAGTCACTCTATAGATGAACTTTTTGGAGCAGTAAAACCACATGGAATTCAGGTAGCTTTTGGAAGTTTAATAACTACTTTTATTAGAGCAGAGCTTGGAATGGCTTCATATAGTGCTTTTGAAGAGATGAAAGCGGCTTTTAGTTATATAGGATTGCCAGTTACACTTTCGCAGCTTGGAATATCAAAACAAAAGTTGATAGAAGCCATTTTACATGCACCTAATTCAAGACCAGGGAAGTATACTATTTTAAATAAGATTAAACTAGACGAAAAAAATATAGATGATATTTTAACTAAAATGTTTGCTTATGCTGGAGCTAAGGTTTAAACGTAACCTAGGTCTTCTAATCTTTTCCTAATCTCTTCTTCTTCTTCTTCAGAGTAAACTTCTTGGCATTGTTCTGGGATGAGCTTTTCACTGATTAATTTAGTGATTACTTCTTTTGCAGCTTCTTTAGGGTCTTTAGACACCTTAAACTCTAAATAATTACCATAGCTTTCTTTCACTTTATTTTTATCTGCATCTGAGCTTTCCATTGAGATTATGATTGTAAAAATGTTATTTCTGTTTAACATATTGCCTAAGAAGCCTAATCTATCTGTAAATGTAGCCTTGTCTTCAGGACTATCTTTTAAGCCACGTCCAAGTATTTCTCTGACTTCACTTTGTACAATGAGCTCAATGCTTTGATTCCTGTTTATGAGTTCTTCACCAATAAACTCTCCTGTAGATATTAGTTTGTCTTCATCGCTACCAGTTAACCAAATGCTTCTCATTTTCGTTCTCCTAATTCTTTGATCCGACTAATTCTTTATTTGAAGTCATTGATTTTCCAATCATGTCTTCAGGAATCTTAACTCCAAGTAAATCTAAAACAGTAGGTGATATGTCATATAAATGATGTTTATCATCCCTGTTTTCTTTACCATTAGGTAAGGATAAAACATACATTCCTTCTTGAGCATGGTTTGCATCATCAGGACCAGTATCGTTCTCATAAGAGTAAACAGATCCAGTTCCAATGCTTCCAATAGATCTCCATCTCAATTGATCAAAAATAACAATTAAATCAGGAGGAATTCTATTTACTGCTTTATAGATTTCTTCAGGAATATGAGCCACAGTCGCAAGTTTATTTCCCTTTTCATCTTTTATATTCTCAATCTTTTCTTTTAATTCTCTTCTGAACTTTTCATACTCTGCTTTAGGGATTTGACCATTTGGTTCGCGTCCTTCTACGTTTAAAAAGATTCTTGCATAGTATCCGCCAGATCCCCAGACCTTTGTTTTAGCCCAATCAATCTGGAGTTTTTCAATAGCTGTATTTGTTTTAGGATATTCTTTTACAGTGAGTAATCCTTCTTTAATGAGCCATTCATTTATGCAAAGTCCGCCGACCATAGCTCTAGCGCCGTGATCAGAAACTACCATTACAGCTGTTTCGTTTAAATCAACGAGCTTAAGAGTTTCAGCAAGTTCTTTATCTAAGTATCTATAGTATTCAGGAATAACATTTTCGTATTTATTTCCTTTTTCATATTTAGGATGTGCAGGATCTAAGAACTTCCAGAAGCTGTGATGTATTCTATCTGTTCCCATTTCTACTATCATTGCAAAATCCCACTCTTTATTTTTCATGAGATAACGCAAGGTTTTAAATCTAGTCTCAGTAGCTTCGTAAATTTGCTTTAAGATGAAATCTCTATCTTCTGTTCTGAATTGTTTAACATCAGGAATATATTCTCCGATGTTTTCTTCAATTTCAGTTCTTAATTCATTAGGATAAGTATATTGAGAGGTTTTCACGCTCGGTGTTAAAAAACATGTGAGCATGTTTCCATTAATTTTTCTTGGTGGATATGTTTGGGGTACGCCTACTAAAATTGATTTTTTATCTGCATTTCCAAGGACATCCCAAACAGCAGGTTCTAAAATATCTGATCCATTGGAAAATGATTGTCCTTCATATGAATAGTCTTTTCTATTTCTAAAACCATAAACACCTAATTGACCAGGATCTTTGCTAGTCATCATGCACTGCCAAGCAGGAACAGTGATTGGTGGAATGGTGCTGGTTAAATTTCCGTAAGAACCTTTTTTAATAAGTGATTTTAATGTAGGTAATTGATCTATCCATTTATCAAAAACCCAGTCTGGAGGAGCACAATCCCATCCAATAATTAATACTTTCTTTGCCATAATATTTCCTTTGTTTAGAGTAAAATCATAGCAAATTTAATTAGAGAAAAAAGATCTTGCATGTATCAATACATTCTTACCAATTTTTGAAATGCTTTATAAGAGTGCTCATGTAAAGTGAACTGCCAATTTTAACACCGTTTGCATAGTAGTTTCCTGTTAATGAGTAAGGAAGAACATCATAAGTATGTGACCCTTTATAAGGTATTTCCATTGCTGAAACTACTTTCCTACCATCTAATTTATAGCCTGGTTTTAAAGCCCCAATTTTCATTGAATCAGGACCAGTAGGATGACCTGGACTAATTTCTAATGTAGTTCCATCGTCTAATTTAACCTGTACTACTTTGTGATTATAAACTCTGACTTTTCTCGTTTCAACTACAATAGCTGGTTCACCACGGTCAGAAGTAACATAGTCACCCTTTTTAATTTTGCTTATATTAACCTGACCTTTTGGAGTAAGAATATTTGTATCTTCTGAACAACAAATAGGGACAGGACATCCAGGAGGATAGCAGCCATATGCTGGAAGCCCACTGCATTCAGTTCCTTCTGCACAGGCTAATTCTTCTCCATTTACTCCTCTGCAAGTTCCTTTTGGATCACAACTACTAATATCACCACTGCTTGAGCAAATTAAATGTCCGCATGGATATAATGGGCAGCCATTTTCATCTTTTGTATCATCGAATTCATAAGTACAACCCTCTGGTGGTGATGCACAACTAGGAATAGGACAACCAGATGTGGAACTAGTACTGGTATGAGAGGAGCAGCGATACTGCACTGGGAAAGATTCTAGAATTAAACACTCTTCATTTTTTTTACAGCATAAAGAACCACAAAGATTTTTACATTTTGTATCCTCACAGTCTTTAAGATGTCTGATTTTTCTAGCATTGATCTGATTGTATGATGATAAAGATTTAAGATTTCCTGACAAACGTCTTTGGCTATCGAGAACTAATGAAACTGTCACTGATCTGTTTTGTTTGTCTATGGCTGTGATTGTAACTTGTTCAGGACTTTCAATTTTTGTAGAAGTTATTTCCCCATTGTTAATTATTCTTTCAATGGTAATACTTCCAGAAATCAAGTCATCCTTTACGCATGTTTTCAAGAAGAAATTTCTATTATCCATACAGTTTTCACAACTTTGGCAATGAGTACATGTTTGAGGAATCCGTATGGAATTTTTACTACACAGTATTTCTACTTGTGGACAGACAACACATTCGTTACTGGTTGTTGGATCGGGAATAGGCTCTTCGTTAGAAATGTTTGGACAAGTTGTTACTTTTCCTCTCCATGCACCTGAAAAACCTTTATTAATTTCATTAGAGCTACCTGAGCCAGATGAGCACTCTCCCTCTGTAAATTGTTTAACTCCACTTGCCCTAGCAGAGCAGGCATTTCCATATGTTGTACCATCACATCCGCAAACAGGATTGTACTCTAAGGTGCAGGCAAGAGTTGTGCCTGATATATTTTCAATACAATTTTCTCCATTGAAATGCTCATCACTATTACACTTACAGTCTGAAGGTATAGTGCCCGAGCTGGATGAAGATAAATCTAAGCAAGGATCTACAAAATAAAGAATTTGAGTACAAGTACCATTCAAGCAGCTAAATTGTGGATATTCTTTTCCATTTAGACATCTACCTACAGGACAATCACTGTCTTGTGAGCAAGTTAGTACTGCATCAGCACTTGCTTTTATGTTTTGATTGAAAAATATGTTAGGAATTAAAAATAATGTAAAAATGGAAATTATTGCTATTAATAAGAAATTTTTATTCATGGATTTCTCCTCATATTCTTTATTCCTTTTTTGTTCATTATACCTTCTGGGATTTTTCCTATATTAAAAATAAAAAAGGGTTACTAAGGGAAGCCCTATAAACTACAATCTCTTTCTTTTATTAATATTTAGAAAAGGATAAATGAAATCTTAATTTATTATAGAAACAATTACATTAATACTTTGTCTGACCGGACATCAGCTATTATGTTTTAAATTTTAAATAAACATATATCTGTTTTACTTATTAAATGCTGTATAGTAGAAATGTTGAGATAAGGATGTTATAGTTTATCTTGATATGCTTGGGTGGCTGCACCTAGCTAATTGACAGTAAGAGGATTTGTCCGATTTATTCAGCAAATCCGTGGTAACGTACAATATGATCATAGGAGATTTTAGCTTCTCTAAAATCCCATAAATGGAGAGATGGCCGAGTGGTCGAAGGCGGCATCCTGCTAAGATGTTGTAGGGTCAAAAGCTCTACCGAGGGTTCGAATCCCTCTCTCTCCGCCAGACTACGCTCCTCACTACGTTCGTCGTCTTCGTCTGGCTAAGCCAGGCAAGAGCAGAATATAATCATGTGGTATGTATATGTAATAAAAAGTAAGAAGTATTCTTTCTTATATATAGGCTCAACTAACGATTTAAATAGAAGACTTATTGAGCATAATGATGGAAAATCAAAGTCTACTGCTCCATATAGACCATATGAATTGAAAAGTTATATAGCAGTTCAAACTGAAAATCAAGCCAGAAAATTAGAAAAATACTTTAAAAGTGGATCTGGAAAGGTGATTTTAAAGAAGAGAATTTTAGATGACGAAGACATTGCAGAGTACGAAGTACAAAGCGATGCAGCCATAAATTTTAGATGACGAAGACCTGCCGAAAACGAAGTGAAGGCAGGCGTAGTCATCCCCTCTCTCTCCGATTTCATTTTCTACATAGATAAATCATTTCATTTACATCTAAACAATATTTAGTCATTAGATTTTTATCCAAAGTTTTTACATAGTCATCCACTGTTACTTTAAATCCACTACTTATTAGCCTTTCAACATAATCTTTTCCGTAAATTCTTACATGATCTCCCTGCTGAAAGGCTTTCTCCCTGTCTTCAAATAAGACAATGCTGCTATCTTCGTAAGTTTTATCACGGCTATAATCTATAGGAACCTGTAATATTGCAAAGCCGCCTGGCATTAAAACCCTGTGAAATTCTTTCATAGCTTTTGTGTCATCAAGAATATGTTCTAAAACATGTACTGAAATAATTAAATCGAATGAGTTGTCTGCAAAATCCATACTTGTAATATCCATAGATACATTTGCTTTATTGGGATCAATATCTATAGTTGTATATTTAATGTTTTTAGACTTCTCAAAGATTTTTTCAAAGCATTCTTCTGGTGCAGTGTGTAAGACTTTTAAGTGTTTGGCAAATACACCTTTATCGTTTAAATAAAGCCATATCAGTCTATGCCGAGAAAGACTTAAACACTTTGTGCAAATCTTATCTACAAGATTGCTCCCTTGGTAAAATGGTGCAAAATCTCTTAGGCGTGAAGAGCAGCATGGGCATTCTACCCCATTACCAATATATTTAATGTGATTTAATTTAGTTAAGATCTTGAAAATAGAAAAATGATATTGCTGTGGTAAAAGCTTTTTTATGTTTTTTCTAAAGGTTGAAAGCATACTATTTTACAAACCCAATCATTTTTTCATCAAATAAAAGTGTGTCTTGCCCAATAATTACAAAAACATATTTTGTAGTGCTTTCCCCTGGATGATATTCAAAATATTTTACAGAACCAGTTCCTGAAATACCAAAGTCTCCGCAGGGATCAGGTGGAGCTTGATTATTAGGAGTATCATTATCAATTTTCCACTGAAGAAACTCATCAGGTTCAATTACAAATGTTTGTTTATTTGGGTCGTTGAGAATGAAGATTGATTCATTAACTAAACAATGTTTCTTTTGAGATTTTGGCAACTTATTTATAAATTCTTTTTCTATTTCTTCTTTTATATCCTCATCTTGTTTCTTGTAGAAAACTTTTATTATAGGAGATCCAAATTTTCTAGGATTTTTAAGTTTTGATGGCATTTGCACTATGGAATTGTCTACTTCATAAAATTCGGGAGACAGATCACCCCAGCTACAGGCTTGTATAGGAACTTCTATTCCAAGTTTCCTAGATTCAAACTTATCCCAAATGCAATTTTGTTTTGTTGTAGGAACGTCCCGCTGGGATGCTTCTATGACAATGTCTTGGTTTTTACTTTTTGTAAATGGAGGCTTAAGCAGATCGCTAATTTCTGAAAGTGGTATCTTAACTTTTTGAATTCCATCAGCATAAGAGGCTACTTGGTATTGACCAAAATGAAAAACAATTTCTTTCGGTGTAAAAGTAAAAACTCTGTAGTTTTCTTCTTTTGGCGCAGCTCCTTCTTTAATCCAATCTTCTCTTAACTGTTTTGAATCTGCAGGTATGTCATCTTGAACAAGTCTTTTCATTAATTCTTTAATTGATTTTTGTGAAATTACTTCCAGATAATTACTGTCTTCTTGAAAAACACTACTAAGTTCTATTTCACATTGTTTTGACTTGTCAAAATTCTTGCTTACTATATTTGTGCCCCCATGTGCACCACCCGTAAAAGTGTAAATATTTAGGAGATAACTTTCAATGTCGCCCGGAGCTTTATATTTGTCAGAAGAAATATAAAGTTCATTTTTCCAATTACCAGAAGGAGAGGGTTCCTTGAAATCTTCTTTGAAATTATTAATTTCATCATTAATCAATTCTTTTAAAGTCTTTTCTACATAGCTATTTGTACTATAAGGAAAAGCGGCTTTTATGTGGTAACTTTTCGTTTCCTCTTCAAAACTAAATGAATTTAAGCGATTATAAACAGCTATAGCTATTAATGCTGATAAAAGAATGGAAATAAAGATTGTTAAATTAGCTTTCATCTATGATTTTTAAACTATTATAGCTTTTTAATATTAGGAGTGTTGACATATGTTGTTACCTGAGTGGTTACAATTGTCCTTATTTTGATTTAATATTTCAAAAATTATGGAAGAATATAAGAATATAGGAGAATAAGTCTAAAATGAAAAAATCAGCATTATATTTATTATTAATAACTTTTTTAATTAATTCATATCCTTCTTTAGCACAAGATGATGGTCATCTTAGTAAGAAAGATCTTCAAAAGAAAAATGATGAAATTCAATCCGTTTTAGATAGATTAGATCAAAGATTAGATACAATGAAAACTAAGGTTGAATCATCTGCTCCAGAAATCATGCCTGATATTAGTCTTGATATTGAGAAAAACAATCCTCCATCAGCTGTGCCTGATATTAATACTGAAGTTAAGAAAGAGAGTGCTCCACCAGCTATGTTGGCTATAAGTCCTGACATTAAATTTGTAACCAAGAAGCTAACTGAGGACTATAGTGGTCCTATTTCTTTTTTAGCAAAAAAATCTTCTCTTTGGGTTAAAGATTCAATGCTTGCCGAGGGAAAAGGAATAAATGATTTGATTAAAGTTGTTATTTCTGGAGAATTATATGCCCCATATAAGCCAATAAAGGATATTACAGAAAGTGAAATAAATAGAACAACCATTGAGGGGGCTGTAAATTCTGCTTTTTCAGCAAATAAAAATGCAGATATAGAATGGATTGTCGCAAATTTTGTAGAGGAAGAGCAGTCCAAAGCAAGGTTCTTTTTCAAGGATAAAAACATTTTAAATGATAGTAAAAAAGATGCTGAAAATATTAAATTGAAGCACATAACAGGCAAGTTGCCTTTTAAGGGATATGAAATTGTTCTTGTTGAACAAGATTATGGAGATAATAAAAAAGTTACTGAAGTTATTACTTTTAAGAAAGAAAAGGATGAATATAAAATAACAAATATTCTTACTGATGATGAAACTTATGACTTGATGTTTGCTGCAGTTTCAAATGGTGATGTTATTCCCCAGTAAGCAATCTAAATAAGCAAGTAAGCGTTAGCTAATTCTTCCTAAAAAATATTTATTGTCTGATTTTAATATGTTTAATCTTCTCATGAAAATATCTTTGTTTTTCTTTATGATTTTTTTGCTTATTTCAATATCTGACAAGTAACCAATAATGTAAACATTCTCTCCTCTTGAAAGTTTTTCTTTTATGAGTTTTACTTGTTTCCACTTGTTGTCAAAATTAACAGGGACCCTGCCGTAGTAAACAAGAATTGGTTTGTAGCCACCAAATGAAATGATTTCTTTAGCGCCTTTTTCTTTTGCTAAGCTTGCATAGGTAGCAAGATCATTAAACGTGATCTTATGATAAGCTTCTACTCCTGCTACAAATACTGGTAATACTGAAAGAATAAATATAGTACAGAATCCAAAAATGTAAATGTAAAACCTCTTTGATGCCAAGTAAACAGCAATGCTGCCAATTAAAAGTAGACCAATAGAAATTAAAATCTTATTTGAAATAATTACTTTATCGATATCAATGATTTTAAATGAAGGCATTAAACCATAAGCAATTACTAGTCCAATTATGAAAAAAATAGATATTGCTATCAGGGCTTTTTTGACTTTGTTAAAATTTTTCCTTGAAGCTATTGTAAGCCAATAACCCGTGACTATAGCTAGGGAAGGGTAGATAAGAAGAATGTATGTTGCTAGTTTTGTTCTGGATAATGAAAAGAATAAAAAAATTGAAAAAACCCATATTAAACAAAACAATATAAACTTATTGATTCTTTTCTTAGATTTTGGTATCAGTTTGATTAGTGCAGGTATAAGAAATATCGTCCATGGTAAAAATCCTAATAAAATCACTGGAATGTAAAACCAACACGGTCCAGGATGCTCGCCTACTACAGATGTAAATCTTTCTAAATTATGAGTGAAGAAAAATACTTTTGTGAAGTCACCATTCGTGGCTTTATGAACTGCTATGTACCATGGTGCACTAACTAAAAGAGCAACAAGTGAAATTAGAAGATAAACTTTAATATGTTTTATATCTAACTGTTTTCTAGCAGTCAGAAATAGAGTAAGGATTGCAAATTGCAAGACGATTCCTACAGGACCCTTAGTGAGTAATGCAAATCCTGCAAATACACCAGACAACACTGTCCAGAAAATTTTAATTCTCCAGTCTTTGTGAAAATATCCAAGATACATTGAAAATAGCGAACCGGAAAAAAGTAGTGTAAGGGTAATATCCGTTGCGGCTCTTCTCCCCAGGAAAATATATTGGAAAGATGTGGCTAATATTAAAGCAGAAATAAATCCTGTTTGTTTACCTAGAACTTTAGATGATGTATACCAGGTGAATAGTATTAAACAAATAGCACTTAATGCTGAGGGCAGCCTACTAGAAAATGAGTTTACTCCTAAAATCTTGTATGAAGTTGCTATTAGCCAATAATAAAGAGCAGGCTTGTCAAATCTGTCCTGAAAGTTAAATTTAGGAACAGTGAAATCACTGTTTTCTATCATCTCCAAGGCACAGCCTGCATAACGTGGCTCGTCTTTAGAGAGTAAGCCATAGTTTCCTAACCCATATAAAAAAATAAAAAATAAGATAAGAACAAAGCAAATAGAAATTAAATTAAAAGTTTTTTTTTCAGTCATGAAGCTTGCTTTAGTTGGATTGTTTTGTTATTCCCTTTGAAATTTGTAGGCAGAGATAAAATCCACTAACCATTACTGCTTCAGCATATAACTTTAAAGCTTCTTCTGCAATTTTAAAAAGATCATATACATTATGTGCAATTGCTTTGTCTTTGATCAAGAAGGGTAAGAGATCGAATCTGTTCGCTGTAACTTCAGTTATTACCATTAGAAAAATTAAAAGAATACTTGTAATTAAATATGGTAATGCTTTTTTAAATATAACCAATTCTTTTTTAAATTTATATAAAACTCCAATTCCTATTAATGCATATATTCCGATAATTAAATCATCTAGCCTGTCAGTGATTGCAGTCTCTTTCATATGAATAATTTTTTTATGGAAAAAGCTATCCATATTTTCATGTATTCTTGCTACTTCATCAATTGATAGGAATAAAAATCCTGCTGAAATCAATGCCCATATAACAGCTTCCTTTTTTGTAATAGATAGTATTCTTCTATTGAAAATTCTGTAAGAAATTATTGAAATAGAAATAAGCTGTGCAAATGAAACCCAAGTTATAAAACTTGCTTCTTTTCCGAAAACCTCTTCAGGTGAACCCATTAGTAAGCCCAGAATTATAAAAAGAGTGTTAATCCCTAATGTTATTATTAAAGGTTTTTTTGACTTACCATGATTAGATAAATTTATCTCTTTGTTTTTTGTATCTTTAGGATGATTTTTAGATTTTACTTTTATACTTTGCATGTGGTAATTATTATAGATGTTTTGAGTTTTTAGGTTTAATGTTTTCTAGTCTTTTTTGTAAAGTTTTTAACTGTATATCGCGATAAAGTGCATTACAAATTCAATATTATCTATCTATATAGAAATCGTGTAAATATGTTAAAAAAATCTTTGCTTTTCCCACAGGTCAAAAAACAATCCTTTTTTACTGAGTAGCTCATTTAAAGAACCTTCTTCTTCCACTTCGCCATCTTTAAGAACTATTATTTTATCTGCATTTTTAATTGTGGATAATCTATGAGCTATTATTATCGATGTTCTACCTTTTGAGATACTTAAGATTGCTTTTTGAATTTCTTGTTCACTTATGGAATCAAGTGAGCTTGTTGCTTCGTCTAGAATAAGAATCTCAGAATTTTTCAATATAGCCCTTGTTATGGATACTTTTTGTTTTTCTCCACCAGATAGTTTTACTCCCCTATCTCCTATAAGGGTATTAAGTCCATCAGGTAAATCTTTTATAAGCTTTTCTAAGCCCGTCTCTTTTACCGTTTCTAATAATTTTTCATCACTAATTTGACCTATGCCATAGAGTAAATTCTTTCTCAAAGTATCATTATGAAGATAAGCCTCTTGGCTTATATATCCTATGTGTGAAAGATATGATTTTGTCGAAAAGCTTTTTAAATCTTCCCCATCCACAATTATTTTTCCATTTTCGTAGTCATAGAAACGCAGAAGAATATTTATAATGGTGCTTTTTCCTGAACCGCTAGGTCCAACTATGGCAGTTATTTTATTTTTTTCAAGAGTCAGAGTTACATTGTTTAAAGTTTTAGTTTTGTCATTAAAAGAGAAATTCAGATTTCTGATTTCAAATTTTTCTTTCAATCCAGGAAATTCTTTAAAGCCTGAGTTTACAAAAAATTTATTTTCATCATTAAATATAGAATTTATTTCTCTCATCGGTGCTGATATAGCCTGCAAGAGAGCTTGTAAATGGGCAATTGCAGAAAATGAATAAGTGGATTTCTTTAATATTAGAAAATACACCATAAAACTTGATATATCACCTTCTTTTTGAAAGTAGATAAGATAAAACATTAATCCTACCAAAATTAAAATCAATAGGGTTACTAAAATCTCACTTAAAGGAGTTATTAGCTCCTTTTTTTTGTCTATGTTAAATTCATTTTGTTCTACTAAATTACTATACTTATTGAAATTTTGTTTTTCGTCTTCTTCGGAAGAATAACTTTTTATCAATGGAATACTGAAGAGGGAGTTTGATATGACTAGAAGTAAATTATTATAGTTTTTTACAAATAATTCTGAATTTAACTTTATTTTTTTCACTACATTGCTTAAAGAAAAATAAAATATTGGAGATACTATAAAAATAAACAAAGTTAACTTCCAGGAGATTGCCAGTAATATAAATAGATAAATGATCAATATTAAAATTTGGAAAATTGTGTTATTAACTTCTTTGATCTGCATTGAAATTTGTCTTGTATAACCAGTTAGTAACTCATGAAGTCTTCCAACATTGTTTTGATCAAAGTACAACTTTCCAAAACTAAGGTATCTTTCAAATATTTTTTTTCTTAAATTGTTTGAAAACCTCCATACCTGGAAGGAGGAACATAGTGAGGTTAGATACATAAAAACATTCTTTAAAGCAACACAGAGAAAAGCTAAAATAACTAAAATTGCAAAGACTTTTGCATTGCTATTTGTGTAATTATTGGGTAAGTAGCTAAACAAATCTTTCATAAATGGCATTTCATTTATGAAAAATGTATTGCCTTCAATAATTCCTTTTACGATTGGGATTAGAAACCCAAAACTTATTCCTTCAAAAAATGCCCCAATAAATCCAAATAGAATTGTAAAAATAAAAATCTCTGGATTGATGCCAATTTTTTTTAAAAAATCGTTTACTTCCACACATTTGGCGGTGATATGCATATTCTCTCATTTTACGTAATTTAACAAATAAAAATCATCCTAATTAAATAATTCATAAGCAAATGATATGTTAGACTTTTTCAAAATTAATATAGTCTATTTATAGTGTAAATATGCTAAGTTTTTCTTTACTTGCTTAGTTATAAGCTGAAGGGCAACCCCCATAAGATATTAATTCTAGTAAGTAAATTAAATTCCCATGATATTTCTGAATAATATAGCTATTAGTAGATATAATATCTTTAGTTGGGATCGTAAACGCTGATTTGAAAAAGAGTTTTATTTAATATACAATTAAGCCTTATGAATAATTCTAATAATAATTCACCACTCATAACAGTAGGAATAACAACCTTTGAAAGACCTACTACTTTAAAACAAACTATTCAATCTGTTTTGAATCAAACATATAAAAATCTTGAAATATTTGTATGTGATGATCATTCGATAAAAAATGATACTTCTTTAATTGTTAATTCTTTTCAAGATCTGGATAAAAGAATAATTTTTTTTAAGAGGGATCACAATTATGGTGTCACTGAAAATGTCAATTTAATGGTTAAAAATGCTTCAGGGAAATATTTTTTATGGTTATGTGATGATGATTGGATAGATCCTAGCTATATTGAAAGCTGTTTAGATTTTATGCATAGTAACAAGGAATATTCTTTGGTTACTGGCGGGTCTAAATTCTATCTTGAAAATGAATTATTATATGAAGCGGAGAAAATATCAATAGAAGACGATTCTGCTCAAGAAAGATTTATAGCCTTTCATAATCAGTTCTTAGGCACCGCAAATTCACCTAATTTTGGTTTAATTAATAAAGAGCATCTTTTACATACGCCTTTAAGAAATATACTTGGTCATGACAATGTTTTAGTTGGAAATATTTCTATATTTGGGAAAATTAAAACTCTTAATAATGTTTATGTTCATAGGAGACTTGGCGGTATGAGTGAAACACTCAGCAAAATGTCTAAAGTCTGTAATTACTCCTTTTTAGAAAAATATTTTTCATTTCTTGCTTTGTATATTAATATAATTTTTGACATGATGAGTTTTTCTTCTAAATATAAAAATTTAACCACAGTAGACAAAATCAGTCTTTCATTGAGATTTAATTATGAACTTATTTCTAATTTTAATACTTATATAAGTAGATATTTGAAATATAGAAATCCACTCAACTTTATGTATTTTCAAAAATCGAGAGAAGCTTTCATTCCTAAATCTACACCCGTAGAGTCATAATTTCTCTAGTGCAAATAGCCCTACGTACCGCAATGCTTTGGGTTTAATCGGGGTAATAACTTAATTACAGGCTATTTATAACACTTAAAAGATTTTTATTCCTTTGTTTTAAATCATATATTGGATTTAATAAACTTATATTTTTTTCTTTTATTCTTTCCGCAAGCTGGAGCCCTAATTTAACTGTATTTGAAAAATCCATCTCGGAAAAAGTGCTACATATAAATCCATTTGTATCATTAATTATAAGATCTTTTTCAAGTATATTTGTACTAATACAAGGTGTTCCACATGCAAGAGATTCTAAAATTACGTATGGAGTTCCTTCAAAAAAGGATGTTAATAAGGTTAAATCAGAATTTCTATAGTAAGGAATTAAATCATTTGCTGGACAGCCTGGAATGAATCTAATCTTATTAAGGATATTTTTATTTTTTATTACCATAGGCATTCTTTCGATAGAATCACTTATAACTGTTAAATTAATGTTAGGAATATCATTTGCTAAAAGTTCAAATGCTTTAAAAAGTAAATCAGGATTTTTTTGCTCCCAATGAGATAGCCTTCCTACATAAAGTAATTCTTTGTTCTTTTTGTTATCTCTTAAATAGTTAGGGTAAAACAAAGAAGTATCAATTGAATTAGGTAAGAAAATGGTTTTATTTCTTATTGTTTTAATTTTAGTCCTAAAAGTCCAATTGTTTTTACTGTCAACAATTAATTTCTCTGCAAGAAAAATTGAAACAATACTGCAGATGAAATATGCAATTGAAAAGAAAATCGTTCTATTTTTTGTTACCCAGGCAAGGACTTTAAATGGTGGTTCAATTACAATGATAAGATGACTTGCTGGGCATAGTAGTTTAATAATAAGTCCTAATCCAATTGTTCCTTTTAAAACAAATAAGGTTGTTCTTTTGTCTTTAATCTCATTTGAAAATAAAAGAAAGTTTATAAATGAAAATAACTTTAAACTGTAGCAGTTTATTCCCTTCGATGTAATATCTTTTGATCTATAGTCAAATATGATTAATCCAAGTTTATATAACGGTGCTAATATATCAAAATCTTGCAACAGGCTCTTATTTAAACCACCAGCCTCAAGAGGAAAATCATAATTATTAAAAACCATAAAATTATTTGTTTTTGGTCTAAAGCTAATGTAAAAAATTTGTTCTATTTTTTTCATGTTTATTCTAGAATAGCTAGCCAATTCTCTTCCCTGTGTTTTATATCATAAGAAGGGTCTAGTAAGCTTTTATTCACCTTTTTAAGTGATTTAGATAGCTCTAATCCTTTCTCAATACAGTCAGTAAAGTCTACCTCCGAAAAAGAACTACAAATATAACCATTCTCCCCATCTTTAATTACACCCTTTTGAAGAACATCAGTACTTATACATGGGGTGCCACATGCTAATGATTCTAAAACTGCATATGGTGTTCCTTCAAATTTAGATGTTATTAGCGTTAAATTACTAGTTCTATAAAATGGGATTAGCTCTTCAAAAGTTTGCTCTTTGATAAATTCTATATTCTTTAAAATACTTTTATTTTTAATTAAATCCTCAACTTCATTTACTTCTGCTCCTATGATTATAAGTTTGATATGTTGTATTTTTCTTGCAATAAGTTCAAAAGATTTTAACAACAACTCAGGATTTTTTTGTTCTCTGTGATTTAACCTACCTATGTAAAGTAAACGTATGCAATCCTCACTCATTAAAGAGTTGTCAGGAGAATATATAGATGTATCTATAGAATTTAATAAAAAATAAGATTTGTTTTTAATAAAAGATAAATTTGTGTTTAAGATCCAATGCTCTGATTTGTCTGTAACTAGCTTATCTGCAAGTATTATAGATATGATGCATGCAATGAAACGTAGGCTTTTATAAATTATTGACTCCTTAAATGTTGGATAAACCAATTGTTTGAATGGAGACTCAAAAACTAATATCAGTTTGCTCATTGGATTAAATAGTTTTATAAATACTCCACTTGCTATAACCGTTCTGACGATGAATAAAGATTCGTTTTTGTTTTTTACTACGCCAGAAAATAAAAAAAAACTTGTCAACTTGCCGAGTTTAATAGGAAAGTAGTTAACTTCTCGCGATATTATTGGTTTATTTTGATGAGGATTAAATATGAGTAAGTTTACATTAAAGAGATTCTTTAATAGATTTAAATCTATTAATATATTTTTGCTTGATCCGCCTGAAGGAAGTGGAAAGGAATACCCATACAATGATAAGTTCTTACTGGTGTTAGAGTAAGATACTAAAAAAATGTCTTTGATTTTATTTCTCATTTTTCCTATGTATTAGATTTGTAAAAATTCTTTTTAATTTTTTAAAAAAAGTCTCTTTTTGTTCCGTTTTTTGTATAGAAAAATCATAGAGATATAAATCTGACTCTGTGAAATTAACACCAGGAATTCTTAAAAAATCGATTTGTTTCCCGTATCTATTTAAATGACTTTTAAATTTCCAAGAGTAAAATCCGGCATCATGTGAAAAGAGTATCCATACTCTTGGATATCCTCTTAGCATTTTTAATTCATAATCAATTCTTCTTCTGTTCATAGTCGTATATTTAGATGCTTTAGAAATAAACAGCCTGTTGTAACCATGTTTTTTGTACCATCTCTTGTATTTAAAAAAATCTTTTCTGTATTTTGGATTAGTCCAATCTTCTATTAGATCAAATTCATCATTAAATCCAAAATCCTTTGCGTAATATTTAAATGCATATTGACTAAAGTATTGTATATAAATTATATCTTCAGGCTTCTTGTTTTTATTTATGTAACTTAAACATTCTTTTATGTTTTCTTTTTGTTTTATTATTGATAGTTCGTTAAAAAATCTTTCTCCAACAGCAAATAAAAATAATATAGCTATAAAGACCCCCCATATTCTCATAAATCTTATTTTTGATGAAGTTATAAAATCTAGTCCTTCTCCTATCGAAAGAAATATAAGAGGAGATATGAAAAGAATAAGTCTTTGTGAAAAAGGATAAATCTTAAGACAAGAACAGATTCCCAAAAATAATATTGGAGCAACTAGAAATAAGCCCATATGTTTTTTTCTGAAGATGAAACTCGTTACCCCTACAAGAAAAAAACTTAAACTAAACCAAAAATATGGCAAACTTAAATAATTAAAACTATCATTTAAAATCTTAATAAGAGTTATTTTTTCTGATATGTAGCCGACTTGCCAGTAATTATATAGAGGTGTGTTTTGAAGATGATATTTATAACAGCACACGAAGTATATTAAAAAACAAATTATCCAGGAGACTGAAAATATTACATTTTCTTTTACATTGACCTTTTGCTTTAGTAGAAAATAGTTTATAAAGAAATACAAAGTAATTGCTGCTAGGGTAAATACCGATGTGAGAGATAATAAAACTGATGAGATTGCTATTAGAATTAAAATTACAGTATTTGATTTACTTAAACCTTTTTCTTCTTGCAATTTTAGACCTAGTATGGCGAGTATAATGGTAATTAATACGTCACTAGAATATTGCTTTGCTTCTGCAGAATAGTAAATAAGTTCACTTGAAAAACAAAATAATGATAAACCCATGACTACAACTAAGTCTTTATAAAGAACTTTTAAGAGTTTGTAAAATAGAATTATGGATGCAATTCCACATAAAAGAGGAAAGAGTCTTAAGATGTATTCACTTTGTCCAAATAATGTAACTAGAAACTTTTCAACAAAAATAAACCCTAATGGAGACAGTTGATTATATTTTTGATGTATTAAATGGCTTAATAAGCCTTTATCGAAGATACTATATGCAAAAAAACATTCATCAATCCATAAGCTTTTATTTAGTAAGTATTGTTGTATCCTTAAAAAAATTCCAATGATTATAATGCAATAAGCTGCAATCTTTCCATCCGACTTTTCAAAAGTAAGGTTCATATTTTTTTAATTTCAAATATATCAAAGTTCTCTAACCCAACTCCTTTAAATTGGGTGAGATAAATTAGTTTATAATTGTTGATTTGCATATCCTTTAAGTTAATCTTAGTATCATTTATTATTTTATCTGCTGAAAGAATTAGAATTGGTTCTTTATCAAGTATTTGCTTTGGTGTCTCGGATAAATCTTTAATTATTTGAGATACTTTAAGTTCTATATACCCATTATTATAAAATTTTGGAAAGTTTACTCCTGGATGGTTCCACTTTGCAAACATGCAGAATCTGTGAGTATTTAGAGAGTAATAACGATTTAGATCTTTTCTGTAAACATTAACTCCATCTATCATGAAATCAAGTTCATGTAATGTTATTTTTTTTGGATAATTTTTGTCCAGAAACTCTCCGACTTTATTTGATACACTTTTTAAATTAAAGTAGTGTTGTACCCTATTAGGAAAATTTATAAAACTAACTAGAAATAAGATAAGAAAGAAATAATTAATAGAAGATACTTTTTTTAAGTCTACTTTTAAATTCTTATTTAAAATCATTAGTAAACTGACTATTGAATAACTTAAAATCCAGTGATGCCTCTCATATGAAAAACCTTTAAGTGCTCCTATGATGAAAAAAACAGTTGTAATAAAAGCAACTGATAAAATAAATGCTTTACGTGAAGTCTTGTTTTTATCGATTGTCTTTTTAAATGTGAACCAAACTATAAGGCATAATCCACAAATACTAAATGGGCTCACGAAGAAAACCTGATTAATAAAAGTGAAAGCATATTGTAAAGTATTGAATGATAAAAAAAGTTTAGTTTCTTTTAAGCTAGAAATGATATCTGCTGGTTGTACTATTTGAACAATACAAAGTAAAATACCTAAAATTATTAATATATCACTGGCTTTGAATAATTTTTCTTTTGCTCCATATCTATTAATTAAAATAAATAAATATAAACCACTTGCTGAGATGCATCCATGTACACATGTCTGGCATAGTAAAAAAAGAACAAGATATAGGTATGGATTTTTGTCCCCCCGTTTGTAGTATAAGTGGGCAAAAAGTAAAATTAATAAAATAGACCACGAGTATTGCCTATGATAACTTAAATATCCTAAAGTTGGTTCTTGTAATAGCAGTAAGATTTTAAAAAACAATGGTATTTCTATGTAGAAAATTAATACTGCTAATATTGCTAAATTAGATATAAAAAACATTGACTTAACCTGAAAAACTGTAATCGTAGCAATCTTATTCATGATCCATAAAACCAAATGATATAGCATAGGGCTGGTTTCATATTTAACTTCATTATAAAGATCTAAAAAAGTACCAGAACTTCTGGCAATTAATATAGGTCTGGCATCATCTCTGCCAAACACATGTTCTTTAATTAATAAGAACTCTATAACTGCAAAGAGTGTGAACAAAACCCATTTTGACAAATTGCTTTTATTAATAAAATTATATGAGTATATAATAACCTCATTTAGCTTTATTTTTATTTCTTGTAGTTTTGTTTGTTTGTTAATCATTATAATTTTGTAATTTTATAGACTACAAAGTTTTCTAGCCCACCACCTGCAAATTGTGTCAAATAATCTAATTTATACTTTCTTTTGACTTGAATATTTTTATAAGTAAACTTTGTATCATTTTTAAACCTATCTGCAGAAATGACTATAATTGGTTCATTCCTAAGAATTGTTTCTGGACACTCTTCCAGATCTTTTATCAAGGATGACACCTTTAATAAAATAGTGCCTTCTTTAAAATACTTAAAGAAATCAACATTTGAATTGTTCCACCTTACATATTTGAGAAATCTATGAGTGTCCAGAGAATAATAATATCTAATTTCTTTTCTGTGAATATTTATTGCATCAGTCAAAAAATCATGTTCGTTTAATGTTAGTTTATCTGGGTAATATTCATCTAAATATGCTGCAATTTTATTTGAAGTGCTTTCTAACTGAAGATTGCCTTGTACTAGAGGAATATAGCTGATAATGTTGCTAAACAACAGTAGAAATAAAAGATAATTAAGTCCACTAATTTTTTTTATAGAATATGGTAGATCTTTATTTAAAATAATTAATAAGCCTATTACCACAAAGCTTAAAATCCAAAGATGTCTATCTAAAGAGTAGTATCGAAGAGTTCCTATAAGATAAAATATTGTGCCTATAGAGCAAACCGTAACATAAAAAGCAATATTTAAAATATTATTTTCTTTGACCAACTTCTTAGAACTATACCAAATCATTACACAAAGCCCATAACTGCTAAGCAAATTTGTTAGAAAAATTTGATTTATAAAATAATAAGTGAAATTTAAAGTAAGTGGGGTAAAAAAAGGTTTTAAGCTTTTCAATCCATGCATTATGTCAGGTGGTTGGGTTATTTGAATGCAGCAAAGTAAGAAGCCTAGTAATAAAATTAGATCAGGTGCCTTAAATAATTTTTCTTTGTCATTCAATCTGTTAATCAATATAAAAACATATAATCCTATAGCAGCAATACAGCTATGAATAACAACTTGGCACATTAGAAACAGCAGAATATATATCCATAGACTTTTATCTTTTTTTTCATTATATACATGTGTGAAAAGTAATATAAACAGGATTGCCCATGAGTATTGGCGTACGTAGTTCAAATACCCAAGAATGGGTGTCTGTAAAAGGATAAGCAGTTTGTAGACATTTGGTATTTTAATCAGGTAAATTAAGGTTACTAATATTGAAAAATTAACTATAAAAAATACCAATTTTACATTTAATACAGTAAGCGGAATAATGCTTTTTATTGACCATAAAAAAAAGTGATAAAGCATTGGAGTTGATTCATATCTCATTTCAGTGTAAAAATCTGCAAAAGAGTTATTTAAAGTAGCTATTAGTATCGGTCTTGCATCATCTCTCCAAATAATGTGCTCCTTGACAATCAATAATTCAATAAGAGAAAAAAATAGAAGTAAGCAAATCTTTGTATGTTTACTTTGATTGAATGAATTATAGATGTGTATAAGAAATTGATCCATAGCTCTTTTTGCTTCAATAAATTTTGAGTTTTTATTTTTCATTAGGAGAATTTTGATCAAATTAATGTATTTATAGGGCTAACAGATCATTATGATATAGATTTAAGCACCAGGGCTATCTTTTGTCCTTTTAAATATTATAATTAAGATATTAAAAATATTACAAATGAAAGAAAAAATTATAAGTTTAAAGCGTAATGAAGAGGGTGTTGCAGCGGCAGAGTATGCTTTACTGCTTGCTTTGATTGTTGTTACTACTGCTGCTGTGGCTACTGTTCTAAGTAATGCTATTTGTAGTGCAATTTCTAAAGCAGCTACAGCTCTTATAAGCTCATGACAACAAAAAAAACATATACTGCTGGTGGAGTTGTATTAAATAAAGATGGAAAGGTTTTAGTTGTAAACCAGAATAATAACTCTTGGTCCCTTCCAAAAGGGCATATAGATCCAGGAGAAGATGCTTTTACTGCTGCCAAACGAGAGATTTATGAAGAATCTGGTATTGAAGAAAAACACCTTACTTTTGTAAAGGATTTAGGAAGTTATGAGCGATATAGAATCTCTTTAAACGGAGATGATGATAAAAGTGAGCTTAAAGTAATACAGATATTTCTCTTTAAATCAGATAAAGAAGACTTGAAACCCATTGATCCTATGAATCCAGTTGCTATATGGGTAGAAAAGGAGAATGTAGAAGCTTTATTGACTCATAAAAAAGATATAGAATTTTTTAAAACCTTTTGTGATGCAGAAAAAATACAGTACTGGGATAAGGTTTGTAATGTATATAAGTTTTATCCTACAGTAAGGCATAGATTTAATTTTGTTTATAAAAGTTTAGGTGAGTATGTAAATAAATCCAAGTTTAGTTTTTTTGACTATGGCTGTGGAGATGGGACTCTATTAGAGACCATAAAATCCAAATTTGATTTAGCTATAAGTGATGTAGGTGGGTGTGATTCTTCTGATGTTGCTTGTACTATTACCCGTGAAAAAAATGTAAGCAATGATATTTATAATAGTTCATATCCTGAAATAAAACATAAATATGATGTGATTTCTTGCATTGAGGTTATTGAGCATAGTGAACAGTATAAAGACATTCTAAGTTGGATATATAAAAATTTGAATAATGATGGACTTCTTATTCTTAGTACTCAAACAGGAAAGATTCACGCTTCTGATAGATACACTAAGCATACTCAACATTTTAATAAGAAAGAGTTAGAAACTGTTTTAGAAAATATAGGGTTTACTATAATTCACTCGTCACTATGGGGGTTTCCTTTCTTTTCTCTTCAGAAAAAAATGACTGATTATAACTTTTCTTTTGTAAAAGATCAATTTCTTGAGGGTGAAATCTCTTTATTTAGAAAAATCTTTTTTAAGTTTACGTACTATTTATACCTTGTCCACAACTATATTAATAGTGGACCGCAGATATTTTTAGTTTTAAGAAAGGCATAACTACAATTAAATTAGTCCAGGAATGAATCTATATTTTACTTTTTTACAGTATTCTTTATACTCAGGGTCTTTCATTAAGTGGCGTTCCTCAGTAATAGCACGAAGAGTGTAAATCATATTCCAGCATAGCAATGGGATAACGTTTACTCCATCTTTCATGTATTGAAGATGTTCAAACCACCAAGCAATATTTTTTGCTGCATATGCAGGGTGTCTTACATACTTATAAGGACCTCTTGCAACAATACCTTTATTACTTAAGTTACTAAATTTCACGCCTAAAGCAATAGTACCCCAGACAAATATTACATATAAAAGAATAATTATAATTCTAACAAATATTCTTTGCTCATCTGTAATTGGAATAAAGAGGTCATTTCTGTCTTGAAGTGGGAAATATCTTCCACTAATTTCATTGAAAGGTGGGTAACACATAAGTGCTACAGCCCAGCCAAACATAGTTGGTTCTACTGATTTAGTTTTATTTCCTAGCCATTTAATTTCAAGTCCATAACCAATTAAAGCTATACCAGTGTCAACAATAAAAAGTGAATTATAAACCAGGTCTAAAAACCAGTTTGTAAGCTCTATTCCACCCATAGGAGTAGACATTCTACCTAGGAGGCTTTGAACTGTAGTTGAGTGGTGAAACATAAAAAGAGCCATGAGTGGAAGGTAAAAGCCTTTTACTAATGTTGTTAAGCAGAAGTTATTAAATCGTTTGACTTTAAATAAGCCTGCTATTTGATTGAAATCTCTTGTGGCAACTAACAAGCCGACTCTTTTTAAAAGCACAAAAAATATTATTGAGGGATCTCTGAAGTCATCTTTTAATCTGTAGTTAAATTTAAGAGTAAAGTATGTATATGGAAAAACAAGAATGTTGAAAATGATGTAGGCACCTTTAATGAGCATTCTTGCATTGTCAAATTCTGGATTTGTATAAATTGGATGAGCATTATATAAGAAATAAAATAAGCTTATTAAGAGCCATAAGCTTGTACCGCGCCAAAACACTGACTGACCAAATGGTTTGATTGGCTTATAAACATCAAGTAAAAATGCAGTTCTTGTTTTATTTTTTTCTTTTGCCATTTTATATTAGTTGGAATTAAAAATCTTGCGGTTGAATTAAAATTGGATTTGCTTTAAATGTTCTCCAAACAAGAACGGCCGCTCTCCCAACGATTCTCCTCTCATCTAAGAATCCCCAGACGTGACTGTCTTGGCTTCTGTTTCTATTATCGCCCATTAAGAATAAATAACCTTTTGGAACTACAATTTTTCCAGATTTACCTTGTATCCTGTAAACCATTATGTCTTTCAAGTCGCTTAAATTGTAATCAGGAGGCTCATTTACATAGGATTCAAGCAATAACCTCCCATTTATGTAAACCCCTTCATTTCTTTTCACTTCAATAACATCGCCTGGTAATCCCACAACTCTTTTTATGTAAGCGTCATCTTGAGGTAAAAAAGGCAATCCAGTCCATCTAGCAAACAGACTAATTGGATCATAGTGAAGATCTTTCCCTCTGGTGGCTTCTGGTGGTGGATAAAAAACAAGAATATCACCACGTTTGACAGGAAATTTAAATCCAAGCATCCTAAGATTTTTTGTTACTTTTTCAACAATTAGCCTATCGTTGATTTGTAATGTAGGGACCATTGATTCACTGGGAATATACCTTGCTTCAATAAATCCTTGCCTAATAATTATTAGTAGTATTAAAGTAACAACTATTAACTCTATAGTTTCTCTTAAGAAAGAAGAGAATTTGTTGTTAAAGGATTCTGAACCTGGATTTTCCATATTTTCTATTTCTTTATTTTTTTCTAATTGTGATTGCATTGAATAAGATAATAAGCATATTATATTTTAGACTTTTATAGATGAACTGTGAAAGTTCTCTCCTAAATAGACACCTTCCAGGTTTATATGTTGCAGAAATACCCAAATAGTTATGGGGGGATTAAAAAATTGGTACCAATTACAAGAATTGTATTTCTAGAATCTAGTGGTGGATAATTGTGCCATATACAAAAACCTCTTATTGGGGTAAATTATATTAAAATCTTAGGATGGTGCTAATGTTTAAATCTTTTCAGGTATTTGCTTTATCACTTATTTTACTATCTTTTTTGCTTCCTTCCCAGGCAGGAATCTTTAATAAAAATAATAATGGGATAAAAGAATCTAAAGTTGTAAAAAAAGGCAACAATAAGTTATTACTTGTCGAAATCTATGCAAGTTGGTGTCCATCTTGTAAAAATATTCAACCCACTTTGGATGAAGTTATGAAAGATACTACTGACATTGAATTTGTTCAGCTAGATGTGTCTACTCCCGCTAAGGCAAAAATAGCAGAAAAAAAAGCTACAGACTTAAACATTGGAAATTTTTATCAAGCAAATAAAAGTAAAACTGCTACTGTTGCTGTAATAATCCCTTTTAAAAATGACATTGTAACTGTATTTCAAAACAACAACAATGTAGATGACTATAAAACAGCAATTCAGGAAGCTAAAACTAAACAAAAAGCCTTGGATCCATAAAAGTAAAAATCACTGCAACAAAGCTTCTTCCCAGAACGTCTTTATGACTATGCTAAAAAATTTACTATTAGTAATTGTTTTTATAGGGTTAGGTTTAATAACCTATGTAATTTACACTTCGCAAAGAACATTCCAAGCTACTTTTAAAAATGTAGATGGCTTACCAAAAGGTGCTCCTGTAACTGCTTTAGGTGTTAGGGTTGGCGAAGTTATTAGAACTAAACCTTTAAAAAATGGCATTTTAGTAACTATAAGAATAACAAAAAAAAGCTTCAATTCACCTGAACCTGGCTCACAGCTTGCTATTACTTCATTTAGACCAGGTCAAGGAAGAGTCATAGAAGTAATTCCTCCTAAGAGGAAAGTTGATGAGCAAAGAGCTTGGATTGTACAAGAACCAATTACAAATCAATCATGGCTCTATGCTTCGTTGGATATTTTAGACGGAATTGAGCGTTTTTCACGAAGTGCAATTTCTTATGTTACACCTGAAAATTTCAATGAAACAAGATCAGCATTAAAAATAGCATCAAATTCTTTAAATCAAACTGCTAGTCATCTCTCAAAGTACGAAGATTCATTACTTGTTTTAAAAGATAATTTAAGTGAGAAAGCAGATGAAGGCAATAGGATAGTTAACAAAGCTAATTTAACACTCTCAATGATAAATAAAAGCTTAAATATTGATTCAAGTCAAGTGAAGAAAGGGTTTGCAGAATTTGAAGATAACCTTGCTAATGTTTCATCAAGTGTGGAAAATCCTGACTTGCCAGGAAACTTAAAAAATTTTAAATCCTCTATTCAAACCTACCTGGCAGATGTAAATAGTTCTTTAGTTCAAGATGGAAAAATGATAGATGATCCTGTGCATAAAGAAAAGTATTTTGAATTTAAAAGTGGAATCCAAAAACTAAATACTTTTATTGCAAAACATGATGTTTCAAAAATTTTACCCTTTAAAGAAAAGATGCGTAAAGCCAGTGAAGTGACTGCAAAAGCCAGTGAAAAAAGCAACGAATTTGCTAAACAAAACTAATTCTTTTTCTTAATTCTTTATTTGAAATTTGTACCTTTGAGTTTGTTTTCAAATTTTGATTTTTAATAAGATCATAAAAAATCTCTCTATCTTTTCTAGTTACTACTGCTTGATGGTGAGCCTCGCTTAATGTGACAGGATAACCAAATCCCACTTTACATTGAAGGGTGATGGCATTTTGTACGAAAGAGAGCATTTCTTTATCTTTTGCTACGTATTTAGGAAGCTCAACTCTTGCAATTTCTGTTCCAGTATTTATGTAAAAGAAATAAATTTTTAAATCCTCTTCATACATCTTTAAAATCTTACTATTAGATTTGAATAGTGATGTTCTGCTTCCAACAGGGGCTTTGGTGCTGATAAAATACTTCTCAATTAATTTTCTATCTAAAACTGGATTGTAGTCAGGGGCTGGATTGCATGGGAGGTTTCTTGAGTTAAACGTAGAACAATTTTTCTTACAATCGACAGATTCAAATTTGCAATTGTATATTTTTAGCATATTGATGAGATCATTTGATCTTGAGTTGCTAAGAAAACTTGCAACAGGGATGTTTAATGATTTTAATTCATTCATTGCAGCGGAAAATCTAGCTAAGAATTGCTCTATAAAAAACGAATTAAATTTTGCTAAATGCCAATGAATCAGAGTGCCATCTAAAAGTGCAAGAACAGGAATATCATATTTTTTATAAGATTTAGCTAATTTGACCAGCTCTTCTACTTCTTTTAAGGTTCTTTCGTAAGATATTAAATCCTCATCATAAACACCTTCAAAATAATTAGGGTTCAATTCCTCTGTTGAGCTGTAGGCTATAGGTTCAGATGCTAAGGTGACAGGAATATCTTTTTTGTAATATGGAATTGCAATTAAGCCAGTATTGATTAGACAAGCAGACGTAAACTCATGACTTGATGGATTTATTTGTGATCCATCTGTAGCTACTACAACATGTGAATTTGAAAAGTCTTTAATCCCTTCAAAAATCATTCCAAACTCTTCTTCATTGTCAGGTATTGCAAAATAAAATCCTGATTTGCCTAAATGCTCTGCTTCAACAACCAATTTTGTGAGTTTTTCTTTTTCACCTTTTGCTTTTTCAAATAATTTAAAAGTTTCTTCTAATCGTGTTCTATTAGTCTCTTTTAAATCCTGAGTTCCAAGATTTCTTATTTGGGTAATGACTTTTTTTAAATCAATAGGCATTTCTTTTAATATTCTAGTATATTTATGATATATTTGTTTTACCATGCTGGATACACTAGAAAATACGATAGATAGATTAAGGAAAGAAATAGAATCTGATTCTAGTCAGATAACTGATTCTAAGTCTTTAGAAGCTTTTCGTATTAAGTTTATGGGTGAAAAAAGTTTTTTAATAAATGAGCAAAAAAATCTAAAAAACATATCTCAAGATGAAAGACCTAAATACGGAAAAATCTTAAATGAATTAAAAATTTTTATTACTAGCAAGTTCGAAGAAAAAAAATCTTTAATTGAATCTGAAGAACTCGAGAAAAAATTAAAAGAAAATGCTAAAGACTCTACACTTCCAGGATTACCTTTTGAAATTGGAAGCGAGCACCCACTAAGTATAGTTACTAAAGATATTATTGAAATATTTAATGGAATGGGTTTTTCAGTGGTTGAGGGATCAGAGGTTGAAACTGATTTTTATAATTTCACAGCGTTAAATACTCCAGAAGATCATCCTGCTCGTGATGAACAAGACACTTTTTATACAAATGTTGGTCCACAGATCCTTCTTAGAAGTCACACTTCTACTGTTCAAATCAGAGCTATGGAAAAAATGAAACCACCATTAAGGGTTTTAGCTCATGGCAGAGTTTATAGAAATGAAGAAATAAATGCAAGAAAAATGCCATTTTTCCATCAACTTGAAATCTTAGCTGTTGAAAAGAACTTAAATTTTGGAAATATGAAGTGGGTTTTAAATGAGTTTATTAAAAAATTCTTCGGAAAAGAAATCAAAACAAGATTTAGACCAGATTTCTTTCCATTTACTGAACCTAGTGCTGAGCTTGATGCTCAATGCCCATTTTGTGATGGAGCTGGTTGTTTGACTTGTGGAAATAGGGGCTGGTTAGAACTTCTTGGTTGTGGAATGGTAGATCCAAACGTTTTGAAGTCTGTAGGGATTAATCCTGATGAATATATTGGCTTTGCAGCTGGTCTTGGACTTGAGAGATTTACGATGTTAAAGTATAGAATCCCAGACATAAGATATTTTTTTACTGGAGACTTAAGGTTCTTAAAACAGTTTTAATTCCTTTATGTTTGCAGTATTCAATTGATAATTGATATAAAATTCTTAATATAAATGTCAACTCGTTTTAAAGTAAAAAAGCAGCTTGAAAGATTAAAGCCAGAAATTCAAAAATGGCTTAAAAGTACGCTTACTCCTAAAAGATGTGCTCATATTGAAAGAGTTGTTAAAATGGCTAAAAAATATGCTAAAAAACTGAGATTGGATCCTTATAAGGTAGAACTTTCTGCTTTATTACATGATATTTCTAAAGAAACACCAGGTATTAAATTACTTGAATTGGCTAAAAAGAAAAGATTAAAAATTGACTCTATCGATAGAATAAATCCTCATGTTTTACACGCTAGGGTTGGGGCTGAAATTGCAAAAGAAAAATTTAAAATTAGAGATAGGGATATTTTAGCTGGAATTAGATGTCATACTCTTGCTGAACCAGATATGAGCAAGATAGCTATGGTTGTTTTTCTTGCTGATGCTACTGAACCTAGCCGGGATAAAAAAACCACCCAATCAATAAAAAGAACATTGGAAAAATATGGACTTGAATGGGCAGTTCTCCAAACTATAGATAGTAAATTGGTTGATGTGATTAAAAAAGGGAAAAGAGTTCATCCTTTAACTGTAGAGGCGAGAAATTGGTTAATCTCTCATATTAGAAGAAAGTAATTTCAAGAAGCGTAAATAGTAATTTAAAGCGTTATAGCCGAGGAACATTGAAATGTATTCAATTATCTAAAGTAATGTCTATGTAGCAGTTGTCAAATTAACTTTATAGGAAAGTCTCATATGAAAAAAACTATTTTAGCAATTTTATTGTTTGTTTTGATAATCCCTGCAAATGCACAATTGGATAATGTAAGTCCAGGCTTAAAAGGTGATGATGATTTTATTGGAAGCGCTTATAAGAAAGCAGGAGATGCTTTTAGCGTTTTAGTAGAAGATGTAAATCCCTCTGTAAATGGTGACAATGATATTACATCTATTGCTTCTTTAAGCTGTTTGCTTGGAGATTTAACTTTGTCAAACCCTTCACCAGTAGGATCCAGCTTTTCATCTGGAATATCATTTGATGGAAGTAATGA
>JAGVKQ010000009.1 GCA_020050435.1 Candidatus Caenarcanales bacterium
CTACTACAATTAGTACATTAATTTCTAACACAGCTAGTGAAATTAAAGTTAAAGTACCAGCTGGAACCGGTAAAAAAGCAATAACAGTAACTACTGGAATAGGTACGTCTACTGAAGTTGTTAACTTTACTTACTTAACGAGATAATTACCTGAGCTTATCTTTTCTTTATCTTTCTATAGATAACTTACTCATTATCTTCTTTACCTCTTTGCATTTGTTTAAATTACTTTGCAGAAGTATAAACTGTTGCATATTATCACTTTAATTAAGAGACAAACGTTCTCCAATATGTTTTCATATATCCATTAGGTTATAGGTTCTTTTTTGGAGGTATAAATATGATTTGTTTTAATGGAGAAACGTCAATGATAGAAAGAGTGAGCTCGCCACTATTTACTTTTGCCATGATAAGTTTAATTACTGGGTATGTTTTTATGATGAATTGGATGATTCCAATGGGTAGTAATTTGGTTAAATAGTTTTAATTCTTTGATGGATTTAATAACTCTGCAAGCATTCTTGTTCCATTTGTTTTATTCTTATGCCATTTTCTAGTTGCTAATCTGTAAGAATCACACAGTGAAGCAACCTCGCTACTGTCAGATTCTACTTCTACTCTTAATCTTTTTTCTTCTGTTTTAAAATTTTCTATCTCATTTAATTTATGTCTAAGGTCTTCTATTTGTTTGTTTAATGCAGTATCAATTTCTATTTTAGATCCAGGGATTCTATCAAATGGAATGCCATCTCTTTTCCAGCATTCATAAGTGTTTATTTCTGCAAGTAGTCTTTGTTCTTCTGGTAGTTTTAACTTTATTGCTTCAGCAAGCCTTTTTAAATTAAGTTTTTTATCCATTATGACTCTATTTCTATTGATAATATAATCGCTTAATTCAGTGGATTTAGAACCAAGAGTCTTAGATGCTATTTGAAATTGATTTATTCTTGTAAATGAAGTTGCAACTGTACTAGCTTTTGCTTCCATTATTTTTACAGCGGTCTCAACAGTAATATCAGGATTAGATGAAGCGATTACTGACCAAGAATTAAAATATGTACCAAAGGCAACCCAAAAAGCTTGTCCAGATTGAGCTAGTTGTGGAAGGCTTAGTCCTGTCGTAGCAGTCATTTTTGCTTTAAAAGCTAAAGCTACTGCAGATGAAGAAGATGAAGAAGATGAAGATGCAATGACTCCACTACTAGTAGCAGCTCCACCAGTAAAAGCAAACAATGGTGCTAAGACTATACCTCCAGCTCCTGCCGCTCCTACTTTTAAAACTCTTCTTCTTCCAGGATCAATTTGCCTAGTGTCATCAGTAGTTCCAAGAAGTAAATTAATCAATTTCATTTAATAATATTCTTATATCAAGGCTTGAATCTAGAATAACATTTTAAAAAATAAAATGAGTAAATTGTAAGATTAAATTTTTTTAATTTAGAAGAGGTTTATCTCTTTTACCCACTCTTTTAAATCAGGCATCATTTTTTCATTTGTCATATGGATAGTTACTGGAGTGATGGAAATAAGATTATTTCTTACTGCATAAACATCAGTTCCAGGTAATTCATCTTCTTCTATAGGGCTTCCTGCTAGCCAATAATATGTTTTTCCACGAGGATCCACCCTTTTTTCAAAATAATCATTATATGGTCTGATGCCTAAAGAAGTAATTTCTATTCCAGCTACATTACATGAAGGAATAGAAGGTACATTAACATTTAAAAGTGTACGTGGAGGAAATTTCATTTTAGGAATAACTTTTAGGAGTTTTGAAATGAAGTGAACAGCACAGCTGAAGTCCTGAGGTTTGTAATCGTTAAAGCTAATGGCAATACTAGGAATATCAAAAATAGCCCCTTCCATAGCAGCACTTACAGTTCCTGAATACATAACATCACAGCCCATATTTGGACCATGGTTTATTCCTGAAATAACTACATCTGGAGGTTCTTTTAAGATAGCTCTAATGGCAAGTTTTACACAATCACTGGGTGTTCCATCTGTCTCATAAGCAGCTTTAACTCCAGGCAAATGGCTAACTTCTTCAAGCCTAATTGGGCGATGTAAAGTGAGGGAATGTCCAGTAGCACTCCTTTCCCGATCTGGTGCAATTACATAAACTTCATTTTCTTCAACAAGACCTTCTACAAGAGCTCTAATCCCATTTGAATAAATACCATCATCGTTTGAAATTAAGATTCGCATATGAATAATTATATCGTATAAATGTAAAATGATAAAATGTAGACATGAAAGAGAAGGAAGATTTAAAATTAAAAGAAAGAGTAGGTTTGAAAATTTACTATGATGGTGAATGTGGCTTTTGTAGAAATACTGTTTATTCTATAAAAAACAAATTCCTTTTACCTGAAGCTCAGATATATCCTGCTCAGGATAAAAAAGATACAGAAGCAGATATGAAAAAATATAATTCGTGGGTAGTGATAGATTATAAAGGAAATAAGTATTATAAATTTGAAGCTGTAATTTATGTAACTTCTTTGTCCCCGAGATTTTTTTTCTTAAGCCATTTCTTTAAGTTAGGATTAATAAGATTTCTAGGAGAGAAAATCTACGAGAAAGTTGCTGAAAATAGAAGCTTAATATCAAGCTCTACAAAATGTAGTATTTCTCGAAAATAATGAATAATTTAGGATTAAAAAATTACTCTAAAGAAACAAAAAAAATCTTAATTTTTGTTTTACTCTTAAATCTTATTGTTTTAGCTATAAAAATCTTTGCTGGAATAAGTACAGGTTCTCTTAGTATTTTAGGTGATGCTGCTCATTCAGCCAGTGATTCTTTAAATAATATTGTAGGTATAGTTGTTCTGAAATATGCTAGTGAACCTCCTGATAAAGAGCATCCTTATGGACATGGAAAATTTGAAACACTTGCTGCATTTGCCATTGTAGTTTTTTTAGCTATTGCTTGTGTGGAAATACTTCAAAGCTCCATAGGAAGACTTCTTCACCCCGTTGAATTGCCATTATATAAAATTGAAATAGTTTGGTTGTTGGTTGTTACTTTATTTGCAAATTTGTTTATATGGTTGTATGAAAGGAAAAAAGGAAAAGAACTAAACAGCGATCTTTTAGTGGCTGATTCTTCTCATACTGCATCAGATGTTTTAATTACGCTTTCTGTTTTAGCTTCACAGTTTTTTATAGCCCAAAAAATGTATTGGATAGATCCTTTGGTGGCTATATTGATAGCATTTTTTATTGCAAGAGCAGGATATGAAATAATTTTAAGTACAGCTCCTATTTTAGTGGATAAAGTATGGCTGGATGAAAAACAGGTTTCTGGATCAGTAATGTCTATAAATGGTGTAGTGGATTGTTATGATATTTACTCCAGAAGAAGTCCACACTTGGCTTATATAGAATGTACTATAAAAGTTGTCCCCAAAGATTTATATAGTGCCCATGAAATAGCTGATAAGGTAGAAGAAAAATTAAAAGATACTTATGGTGACTGTAAGGTGACTGTGCATTTGGAGCCGTAATATATAATAATCTCATGCCAATAATTAAAAATTACAAAAGTGCAAAAAAGAAGGTAAAAGAAATCTCTTCGAGGTTTGATTTGTCTAAAAGAAAAAAAGAATATGAGATTGTCGAAAAAATTGTTGAGGATGTAAAAAATCAAGGTGATAAAGCATTATTTTTATACAGTAAAAAGTTTGATAAGCAAAATCTAAAAACTCTAAAAGTAAATAAAAAAGAATTAGATGGCTCATTAAGTAAAATTTCAAAACCACTTTTAGCTTCTATAAAAACAGCTATAAGTAGAATTACCACTTTTCAGGAAACAAACAGTCCAAAATCCTGGGTGAAAACTTTTAAGCATGGTGAAAAACTTGGATATAAATATTCCCCACTGGACTCTGTGGCAGTTTATATTCCTGGTGGGCATTCTCCGTTAATTTCTACTGTTTTAATGACAGTGATTCCAGCTAAAGTTGCAGGAGTTAAACGAATTGCAGTTTTTACGCCACCGCCTGTAAATCCTGGTATTTTAGCTGCATGTAAACTCCTTAATATTAATGAGGTTTATCAAATTGGTGGTGCTCAGGCAATTGCTGCATGTGCTTATGGAAGTAAAACTATAAAACCTTTTTGTAAAGTAGTAGGTCCTGGAAATATCTTTGTCACTTTAGCTAAAAAAATAGTTTTTGGAAAAATAGGGATAGATGGACTTTTTGGTCCCAGTGAAATAGCCATAGTTGCAGACAAATCAGCGAATCCTAAATATTTAGCATTGGATCTTTTAAGTCAGCTAGAACATGGATCAGGATTAGAGTCTGCATTTATGTTAACTGACAGTGCAGCTTTGGCAAATGAAACAGAGAAAGAACTTTTAAAACATGCCCAAACGTTATCTAATAAAGAAACTGTTTTAAAATCCTGGAAGAATAATAGTGCCATTGTAGTTGTTGCTAATTTGAATAAAGGTATTGAATTGATTAATGACCTTGCTCCTGAGCACTTAGAAATAATTACTAAATCACCCCAAAAATATGCAAATAAAATTAGAAATGCCGGAGCCATTTTTATAGGTGAATATACCTGTGAATCTGTTGGTGATTATGTGGCTGGACCTAGCCATTGCTTACCTACTGGTGGAAGTGCAAAATTTTCTAGCGGACTTACTGTAATGGACTTTATGAAAAAAATCAGTATTTTATCTTTTAATAAAAAAGCATTTAATACGATTGCTTCTCATGTATCTAACCTTGCTGATGCTGAAGGATTGAAAGCACATGGAGATGCTGTTCGGATGAGGAGATAAGGCAATGGTGCGAACTTATTCATTTGTTAAAGCTCTTCATCGTTTTTTTTATTGCTGGATATTCTTAACAAAACTTCCTTGTGTACCCTTGCCTAAGGCTTCTAAAGAAGACTGGGGGAGAATTGCACCATATTTTGTTTTAGTTGGATATATTATTGGATTAATATTATTTTTTCTTTCCAAGTTTTTTGTTAGCTTGAATTTGCCCATTATGTTTTCTGCATTGCTTATAGTTTTTTTATGGGAGCTTATTACTGGTGGACTTCATTTAGATGGTTTAATGGATACATTTGATGGAGTGAACTGTACTGATCCAGCAAGAAAAATTGAAGCCATGAAAGATAGTAGAGTAGGGGCTTTTGGAGCAATGGCTGGAATCTTCGGTGTACTTTTTAAACTTGTTACATTATGCACTATCCTTAAAAGTGGATCGTTTTTTGTGATTTTATTTGCTCCTGCTTTTGCCAGACTTATGGCTGTCTATGCATTGTCTTTTTCAGGAAAGAATAAAGATTCTGGAGTAAGTTCTTCTTTACTAACAGCAGGAATTAAAAAGCCACAGGATTTTTTAGTAAATCTAATTGTTTTTATTATCCCCATGATCTTATGGTCTAATGGTCTGTTTGTCTGTCTTGTTTGTTCATTTGTTTTTAGTCTTATTATTTCATATTGGTTAAATCGCCATTTTAAAGGTCATAGTGGTGATACTTTTGGAGCACTTGTAGAAATTAGTGAAATAGCAGTTTTATCTTTTGCAATTATTTTTAAATAAATTTTTTAATTAAGGTCTTCTTTTGAATTTTCAACTGGGAAATTAAGGGTTGAATAAATTTTTTCAATATTACTTAAAATTTCTTCCTGGGTACTATCTTTATATAGTTCAGCAGCTATCATCAGAGCACCAGCTCCGACGCCTTCTTTTATGTGCCCATTTTCATAAGCTAATAATCCTTCGTATTTTGAACTTTTAAAATTTACAAGAGATGAAATAAGAGGAGCATTTATCATTTCAGCTAATTTTTTAGTTCTGGCATTTTTATCATTAGTTACCCATGAAGTAGTGCAGACTACTGTGTCATTAGGGTCTCTCCCCATAAGTAATTTAGCCAAGTAATAAACAGCTAACATTTGAGAACCGCCAGCTAACATAACTGGAATATTTGCTTTTTCTGCACCTTTAATAAATCCTGCTAAAAATGGTTGCATAGGATCACCAAAAAACTCACATGCTTTAAGTGGATTTTTTTTTATTTGTGGGAAAGCTTTAGCATTTTCTAATAGTGCATCTTTTACAATCTGGTTTTTCCAGAAATGATTTCCTTCTGGAAAGCTACTGCTCACTAAATCAAAAGCATTTAATCCGAGAGCACAAAGAACACTAAGTGCAGTAGTTGTTCCTCCAGGGACACATTCTCCAACTATTACATAAGGATAATCAACTAAGCTACTTCCTAGCTTTTCACCTTTTTGAAATAAGAAATCAGTTTTTATTGGCCCAAGTGCTGCTCCTGTACTTATACATTTTGCTTGTCCCATATTTAAACTAATGTGTTTGACAAATGGTTTAACAAAAGCACCTACATCAACTATATTTACATCTAACTCAAGCATTTCAGTCATTGCCTTTGAAATGATTGCTGGTGATGGTATGCCACTAGGAGAAATAGGTATGTTGTTTTTAAATTCTTCTTTTTTTAAAACCAGAAAATCTGCATCTAAAGCAGGGGTTAATTTTAACTGTTCAATATTTTTCCCAGCTGCAGAAAGTCCTGGTATTAAGGCTGTTTCAGTCGAGCCTATAACAAGTAAAAAGAGAGGCTTTTTACCCTTTGTAAGACTTATAAAATTTTGACACTCTTTTCTTTTTGTTATGTAAGAAAAAGTTTTAGGACTTGAATTCCCTTTCTGGTCTATAACTTGTTCTAATAAATTTTTTAACATAGTCGTATTATTTGCTATTATTGTACATTAAATGAAGTATATTCCGAACTCACAACTAGAGGTTTTGTCCGATTTACTCGGCAAAACCGAACCAACGAAAAATTTAGAAAAAGGAAACTTCAGCTTGTCTGAAGTAAAAAAAAATGGATAATAAAACATTAAAAAAGTATCAGGATAAGGGAATTACGATACTAGATCCAAGAAATACTTATATTGGACCAGGTGTTCAAATTGCAAAAGGTAATATTATTTACCCAAATACATTTTTAATTGCTACTGGTAAAAAAGGTCAAAAAAATGGAAGAATAAAAATTGGTCAAAAAAATATTCTGGGTCCAAACTTACATGTAGAAGGTTCTGTGACTATAGGAAATAACAATAATATTTCATATTCACACATAACAAATTCAAAAATTGGAAACTTAAATAATATTGGACCTTATTCAAGAATCAGAGACGGAGCTGTAATTGGAAATAAAGTAAGGGTTGGCAATTTTGTAGAGATAAAAAATAGTGCCATTTCTGACGGTGCTCAAATAGCTCATTTAAGTTATATTGGAGATGCTACGTTAGGAAAAAATGTAAATATTGGTGCAGGTACAATCACTGCAAATTATAATTCTGTCTCTGGTAAAAAGAATAAAACAATAATTAAAAACAATGCTTCTACAGGTTCAAACTCTGTTCTTGTTGCTCCAGTAACGATCGGTGAAGGAGCCTTGATAGGAGCAGGTTCAGTTATTACTAAAAATGTGCCAGCAAAATCACTTGGGATTGCAAGAAGTAAACAAGAAAATAAACCGTTTTAACCCATTCCCAGCTGTTTGCCAGATTTAATGCTTAGTTTGTCTACTTTAATTCCATCGGCTCCTGGTTTATAAAGGAATGAATGTGGAACTTCACTTACTGTAATATCATTTTGTTTTGCTTTAGCTGTTGTGATTTTTTCATGGTTTGAGATTCTGCTAAATACTGAATATGCTGGTTTTGCTGTCCAGGTAGAGGTCTTATCTACAACGCTTCTATTCCATGGTGTTTTTCCCTTTGGAGCAGGCGGAGCTTTCTTTTGTGGCGTACTTGAATTAGTTGCCATTTTATTTTTTAAAGTCTCAATGAGTTTTTTCAAATCATCATTTGCTTTTTGTTCTTTGTTTTCTGTATTTTCTGTTTTCTCTAGTGTTTGTGGCATTTGTTCTTGATTTCCTTCTTCTTGGTCTTGGCTAAATCTAGCAGCAGAAGCATTTGCTATGTTTATTGTTGGGTCTGCACCTCTTGATCTAGATTGTATTGGTCTTCTTTGTCTCGGAGGCATTTTCTATTCCTTACTTGTATGTATCTTTATCTTTTTCTCAGGTTAAGGTTCGATTAAGCTCCCTCTCTTCTGAGTATAAACATTTTAGCGTTAATGTCAACTCTTGTGGGATTAAAATTTGAGACTATAGGACAATAGGACTATAAGACCATAACTATAGTCCCATGGTCTCTATAGTCTTATAGTTTTTTCCTCATAAATGGTTAAGAAAATAGGTTAAAATAAACAACATGTCAAAGAAAGCTATTTTAGTTCTAGAAGATGGAAGCACATATGAAGGGTTAAATTTTGGTACTACTGGAACAACTTTTGGTGAAATAGTCTTTAACACTAGCATGACTGGCTATCAGGAAATAATTACTGATCCTAGTTACTGTGGACAGATAATTACTTTTACATATCCTGAAATTGGAAATTACGGCACAAATAAATTAGATAATGAATCAAAAAAAGCATTTTCAAGTGGCGTCATTGTAAGAAACTTAAGTCCTATAACTAGTAATTTTACAAGTGAAGAAACTCTTGATAATTTTTTAAAATCTCAAAAACTTATAGGTATAAGTGGAGTTGATACCAGATCTATAACTAGAAAAATTAGATCAACTGGTGCTATGAGGGCAGGAATATCTACAGAGATTCTTGATTCGAAAGAATTACAAAAAGAAGTTTTAAAATCTCCTTCTATGGTGGGGGCTGATCTAGCTAAAGTCGTTACTACTAAAGAATCTTATCGTGGTCCAATGCCTAAAATTCAACCAGCTTATCCCATCATAGCTTTTGATTTTGGAATTAAACAAAACATTTTAAATAGACTTAGTTATTATGGTTGCGCGCCACTTGTAGTTCCAGCCACTGCATCATTTGATGAAATAAAAGCTATAAATCCAGCAGGTATTTTTCTATCCAACGGACCTGGAGATCCAGAGCCTGTTACTTATGCCGTAGAAACTATAAAAAGAATAATTGGTGAATTGAATATTCCTATTTTTGGTATTTGTCTTGGACATCAGTTATTAGCTCAGGCATTCGGGGCTAAAACATATAAATTAAAGTTTGGACATCGTGGTGGAAATCAACCAGTAAAAAATGTTTTAACAGGAAAAGTAGAAATCACTTCTCAGAATCATGGCTTTGCAGTAGATGATGAAACCTTGCCTAAAGAATTAGAAGTTACTCACTTTAATTTAAACGATAATACCAATGAAGGTTTTAGACATAAAACACTTCCTATATTTTCAGTCCAGTATCATCCAGAAGCATCTCCCGGACCACATGACAGTGATTATTTATTTAAACAGTATGTTGAGATGATTAGGAAGAATAATATTAAGTGATAACCTAAGTTTTTATTGTACGTCCCCAAATAAGATACTTCTTTTCAAAATCTGATTGATTTAAGACTTTGCTTGTATAATCTCGGTAATTTTTTTTATAATGCTCTTGAAGTATGCCTTTCCTTTTCATTAATATAAGGTTATCAACCAGTGCAATAAAGCATGATTTATTTGATTGTTGAAAATCTATTTTTACATTATCTAGTGAGGGAAAGTGGATCTTTTCTAGAAGAAGAATAGATTCTCTTTTCATTTTATAGATTTCATTAAAATCTTTTAAGATTGCAGTTTTTCTGCCCTTTGATGTTTCGTCTAAGCCTAAAAATATGCTTTTTATTGGATCTGTATTTTCATTTCTTTTATATAGATCAATAATAGCGAATAAGGCACAGTCAATTATGAAACTTATATATGAAGAGTAGCCATTAACATCTATAGAGGGCTTTCCATTTTTTCTAGATGTTCCAGATGACCATTCTTTATACAATTCAGAATATATGGGATCTGATTTTATTAAATCAAAAAAAGTATCATTGCATTTCTTGATCCATTCTTTATCTTTTAGCTCTTCCCCCGTAAATAAAAATTGAAATTCATTTGCTGATAGTTTTTCTAAAATTTCAAGCAACCAATTTGTGTAATTTTTTCTTTGTTCTTCAGTACTTTTACCTTTCTTACCAAGTTGAATTATTCTCAAGTCATCATCTGGCAATTTATTAGCCTCTTTAAACTTTAAATATTCATTTTCAATAAATTCTTTTGTTTCATCTGTTAAAATAACTGCTCCAACACCAAAGTAATTGTCTTTGAGTTCTTCGTCTAGGCTTCCAGTTTCATCAATATAAATAAACATAGTCATATTATATTATGAATTCAAAGCTAAAAGGATTCATCTGGCTTTGCCAGTGAATCCGATCAAATGGTAGTTTTAGCATAAAGAGGCTTCAACTTGTTTGAAGCCAATATAAAAAACTCCCCATAAAAAAAGAACCCCCGGCAGCCCGGGGGTCATATAGAACATGTTGGTGACAGGGGTAGGGGTGGGATTAACCAACAAGTTCAATCGCTTGCTGAGTCAGTCTATCTGCAACTTTGTGCGAGTTTATTGCAGCAGAATATGTTCTTTGAGCTTCAATGATTGAATCAACTTCTATCTTTGTCCAAACATTTGATTTCTCAAGGGACTCATTAAAAACCAGAGCATTACATGGAAGTGCAGGTCCACTATCCGCTGTTTGCTTATAATAAACATCTTTAAAGTTTTTCATTCCATTTAAGTTTTGGAAATTACGTAGGGTGACTTTATAAAGAGATACTTCACTATCTCCATATTTCCCCCAAATTACTCCACTCTTATCAATTCTAATTTTTTCATATTTGCCTAAATATAAACCGTTTGTGGGATCCATTTGTAAATTTAATGGTTGTGGTTTACCTATGTCAGATCCAGTGTTTACAGCTGCATATTCTCTTTTTTGTGGATTTGAAAATGGATCAGCAAAGGCATGTGTTTCAAACTTTCCAGTTCCTATGTCTCTGTATCCTGAGTTTCCTTTTTGTTGAAGGTTTGACTCTAGTGGTGTACCAAGAACATGATATCCTTCATTTGTTGTTAAGTAACCATTTCTGTCAAAATGAAAATCACCCAGCCTGGTGTATAAAATTTCTTTTGTATCTGGATTTACGGTAGTAAAAAATCCTTTTCCTTTAAGCATCATTTTAGTTGGTTCACCAACTCTGACCATTTCTTTACCTTGTTTCCATGAATAGCCTGCATCTTCAATAATTCCGCCATGTAAGTAATCTCTAAAAGAAAATCTTTTTCCGTTATAACCAGGAGTTTCACCGTTGATAATGTTACTTGTCAAAAACTCTATTTGTTCAAGAGATGACATTGCTGCATTTGAGGCTACTACACTTGAGTTAAACATTTTTATCTCCTTAATAGAACTACTTATTCCCATTCTGTGGGATGAAGATAGAATACAGATGATTGGTTAAGAGAAAGTTTAGAAAAGTAGATTTTATAAAAATATTTTTGTGGCTAAGGTGAATGTAGAAATTGTGAGATGAAAAGGAGAGATGCCCCGATAGAGCATTTTTACTAGGATATGTAATTTCAATGATACTTATACAATTACACTAAATCAAGAGCAGGTTTCTGTGCTTGTTTGGATTTCTTGCCTTTTTTAGAGCCAGATCCACTGTTGAAATCAACCTCTTTGTGATAAGTATTAAATTCTTTTAAAGATAAATTGTGGTGTCTAAGATTTTTGTCTAACTTGCTTTGATTTTCCTTAACTAGTTTTCCCATTTCCTGGGAGCCTAATAATGAAGCTGAGACGCTTCTATCTGGATTCAATCTTAAAATTAGTGCTTGTACATCATTTAATAAAGGAATGTCTATTCTTACAGACTTTTTCACTGGATCTTCAGTTACTTGGGGAGATAATCTTTCCCAGGCATCTAACATTTGATCTTTAGACATTTTTCTTCTGCCTTGATCTTGTGTTGGTTGGAATTGAGCTTGACCAGCAAAGTTGTTGGCATTACTTAAAACTTGTTGTCTCATACTTGGAGAATCATTGTCTTGAGATTTTTTTTCTTCTTTGAATTTTTCCAGCAATTCATATGTATTCTTCATTTCATGAGAAGCTTTTTCCTGAGCTCTAGCTAACTGACTAAGAGTTGGTAGTCCTTTTAAATTATGTTTCAATGTATTTTTCTTTGATAATAGATTTGAAGATTTTGAAGTTTCTTCTTTAGTCTTTTGAACAATTTCGCTAATCTCTTTTTCTAGCACTTCTTCAAATGACGTATCAGATGAGTTCTGAAGCAGGTTTGATGTTGCTTGTAAATCTATTTCAGCGTATTGTACTTGTCCTATTAGCATTAACCCTCTCTACTTTCTAAAAGCTCTCTAGTGTATTTTAAAACTCCGATCTCGTCCAACTGTAATCTTTCTTTTCTATCTTCTTCTAACTTAAAGTCATTATGTTTCTTTTCTTTATGTCTTTTAAGTGCTTCAAGTTTCATCTTAGCTTCTTTTACATCATCCTTTGCTTGTTTTAATTCTGCTTCTGCTTTAATTAAATCTTTTTCAAGTTGTGCAATGCGTTCATTTAATTGTTTAATTCTTCTTACATATAATTGAGCATGTCCTATTCCTTCATTTATTAGTTCAGCATGGAGTTCATTTCTTCTTTCTGTAGTTGAGCTAAGTTCAAATGCAACTGCTTTTAAAGCATCTTCTGCTCTTCTCATATTGAGAATTGCTTGATCGAGTTCTTCTTCTCTGATTTTAAGTACTTTTTCTAATCTATATTTAAATGGCATAAGACTCCTTTATGCATGTGAGTAAGCTACAGGAACAATGTTAAGAAAAGGTTTAGGAAAGCATAGTACTATTTTACTGGGTTTTGTAGTTTTTCAAAAGCAGCTCTTAAACTAATGAAATTTGGGGCATAAGCAGCAATAAAGTTCTTAATATTCAGGGATATCTCTATATCGTATTCAAGCCCAATTGAAATAATTATTAAGTTAGGGTCAACATCAAGAAGCTTATTAATTAAGATCCTTTCATTCCTTCTAATATGGGAGTCATAGGTTATTAGCACTTTTGTAGAGTTTTTCTTTAAGTTTTTAAGTAGTTCTGAAATACTTTCATTACTTGGGTTTATTTCATATGGAATCAAAGAGTAATCTTTAACAATGATTTTATTGAAAATTTCCATAAAATAGTACTCTTTTAATTTAGGAGTCATGGGATAAATGATTTCAAGTTTACTTTTTTTATTAATTGCTTTATAAAAGATGTCTTTTTTTATCCAGTGAGTGACTTTTGACGCTAGTTCTAAAGCTAATTTGTCAGGGTTTTTAATTTTTATCTTTTTAGGTTTTTTACTTAAGAATTTCTTCTTTACAGAGGTGATTCTTTTAAATGATTCTTCAACTCTGCCTATTAAGTCTTTATCTTTATTCATTTCCTGTTTTAAGAAATCAAAGGCTGTAAGAGTAGATTCAGATTCATGATTATAAAGAAGAATATCTGAGCCATTTATAAGTGCTTCATATGAAGCATGATTAAGTTTAAAGTTTGCTGTTACGCCTTTCATATTTAGCTCATCAGTCATTATGAGCCCTTTGTAATTTAAGTCCCCTCTAATCATTCCTTGAAGAACTTTCTTTGATAGGCTTGCTGGTCTTTTACTTTCTTTTTCTATTAAAGGGAGTGATAAATGAGCCACCATTATGCATGGTGATATGTTCGCTGATTTTTTAAAAGGAATTAATTCAAACTTTTCAAGTTCAGCTTTGGATTTATTTAAAACTGGTAGTGCTAAATGTGAGTCTACATTTACATCTCCATGTCCAGGAAAATGTTTAATAACAGGAATAATATTTTGTTTTAAGTATAAGCTTACGATTTCATGCCCATACTTAGAAACTATTTCAGCATTGTCGCTTATTGACCTTGTTCCTATTACAGGATTCTCTTTATTTGAGTTAATGTCCAGAACAGGTCCAAGGTTCATATTTATTCCAAGATCAGCTAATTCATTGATAATTATTTTCTGTGAGAGTAACACTTCTTCTAGCCCGACTTTCCCCAATCCCCAAAGGCTAGGCACCTGAGTACAGATGTTTCTCAGTCTTTCTACAGAGCCGCCTTCCTGATCGATAGTAATAAAAGGTTTAATATCTATTGTTTTATTTATATCTTCAATAAGTGCTTGAACTTGACTTTTACTTTTTATATTACATTCAAATAAAATTATTCCGCCCGGCTGAACCGTTCTAAGGAAAGATTTAATTTCTTTAGTCAGAGTGTATCCATTAAAGCCTACACAAAATAATTGACCTAGCTTTTTATCTCTATCTACCGTCATGTAGAAAATGATATCAGATGTTTTATAAAGAAGAACGGTCAATAGCTTACTGGCAATAAAAGGATCCGTCCAATTTATTTGGCGGATCCGATCAAGCGTAAGACTTATAAAAAAGAGACTTCAGCTTGTCTGAAGTCCCATAAATGAACAAAAAAAAAGAAGCTTTTAGCTTCACTTTATATATACTTTAATTTCCCGTAACAATATTATGCCCAGTTTTCTTCTCTTTATAACATGGGATATTTCTACCAATTATTAATTTAAAACCTATTAATAAACATTAATCCATACCTTGTACTTGCAAGTAAAGGATTCATCCCATTTATTGGGTGAATCCGATCCTAGGAAAAGAATTTGCCAATGAAAGCTCCAGCTTGTCTGGAGCTTATAAAATTAGCCGGTTTCCTGTAATGCAGCAGCAATTGCTTTCATGCTTAGAATAGAAAGCCTAAGTGTTTCTTTTGTTTCAGCATTATTAGCTCCTGGATCAGTTTCAAATTGTTTAAATAAATCTCCAAGTAATTTAACCTGAATGTAATTTAAGATGTGCGTATAACTATTTCTCTCATCAATTCTTTTTTGAATGGTTGAATTGCCATCCAGTAATCTATTACTATCTTTTATTTTATTTATAATGTTTGAGGTTCTGAGATGCTCTTCCATTATTTCATCAAAAAGATCTCTTTCTTTTGACTCTTCTGGGAGAAGATTTCTATATTGGGAGGCTGCATGTATATTAGATTTTGCAAGAGCCATTTCGCAGTGATCTATCATTATTCTAAAAGAATCAGATGTTCTGTACATGTCTTGTAAAGTGTCTAATGATAGATTCTGATCATCGATCATTTCATTTATAGCTAACCCCATTCCGTAAAATCCTGGGACCATTAGTCTAATCTGATTCCAGGTAACTACCCATGGAATTGCTCTTAGTTGTTCTAAATCCAATCTTGAAGAAGGATCCCATCTGTTTGCAGGTCTTGATCCCCAGTTGGAAAATTGAATACATACAAATGGAGAAGCTTGTTCAATTATCGGTCTAAGACCTGGATTCTCAAAAAGTTTTCTATAGTGATTAAATGAAACATGTCCAATATCTAAAAGAGTTTTATCGTATTTTTTATTTCCTTCTCTTACATTTGCACTGGCTCTTATTAAAGCGTCTAATCTGATTTCGAGATGTCTAAATGCCATTTCTTCATCTGAGTATCTAAATGATATAAATTCACCCTGCTCAGTGATTCTAATTCTATTTAAGATTGTTCCATTTGCTTGAGAGGAAATGGCTTCACCTGCTTTACCACCACCGCGTCCTAGGCTTCCACCTCTACCGTGAAAAATTTCCCATTTTAATCCATCTATTCCAGATTCAATGCATGCTTTTTTGATTTTATTTGGAGCATTCCATAATGCAGCATAGGCAGCAGCATACCCACCATCTTTTGTGCCATCGGAATATCCCAAGAAGGCTGTCTGAATATTTCCTCTGGAAGTAAGAATCTTTCTATAGGTTTCATTTCTAAATAGATCTGAGAGAGTCTTATCACAATTTTCAAGATCTTCTATAGTTTCAAATAAAGGCATGAAATCAATTTTGCTACTGATAGAACCATCATTCTTTACTATTACTAGACCTGATTCTTTAGCTAAAAATATTGCTTCTAAAACATCACTACTGTCATGAGTAAAACTAGTAATTTGTACAGTTGCTGAGTCTGTTGAAAAATCCTTCTGAATCTTATTTATCTCTTGAAATGTTCTAAGCACTCTACTTGTATTATTTGTATTTAACTCTTCTTGATTAATTGTTTTTAAAATACTTGCTATTTCTACCAGATTTCGATTGGAAATAAGAGCAGAAAGAAATTCTATTTTCTCATCTTTAGAAAGAGTATCGTATTTTGCTAACCCTGAAAAAGAATTTAAATTTTCTTTTATTTTGTTTTGAACTTCACTGTAAGAAAAAATGTCAGATAAAGCTTCTTCATGCTTTTTACTATGTTCTCTCGTATCTATTTGAGCCAAGTGGAATCCAAATGTTTCAACATTTACGATTAAATCATCTATTAGTGAATTGCTTAATATTTTATTTAAAATTGTTAAATCTGAAATAAGTTCTAGAGAGTTATTGTAGGCATCGTGCCTATGTCCAGGATCTGACAATCTTCTTTCTAATTTGTTTATAATATTCTTTACTTGAAGCTTGTGTTTTATATCAGTAGTTGAAGCTTCAATATCTTCTAATGAAGCAATATGATATTTAATAGCTCTGTTGTGGTGTAACTTAGCTGTTTTATGATGTACCTCAGCTGTAACTCCTGGATGTCCGTCTCTGTCACCACCAACCCATGATGAATATTTTATTAGAGGTCTAGTTGTGATTTTTACATTAGGATAGTATGAACGAGCTGCATTTTTAACCTCTCTGTAAATCATTGGAATTACACTGTATATTTGATCGAAATAAACAAGATTTCTATTTACCTCATTTAATACAGTTGGTTTGCTTTCTTTTGGACCCATATGATCCATTAATTTTTCAGCTTCACTGAGTAAATCCTGGCTTCTATGATTTTCACGGGATCTTAATACTTTTGATATGCCTTGAAGTAATAAAATCTCTATGTCAGATTTCGCTTCAGTAGGATGAGCCGTAAAAACAAGTTCAAGAGTTAAATCATCTATAATTTCCTGAACTTTTGCTTCTGGGATATTACTCTGCTTTAGTATTCTAAATGCATTTTCAATAGATTCAGCTTTTGGAACACCTGAAGCTTTTGATTTCTGATTTCTGCTAGCATTTATCGCTACTATGTTTGCTTTTTCAGCTTCATTGGTGAGTAAAAAATGTGCATAAAAATAATTTAGATAACTTTCTAATTCAGTATTAGAAGAAGTTGAAACTAATGCTTTTAATTTTTCTCCAGCCCCTTCAAGGACTTTTCTGCATTCAGTAGTATTTCCTGCTTTTAAAGAAATTGACCCTAAATAATTCTCTTCAATAATATTTCCAAATTCTTTTAGTAAGCTTATTCTTTCTGCAGGGACAGAATCAAATCTGTCATTAGAAATGGTGTCTAATGTTGTGCTAATAAGTTCTAAATTTTGTTCAAACACTTTTTCTCCTATTTGAAAAAACTAGTGTCTAATTATCTTCTTCATTTCTAATATAGCTTCTTTTAATCCAAATAGTACAGATTTACTAATTATGGAATGACCAATGTGTAATTGTTCTATGCCATTTAATTTTGCTATAGCTTCTGTATTTGTGTAATTAAGCCCATGACCAGCATTTATTTTTAAACCTATACTTTTTCCATAATCTATTGCTTCTTTTACTTTTTTAATTTCTGCTTCACATGGATTTTCAGCATATGGACCTGTATGAATTTCGATGAAGTCACTTCCTATTTCTTTTGCTGTTTTTATTTGTTCTTTATCTGCATTTATGAAAATACTTACTGTTAGTCCATTTTTATGCAGACCCACTAAATATTTTTTTAAATAATCTCTTTGGGAAATTACATTTAAGCCACCTTCAGTAGTAAGCTCTTGTCTTTTTTCTGGTACTAAAGTTATTAAGCCAGGCTTTACTTTATTTGAAATATCTAGCATTTCATCAGTAGCTGCCATTTCAAGAGTAAATAAAATATTCTCAGGAATGATTTGTTTTATTAAAAAAACATCTCTATCTTTTATATGTCTTCTGTCTTCTCTGAGATGTACAGTGATTCCTTCGGCTCCTGAATCTATAGCTATCTTTGCCCCAATTACTGGATCAGGTTCTATCGTTTTACGTGCTTCACGTACAGTGGCTATGTGATCTATGTTTATACAGAGTTTTGGCATGGATTCATTATATAATATTAACTTGATGAAAAGTAAATCTAAAAGTAAACGTATTGCAGTAATTGGTCTTGGACTGATTGGTGGATCATTAGCAAAAGCTTTAAGTAAAAAAGGCTATGAAGTTACTGGAATCTCAAAGAGTGAAAAAACTATAAAAAATGCTTTAAAAGGAAAAGCAATAAAAAAAGGTTTTTTGAATATTACTTCAAATTCTTTGAATGATGTTGAAATTATTTTTATTTGTACTCCTCTTTCTTTAGTGAAAGATAAAATTAAAGAAATTTCTAAAGTTGCTAAAAATAAACTTATACTGACTGATGTGGGAAGTACTAAATCTGATATTTGTAATTACGCTAAAAAAGTTTTACCTAAAAACATTACTTTTGTAGGTGGACATCCAATGGCTGGGAATGAATTCTCTGGATTTAACTATGCAGATGAAAAACTTTTTAAAAATTGTACATGGGTACTAATTAAAGAAAATAAAAATATTGAAGCGTTGAAGCCCTTGGAAAAAGTAATAAAAGAAGTTGAAGCTAAAGTCGTAATATCTGATTCTCATGCCCATGATAAGGCTGTAGCAATAATTAGTCATTTGCCTATATTGGTTTCATCTGCGCTTTGTAAGCTACTCATGGATTTGAAAGATGAAAAAATTAAAAAACTTGGACTTATACTTGCCGCTAGCGGCTTTAGGGATACTACCAGAGTGGCGTCAGGAAATCCTAAGCTAAGCAGTGATTTGCTTTCTATAAATCAAAAAGAAATTAAAAAACTTCTTCCTCTTTATTTAAACTATTTGAAAATAATAAACTTTTCGGAACCTAAATTTTTAAAAGAGCTTGAAAAAATAAGTTTATTTAGACAGAAAATGTATTTAAGTAGTTAGGCAATCCTATCAAGTCCTTGTGATCCTATTGTTGATGTTGAACAGTTTAGTTTTTTCATAGAGTTGATTATTGCTTTGCTAGGGACAAATGTATTTGCTGGGATTGTTACATTTTTAACTATAGCCCCAGCTTCAATAACTGAGTTTGGACCAATATGAGAATTTACTATTTGACAGCCAGAACCTAAGAAGACTCCATCTGAAATTATGCTTGATCCCTGAATTACGACATCACTTGAAATGAAAATCTTACATCCTATATAAATGTCTTTAAGTTTTTTTATCTTTGATAGGTTTGGATCATATTTGTAATCCCTTGCTGAAATTACTACGCCATCTTTTATCTGTGTATTTTCTCCAATACTTATTACATTTTCATTTTCACTATAGATTTTACTTTTTCCAATACTTACATGATCACCAATAAAAACTTTTCCTGTAATTTCGGCCTTAGGATTTACTTTAGCAAATTTTGATACTTGAGGCTTTGTCTCATTTTGTAAAAGAACTCGAACTTTTGAATTCCATCTTTGCATAATTTCTCCCTGAATTAGGAGTAATTCTATTTCATTGTTCCTAATACTTATTTAAGAGATGATGAAATAGTCTCCCCGAACTTCTAAAACAATAAATAAAATCAAAGTTTTGCCTTAAAAGCTTTTAATATTGAACAATTAGGTTAACTTAACCTTGTTACCAGTTGGTTACATAAGAAAAGGAGACATTCTTGACTTCTTAAATTTGAAAGAAACAGGGTTTGCTATTAAAAATGCAGTACTTTCAAGGATTGTTTCTATTGGAATTAAATTATTTGCTTTTAAGGTAGAACCAGTAGCAACTAAGTCTATTATGGCATCGCCAAGTCCTACAATAGGAGCCAGTTCCACTGAGCCATAAAGCTTAACTACCTCAGCAATTAAACCTTTTTTTTGAATGTAATCATTAGCAAGCCTTGTAAATTTTGTAGCAATTTTGCAATTTGCAGGTAAATCATTGGAATCTTTATATGGTGAATCCTTTTTAACAGCTAGAACTAATTTACAATACCCAAACCCTAGGTTTTTAATTTTTACTACATCTGGACTTTGTTCTTTTAAAAGATCTAACCCTACAATACCAAGATCAGCACTTCCATGTTCCACATATACATTTACATCAGATGGCCTAACTAAAAGTGCTTTCACTTTACTTTTTCTGTCGTAAAAAACCAATTCTCTTGAACTCTTACTATCAAAGTTTATTCCAAACTTGGATAAATACTGATAGCCTTCATCGTGAAGGTATCCTTTTGGTATTGCAATTGTTAGTTCTATATCTTTATCTTTCATAATTTTATTGCAGCACTGCTTTTCCTTTGAATCTTCTTAATTTCCTCAAAAGTTTTCTTAATGTTTGTTTTATTGACACTCAGTAATTTGGGGGCTTTGAATTTTGGGAATGATTTTCCTTGCTTTTCAAGTGCCAGTAGCAAATCCTCAAGGCAGAAAGAAAAACCTATTGCAGGAAGATCAAATCCAAATTTATTTATTAAATCATCATATCTTCCACCAGACCCAATACTTTTTCCTATGTAAGGAGTAATTACTTCAAAATAAATCCCCGTGTAGTAATCAATATCACTGGTAAGACTAAGATCAATTTCTACATTCTTATCAAAAAGTTTAAAAATGTTTTCAAAATATGATATTAATTTCTTTACTTTTAACTTTTTTACTTTGTTTGAGATACTTTTAAATTTGTTTATAACTTCTTTACCACCTCTAATATAAATAAGCTCACGCCAAAACGTTTTTTCATTCTTTGAAAACTCTGATTCTTCGAGTAATTCATAAAATAAAACTAAGTCTTTTTGATTTAATGCTTTGTATAGTTTTTGAGCAGTTTCACCGAAGCATTTAAATAGTTCCTGCCAAAATAAAGCATGATTTATAACTATTAAATATTTATTTAATCCAAGTTTTTCTAGGCTGTCGTGAAGGACTTTTAAGCATTCTAAATCAGAGAATCCTTCTTTACTACCAATTAATTCTATTCCTATCTGATAAAGTTCTTTTTCATTTGTGGTCTTTCGGGATTGATATCTGAAAACCTTCCCTACATAATAGAATCTAAATGGCAATTCATCATCTTTCAATCTTTCTGCTGTAACCCTTGCTATGGGTGTTGTGAGGTCTGCTCTAAGAGCAAGAATTTCCCCTTGTTGACCAATTAATTTAAATGCTGTGTCTGAGAGTTTGCTGCTGCTAATAGTTAAAGTGTCCCAGTTGATTAGTATGGGAGTTTGAATGGGTTTATAACCCCATTTTTCAAAAGCTGATACAAGAGATTTCCTGACATATTCTTGTTTTGCTACCTCATCTGGAAGCCAGTCTCTTGAGCCTTTAGGATTTCTAAGATTTTTCTTCATTTCTCTTTTCGCCGGATATTTATTCTAACTCATGTTATAAAAAATAACTACTTGTCTTTTAATATGTCTCCAATGGAGATTATTGCATTCTTCGTTCCAGTAACAACAGGGATATCTTTCCCATTATGTTCTAGCTGCTCAAGAAATTCAAGCTCTGCAATTCTTGGATCCATTTTCAATGCCTGACCTCTTACTTCTAATGCCTTTGCATCTCCTTCTCCTTCTATAACCCTTCTTTCTTTTTCTCTTTCTGCTGTTTTCTTTATCCAGCTTTGTCTTTGTGATTCTTGGAGGGCAATTTGTTTTTTTTCTACAGCTTCTGCAAATGATTCTGAAAAATAAATCCCTCTAATTAATAACTCATCTAAAACAACTCCATTTTTTATGAATGATTTTTTTAATGCTTCTTGTGCATTTAAGGTAAGTTCATTTCTATGGGAATTGTAAACAGTTTCAACTGGAAACTCTGCAACTATATTTCTGAAAATACTTCTTGTTTGGGGGACTATAAGTCTTTGAGCATAGTCTTTCCCAAGATCTTGATGTAACTTCCAGATATTCTCTTTATTAAGGTGAGTAATTACTGTTACATCTATTCCTATTTGTTGCCCATCATTCGTCTGGCATTTAATACTTTGACCTATTTGAAAAGGTTCTGGAGTGTCAGTAAAGCTATAAGCTGTTTTTCTTGCATCATATAAAGTTACTGATTCTGTAAATGGAATAACAAAATTTAGTCCTTCATAAAGAACTCTTTTTTCTACTCCGCCGAAGAGATTAAAAACTACACCTACATTTCCTGCTGGAATAGCTTTTATAACTGTGCCACTTGACAGGAATACTATTGAAAAAAGTACTGCTAGTCCGACAGCAATTGAATTTTCTCTATCTATTGTTTGTTTTCCCATTTTTTTATTCCAAATCATTACTGAAGATTAACTTTGCCCTTTTTCCATAAACCTGTGCTCTTCTATATTTAACAAAGTCTGGATTTGCTCTTAGTGCATTAACTCTTAGACTGATTGCTTTTGCTTCTCCCTCTGCTTGAAGAATTTTTGCATCTCTTTTTGATTTCTCACCGGCTAGAACATATTCCATTTTTAAATACTCTTGAAATGCTTGTTGTTTTCTGTCTATTGCATCTTGAAATTCTTTAGAAAATCTAACATTCCTAATTAATACTTCCTCTATATCAATAAAATAATTTTTTTCTAAATCATTTTGAAGATGTTCTTGAATACGATTTTGAATCTCTTGTCTTTTTATGCTGTAAACATCTTCAACCGGATAGCTGCAAAGAATCTCTCTTACTGTTGATTTTGCTTTAGGATAAATTATTTTTGTAACATAAGCTGGACCAATTGACTTGTGAAGTTCCCATAGTACTTCCGGTTGTGGTCTTGCTCTAACAGTAAGCTCTATATCGATTTTTTGACCATCAGAAGTTAATGTGTGAATTTCTTCCCCTAGAACTTGCCCTTGTTTTTGATCTTCAGATGTAAAGGTGTATGAAGCTTGTTTAATATCATAAATAGTTGCTCTTTGAATGAAGGGCAACATTAAATGTATTCCCTCTCCAAGCACTCTTTTTTCTACACCACCAAAAATATTAAATACTACAGCTCTTTCCCCAGCATCTACTTTAACGATTGTGCCACTAAAAATTGAAACAGCTAAAATAATAATAATAAAATAAACCCAAAAATTCTTTAATTTATTTAAAAAACTGTTTAAGTCTTGTTTTTGGCTTTGACTGCTGGGAAAGAAGTCTGGTGCTTGAAAATCTGGCATAATGTCTTTTTAAGGTTAATAGTTTATCATTTTCATTCAAGATAACACTTGAAACAGGCAAACTACTTAGTTATAGACGTAAAAAAAGAATTTTGTTTTCTGAAGATAATAGATTTGTTTGTAAAACTTATTTGAAGCCTTGGTTTTATAGGGAATAATACAAATAAGATATGGCTAAACAAAGAAACAAAGAATTAATAAGACAGTTGGGAATGAATGCTCTTAAGCCAGATTCATTTCAAAAAAGCAATGAGCCGCTGATGAGACATCTTTCTCTTTGGTCAAATGAAAATATTGATTTGCATGATGTTATTCAACAATTTTTTGGATTAAAAGTCAGGACTAAAATAGTTGGGTTTTTATTGGATTTGGATTTGAATAATTGGGTTGGAATAGCTGCATCATGGCAGCATAATAATCAAAATGGTCAAATAAGAATTGATTCAAATTTAACCCAGTACTTCTTAGAAAGAGCATTTGGTGAGTCTTCAATAAATAGACCTTTTTCAATAAAAAAGGTAACACAATTAGAACTTGGAGTGCTTCAATCATTCTTAATGAATCTTGAAGTTAAGATGAAAGAGTTTTGGGAAATTGATTCAAAGCATCCATATCTTTTAGATATGATTTATCTTGTCTGGCTTGTTGAGTCTGATGAAGGACAAATTGGAAGAATTGCTTTTGGGATGCCAGCTAGTTTTAAGCCAAAAAGAGTTCCTGCCACTCAGGGAAATGATGTCATTGACATCAATAAACTGGCTAATACTGGTATAAAAGTTCCTATTAAGATGTATGTTGGAAAAACTAATCTAACCTTGAAAGACATAAGATCATTGGAAAAAGATGATCTAGTTGTTTTTGAAGATAGTGATATTGAAAGGTTTTACTGGCACTTAGGGGAAATAGGACTCGTCTTACCAGAAGATGACCATCCTGTTTTTATTAGGGATATAGATAATATAGAGGATTTGGCTGAGGATATGATGAAACCAATACACAATGATGAAGATATGCTTTCAAGTTTACCATTAGAGCTTTCTGCAGAATTTCAAAAAGTTCTTATTCCACTAAAGCAGGTTTTAGATCTTAAAGCTGGAGGAGTTCTTCCTCTTGGATCAGTTCTTGATTCTGAGCTTATTTTAACTGCACAAGGAAAACCTGTAGCTAAAGGAGATTTAGTAATTGTTGGAAATCAGTTTGGAATGAGAATAACAGATATTTTAATTGGTTCTAAGAAACATGGTAGTGTTGCAGCTGGTGGAGTTGAGCTAGAAGAGCTATTTACTAAACCACAGTCTGCAAGAAATGTTGAGCCAGCAACTTTTGCTGATCAACTTGAGGATTTAGAAGAAGATCAAGAGGAAATCTAAAAAATCATGGTGGCTTTTTTTGCAACTTTAATAAAGCTTACAGTGATTTTCTTGGGATCAGGAATTATAACGTTGCTTGCTTGTTGGATTGTAAATGAAACAAAATCTATTGCAAAACTCATTATGTTATCAAGAAAAAAAACTATAAATGATTCTGAACTTGTAATTATTAAAACAAAACAAGTTGTCGCTGATAATATAGGTTTTTATGAAGCAGTTTTACCATCGGGAAAATCAATTAAGATTTTTTCATCAGATTCAGGGATGAGAGTGATTTAGTTTATGAATTGGACTGGCTTACTTGGAAATATAGAACCTGCACTTCAAATAACCATTTTGATGGTTCTCCTTTCAATGCTTCCTCTTATCATAATAACTATGACACCTTTTTTAAGGGTTCTAATTGTTCTTTCACTACTAAGAACATCTATGGGTACTCAACAAATCCCACCTAATATGGTAGTTATTGCAATGGCAATGATTATAAGTGGTTATGTCATGGGACCAACACTTAATGAAATGAATGAAAAGGCTTTTACTCCTCTTAGTAACCAACAAATAACTGTGCCACTAGCAATTGAAGCCGCATATAAGCCATTGAAAAGATTTATGCTAAAACAAACAGATATAAAAGATCTTTCATTCTTTTATCAGTTAAGCAAAGAGCCTAATCCAAAAAGTCCTGAAGATGTAAGTTTTAGACAATTGGTGGCAGCTTTTCTTTTAAGTGAGCTTAGAACTTCTTTCCAAATAGGATTTTTAATTTTTATCCCATTTCTTGTTATAGATCTTATCGTAGCAAACATACTTTTAGCTTTAGGTATGATTATGCTTTCTCCCACAATCGTTTCTTTACCTTTTAAGCTTTTAATATTTGTAGCAGTCGATGGCTGGACACTTATAATAAAAGGACTGGTTCAAAGTTTCAACTAGGGAGAAAGAAGAAGCATGTTAAGTATAAGCACCTATCGAATTTATAATGAGAAGGATTCATCCGATTTATTCGGTGAATCCGAGCAAGCAAAAGGGAGTAAAGAATGAGAATTCAGCTTGTCTGAAGTCCCATAAAAAACAAATGGATTGGATGCCAAATGCAATTAGAGATGGGATCATGGTCGTTTTGATGATCTCAGGGCCGATTGTAGTTGCTGCTGCAACAATAGGTCTTGTAGTTGGTATCCTACAAGCTGCTACACAAGTCCAGGAGCAAACAATTGGTACTGCCGTTAAAATTATTGGAGTTTTTGGACTTTTAATTATTTCTGGATTTTGGATGTTTCAATATTTGAATCAATATATGAATAGAACCTTAACTAGTGCTTTTACTTTTGTCCCAAGAAGAAGTCAAAAAGTAATCCCTAGTGATGAATATATGAAAGCATCTGGGAAAACAGGCTTTGAGAATAAAATAAATGCAGAGTCTTTCAATGCACCTATCATGGTCATTGAACCTGAAAGAATAGAAAATAAATTGCCAACAGGTGGTGGACCTCCTGGTAGCTCGATTTTAGGTGCACCTCAGGTGCCCAAAGCCCCGATATTTAAAAATTCAATTCCTGAGCAGCCCAGGTTAATGGACAATATTATTGAGCCTCAGGAAAATAATGATTTAGATGAATCTTTAAAGCTAATTCCTCAAAAACTAAATAACTTTATTGAGAATGGTGCAATGACTGAGCCTGAACCAGAGCCAGAGGATATGCAATTAATTAATCGTGCTCCTGAAGAAGAAAATCCAACTTGGTTGAACTAATGTTTGAAACTCTTTTAAATCAATCTAAAATATTGGATCAGTTAGGTGGTGTCTGGGTTCTGGCTCTTTTAGTTTTTACAAGGTGTATTGCTTTTGCAAGCACTGCTCCTCTTTTAGGACATAAATCTATTCCTAGTCTTGCAAGGGTTGCATTCTCAATAATGCTTACACTGATGATATTTCCACTTTTAGAAACACCTAATGTTTTTCCAAAAGGATTTAATTTTGTTTATCTTATTGCAATGAATGTATTTATTGGAATGATGATTGGTTGGGTAACTAATCTTGTTATTGAAATAGCAAAAACTGCTGGTGAAATGCTGGATATGCAGCTTGGCTTACAGTCTGCAACTATGTTTGATCCAGGCTCACAATCTCAAACAACTATTATTGGTAAGTTCTTTGATGTAATTGCACTAACACTATTTATTTCTATTGGTGGGATTGAAAAAGTAATTGAAGGATTTTATAAAAGCTACCAAGTCTTCCCCATAATTCTTTATCATTTTGATATAAATTACTTAAAGCTTTTTAAATCGGCAGGAGACCTTATTTCAATTAGTTTTTTAATAGTGTCGCCTATAATTATTATTGTTCTTTCTGTTGATTTAATTCTGGGTCTAATGTCAAGAGCAGCTCCTCAGATAAATGCATTTCAAATCAGTTTCTCCATTAAACCAACTGTGGGTTTAGTTCTTATTTTAATTTTACTTCCAGCGATATTTCAGGTGTTTGCTTCTTTATTTAGTAATCCATTTAGGTTTTGGTAGAGTCCGCTGAGTAGTAGTACAGCCCCCCAATTAGGGTTAAAAGAAGAAGAACTATTACTTCATTCTTTTGATTTGAGTAGTATAAATTGGATCCAATAGGTGTAGAAAAAGCAAGTGCACTTAAGAAAAGAAATAAATCAGGGAATGTTTTAAATTCTTTTTCCATGTATCTTTTTTCAATAGTCCTTAATAAAAATACTATTGGAAGAAAAAGTAAAACATAGTCATGTCCGTGGCTATGTAGGCTGAATAGAAGTATTAGAATAATGTTTAATGAGTCTATAGCAAGACTCCCTTTAAATCTAGTATTTAAAATTATTACTATTATTATGCTGATGAGAAATAATGCTAATCCGAAATTAACATTAAAATGTCTATGAAATAACCCCGTTAAATTACCCATACTGGAAGTGTTTACACCATATGCAAGTGGATTTTCTTGAATAAGTTTGAATAAATTTAACCCTTTTTGAAATCCATCTACCCCAATTAATAAAAATGAAATTGATGCACAAATAAATGCACTAATAAATGCTCCTTTAAATACTTCTTTTCCAAACCTTGTTCCGTAAGCAATAATAAAAGGAATGGCTAGATGTGGTTTAAATACTAAAAGCCCTAAAAATATTCCACCCTTAAAAAGCTTCTTTTTGTAAAGCAAAACTAGTGCAATTGTTAATATAAAAAGAAAAACTATTGAGTCCTGTCCATTTATTAAAACGGATGACATTTGGAATGAAGTTAAAAAAGTGACAGTAAGTAAGCTAGCAGTAAATAAAGAATCTCTAATACCAAATAATTTCGTTAATTCTAGAATTAGTAGAATTGAGATTATTAGAAATAAGATGTTTATTATTCCAAAAGTTAAGTACCCTAGTTGGTATCCCATCATTACAAATGGAATAAAAAAAATACCTTCATATGGCGTGTGAATATTTGGCATGCAGAGTTTTTTATCTAAAAGGGGAGATAAGGATTTCTGTACTTCAAAGTTATAGAAATTATGGGCATTTCCAGTGAGTAATATTTTTCCTGATACATAATGCCCAGAAAAATCCCCACCACCATTTAATAAGAACCCCAGTAAAGGTTTTAAGTTAATAAAATTTATTACTAGCAAAACCAATGAAAAAAGTATCCAAATGATTTTTATGTTTTGTTTTTTTATTGTCATTACAAAGTGTTTAGAATGTTAATAATTTAATTAAATATAGCAATATTTGCTTGAAAAGGGATTAAATGTAATCTTGAAAGATATTAGTGTCGAGCTTCTTAATCAGCTATAATCTTCTTATGAAGTTAACTACAAAAGGGCAGTATGCAATTCAGGCAATGATAGACATTGCTTCACATTGTGCTAAATCAAAGGAGTTGGCAACTAATCCAATTTCACTTAGGGAAATTTCAAAAAATCAAAATATTCCTCTTCCTTTTTTAGAGCAAATAGCTATAAAACTTAGAAGAGCAGGATTGATTAAAAGCACAAGGGGTTCTCAGGGTGGATATGTTTTAGAAAAAGATAAAAAGCAAATTTCTTTAGCTGATATTATTCAAGCTGTAGAAGGTCCTATTAATGTTGCTCCAAATGCTGGGGCTGAAGTTGAAGTGACTCATCAGCTTTGGCAGAAGTTAAATAGAGGAATTTACTCAATGTTGAAATCAATTACTCTTGAAGACTTGTATTATGATTCTATTAGCTATAAAGCACAAAAAGAAAATCAAACCTATGTTCAATAAACCTTTAGCCAATAACTATATATATGCAGATAACAGCGCTACTACAAAGGTAAGAGAAGAGGTTTCTGCTGTAATCCTTAAAACCTTAAGTGAAAATTTTGGTAATCCTTCCAGTATTCATAGGCTTGGTAAAAAGGCTAAACAAGAATTAAATGAAGCAAAAAGTAAAATAGGAAAAGTTTTAAATGCTAATTCTGAAAATGTAATTTTTACCAGCGGCGGAACCGAAGCAAATAATTTAGTTATATTTGGACTAAGTCAAAACGTTGACAATATTTCAGGAAAGAAAAAGCATATAATCACTTCTAAAATAGAACATTCATCCGTAAAAGAACCGTTGGAGTATTTAGAGCAAAAAGGATGGGGAATTACATGGTTAGATGTAGATAAAGAAGGATTTGTAGATTTAAACCAGTTGAAATCTTCTATTTCAAAAGAAACCTTACTTGTTTCTATTATTCATGGAAATAATGAAATAGGAACGATTCAAAATCTAAAAGAAATAACTAATATATGTAAAAAAAATAGTGTTTGTTTCCATTCTGATTGCATACAAACTTTTTGTAAAATTCCTATTGATCTAAAAAATTTAGATATTGATTTTATTACAATATCTGGACATAAAATTTATGGACCTAAAGGTGTCGGAGCTTTATATGTGAAAAACTTTGAACACTTAAGTCCTATATTAATTGGTGGTGGGCAGGAGAATAAAATAAGACCAGGGACAGAATCATTGCCCAATATTGTAGGTTTTGGATATGCTGCAGAACTTTTAAATTCTGAAATGGAAGTTAATATAAAAAAACTAAGATCAATGCAAATAAATCTTATGGAGAAACTTTTAAGTGTAAAAAATCTAGTTTTGACTGGACCTAATGCTGAAAGGCGGATCCCCGGACATGTCAGCTTTTGTGTTAAGGGTATTCAGGGAGAAAGCCTTGTTCTTCAATTTGACTTAAAAAATATTGCTGTAAGTTCTGCGTCGGCTTGCTCATCTAATAAAGTTAATGATGATGAAATAAAACCTTCTCATGTGGTTCAGGCTATTGGCATGTCTGAAGATTATGTGAAAGGTTCTTTAAGAGTATCTTTAGGAAGAGAAAATACTGAGAGTGAAGTTGATTATATTGTTGATTCTGTAAAAGAGATAGTAGGGAAGCTGACAGTTTTACCTAAGATGAAATCTTACTAATTAACTCATCATAAACTTCTTTTTGTCCTGATTTAATAGAGTATTCTAAAGCACCTGTTAAATCTCCCCATTGAATAAGTTTTTCTATTCTTGCTATTGCTTCTTCTTTGCTGACATTAACTTCTTCCATGTTTTCTTTTTTAATTCCTTTGCTAACTTTTAAATCTTCAGTTAAAACCATTGGTACTGTTGTGCCTGCTTCTAATTTGACATCAGGTTGCTTTCTTAATAACTTCTCCGCAAAAGAAAATCCTGACCCGCTTAAACCACCCCATACAAAGTCACCTGCTCCATTTTGTTTGGCAGATAGTAATCCATTAATTAAAAAACTTGCTCCTAATCCTATTCCAAGAGTTGCTGGACTACTTGCTAAAGCAAATGATGAAACAGTCCTTGCTAATGCTGCTGCTTTTGAAGATACGTGTGGTGGGTTTAAACTTGAATAAGAAAGAGAGCTGCTTGAAACATTTACTTCCTGACCATCTGGCAAAGTTAGCATATTTACTGCTAGCTCAAGATTGCTATGTCTTGATAGTCTTTTACCAGAATTGCACATAGTAATTAACCCATGCCCTTTTAAGTCAGTATTTTCAAATGCTGGAATAATAAAACTTATACCATTAGTATTTTCATTTTCATTTGTAGAAACATTGTTTTTAAGAGACACGTCAAATTGTGTTCCTTTTTTTACAGTATCGTAGTTTTCTAGAGAAAACGGATCTATGTGATAAACAGGAATTTCTTCTGCTTTGCAGTAAAAATGGTTAGGTAATAAAGAAAATACCAACAATAAAACCAATAGATAAATAAATTTATTCATTAGTGTTTGATTTAAATAGTCTGTTACCACCTAGGATTGTAATAGGGTTTCCACCGCCACCATTACCAAAACTAAATGCTGAATTTTGTAAGTTTGATTGCCTGTTAAATAAATTGTCTTGTACTACGAAGTTGCCAAGAGAACCTAGAGCCGATCCAACTGCTGTTCCAATAACAGTAGGCGCAATATACCTGAAGAAACTTCTGACTTCTTTTCCTGCAGAAGGTATAAATTCAATTGTGTCATTTGGTCTAACGGCAATCTGACCAAAATCAGAGCCTTTCATAATGAGATCATGAATACTTATTTCATGAGTTCTGTATACACCATCAGTTTCAAATCTTGATAGTCTAACAGTTTTTAATGTACCTACATTGTTTAATCCACCAGCTTTTCCAAGAGCGTCCAGAAGTGTTGCATCGTTCGGTAAGATAAAACTTCCTCCAGTTTTAACTTCTCCAGTTACGTTAACAGGAACTTCTTGATAAGCTAATTTCCCTAATAATCTTACATGTGTCTGAGCTTGATTTTCCACTTCTCCAGTAACAGGGACATAGATCGTATCTCCTGGCAATAAGTTTGTATCGTCTAGTATTGATTCACCTATTACTAAAGATTTTAGATTTAAAACTTTTCTTTCAGCATTTGTCCCTCTGGTAACTAAAACAGAAGTTATGTCTGCACGAGGTTTTAAGCCTCCGGCAATTTGAAGTGCTTGAGTAAGAGATAAATTAAAGGTACTTGTTGAACTAGCTGATCCGCCTTCTACACTAGTAGATGTGGTTTCTATTTTATAGACACCAGGTTTTGCAACTTCTCCACCTATGTAAACGTTTACTGGTCTATACTTGCTGATTTGTACAAATACTAGAGGATTTTTTAAGGTCTTGCCAAAAAGCCTTCTTACTTCTTCTGAAAACTGATCTAAAGTATGTCCTGCCACTAATAAGTTTTCTTGTTTTCCATCTGGTAATGGAATTGATATGTAACCATCTGCAGAAACTACTAAATCATATTTTTCTACCTGTCCAAACAACTCTTTAAGAGTTCTATCTGTTACTGTTAATTGATCTCCAGGACCAATTACATATGGTGGAGTAAGTACAGCTTGTAATTTAATTTTTCTTGGAAAGTTTTCATTCTCTTCAACATCAATAGCATATGAAGCTTGATTTATTGCTAAAACTAGAATTAGACTTAATAATGTTAATTTTACTTTTTTAAAATTCCCCATGATCTTTTACTCCTAGCTTATGCAGCAGATAACCCTTTTGAATACGTTTCTGGTTTGTCTACTCGTCCATAACCGTATGCATATCCATAACCATAGCCTTGTGCAGATGAGGGCACTGAATTTAAAATAACACCAACTGCATTGATGCTTGCTTTATTTAAAAGATCTAATGAAGTTAGGAGATCTTTTCTTGATGTTTTGTTATATCTTGCTACCATGGCTACAACATCAGCATGTTTAGCAAGCAATAATGCATCTGAAAATATTCCTAGAGGAGGAGTGTCTAATATAACTAAGTCATAAATATGTTGTGATGTTTCAAGCAATTCTCTCATTTTGTCAGATTCAAGTAATTGTATTGGATTAGGAGGAATATCTCCACCAGGTAAATAGTCAAATCCTACAATTCCTAAAATACTCTTTTGTACAACATCATAGAAATCTATTTCATTAATTAAAGTGTTACTAATACCAACTGCATCTTTTGGTCTTGCAAGGTATTTATAGAGTGAAGGATTTCTAATATCTGCATCAATAAGAAGAACTCTTTTCCCTGTTTGTGCATATGTAATTGCTAAGTTAATTGAAACGGTGGATTTCCCTTCTTCAGCATTAGAACTGGTAAGAAGAAGAAGCTTCCTGTCTCCTGATAGAGATAAAAATGAAAGATTTGTTCTAAGTGCATGTATAGCTTCAGCATAATCACTTCGTGGATCCTGGTATACGATAGGCAGATCACCCATATGTGCAGATGGTAACTGTCCAAGGAATGGGCAGCCCATATCTTTAGGCAGAGTATCAACACTCTTGATTACATCATCAAAGTATTCAACAATGTAAATCACTACAAGTGCAAGACATAAGCCAAAAATATAGCTAACTAGAAGTGTCATTGGAATATTTGGCCATTTCGGAATGCTTGCAAATGATGGTGGATCAATAAGTCTTAGATTTGTTATGTGAGAGGCTATAACACCTTTCATTCTTGATTCAATTAACTTAACTTCAATTTCATCAAGTCTTTTTTGTGCAATTTCATTTTGTCTAACTAACTGCATGTAGATGTATTTTTCACTAGGCAATTTCTCTAACTTCTTTTCATTAATATCAATTGCTTCTTGAATTACATCTAATTGTTGTTGTGTTGCTAACTCAGTTGTTTTAGCACGTATAAATTCTTGAGTTAGAGCAACTCTGACTGGATCATTTGCATAAGGGAAAGAGGAGTCGTCAACTTCTTTGCCTAATATTTCTTTTATTCTTTCCCCAATAAGTCTTCTATTCCCAACAATTTGTTCTTTGACTTCTTCGAGTTGGTAATGTCCTGGTTTTACTTTTGTTTGTAGTCTTACTAGCTGTGTTTCTTTGTCATATAAATCTTTTCTTAAAGCTGATAAGTAAGGATCTTGACTGACTGTATTTGTTATAACAGCATTGTCTAAGTCAGACATTAATTGTCTTTCAAGCTGCTTTGAACCAGCTTCTGCTTTTGCAAACTCAGTACTAACTGTCAACTTTAATTCTCTTAATTTAAAAGCAGTTCTAATTAATTCATTAGTACTTTCTAAACCTACAGTTTTACTACTTTGCTCAAATTCTCTTAAACGTTTGCTGGCATCCAGTGCTTCTCTTTCTGCTTTATTTCTTTCTTTCTTTAAAAATCTAATAGCACTTGCAGTGTCACTAGCTTTTAATTCAATTGTTTTTTCAATATAACTATCAACAACAGATTGAAGAATCTCTTTTGCTTTTTTAGGATTAGGATCTTTATATTTAAGTTCTACTATATCTACATTTCTATCTGCTGTAACTTCAAAATGTTCATTTATATCTAAATAACTTATATACTCACCTTTTTTAGGTCCGTCCTTATAACGCATATTAAATTGGCGAATTACTTGATCTAAAATAGTTGCTGATTTTAAAATTTCTATTTGTGTTTGAATTGGATCGCTAAGTCTTGCAATTGGTCTAAAAGGGTTAGCTCCTCCCAAATCCATATCCTTAGCTTCTATTAATAGTCTTGCTTTACTCTCATAAATTGGAGTAATTGATAATGCTACTACCCAGGATAAAGTCGGGACAAGGAATAGAATTAATAGGCCCAATCTTATATGTAGTTTAATTGCTTCTAAGAAATTCAAGTTCTAGCCCTCCAATATGGGTAAATTCTTCTTGTAGATATTTGTTACCCACATGGAGGCTAGGGCTAAACCATTAAAAGCTGAGCAAATGTATCTATATCTTAGGGATAGACCTATAAATGAAAATTGATAGTTTGAAAAGCTGATTATCTTTTGGGCAAAAGGGATAGCCCCACAATAATTGTCTTTAAGGCGAAGGAGTTGGTGTTGGTGTCGGTGTTGGAGTTGGAGTCGCTGTAGGCGAAGGAGTCGGAGTAGGTGTCGGTGTTGGAGTTGGAGTCGCTGTAGGCGAAGGAGTTGGTGTAGGTGTAGGTGTTGGAGTTGGAGTCGCTGTAGGCGAAGGAGTCGGAGTAGGTGTCGGTGTTGGAGTTGGTGTCGGTGTTGGTGTAGGCGTTGGAGTTGGAGTAGGCGTTGGAGTTGGAGTAGGCGTCGGTGTAGCTGCAGGAGTAGGTGTTGGAGTCGGTGTTGGTGTTGGTGTCGGCGTTGGAGTAGGTGTAGGTGTTGGAGTAGGTGTAGGTGTTGGTGTAGCTGTCGGCGTTGGTGTAGCTGTTGGTGTTGGAGTCGCTGTTGAAGAAGGTGTTGCTGTCGGTGTCGGTGTAGGTGTTAATGTTGGACCACCAGAAGCAATCTCTACGCGATTAGTTGCTCTAACAACTAGAGTAGTAGGCCACATTGTACTCATTCCCCCTGTGAAAAGTTTAATAAAATCAGGAAAGACTGGGTCAAATGGTATGGATGCTGTAACTGTAATTGGATCACCTATAGCTCTAGTAGCACCAGCTGTTGGACTTACAGTAAGAGTAATAGCATAGACATTGGGAATTAATGTACTAGCATTTGATAGAGTCTTTAAATTAGCAGTAGTGTAATTTGGTCCAATTGAAGTGTATCTTGCAGATGTTCTACATATATGATTTAGACTGTTTACATAATAAAAAATTCTTCCAAATTCTATAACAGCAAAAGTTACACCAAGGATTATTGGCAATATTAAAGCTGTTTCAGCTAATACAGCTCCAAAAAATTCTCTTTTAAAAAATCGTGTAAACAAATTAAAATCCCTAGAGTATATTACTCTTATTAGATATTTTACTCAATCTTAGGCAAGGTATGTTGCTATATAAAATAATATAAAAATTACCTTGCAGCGCATCCCCTGTAGATGTTGCCTACAAAAATTTAAAAGGCTAGCCCGTATGCATTTGCTAACAGAGATTGATTACCAGAACTTACGTTTGTTGCATTTGTTCCTACTTGAAGCCCACCAAAAGTATTGTCTACGTAATTAGGGTCTATAGTTATAGAAATATATTTAGATCCCATGCTATTTACAATACCCGTAATAGTTGCTGCAATGAAACCATCTGCTCGTCCAGTGGTTGATGATGTTAACGTAACGACAGGAAATACATAAGTCATTCCAACTAATACACTTGAATCTAAATCATTAAATGCTCCGCCCATGCCACCATCATTAACTCTAAAAGTATCATTTATTCCTACACCAGGAGGAATCGTTCCTGAGCCTTCCTGAAAATAGTCTAAAACATTTCTAATGTCAGTAGTGCTTGGATTTGATCCTGTGTAATCTGTCCAGTACGAGTTGTCCATACTTCCTGAAGCATATAAATCAATCATATTTGAACTTGCTAATGCAGTAGCTAGTGTTGAGGTATCTATCGTAAGTGGAAACCCAGTTCCAGGTGCCATATATCCAGCAATCTGTTTTGATGCTCCAGAGGTTCCTGTTACAGGAACTGCACTAATCATAAAATAACTTAAAACTAATGGTGTATATGTGTGCGTATAAGAAATTCTTATTGCATTTACGCTAGATGAAAGTTCGTCCCATGTAAATGTCATTGTGGATGAGTCATATATTCCAACCTGAAGCGAAAGATCACTACTAGCTGTTGTTAGGTTTGTGAATCCAGGAATAGTCATAGAAAGATTACTATTCAAATATGAAACAGCAGTATTTTTTACTGTAGGTATAGAAGATGTGCCATCTAGTTGAGAAATGGATGCTAAAGAAGCTAGATCAATAGCAGTTTTAACTTTTGATGCTAGAGAATAAGTTTGCGCCATGTCTATGGAGTATCCCATAAACCCCATAGCAATTACAAATATAACAGCTAAAAAAGCAGCGGCAATTCCGTTTTGTTTTCTTAGCTTCACCTTTAATCTCTCCTAACTAATAGTACTAATTATATTTCCTATTAGATGTGATTTATAACATATGCTTTAGGGGGATCATGAAAGGATGTTAGGGGTATTGCTTTACTTCTGATCTGGACACTGCTGAGCTACTAATAGTAGATATCCAAGTAGCAGTTGAATTGAATAGTCTGTAAGGATTTACTATTGGAGTGTAAGCGTAGCGCAGTGTAACTGTTATTTGGTCCCCTACATTTCTACTTGCACCAGCAGCAGGTGAAATTGTTAAAGTTACATTTGAAGTGTTCACGATGCTTGAAGCCCCGGATTGAGTTAGTAGTCCATTATTTGTATATGTTTGTGATACTGATGCATATCTTGCAATTGTTCTGGCTAATTGATTTAAGCTGTTAGAAATATATAAAATATTTCCAAGTTCTGTTATAGCAAATGTTATTCCAATAAGAATTGGAAGAACTAATGCAGCCTCTGCCATTACCGCACCATTTTTATTTCTTCTAAATAAACTTTTCATAGGCTTCATAAAATTATTCTAAATATTTAATACCCTAAGATTTAGATAATATTTATCTAATATAATGATATGTAAACTTATGTGAAGATGCAAGCTGTGATCCCCCTAGTCTTTTTAAATTCTCAAGCATTCCACAAATGAATGTAAATTTAAGTTTAATACTTAAGATTAAAAAATCTAAGAGGGGGTATAAGTATCTTTAGTGTGATGGGTAGAGGGGTTCAAAATGGAAAAATTACTTAAATGACAGTTTATGCACTTTTTCTTGGCTTAACTTCAGTAGCAATGGTTACTGTAGTAACAGCACTTAGGAACAAGACTATCCTTAGCAGTGTCAAATGCATTACAGCAATCTCATCATTAGATTGAATTTGCTGTGTTGGTTTTACATAACTTGAAATCAAATTGTATTTTAATTAGTTTTGTTTGTAAATTAAGGTGGCTGAGTGGCCACTATGTAAGGAGGTAAATGGATATGGTAAATTTCATCAAAGACGAAGAAGGTACATCAATGGCAGAGTATGCACTTCTTCTTGGCTTAATTACAGTAGCAATCGTTACTGTGGTAACAGCACTCGGAACTAGAATTTCCGGAGCAATTTCAAAAGCAGTAACTGCAATTCCTTCATAAGATTAGAGATTGCAAAAAAATTAAAGCCACATCTAATTCAGGTGTGGCTTTTTTTTATGGTTAATCCTTGAACATTATTAAAAAACATTAATTAGAACTAGGGGAAAAATAAACAAATTGTTCGTATACTTTTGAAAGATGGCTAGTTGCCATTACGAAAAAGGAGATAACTTAATATGGTAAATTTCATCAAAGACGAAGAAGGTACCTCAA
>JAGVKQ010000013.1 GCA_020050435.1 Candidatus Caenarcanales bacterium
CAAGTGGTTATGACTCTCGCTACAAAGTATAATAATATTGATATCTGAAAATTTAAATTAGTTCTTATTGGGGAGTCGCCAAGTGGTAAGGCAAGTGGTTATGACTCTCGCTACAAAGTATAATAATATTGATATCTGAAAATTTAAATTAGTTCTTATTGGGGAGTCGCCAAGCGGTAAGGCAGCGGGTTTTGGTCTCGCCATTCGTGGGTTCGAATCCTACCTCCCCAGTTCATCAAAAAAACAACTGATATCTACTGCTAGTTCCTTGACCTGTTTTTTGCAAGAAACCTTTTTCTGTTAAAGTCTTTAAAGAATACTGAATGGTTCTTCTTGGGAATTTAGTGCTTTTTTCTAGTTCCATAACTTGAATTCTTTTTTCTGGGCTTAATTTAAAACAGTTTAAAATCTTTAATGAAGTTTCAGACAATTTAGTTAGATTTTTATATTTATTTCTATAGATATCAATATCATTTAACGATTCTGATATGACTTTGATGAAAAACCATGACAGTAACTCAAGATTATATTTTGTTGAATCTTGATAAAACTTACCATTTGACACCTTATGGAGTATTGAATAATACTCTGATCGTCTTTGTTCTATATGTCTATCTATAGCAATCAAAGGTACAATCGCTGATAAATATTTATTTTCTGACTGAAGCAGCGAAAGAATAAATAAGGCTCGACCTAATCTTCCATTTCCATCTTGGAATGGATGTATCGCTAGAAATCTGAAATTAAACTCACAAGCAACTAAAACAGGATGAGTATACTCATTTATAGTTTTGTTATACCATGCTATCAAATCTGCCATTGCTATTTTTGTTAAAATGCCTGGTGGGGAAGGTTCTAGTACTACTTTTTCTTCTCCAGTTAAATGATTTATTGAAATAACTTTATTAGGGGAAGTTTTATAATTTCCCTTATATCGATTAGCCTTCTCATAATATTTAAGCAAGTCATTATGTAAACCTCTTACCGTAGATTCAGTCAGTGGAAAGAGTTCTTCATATTGACTATTTATAGTTAGCAAGATTTCTCGAGATCCTACAACTTCTTCTATACTTCTTTCTCTATCCTTAGAAAGCTTATTTAAAATATATTCTTTTTTTGATTCAAAGGCAGTAGTCTTACCATCTTTAGTGAGAGTAGTATCAACCCACTCTACTTCAATATCAGTTAGAACAGCATTTTCAATTCTTGTAGATGCACCCACATTGCTTATTAAAGCTTGCTTTTCAATATATTTTCTTTCTTCCAATTTCAGATGCTTAATTTCATCATATTTTTCAATTAATAAAGCTTCTAACTTCTTTAGTTCTTTTTCTAGTTTTAAATTAAGTTCAAAAGAAATCATAATTCTAGTATACAGGATCGCGCAAGAATGCGCAAGATATTATCACAAAATATTGCGCAATATTGCACATTTTGTAATTAATTTATAAGCTACTAGCTGTCTTGCTATAAATATAAGGCTTAATAGCTCTCAACTTAGTTCGAACGTCGTACACGGTCCCCAGTTTTTTAATGATATATAACAATTATCGACTTTTTGTGATATACTATCAAGCATATGTCATTTAATGCAATATATCCATTTGACCTACCACTACTACCTCCTAAGATAGATTTTAGGAGTAAAGAATTGTTAGAGTTTCTTATAAAAGCAAGGATTGAACTTGGTGAATTGAAAGGCTATAGCTTTTCTCTGCCTAATCCTATGCTTTTAATCTCTCCTGCAATCATTAAAGAATCTATAGCAAGTTCTAATATTGAAAACATAAACACAACAATTATTGATGTGTTACAAAACCAGCTCTACCCTGAAATTGAACAAAGAGAGCCAGATAAAGAGGTTCTAAGGTATAGAGATGCAGCTATTTGGGGTTTTGAAAATCTGAAATCAGTTTCACTTTCAACAAGATTAATAACAGGTATTCAAAAAAAACTAATTCCATCCTCACATGGAGAATACAGGAAACAACAAAATAAAATTGAAAACAGTTCAACAAAAGAGGTTTTATACACTCCACCGATATCTTCTAATATCCCTAAACTGATTAGTAATTTAGAAAAGTTTGTGAATTATAGATCAGAGGATATTGACCCATTAATTGCTTCTGCAATTGCTCATTATCAGTTTGAAGCCATTCACCCATTTAATGATGGGAATGGAAGAACCGGAAGAATACTTATGGTTCTACAGCTTATCCAGGATGAAATAATTTCACTACCAATTTTATATATTAGTAGTTATATAAATAAAAACAGAACTGAATATTATAAATTACTTAGACAAGTGACCACAAAAGAAGATTGGAATAGCTTTATTTTATTCATGTTAAATGGGTTTTATTTACAAGCAAAAGAAACCAAAGAAATTTTGTTTAGTATCATGAAACTATTTCATTCATACAAAGATGAAATCAAAAATAAACATAAAAAGATATATACAGCGGATCTAATTGAAGCTCTATTTTCATTTCCGATAATCACACCAGTAAAACTTGGGAAAGAACTAGGTGTTCATTACACTACAGCTAGTAGACATCTTATTGCTCTAGAGAAAAGTGGCTATTTGAAAGAAAATGTTGTTGGAAAATATCATTTTTATACAAATCACAAACTTCTTAATATTATGAAAAAGTAACCTCAAGCCCTTTTTTACTAAAAATATATGGTTTAATAGCTCTCAGCTTAGTTCGAACGTCGTACAGCTCCCCAATTGATTAAAAATGAAATCTCTAAACACACCTTTTTGCAAACTATTAAACATTGAATACCCTATCGTACAAGCTCCATGCGGAAGTTCTACTTGCCCAGAACTAGCTGCCGAAGTATCTAATGCTGGTGGTCTTGGTATGCTGGCACTAAGTCGCCCTAACAGAGAAGAAACTTCTCAAATGATTAGTCTTACAAAGACTCTCACCAAAAAGCCTTTTGGTGTTAATTTTGTGCTGGATGAGATTGTTATTAAAAGCAGACCTTATGAAGAAAAGCTAAGAGTCTGCATAGAAGAAAAGATTCCTTTAATTTCTTTTACTTATGGAAAACTTACAAGTGAGCTGATAAAAAGTATTCATAATTCAAAATTACTTGTAGCTTTTACGGTTTGGGATCTTGAACAAGCTATTGAAGCAGTGAACTCAGGCGTAGACGTACTTGTTGCACAAGGAATAGAAGCTGGCGGACACTTAAATAGTAAGATCACGACAAAAGACCTTACTAAAGAACTTGTACAAAATTTTCCCAATATTCCTGTTTTATCTGCTGGTGGAATTGCAACGGGTCAACAATTTGCTGAAGCAATTAACAATGGTGCACAAGGTATATGGATTGGAACAAGGTTTCTTGCAACCACAGAATCAAAAGCTCATGAAGTATACAAACAAAAGATTTTAGAAGCCAAATCAAGTGACACAGAAATAAGTACACTTTTTGATATTGGTTGGTCTAATGCCCCACACAGAACAATTAAAAATTCCACATATAATAACTGGTCAAAAGCAGGCTGCCCATCTTCAGGGAAAAGACCAGGAGAGGGAGAAGTAATTGCACATCGCACCAATGGTACTCCTATTATCAGGTATGAAGACACACCACCAATTGATGGCATGAATGGTGATTTAGAAGCATTAGCTCTTTATGCTGGTACTAGTGTAGAATACATTGATAAAATTATCCCTGCTTCTAAGGTGTTAGAAGAATTGGTTAACGGTGCAATTGAAACTCTATGCACATTTTAAACCTAAATCAATAGGTGAAATGTGAACGAGTTATATAGCAGGAGCCTCTAGCCACCATTTATGATGGCTCCACTTTCCGTGAGATTAGCACCCCTATAAAACCTTAATTTTATTTAATATAAAAATAAGTTCTAAATTCAACAAGTCGGGAATAAAATCTTTTAGTTAGGATTATCAACAAATTAAGGTGGTGAACATGTTAAGCAATTTAGAAACAATAATAAAATATTCAAAATACTTCATTGTTTTCTTTTCAGGGATAGTTACTGGAGGAATATTAGGTATAATCCTTGCTCCTAAATCAGGAAAAGAAACTAGAGATGATTTAATTAAACAATCAAATGAAATTACAGACTTAACAAAAAAAGAATTGGCTAAGATTCATGAGCTTGGTTATACAAGAATTGAAAGAATATCAAAAAGCTTAAATAAGAAAAAAGAAGAATTAGCACATTCAAGCAGCCAATTTTTAGGTACAAAAACTGCTAATGGAAAATCAAAAGTAAGTTAACTTTTTTAAAGTTAATAAGTCTTAAACTTTAACAATAATCCAACAGGATATTGCTTAGAATTACCTTTTGTAAAAATTGTATAAAGCAAAGACTAAAATAACAGAAATAGTAGTAATCTAAAACAAATCATAAACCCAATAAAGGATGGCAAAAATGATAGTACAAAAAGATAAAAAAGTTAAAGTTCATTACACTGGCACACTAAATGATGGAAGCATTTTTGACACTTCTGAAAACAGCGATCCACTTGAATTTACAGTAGGTCTTGGACAAATGATTCCAGGTTTTGAAAAAGCCGTTGAAGGCATGAAGTTAAATGAAGAGAAAGAAGTAACCATTTCAGCAGAAGAAGCTTATGGTGAAAGAGATGAAACCCTTATGAGAGACTTTCCAAAGACATCTCTAGCAGAAGACTTTACCCCAGCTATAGGCATGGTAATTGGACTTAGCGATAATGCAGGCAGAACATATCCTGCTACAGTAGCTAAAGTTGCAGAAGAAAGTATTACCCTAGATTTAAATCACCCATTAGCTGGACAGGATTTAAACTTTAAGATTAAAGTTATTTCTATAGAGTAAGTTAATTAAACTGATAGAAGTCGTTTAGCTTGAACTCTAGCACTTGCAGATCTTGCAGTCATAGCTGAGGCAAATACCTCATCTAAAACAGGTGGAGGCGCAACTGGTGAATTTAAAAGAGCTGGATCACCATTTAAAGTTACAAGTGTTGGACCACCTAAATCAAACTGTTTTTGATAAATAAGCTGTATAAGCTCATCCTGTACATTTAATTGATCTGCCACTACATTAATCACACCACTAGGACTGCCTGCTGTACCGCCTGGTATAAATTCAATTCCTTCAAGAACTTTTACACCATCTATAGAAACATCAAAATATGTCTTTTGATTATTAGATAACACATTAAGTCCTAGTAGTACCTTTTTACCAGCAGCACTAATATAAACATTTGTTCCATTAATAGAAACTGGGTTTACTACTGGAGTTTGAACTACTGGAGTTTGAACTACTGGAGTTTGAACTACTGGAGTTTGAACTACTGGAGTTTGAACTACTGGAGTTTGAACTACTGGA
>JAGVKQ010000024.1 GCA_020050435.1 Candidatus Caenarcanales bacterium
ACAACGTCCAAATGCTTCTACTACTTCACCAGCATAACCGTTAGAAAGAATTAGCCTGGTAACAGCAATGTTTAGAGAAAGTCTAAGTAGAGTAGTGATTAAAAGTACAGAAGGTAAAACTGCATAGTCAATTGGCCTTGTAATATAAAGTGCAATACCAAGAGTTACGATGGCAAAAGAAATATTTACAGCAAGTGCAATATCCATAAGCCATGTGGGCAATGGAATTAGAATGAGTACTAAAACCCCAAAGACTACGCCACCAATTAATACTTCACTTATTAGACTGTTTTTCATTTTCATGTTTCAGACAACCCTTAACAGGTGTAGCTGAACTTCCTTAATCAATCAGCCCTAATTAATATATTGATTAATTAGGAGATCTTTTTTTTGTTTTGTGAGTAAGAAATAATTTTAATATCTTGCCCCCATGACTTTCTTATACCTTGATTTCATCCATCCCTAGACATTCTCTTTGAATAAGGTAATGGTTTATTTAAGAAAGGGCTAAAAATAATACGAAATTTATGTTAATTATCTGGAATTTGTATAAAAAAGTCAGGGCTAACCTTTGAAAATCTCTATCTACTGTTAGCTGTTTGTTTTTCTTCTACATTAACGGATTCTCTAACTTGATAAATCTTTTTATCCTGAGACTCAAAATAAGTTCTCATAATTAAATCAGCTAAGATTCCCATGAGTAAAAGTTGGACGCTGACTATAACAAATACAGCAGCAAAGATTAAAAGTGGAGTTGCATCTAAATCAATTCCTTTAAATATTTTTAAATACGTTGCCCAAGAAGTCATAGCGAAAGCTGCAAAGAAACTGAAAATTGAAAACCCACCAAAGAAATAAATTGGTTTTGTTGAAAAGTCTGATAAAAACTTAAGAACAATTAAATCAAGAACAACTTTATACGTTCTGCTTAAACCATATTTAGATTCTCCAAAAACTCTGGGCTTATGGTTTACTGCTATTTCAGCAACCTTAGCTCCATTCCATGATGCAAGGATAGGTAAAAATCTGTGTAATTCACCGTAAAGTCTTACACCGCTTAAAATCTCTTTTCTGTAGGCTTTTAAAGAGCAGCCGTAGTCATGTAAGTTAATTCCTGAAACCTTGGAAATAATTTTATTTGCAACCATCGAAGGAAATTTTCTATCAAGGGCCCTATCTTGTCTATGTTTTCTCCATCCACTAACAAGGTCATAGCCTTCAGATATAAGATTTAATAGTTTTGGAATATCTCTAGGATCATTTTGAAGGTCTGCATCAAGAGGGACTATTACATCCCCTGTAGAGGTATCAATAGCGGCAAGTAGTGCAGCACTTTGCCCAAAATTTCTTCTAAGCCTAACCACTTTAAACTTAGGGTTTTCAATAGCAGCATCTTTTAAAACGTTAAATGAGTTATCCTTGCTACCGTCATCTACAAAAATCACTTCATAGTCATATTCAAAGTCGTTTAAGAAGACATTTAACTCATCAACTAAAACTTTTAAACTTGTTTCTTCATTGTAAGCCGGAACTACTATTGAAACTTTTTTTATAGTCATCACAAATTACCTCGTCTGGTTAAAAATAAATACGAACTTATAATAGGTTAACGTAATCAGGTTAAAATACAACAGGTAATTCTAGTTTAAGGGTTGTAAGAATCTTAAAAATTTTATAATTAATTAACCTTAGGCAAGATAAAATTAAAAATATATGAGTTTTGTACTAGATAAGAAAGAATCACAGGAAATTAGAAAGAAGCTATCTATAGACCTTTGTGACAATTTCATTAGGAGACTTAAGCCCTATCAGTCTAAAGAAACAAAATTAGGCGCATTGATAGCCATTAGAAATCTTATTAGAGAATCTAAAATTAATGATCCAATTTTATTTAGTTGTTTAGTTGATTCCATAACGGATTCTGATTCTGAAATTGTATCTTTGGTAATAAAAATTATAAAAGAAGTCTCAAATGAAGACATTCTTGAGCTTTTAAATATTAAACTTCAGGAAGTCATAGATACTAAAGTGAAAAAAGAAATTGAAAAGTTGATTCTATCTTTAGATTCCAAAAGCTGAAGACGAGAGTGCCCTCGTCTTCTATAAGTTATGTAACCCAACCTTCTGCTTCAATGACTTCTGGATGAGGTTTTATATTGTTAGCTTTACAGTTGCTTAAATATTCTTTAGAACAGTAATTAAAAATTCGTTCAAATTTTATGCTATCTTCCATGTCAGATAAATAGCCTTTTAAATTTGGAGGTAGTGATTTTATTGGGTTAGATTCAATTCCTGCTTCTTTAAGTTGAACTACTTTTTTCAATTTATTTAAGCTTTGTTTTATGTCAACTTCTTTCCCTTCAAGCAAAAGAGAAACTGAGTCGGGACCAAACTTTTCAGTCTTATTTACTTCAAGTAGTGAAATATTATTATTTGAAAAAAAACCTGATAAATCTTTTCCCATTATTTCAACCATTTTTTGTGAAACAACAACAACTGCGTGAATTATTTCATTTGATTTTTTTCTGGAAGGCTCTTTCATACGTAAATATTATAACAATCAAATCACCACTCAATACCTTTTGTATATCCTTGATAATGTTTTAGGACTTTTCCCTCAATAACTGTTGAGGCTTTATCAATTAACCACTCTGGACATTTATGACCTGTAATAATAACTGATGTATTTGTGTGTATAGTTTCAAATATTTTTATAGCTTTTTCTTCATCAACTCTTTTTTCTTTGTGAAATAAAAGGTCAGTCAATTCGTCAATGCAAAGCAAATCATAAGCTCCACTTGATATATCTTTTTCAAGTATTCCTATTCCTTTCTTTAATTCCTCTTCATCTTCTTTTGTCCAGCCATCTGTATCGCCAAAATAACGAAAAGAACCATCAGCTCTTATTCTTGAAGTGCCAGCGAAAAAGTAATCAAAACTATCTTTAAATTGTGACTTTAAGACTTCATAAATTCTTGACTCACTTGTGTTTTCTGCATATTTGGAAAACAGTATTATTTTTACTTTTAATCCTGCTCCTAATGCTCTAAGCGCCACACCGTTTAAAGCTGTTGTTTTTCCAGGAGCATAGCCTAGGTACAGTCTGATCTTGTCACAAATTTCTTTTTTAAATTTAGACTTATTTTGTTCTAAGTTAAACATAGTTTTAATCTTGATTAAAGTATATATTAAAGTATGTTCTTTTCTATATAATCTTCAAGTATTAACCTTGCTGCTTCTGCATCTACTAGTTTTCTTGATTTTTTTGATGAAATTCCTGCTTCTTTTAATCTTTCTTCAGCGGTAAATGAACTTAATCTTTCGTCAACAGATTCAACCTTAATAATAGGGAATTCTTTAGAAAGCTTTTTAATGAAATCCTCTACTTTTAAAGTCATCTCACTTTTTTTATCCTTAATCCCAGGCATATTAAAAGGCATTCCTATTATAATCAAATCAATTTCTTTTTCTTCGATAATTTTTTTAATTTCTTCTGTTAAATAATCAAAGCTTTTATTTTCAATGAATCCATGTGGGAATGAAAAGATTCTGTTTGAGTCTGAAAAAGCAATTCCTACCCTTTTTAGTCCATAATCTATAGAAAGAATACTACCCATAATTATTCCATAAAACAATACTTGCAGATGTTGCTAAATTTAATGATTCTACTTTGTCAGATTGTGGAATTGTAATTGATTCATCAGCTAAGTCCAAAATACTCTTGCTTAGTCCATTCCCTTCATTTCCAAATAAGAAAATGCTATTTTTCTTAGATTTATTTTTTTCTAGGACTTGACCGTTTCCTTTAACCATTGCAATTAATTCGTATGAAAATTCTTTAGATATTTGTTTTAACTGTTCGTTATTGCTCACAAAAACTATTGGTAAAGAAAACACAGCGCCCGCACTTGCTCTAATTACTTTTGTGCTGAATGGATATGTAGAATTGCTTGATAAAAGTACCCCTCCTGCCTCAAAGGCTAGTGAAGACCTTACTATCGTTCCAAGGTTGCCTGGATCTTGAATCCTTTCTAAAAAAAGAACAGGTCTCTTGCTGGAGAATAAATCATTCAATTCCCATGTGGGTGCTTTTGCTAAACATATTATTAAATCATCATTATCAGGCTTTCTTTCAGTACTAAAAAGTGAAGCAATCAAGTCATTAGCCATTAATGTTATTGTAGGATCTTTTAAATTGAAAGCTGAAAGGAAACCAATATTATTTTCACTAATGATTATGTTCTCTATTTTTAGTTTACTTTTATATGCTTCAGAGAAAAGCTTTTTACCTTCAATGAAAAGATAATCAATTTTCTCTGTGGATGTTTTTTTAAATTCTTTGTAAAGTGGATTTTCTTTGCTAGTAATTTCAGTATTCATTTATTCTGCTTTTACTGTATTTAACTCTTTTTCATTCAATATTTTTTCTATTAGGTTGAATAATTCAATAGGGCTAAAAGGCTTTGTTAAAAAATAATCAGTTCCTACTGAAAGTGCCCAATCTTTATCTGATTGTTGTCCTTTTGCAGTGAGCATAATAATAATAATATTTTTTGTAGATTGATCGTTTTTTAACTTCTCACAAACCTCAAAACCACTTAATTTTGGCATCATTACATCAAGTAAAATCAAATCGGGCTTTTCATTTTGAGCTCTTGATAAGGCTTCGCTGCCATCACAAGCCTCTAACAGCTCAAATGACTTGTTAACACTTAAAGTTGCTTTAACTAAAAGTCTTAGTGAGGGTTCATCATCTACTATTAATATCTTTGCCATAACTATATATCTGAATTATAACTACCCACAATAATACTATAGATATCTATTTAAGGTCTTTTAAATACATACTAACCCATCTTTTTTCATTATGTATAGTCCTAAAGATTAAAAGGTTATGAAAATTCTTGAGTATTAGATATATATTTGAGATAATTTTCCTGTACTTATAAAATAGGGTTTTACCTACACCAATGGGTTAGATAATGAAAAAACTAAATTTAATACTAGGCTTTACTCATCAATTACCTTTTTCAATTCAAAGACAAGATCTTTTGGATGAAGCTAATATAAGAGACTTTTTCTTACCTGTAAAATTGATAGATCTTTTAAGTAGTTTTCCTAATATAAAATCTACGCTTTATTTAAACCCATTACTCATATCTTTTCTTGATAAGAGATTTCCTGACTTTTCTTCTAAAGTAAGCGCTTTGCTAGAAAAGAAACAGATTGAACTTTTATGTGGTGGTTATTCTGATCCAGTGTTTTCTTTGATTTCAAAAGATGATAAACAAAATCAGATTTTAAATGGAGCAAGGTTAATTAATCATATATTTGGCTGTAACCCATCTGGCATATGGCTTACTGAAGGACTTTGGGATCAGCATTTACCCATAGATTTATTCAAAACTAAAATTGATTATACTTTTTTGCATGAAAGCTCTTTTACTTCATCTTTTGTTGATAGTGAGTCTTTAGATGGTTATTATGTCTGTGAAGAGGATGCTAGGAAAGTAGCTATTTTCCCTATTGGAATTTCATTAAATGATCTTATTTCTAAATATTCTCCTGAAGATGCTTTTAATGAGATTATTAAAAATAGTTTAAATAAGGATTTATCTGTAATATTTTATAAAATTGATTCTATTAAGCAGAAAGATTTAGATTGGATAAAATGCTTCCTTGATATTTTAAATTCCAATCAGGAAAAGCTAAACTTTGTTTTACCCGTAGATTATTTTCATTTAAATAAACCAAAAAATAGAATATATATCTCAAACCAGGAATCAATTAAGTTTAAACAATTTCTTCTGGATAATCATGAGGCAAATTTGCTTCATAAAAAAATGCTAAGAGTGAGTAAAAAGATAAACTCGGCAAAAGAAGGAAAATCTAGATTTAAAGTAATTAAAGAAATGATTAGCCAAGCTCAGGATCTGCTTCTTAAGGGACAGTCTTATCACGCTTATTCAAAAGAGTTTGCTTCAAATGTTAATTTATCTGAGATTAGAGCTGTAAGTTTGCAAAATTTAATAAAGGCAGAAAATCTGATAGATATTTCTTCTAGGCAAGCTTCAAAATGGGCTCAGGTTTCTGAATTGGATTATGATTGTGATGGATCTGATGAGATAATTTTGGAAACAGAGGCACAAAATGTATATGTTTCACCTAATTTAGGAGGAGGGATTCTTGAATTAGACTATAGACCAGGAAACATAAATATTTTATCTTTAACAAATAAAGAGGATACTAATCAAAGACTTAGCTTTATTGAGCACGTTGCAGGTTCTCTTCCTAACTTAGAAGATTTTCAACTGGGTAAAGTTAATTACTTGACTAAAGAATTTGCCAGACCACTGCAAATTGAAAAGATAAAAGCTAAAGAAGAGAGTTGTAAGATCTCTTTGTATGAAAATCTGAAATTAAATGAAGAGTTTAATTTAGATATTAGAAAACAAATAAGTTTAAAGTCTGGTGATTCTGCTTTAGTTGTAGAGTATGAACTTGTTAATAAATCTCAGACCGTTAGAGACTTTTGTTTTATTGTTGAGATAAATCTTGGGTTTCAAGACCAGGAGGCAGGGGCTGAAATAGATGTAAACAACTTCTCAATTTTTAGTAAACCCAGTAATATTTCAGTTTCATATCAATTTAATTTAATCGCTAATGTATTTAAGACCCCAATTTTAAATTCACAGAACAAATCTGGCGGACTTTCACTATATGTTGCATGGAATGTAAATTTAGAACCTGAGACTCCTTTAGTTCTTTCATTAAAACAAGAGATTTTAAGTGGACTCTTACTTCAAAAGGAGAATCCTCAAGATAGTCTTACGATTGCAGACATCTCGTCAGAGGCAAGGCTTGCTCAAGGCGGCAGGTAACATTATAAATGTACATTATTGCTGGGAAATATAAAAAAAGAAAATTAGCAAATTATAAAAATTCTGGTATTAGACCAGCTATGGCTTTAGTTAGGAAGTCAATATTTGATTCTATTCAGGACCTAGTAGATGATGCCAATGTATTAGATTTGTGTGCAGGTTCAGGAATATTAGGGATAGAAGCTCTAAGTAGAGGGGCTAGATCCTTGACATTGGTTGATGCAGACAAATTGGCAGTGGAATTAATTAGGAAAAATCTTGCTTTATGTAGCGCTGAAGGGACGGTCATTTTTGGACGGCTTCCAGGAGTTTTAAAAAGACTTGATCCTGAAAGAGAACAGTTTGATGTAATCTTTCTTGATCCTCCTTATGGTAATGCTCATATGATTACTGATGTTCTCCAAATGATTAGCAATAAAAAACTTTTAAAAGGTGAAGGATTGATTTCTATTGAGGCAGAATCTAAGTGTGGCTATAAAGTCCCTGAAGATCTATTTATATTTAAAGAGAAATCATATGGAAACACTAAGGTTACTTTTTTAAGGGACAGGCGTCATTGCGAGGAGCAATAGCGACGAAGCAATCTCGAAAATGTATTTAAGTAAGTAGATTGCCACGCCTCATTTCATTCGGCTCGCAATGACGTGAATCCCCTGTTTTGCTATAATAAATTTATGCCAATTGATAAAACATTCATCGGTAAAGAATATAAGCCAGTTTACTATGTCATCGGACAAGAGAAAATAAAAGAATATGCTTTGGCTATTGGTGATCATAATCCTTTATATTTAGATTCAGAGGTTGCTAAAAAATCTTCTTATGGTTGTATTATTGCTCCTCCAATGTTTGTAGTAGTTTTTGCAAAAGAATGCATGGATGCCCTGTTTATCGATAAAGAACTAAATATAAACTTTGCAAGACTTTTACATGGTGAACAAGAGTTTAATTTCCATAAGATAGTTAAGTCAGGTGATACAGTAAAATCCATAGGTAAAATTAAAAACATTTTTCAAAAAGGTAATAATGACTTTGTAGAACTAGAAACAAAATCATATAACCAGCACAATGAATTAGCCGTAGAAGGACTTTGGACCTTTGTAATAAGGGGCTAACTAATGAAAAGATCCCTTGAGCTTTTAGGTGCTGAGTCTTCAGGGTTGGATGAGACTAGAAAAAAAAACATTTTAAATAAAAGTTTAGATGATAATGAATCTTTGATCGAAGTAGATAAGCTTTCTAGTCTTGATGAAAAAGAAGCCTATTTAAAAACTCTTTTAGAAAAATATCCTCAAGGATATATTGGTTCTAAGCTTTTACTCTCAGAACTTGTAAAAGAAAAAGATCTTAAACTCTCTTATAATATGCTTCTTTCAGCAATGTTTTCAGATCCCACTTCACCGAAAGTTTTTTATTCCTTAGCAAAATTAGCTGCTTTTTATGATGCTTTTGATATTGCATTCAAGTCTCTTGATATAGCCAGTTGGTTAAATAGTTCTAATTCATGTGAGCTGGACCAGGAGGTGGCTATTTTAAAGCAAAATTTACTTGAAAGAAAACTCTTAGGGGCTTTCGATAATTCAAAAAATGATTTCTGGAATACTAAAACGCCAGAGAAGTACAAAATTCTAGAGAGAATATATTACGAGTCTAATCCAGAAAAACTTTTAAAATATTGTAAACACTTGGTTGAACAAAAAGTTGCGAATCAAAAAGATTTTGAAGATGTTTTTAAAGTCTTATATTTATTAAAAACTAATAAGTATTTAAAAGAAGTTCAAGACCAAGTTTTAGTCTCGAACCTGACTGAAGTAAGCAAAGGATTTTTATTAGGGCTTAATTTGTATTATTCTAAAGATTTTCATGCAGCAATATCTAAACTTCAAGAAGTGATAAAAACTAATCCTTTAAACTCAAAAGCTATGTTGTATCTTGCTTTGAGTTACTTACATATTGAAGAAAAGGAAAAATTCATTAAATATAGTGAACTTGTTTTACCGGAGGCTGAAGATATCTTTAATGCTGTTTATTTTATTTCTTGTGCTTTATCAAAACAGAAAATGCTAAATATTGGTGGATATCCCCATGATAAAACAATATCAAAAGAAATATCTTCTATTTTGCAATCATTGATTGATGCTGATCAGTATAATTTTGTACTTGAAATAAATAAAGCTTTTGATGATCTGGACTTTTATAAAATACTTTCTTATTTGCCTTTATATATGTCTGAATTATTTATTAGAAAAGGGGATGTAAATAAAGCAGAAAATATCCTTATTGGATGCACTAATAAAGAATCTCACAGAATTAAAGCTTGGATTTGTAGAGTTAAGGGAGATGAAAGTGCTTCTGAAAAAGAACTAATAGAATATAGGAAAACTTATAAGAGTAGTGAGGATATAGTTTTTCAATGCAAAATGGTTGATCTTGAATTGCCAGATGTACTTCCTGAGGATACGAATAAATTATTGGAGATTCTTGAGTATTCTTATAAGAGAACCAAAGAAATAATTACAGATCTTGAAATTGAGTATGGGTTAAATTCGATGACTTGTATAGAAGCTACATGTCAGGATTGTTGCACGAAAACATTTCCATTAATTTCTTTTATTGAATATTTGTATATGAAAAATTGGCTTGATAAACAAGACATTGATTTCAAAAATCAAATAATTAATAAATCTAAGACCATAGTTAATGATTTTACTTCTAAATATTCAAGAGAACCTGAATTTGTTATTGGAGAAGGTCAAGATTATAAGAAATCTTATCCGATAGATTTTACATTTGATTGTCCATGTTTGGGGGACAATAAGTGTACTGTTTATGAGGCTAGACCTTTTACCTGTAGAGCATATGGGTTTACAAGTTTAGATGGATATAAATATAAGGGATGTAATTATTTTCTTGAACAATTTAAAATCTCTACAGGTTTAGATGATTTTAGAAAAGTAATTAGTACTAAATCATTTGCAGACTTTTCTCTAAAAATTGATAAGAAGCTTTTTGGACAAAAAATACTTGGATTTATCCCTCTTTGGTTTATTCAAAGCCACGATGAGACTATGGAGAAGATCAAAAAAGCTATTTCTTCTTATTCCTCATAATTAGTTTAATAGGGCTTCCTGTAAGATCAAAACACTTTCTAATTTCTTTTTCTAAGAACCTTTCGTATTGCTCATTTGCTATTTCTGCATCGTTAACAAATAGAACTATTTCTGGTGGTTTGTTATTTGCCTGGGTGGCATAGTAAATCTTTAAGGATTTCCCTTTTTTCGTAGGAGGAGAAGTGGCAAGAACAATATCTTCTATTGTTTTATTTAATTTACTTGTTGAAACCCTTTGCTCATAGTTCTTATAGACTTCTTTAATTATTTCCCAGATCTTTGCTGTGTTTTTTCTTTCTGTAACACTAGTAAATAAAATCTTTGAATAGTTTATAAAATGTAATTTAGCCAAAATATACTCTTCTATTGAGTTCATTTTTGTTGAAGACTTGTCTTCTATTAAATCCCATTTGTTTCCTACGATAATAGAAGCTTTATTTCTTCTTTTCACTACATTTGCAATCTTTTGATCTTGGTCAGTTATTTCTTCATTTATGTCCACCATAAAAACTACAATATCGGATTTTTCAATAGCTGCAATTGTTCTTGTCGTTGCAAATCTTTCAATATTTGTTGAGACTTTAGATTTTCTTCGAAGTCCAGCTGTATCAACTAATATAAAATCTTCTCCATGTACTGTAACTTTAGTATCAATGCAATCTCTAGTAGTGCCTGGCACTGGCGTAACAATTGCTCTATTTTCTCCAGTTAGACAGTTTAAGAAACTTGATTTACCTACATTTGGTTTACCAACAATGCAAATTTTAATAGGCTCTTTATCTGGGACCTTTTCAGATCCTGAGGCATTTGCGATTTCATCAAGAATATCTGCAAGACCCATTGAGCCAGCAAGTGCTGAAATAGCATATGGTTCCCCTAATCCAATAGAGTGAAAATCATGTATTAAATCTAATTGTTTATCAGTATCGATCTTATTTACAGCAAGAAAGACTTTCTTTTTATTTTTTACTTTTCTAAGCTCTTTTGCAATATTTGTATCTTGGGCTGTGAGTCCTGATTTCCCATCCACTACAAAAATTACAAAGTCAGCTTCTTCTACAGCCGAGTAAACTTGTTTTTTTACCCCCTGAGTTATTTCATTTTCAGTGCCTTCTAGCTCATCTATAAGCCCACCAGTATCAACTAATGTAATTCCTTTTCCATTCCAAACAATATCGGCATAGATTCTATCTCTGGTTACACCAGGAAGATCATCTACAATGGATTTTCTTTCTTTTAATAACCTGTTGAAAAGAGTAGATTTGCCTACATTTGGTCTACCTACTATAGCTAAAGTTTTATATTTCTGTTTCATATGTCGTTTATTACACTAGCATATATCCCTGTTAAAATAAAAGATACAAATGTCTATCAAGTTAAAATACAAAGAAAAAGAATATGAATGTGCTTCAATCATCTGGGATAGAGACTCATTGTTTTTAGATATTGAGTCTTACTGGATAAGGATAGTTGCCTCAATAGCTCAAAAAATTGCTGAGGGTACTACTGATAATTGGACAAAGTTTGAGCAAATTAGGAATGAATCGATTAAATCTTTTCAAGTAAATCCTGAAACTGGTGCAATTGACCCTTCTTCTCCACTTTTTATAATGCCAGCCAATAATTTTCATTTTTTGGTTTCGACAAAACTAATATCCATTTTCCCGGAAAAAAGCTTTTCAGAGTTAGATAATTTATTATCTGATGTAATCAATAAAACAATATTAGAATGTCAATCTTATTTATCCTCGTCTATTTTAAAACAGAAAGTTTCTATATTAGAACAAGTGGGGTCGTCTGTTAAACAAATCATTCTTACTAATGATTTAAAAGAAAACAACACTGCATTTTTAAAAGAATTAAAGTTAGGTTTTAGCGTTGAATTGCTTAGCCATGTAAATAAAGAAGATGATCAGGGTTTTCTAGCAACCAACTCACTTTTTATTACTGGAAACTCTTTTCTTGAACAACTTTATAAAAAGAAAAATATTAATAATGTTTTATTTGTTGATGATTTGAATAGCATTTCTATTGTTAAAGAAAAGTCTGCTGATTCTGTTATTGTAAATATTGATGGTGCTTCTAAAGGTAATCCGGGACCTGCTTCTATTGGCATGGCTTTCTATAAAGGTAATAAGGGAAAGAAAGGTGAACTCCTGAAAGAAGTTGCTGAGGCTCTGGGCATCCAGACAAATAACTTTGCAGAATATACGGCTTTAATTAGAGCTTTAGAAATTAGTCTTGAAAACGGATATAAAAATATTGAAGTCTTGTCAGACAGTGAACTAGTCGTTAAGCAAGTAAATAAACTTTATAAAGTAAAAGATGCAAATATAAAAGAACTACATGAAAAAGTAAGCTCTCTTATAGCAAAAATACCATCATTTAAAATTAGTCATGTACGTAGGGAAGAAAATTCTAAGGCTGATGATCTTGCAAATAGTGCTTTAAAATAACCATGATTTCAATTTAAAGTGAGCAGACCCAATTTTTGTGCAGCCGAACACCTGGATTGGAAGGCAAGCAAAAAATTCCGGGTCTGCGAACAAATTGAAATTAGGATGTTTATAAAGTGTCAATCACAGCATTTATAAAGTATCAATTACAGCAAAACCATTACTAATAACCTGTTCATTTTTTTGATTTTCAACTGATAAATCAATTCCCGCAAGATTTCCTTCTACTCCTGTAACCTCACCTTTAATAGTTAGTTTTTCTAATGGCAAAACAGGTTGTTTAAATCTCACTCTAAGCTTTTTTATTTTAGATGGGTCTTTTGAGCCCATTACTCCTCTGTAGACATAAGCCATTGTGCAAAGACCATGTAAAATATTTCCAGGTAGTCCTACTTTTTTTGCAAAGTCACTATCTATGTGAATAGGATTAAAATCAAGAGATGCACCAGCATAATGATGAGGTGCATATTTTTTTACTTCTACTTCAAAAGAAATGTTTTCTCCAACCTTCATATCATTCTCCTTCTAGAGGTATAAGTCCTGCTGACCTTACTACTTCTTGTCCTTTTGTGCTGGCAGCCCATTCTACAAAACTTTTTGCATCTTCCTTACTATTTGAAGAAGTTATTAAATATAAATAATGAGCCAGTGGATAATCTCCATACCTTAAGGCTTTCTCATTTAGCATTTCTCCGGTAAAGGGTGAAACGGCATTTGCGCCTTCATAATTTCTTATTTTTAAGTATTTAATATTTTCATTGTTAAATGGAAAGCTAGATGAATTTATAAATCCTACAGCTCCTATATCTTCAGATATTGTGTTAATGATTTCTTTGGTTGAAATCTTTTTTTGTACTGTTTCTGGAAAATCCTGTCCTTCTAATATTCTGCTTATTACGAATTCATTTGTACCACTGCCACCTGCTCTGGCTAAAGGGAGAATAGCTTTATCAAGAGTAGATAAACTGCTCCAGTTTGTAACTTGACAGTTAAATATTTGTTGTAAGGTGCTAAGGTCTATTTCATTGATAGGATTTTTTTTATTTACGATAAAGACTAGAGCATCAATAGCAACTCTTGTTTCAAGCAGTTGTATATTATTCTTTGCAGCTTTCTTCTCATCTGAGAAGGAAACTGGTCGACTGGAAGTGGCTATGTCTGTTTCTCCATTTATAAGTGAATTAAGTCCCTCGTCAGAGTTTGAAGATACTATATTTATTTTTAGTTTTGGGTTGTCCAGATTGAAAGCATTTTTTAATTTACTTGATAGGAAAGATAGACTGCTTGAGCCTATGATTTTAAATGAGTTTATTGAAGGCTTAATTTTTGTTTGATTTGCTGTTTTACTCTTTGAACCATTTTTATTTAAGGTTGTTGCTTTTTCCATTACATAGGAATAAGCAGATGAAGCATAGCTAGTTATAACAGGGAGATTTTTAAGTACTAGGTTTTGAAATAAGAACCATAATCCAAAGAAAAACCCAACAATAATTGCTAGTGCTATTATTCCTGCTATTATTGCTGCTCCTTGAGAAGGGGGTTGTGGAGCCGTGTTGGTTTTTACTTGTTGTTTTGTATCTGGAGTTTTAACTGTTTGTTTTGTGCTGCTTATTAGATTTACTTTTATTGTTTTATTTACAAGATCGGCTCCTGATTGAATGATGTCATATATTTCTTTTGTGTCTTTTCCTGTCCTTTTTGCAATTTCATCATATGAAAGATTTTCAAAATATCTAAGCTCTAGAATCTCTTTCTCTCTTTGAGGGAGCATTACAATTGTTTTTCTTAAGTCACCCTTTAGGCGTAAGATTTCATCTGCTACTTTTTTATCTGTTTTTTCAGAGGGTTTAAAACCAAGAATAACTTCTATTGCTTTTTCTCGAATTTCTTGATAAGCCTCATTATTCTGCATAATGATAATATTCTAGCGAAGCCTTATCAGCCCTGTCCTAAATTATGTGGTTGAATCTTTCCTCTCTGGGCAGAAATATCTGCACCAAGATTTAATTTAAAAGCTTTGCATGTAGCTTCTATAAGTGTTTCAATACCTTGAGATGAAATAACACCTGCCCAATCTTGTTGGTAGTATTCTTCAATTAATTTTCTATTTACTGAGGACATAAAATATTAGGCATCTAATGTTCGTTTTGTGAGATCTGCAGCTGCAATATCAAAAGGCTTTACTGTTCCACCTTTTCTACCAAAACCTAAGAACTCAGCAACAGAGGCAAGAACCGCTGCATCTTCTACCTTAATTCCTAGAGACTCAGCTAATGATATTTTTCCAGCTTCTTTAACTTCATTATTGGCTACAAATTCTGCTCCAGGTTTACTTACTGTAGGAGGAAGTTCTTTAGCCTTTACATCCTTAGGAGCATTAGGTTCTACTTTTGATGTTTGTGCTTTACCTGCACCACTTACACCACTTGAATCAAATTCCATTCCCATAACTACCTCTTTTCTTTATTTTACCCTAATTTGTTAATCTTCATTTAACCTTAACTAATGTTCTCTGAGTATATAAAGCATGACCCTAAAAAAATTTGATAGCTCAATTATTAAATCTTTTTAAGGTGGGTAAAAACAGCAAAATCTATCAAATTTACGTAAAATCCTATGTAAAAACAAGTAAGGGGCGGTTTTAAGGGGCTTGCAAAAAAAAAGTAGAGACGTTGCGCGCAACGTCTCTACAAGTAGGGGACTTATTTTTTTATCACACTTGCATTGCTTGTAAATCATCTTTCTTACGTTTGTTCTCATTTTCACGTAAGGTTGTAATACCTGAACTTATTTGACCTAAGTGGGCAATATAAGAAGCAATTTGAGCATGTCTTTGTTTTGATTCTAAAGAAATCTCAGCTACATCTTCTATTGCTTGACCATAAAGTTTATTAGCTGTGGCAGAACCAGCATATTTACCTATAACATTTCCTATAGAGTATCCAAGAGCCATTCCAGCTGGACCACCCATAGCACCTGCACCAATTCCAAGTCCTGAACCTAGTGCAGCAAACTTTGCTTTCAATTTTGCTGATTTCAATTCAAGCTCAGCTCCCATTTTAAAGGAGTCGAGGTAATCCTGAAAATTTGCAGTTAATAATCCTTTGTATTTATTCTCCAAAGAATCATTTTCTATATACATTGCAGTTAATGATATTGGTTCTGATACGTACATTGTTTTTTTTACCTTCCTGTTAGTAAATTACTCTTTAATTAATTCCCAAGCTTTTTTCATGCCTTCTTTTTCTTGCTTAACGACATCTAACCAAAACTGTTCTTTTTGTGCTTGATTACCCATCATAGCTCTTGATACTGCAAGTATTTGCCTTGCTGCATATGGGTCACCATAACCTAGAACAGCTAAGTTTGTTAGTTGCTCTGCAAAAGTTTCATCTTGCTGTGCTTGTGATACACCTTGTTGAGCTGATGCTAATTCTGATACTGGATTTATAAAATTTACACTTGGCATAGGTTTTCTCCTTGATTAGCTATAGGGACTGATTTATTCGTTGTGTACGAACATAGGTATTAAACCTGCATTTAGTTAATGCAAAGTTATGGTGACAGTGAGATATTAGTACTATCTTTTAAAGGCAAAAAAAAGAGGCACCTTTCGGCACCTCTTCTTCTTTTTCTTTCGAATCTGCCAAGAGCGGTTAATATAATTAACCAGCTGGCTTGAACATTTCTGCAGTTTTTTGTTGAGCATTTTTGTTTTCTGAAACGATTTGATTCCAGAATTGCTCACCCGTTCTTAATTCACCTTCATAAGCTCTAGCTCTATATAATTCTTGTCTTACTTCATTAGCGTCACCTTCTTTAAGGTCATTATTAACACCGGTGACTACTATCCCTGGGTCTGCTTGAAGAATAAAAGCAGTAAGAAGTGCTTCTAAATCACGCACTCTTTGTTCTGCAGAAGATATTTTACCTCTGATTTCAGCAAGACGTTCTGTAGGGTTGTTCGAAGTATTGTTACCTGTTAATGGTATGAGAACCACACTTAATATAAACATAAAAACTACCTCCTTTTAATATAAAAATTTAACTCTCAATTTCTTTGAGTATATTAAATAGGGTAGTCTTTAAGGGATAGTTATAAAAAACAAAAAATAAGAAGTTAATCCTACATAAAATAGATGAGGTTTTTGAGAATAGTTTTTTTTGCCTGTAGGCAGAAAAACTATAGTGATTGATTTATTCGCTGTGTGCGAACATTACTATTAACCCATGTTTCTGTTAAAACAAAGTTATGAAGAAATAAGAAATTAGTACTAAATTAAATAGAGGATAGGAGTAGAATCTCATTGCAATGAGCTTTTCAGTTATAAATACAAAAAAAGAGACGCTTTCGCGCCCCTTCTTCTTTTTAATAATAGGACAAGGACAGTTAGTGTAATTAACCAGCTGGCTTGAACATTTCTGCAGTTTTTTGTTGAGCATTTTTGTTTTCTGAAACGATTTGATTCCAGAATTGCTCAGCAGTTCTTAATTCAC